>NZ_JONH01000059.1 GCF_000711795.1 Vibrio pacinii DSM 19139 | reverse complement strand
TCGCGCCCAAGGAAAAGACTTGGGTTCTTTACACCACAGGAGTATATTCATGCGCATCTGTAAAAAGTGTCGCACTTCAAACTTGATACTAAGCATTTTTCACAGCGTCAGCGACTTTCTCAGCTATTTCTCTAATCGTGAACATAGTTGAGTTCAACGCTACCTTATCGACTAAAGATGGGCTTAGTTTCATAATCTCGTCTTTGGTAATGTTGTGCCAGATAGGTAATATGACCTTATCTCCTTCCATTTCTCTTACTACTAACCCATTCAGCTCGTACTGAGTCCAGTTTTTTTCAAAAAATGCTTTAGACAGGATAATTAGACCATACTTTGATTCAGCAAGACCTTGGTCAATTGAACGGCGCAAGCTGTCTCCAATACGCAGTGTATATTCGTCGTACCACACTGATACACCCAACTTTATTAACTCGTCAGCTAGTGGTTTAACAAAATCGCTTTTATCTTCCGAAGCGTGGGAAATGAATAACTCCGTCCCTGATTGTGGTTCTTCTTTATCAGAGGGAAACTCAATTGCTATGTTTTTTAACTGGGACAAAATGTTCTCCTGATTATCCATTTCTTTATTAATCGCTCGATTTAAAGCCAATCGTTCTTTTTTCTTAGCTTGACCACCAAACTTGCTTCTCTGCCTCTCATTAACCTTACGAGACTTTTGATCCTTTTTTGCCTTTACTTGTTTTCGAGCCTTTATCACTTGTTTCTCTTTAGCTCGAAGCTGCTGTCTAAGCTTATTGATATTATCTAGTGACGGGTCTGCAGACTTCAGTTTCTGAACAATCCAGTTGAACTCGATTTCTTTGTTCAACAAATTTTTTTCGCACTTTTCGATTTCGGCATCTAATGTACCAACACCTTTAAACTTTGGATGTTTCATGCAAATCTCCTGATGCCTAACGCCGCGTTAAGTGGTGAGCAACGCTACCACCTGACCTAAAGCATTGTGCCGTAAACACTAAATTCAAAGCAAACCAAAAATGCCAAGCGT
>NZ_JONH01000058.1 GCF_000711795.1 Vibrio pacinii DSM 19139 | reverse complement strand
CCACTTTGCCAACACCGATTTTGAACGCGTTGAAAAACTCAAATCAGGCGCAGTTTCAAAGCGCCTGTCACTGAAACCACTTGGAACTTACAACACCGTAAAAAACTGACTAAAAGCACCAAAAAAACCTTTTGGAAAGGCAATGTCATAAAGCTGACTTTCAACGACTACATTCGCGTCTGAAACGGCAAAACAAAACCACAACACTAAAAATCGGACTCAATTTCATCAAACAACACACCCAGACACAAAACAGAGCAAAATTGCACGATTCATTAGCCTTAATTTTTCTGCTTTAGCTGCGTTTTTTCCGCTGGCAACTAACGCCCAATTAAGGGGTGAACAACGCCTCCATCCAAACCTAAAGCATTGTGCCATAAACACTAAATTTGAAGTAGAAGCAAAAATGCCGAGCGTTGTGAATCCCTCTTAAATTGCTTGTTATGCGTGCGGCTTGAATTTTTTCGTCATTCCTTGGCTGGATGGAGAAACAAGCTTGTACCCTAATTTTTCGTAAAACACTGGCTCATCTGCGATCATTGAAACATAAGAGCCTTCGAGAGCAACCGACGACAAATAGTTATCTATATGTTCCATGACCTTCCGGCCTAACCCTTGACCTTGATAGCTTGGATCAACTGCAACATCCACGACTTCAAAGTTACATGCACCGTCTCCAACTACCCGACCCATCGCAATTAGAACTTCATCATCTCGAACCGAGATAGCGTACAAGCTATTTGGCAAAGCAATAGTGGCAGCTTTTAATGACTTTGGAGACAGACCTGCCTTCACTCTCATTTCGCAAAATTCTGATGGGCTAGGGACTTTTGCTTCGTATGTTATTGTCATGATGTACATCTCCTTTTATTACATTCGGAGAATACACAAAGCAACTGTATAAATAAACATGTAACGTGAGTTTTTGATTAGTACGCATAACGCCGCGTTAAGTGGTGAGCAACGCCAACCACCCTGCCTAAACCATTGTGACATTAACACTTAACCCAAAGTAAGCTGAAAATGCCGAGCGT
>NZ_JONH01000057.1 GCF_000711795.1 Vibrio pacinii DSM 19139 | reverse complement strand
GAGCAAAATTGCACAGTTCATTAGCCCTAAACCTTCTGATTTAGCTACGTTTTTCTCGCTGGCAACTAACGCCGCGTTAAGTAGTGAGCAACATTACCACCTAACCTAAACCACTGTGCCGTAAACACTAAATTCAAAGCAAACTGAAAATGCTTAGCGTTGCGAATCTGCCTTAAACGCCTTGTTAGTTGCCATTCTAAACCTTTGATTTCCAGTTTATTTCGACTTTGCCAACACCGTTTTTAAGCACTTTGAAAAACTCAAGTCAGGCGCAGTTTCAAAGCGCCTGTCACTGAAACCACTTGGAACTTACAACGTCGCAGAAAGCTGACCAAAAACACCTAATAAACCTTTCGGAAAGGCAATGCCACAAAGCTGAATTTCAACGAGTAAATAGTGTCTGAAACGGCAAGACAAAACCACAACATTAAAAATCGAACACAACTTCAGCAAAACACACACAGACAAAAACCAAGCAAAACTGAAAATTTCATTAACCCTAAATTTTCTGCCATAGCTGTGTTTTTACCACTGGCAACTAACGCCGCGTTAAGTGGTGAACAACGCAAGCACCACACCTAAACCATTGTGCCGTAAACACTAAAGCTGAATCAAACGGAAAATACCAAGCGTTGTGAATCCGCCTTAAACGCCTTGTTAGCTTTCTAGGGCAGGGGAACTGAGAAACTCGTGTATGGCTCTTTTGTTTATATTACTTAGTCGTAGGCACTTTATCCTAGTTATAGACACTTCACCCCCCATTTACAGCACTTCGTCGCAAAGAAACCTTTAGCCCCATAACTTCATTTATTATTTACCGCATTAAACAATTACGTTAAAAATAAAGGACAATAAAATGGATAAAGCAATGTACACAACCACTCAGCAAGAACACGTAATGGCTCAAGTAAAAAAATTAAAGAATTTTACTCGCACTTAACTAACTACTTGTCGGTAGTATGCTTATTATTTGTCATTAATTTTGTGACTGGCACTGTGCATATTTCGGAGCATTCCGATCAGTCATTTCGGGATTATCCGATCACCCATTTCGGTTTAAACCGATCACTGATTCCGCGATTATCCGATC
>NZ_JONH01000056.1 GCF_000711795.1 Vibrio pacinii DSM 19139 | reverse complement strand
TGGGCATTTTTGGTTTTCTTTGAATTTAGTGTTTATGGCACAATGGTTTAGGTTAGGTGGCAATGTTGCTCACTACTTAACGCGGCGTTAGCCATCTAGGAGGAAAATTGGAAGTACCTAGTTGTTTATATAAATATATGAGTGCTAATACAGCAAAATTGGTGCTTGAATCTCAAAAGCTTCGTTGGTCCTGCCCAAGTTCATTTAACGATATAAATGAACTGCAAAGGATGCCTGCTTTCAAACCTTCGATTGACGCATGTAAGGATGAATATTTAAAAACTCTTATGAACGTTGCGTACGAAGAGCTGCAATTGAATAAATCGCTTTCTCCGGACTCTGAGGGTTTAGTTTCTCTTATGCAAATGACTAAAAGTCAGGGAGTCAGTAAAGATACACTGTATCGAGAACTTTCTTCACTTGAGTTGAATTTGTCGAGTTTGGAAGAGAACCTGCGCGAGGAAACTGAACGTTATAACAACGGTGCCTTACGCATAATCTGCTTATCTGAAGATGAAAACAACGAAGTTATGTGGGCGCACTATGGAGACAATCATACTGGATGTATGTTTGAGTTTAGACATATTGAAATGCTAGACACACCTTTTCAAATGGCAAAAAAGGTAACTTATACAGACAGTGCGCCTAATTTGGGCTCTGCTTTGGACTTCTTGCTGTACGATGAGCGTCAAGAGTTGCTTGCCAAAACTGCTGATGCAATTTATTACACCAAAACTGCAAAGTGGGAATATGAAAAAGAGTGGCGTGTGATGACACGCCGTCCTGGGGAGGATAAAAGATACAGTGACTTTGAGTTTTACAAAGAAGAGTTGGTGTCGGTAACTTTCTCTGCTCGAATTGCCGATGAGGATCTTGCAAATTTAGTTAGTTTAATCGCAGCTCACTATCCACAATGTAAAATGTATAAAGTTCAGTCGGTTAAAGGTAAAATTGAGCGTGTTGAATTCGATGGCTAACAAAGCGTTTAAGAGTGATTCCAAACGCTTGCCGGTTTCGCTTCGCTCAAGTATGGCAAGCGCTTGTCACACCTTAACGCAGCGTTAGCTTACAACAAGGTTAAAATCGAGATCGAATATGAAAAAAGCAATTCTTAATGCATTTAGTGGGCTCGATAAATCGTACCTTACAAAGC
>NZ_JONH01000055.1 GCF_000711795.1 Vibrio pacinii DSM 19139 | reverse complement strand
GCGCATAACAAAGCGTTTAAGAGTGATTCCAAACGCTTGCCGGTTTCGCTTCGCTCAAGTGTGGCAAACGCTTGTCACACCTTAACGCAGCGTTAACAATATGGAGGTTCAATGAAGTTAGATAGTGTGATTGTTTTCTGTTGTATTGCGCTTGTTTTAGTTGGTGTCATTTTGGGAATCAATCTTGATATAGAAGAATCGAGTTTGAAAATACTCAACGGATTTTCAACAACGCTATCTGCATTTGCTACGTTATTTGCGGCAATTGTAGCTCTTTATGGGCTTAATATGTGGAGAAACCAATTTGTTTTTTCTGAACGATTTAAGGCTTTCTGCGAATTAGAAGAAATAGCAATAGATGGTCTTAGTTTAGTATCAAGTTATAAAGGAGTGTATTGGGATCAGTATTGTAAGTTTAAGACACCAACAGTATATGAAGACCATGAGAAAGAACGCGCTACTTTATCCCAGAGTATGAGAGAAAACGTATACTCGTACAGTAGGAAAGTTGACTATGCAGAATCATTACTTACTGAAAAGGAGTTAAAGGGTTTTCAGTTTGGATTTTTAAAATATGAACAAAATTTGTATAGCCTGTTCCAAGAAATTGATAGAGCGTATGAGGTTGATGGTGCTGAGCAAAGAGCATTGCTTAATCAATGCCAGCAATCATTTATCGAGTTTTCAAAAAGTATAAAGAAGGAACTGAGAACAATACGAAACACGTAAGTTTATATTGTTAACAAACTGTTTAAGAGTGATTCGCAACGCGTGGCATTTTTACTATGCGTTGGTTTTAGTGTTTAAGGTGGTATGCAGCGGCATCGGTATTGCGTTGCTCACACCTTAACAGGGCGTTAGTTGCCAGTGGGAAAAACGCAGCTAAAGCAGAAAAATTAAGGCTAATGAATTGTGCAATTGTGCTCGGTTTTGTATCTTGGTGTGGTTTGCTGGCTGTGTTCAATGTTTAATGTTGTGGTTTTGTTTTGCCGTTTCAGACGCGAATGTACTCGTTGAAAGTCAGCCTTGTGACATTGCCTTTCCAAAAGGTTTATTGGGTATTTTCATCCAGTTTTCTGCGGGGTTGTAAGTTCCAAGTGGTTTCAGTGACAGGCGCTTTGAAACTGCGCCTGATATGAGTTTATCAAAGCGCTTAAAAACGGTGTTGGCAAAAGTGGAAATAAACTGAAAATCAAAGGTTTAGAATGGCAACTAACAAAGCGTTTAAGGCAGATTCGCAACGCTAAGCATTTTTGGTTTTCTTTGAATTTAGTGTTTATGGCA
>NZ_JONH01000054.1 GCF_000711795.1 Vibrio pacinii DSM 19139 | reverse complement strand
TATCAACAAATTGGTAGCCAAAACATCCAGATCATCAGAATCTTGCATAAGAGTATGGATGTGAACCCAATCTTTGGCGCATAACGCCCAATTAAGTTGTGAGCAACGCTGCCACCTTACCCGAACACTTCACCTTAATCACTAAACTAGCTGAAACCGAAAGTGCCGAGCGTTGCGAATCAGCTTGAATTGCTTGTTATGTTTACATTTCTAATGAAAGTGATCTGATGGCTTCTTCTATAGATGAGAACTGTATTTTTGTAAGACAAACTTCAGCTTTTGAGAACTCATGCTCTTGGATTAACTGAGTTACCTCGAATAGACTTAGCTGAAAATCTTCAGACTCGATTACGTAGCTATCACCTTCGGATTTAACTACATAGCAATAACCTTCGCTGTCTATAAGGCGGTCTGAAGTATCCCAAATTAAGTCGTCCAATTCAGTTTTGAGCAGATCTTCAGAACCTAAATACATTAGCTCAGAGTCGCCGTCCAACTTGAAAATACATGGCCAAGAAATCATTTATCTATCCCGTAAACATAACGCCGCATTAAGATGTGAGCAACGCTACCAACGAACCAAAACCAAAGCACCGTAAACACAAAACCCAACGCGGAGACGAAAGTGCCAAGCGTTGGGAATCAGTCTTAAATGCTTTGTTAGCCGTTTAGTTTGAAGTGTGGTGATGAGCTACATTTTCAAGCCTTTCAGCTAGCCAAATCTTGATAATCGACTGTCGTGTAACACCGACTCGACTAGCCTCACGATCTAGTGAGTCTAACATCCATGCAGGGAAATCAACATTTACCCGTTTCTGCTTTTGCATTGGACGCTTAACTTTAGATAAATCTAGATCACCTAAAATGTCATCGTCACTTTCAAACTTGGCATCAAACTCATGCGCTTTCATATAAGTTCACCTCCGCTTTACGTGAACGTCTGACTGAAATGATCCTAATTTTTAATCCACGGTATGTAATGACGCCAGACCAATGCTTACCATTTAACATACCGATGACCAAATATCGAGGTTCATCACTTGTATTTGCAGGGATCTCGATAAGATCGGAGTCATTCCACAAACCTTGAGCTGTATAGAAATCAATTCCATGTTTCTCAAAATTTGACCTGCTTTTATTTTCATCGAATTCGAATTTTACCATGAGTAAAACTTATACCCTTTTTACTCATTTTGCAACTTGCACTTTGGCTAATGATTGTGGAAACGGCTAACGCTGCGTTAAGTAGTGAGCAACATTACCACCTAACCTAAACCATTGTGCCGTAAACACTAATTTCAAAGCAAACCGAAAATGCCTAGCGTTGCGAATCTGCCTTAAACGCCTTGTTAGTTGCCATTCTAAACCTCTGATTTCCAGTTCATTTCCACTTTGCCAACACCGT
>NZ_JONH01000053.1 GCF_000711795.1 Vibrio pacinii DSM 19139 | reverse complement strand
CACATCAGTATAACGGTGGCCTAACGCCCAATGAATCAGAAAGATTATATTGGGAAAACTCTAAAACCGTGGCCAATTTTAGTTGACCACTACACTCCCTATGGTTTGTTTCTGTGATATCCCATTATCGAGAATTGGTGAACACGTTAAGTTCTATGGCGAGTTTGGCTTAGGAATGAGTCGTGAATGGGCTGAGAGAAATGGATTGAATCCGATCATGTACTTACTGCCGAACAGCAAGTTGGCATCGGCAATGAAAGCTGTTGACCTAAATGTAGAGAAATTGGATGACGAGTCAGCATTGAAAGAAATGGAATATGTGCTGTCATATTGCAAGCCTGTTGTTGGTGAAATGACCATCAATGGTAGAGTTGAAACGAAAGAATTTTTCCAAGAGTCAGAGTGGAGATTTATTCCAGTAAATCACAATATAGAAAGTTATCTGATTGAGTTTGAGTACGAGAATCCTAGTAAACTCGAAGAAGAAAACCAGAAAACAAAAGAGTTTACGTCTTTGACCCTCGAGCCGAATGATGTCAAATATATCTTCGTAAAGAAAGACTCCGACATTCCAGAAATGATCAAGTTTATTCAAAGTGAAATGGATGATTTTGTTTCATCCGACATAAAGGTGTTAATGTCTCGAGTCATTTCTCTTGAGAGCATATCGAATGACATGTGATATTTCTTGCTAACAAAGCGTTTAAGACGGATTCCCAACGCTCGGCATTTTCGGTTTGATTCAGCTTTAGTGTTTACGGCACAATGGTTTAGGTCGGGTGGTCTGCGTTGCTCACCACTTAACGCGGCGTTAGTTGCCAGTGGGAAAAACGCAGCTAAAGCAGAAAAATTAAGGCTAATGAATTGTCCAATTGCGCTCGGTTTTGTATCTGGGTGTGGTTTGCTGAAGTTGTGTTCGATTTTTAATGTTGTGGTTTTGTTTTGTCGTTTCAGACGCTAATTTACTCGTTGAAATTCAGCTTTGTGGCATTGGCTTTCCAAAAGGTCTTTTTGGTGCTTTTAGGCAGTTTTCTGCGGCGTTGTAAGTTCCAAGTGGTTTCAGTAACAGTTGCTTTGAAACTGCGCCTGATTTGAGTTTTTCAAAGCGCTCAAAAACGGTGTTGGCAAAGTGGAAATGAATTAGAAATCAAAGGTTAAGAATGGCAACTAACAAGGCGTTTAAGGCGGATTCACAACGCTTGGCGGTTTTGGTTCAAGTTAGCTTAAGTGTTTAAGGCACAATGGTTTAGGTTTGGTGATTAGCGTTGTTCACCACTTAACGCAGCGTTATACGAGTAGGTTTATTCACATTAATAAGGAGTGAAAAATTGGAAGCATTTATATATTTTGGCGTTTCAGTATTAGCCGGTATGATTACAGCGCTCGGCTGCGCTTTAAAAAAGTTGCTT
>NZ_JONH01000052.1 GCF_000711795.1 Vibrio pacinii DSM 19139 | reverse complement strand
CACTCTTAAACGCTTTGTTATGCGCCACTTGCGATCACCTCAAATTAATACCATAATTAGGTACTATTTGGTATCAGGAGATTGCAATGGCTAAAAATACTAGCATCACTCTCGGCGAACACTTTGATGGCTTCATCAGTAACCAGATCCAAAGTGGACGCTATGGCTCAGCAAGTGAAGTAATTCGTTCCGCTCTACGTTTACTCGAAACACAAGAAACGAAAATGAACACTTTACGACAACTACTCGTTGAAGGTGAAGAAAGTGGTATGGCTGATTATGACCTCGATTCGTTTATCAGTGAACTAGATAGCGAAGAGAGAAAATGAAACCATTCCAACTAACCAACAAGGCAAAGTCTGATTTAAAAGATATTGCCTTGTTTACCTCCCGCAGGTGGGGCCGCGAGCAACGAAATATTTATCTCAAACAATTCGATGAATCATTTTGGCTACTCGCTGAAAATCCTGATATCGGTAAAACTTGTGATGAAATCAGAGATGGCTACCGAAAATTTCCACAAGGAAGCCATGTTATTTTTTATCAACAAATTGGTAGCCAAAACATCCAGATCATCAGAATCTTGCATAAGAGTATGGATGTGAACCCAATCTTTGGCGCATAACGCCCAATTAACGTGTGAGCAGCGCAAACACTGAACTTGAACACTGCGCCGTAAACACTTAACTCAACCCGAAGTGAGAGCGCCAAGCGTTGCGAATCACTGTTGAATTGTTTGTTATGTTTTACCACAAACACATGATTTAATTGAGAAAGAACTACTATTTCTGACTAGTTTTCTGAAGTAAACCACAAGGCTAGAACCAACTTGACCGCCAAAGGCGACCAACCAGAAACGAGCAATTCCACTTCCCTGCCCAATGAGGCAACCCGACCAAGTAACAACAAGCGCCCTTTCTTTCCAACCAAAGCGCAAAACAATGCGGAATTGTCGAGGCAACTGCCAAGCCAAAATGCTAATTGGCTAAGAATCCTAAAGCGACTTTAAGCCAGTTATACAAACAACCGACCGCCACGACCTGACAATGAAGCAACCCTCGAACATTGGCACGTTTACGGGCTGAGAGATTCAAGAACTTAGACCGACAATGCGGATTTGCTGAGTCTACTAGGGACGGATTTTCAGAGGGACAATGAACTTCAGCCTAAGAACTTTAAGCCCTTGAAATACAAATAAACATAACGCCGCGTTAAGTAGTGAGCAACATTGCCACTTAACCTAAACCATTGTGCCGTAAACACTAAATTCAAAGCAAACTGAAAATGCCTAGCGTTGCGAATCTGCCTTAAACGCTTTGTTAGTTGCCATTCTAAACCTTTGATTCCCAGTTCATTACCACTTTGCCAACGCCGTTTTTCAGCACTTTGAAAAACTCAATTCAGGCGCAGTTTCAAAGCGCCTGTCACTGAAACCACTTGGCACTAGCAACGCCGTAGAAAGCTGGCCAAAAGCACCCAATAAACCTTTCGGAAAGACAATGTCACAAAGCTGACTTTCAACGAGTACATTCGCGTCTGAAA
>NZ_JONH01000051.1 GCF_000711795.1 Vibrio pacinii DSM 19139 | reverse complement strand
ACGCTGAAAACAAACTCTTCATCACCATTGCAGATGTGAGAGCAAGCTTAGGCTAGTTAACCGCTAGCCTTTAGCAAACTAACGCCCAATTAAGTTGTGAGCAACGCTGCCACATTGCCTAAGCACTTCACCGTAATCACCAAACTAATTGAAACCGAAAGCGCCGAGCGTTGCGAATCAGCTTGAATTGTTTGTTATGTGTTTGAACTTAAAGGGGTCTCCATTTCCACCAACCCCTTGACTTCAGATGTTCTAACGAAGCCCTTGGACTCATACAGGCTGATAGCTGGATTTTCACTAAACACACGCAAAACTAGCTTAGTGGATTGTCTTTCAAGCGCATGTCTAACAACTAGTTCGAGACACTTTGCCCCAATTCCTCTACCCTGAAACTCAGGCAAAATTTGAAAGTCTCTCAAGAAGGTAGTATCGCCACTATAGCTAAAACGGAGAACACCAACACGAGTTTGGTCTAGATGGACTTCGTAATTATCGAACTCTTCCCAACTACTTAGAAACTGATTGTGATCCCAGATTATCCCACGAGTTTGATAGTAACCTGCCATATTTGACTTGGTTAAAGATTCTGCGAATAAGGAGTCACTACCTACGTTGAGCTGTACTTCCATGCATTTTCCTCTGGTTACACATAACGCAGCGTTAAGTGGTGAGCAACGCTACCACCCTATCTAACCCATTGTGACATAAACACAAAACCCAAAATAAGCCGAAAACGCCATGCGTTGGGAATCCGCCTTAAACGCTTTGTTATATGCGCCTAGAGTGCCGCTTTATTAAGTTCGAAACTACCTACGGATTTATGAATTTGATAAAAAGTAACGTGTTTCCACTGCTCACCTGCCAATAGTGTCTTAATTGTTCTCTTGTTTGATTCTGGCATATTTAGCCCAAATACTACTTCTCTAAGAGCTCTAGGGTTAAAACTAATAACGTTACCTTGCATTGGATGCTTTGTAACAATCCTAGACTCATCTTCAACCGACCATGCCAACGGCTTAGTCAACGCTACTTTTTTCAAAAAGGCATCAAGCGTAAAAATGAGTTCTTGAGAATGATCTTTGTTCTGAAAGTCAGAGTCATAAAGATAGGGAGAAAACTTCAACTGTGGCAATTGATCACTATACTCTACTCTCTGTGGTCTCAAATCTAGATTAAATGAATATTTGAATTCCATTTCATCGAATCCAAGGCAAAAGCCCCTATGGCTTTCAGCATAATGAGCCCACAGTAGTGGGTTTAACTCAGAGTTGGATAAACTTAGTACTCTCAAGTTTTGCACTACTTGATGGCTAGCTTCTGTAAAAGAGTCTAATGCGCTAGTCGAGATATTAAATTCTGACATTCCAGCCTCAAATAGACTCGCGTATTCGATTTGACAATCAAACGGATCATTCAGACTTGCCGGAGTCGCTAACCACAACTCTTGATTGATCAAAATTTCAAGAGCTCGATCACTAAAACTACGATATTTATATACTAAATCATCCACTTACTCGATTCTCCAATGTGCATATAACGCTGCGTTAAGGTGTGACAAGCGCTTGCCATACTGTGAGCGAAGCGAAACCGGCAAGCGTTTGGAATCACTCTTAAACGCTTTGTTATAG
>NZ_JONH01000050.1 GCF_000711795.1 Vibrio pacinii DSM 19139 | reverse complement strand
ACTAACAAAGCGTTTAAGGCAGATTCGCAACGCTTAGCATTTTCGGTTTGCTTTGAAATTAGTGTTTACGGCACAATGGTTTAGGTAAGGTGGCAGTTGCTCACTACTTAACGCGGCGTTATATGCCCAAGGGTGACGTGATAATTTTAGGAGTATATTTTTGAAAACATTGATCAATTCGTTGCAAGAAAATACTGTCAGTAGACTTAAAAATCCGTTGGTAGGAGCCTACGTATTTTCATGGACAATCTGGAATATTGCAGATGTAATGCTGTTTATTCTCAGCAGTAATGCTGAGAAAATAAAGATGATCAATGAATCTACTTTTGAATTAGCTAATGACTTACTATTTCCATTAGGTATATCTCTTGTTTATCTGCTAGTGGTGCCTATCTTAAATATGCTTTACGAGCGTATAGTGGATGGAGTAATTAATAAGTATCGTAACGCATTTAAGCAAAAAACTTTGCAAGAACATTATTATACCGTTAAAAGAACGACTATCGCCAAGCTGGATTCAGACGAAGAAGAAAACCGAAAGCTGCGCGATAGACAGCTAGATACATGGGCTGATGAAAAGCAACGAATGTCAGAAACTATCATCCAGTTTAGAGCTGAACATGCTGAAAAAATGGCTAAGATTGATAACGAAATATCCAGTTATCGAGAAGAAATTCAGAGGCTAACATCTGAAGTATACGACCTCGGAACCAGAGAAGAGTCAATTAGACAAGAATTAACTCATATTGTACGTGACGTAGGTTTAGGGATCGAAAAACTCACATACCTAAAAAATCTGCCTGAGAGTGCATTATCTCTAACCAAGGATATAAGTGATACAACCAAGCGTGCTCGTAAGGTTTTGAATCTGCCTTTGTTAATGCCGAATTCTCCTAATTCGTACAATGAACCTCCGATGGACTTCGACGATGACATTCCTTTTTAGCGGGCATATAACAAAGCGTTTAAGACGGATTCCCAACGCTTGGCATTTTCGGTTTGCTTCAGTTTTAGTGTTTACGGCACAATGGTTTAGGTAAGGTGGTAGCGTTGCTCACCACTTAACGCGGCGTTATACATTTTGGAGAGCTTCGATGTTTATAGCCTCAAAGAAAGGAAATGAGATAGATTTTTTAGACCCAGAGTTTTCTTACATAGAGGAAGTTTTAAAGCCTATCGATTCTTCACTTTTTGAACTGAATAAAAAGATTTCCAAAGCCGATATATGGGAAGTCGAACATTTGTGTGATAAAGGAGAGTACTTGATTGGCCTGGGTTTTTGCATTATGCAACGGTACATGTTTGATGTGTTGAGGGATGTTGATATTAAGCCCTTTGAAGCAAGAATGTTGGGGCCTTCCAGTACTTTCGGTGAGCCTATTGCTGAGTTAATCCATTCCGGTGCGAATTACTGGAAACATGAACCTGAATGGCATATTTGGTTGGAAAAGCTAAAAGATCAATCGCAAAAAACTGTTGATAAGGTACTTCATCATAGAGACTCGGCCCACTACCCATTATCTGATTTACTAGCAGACTTAAATGGTAGCTCAGAACTCACTCTTCTTGGTTGTTTGTCATATCTAGTTGATTGGCGAAAGGCTGTTTATGAGCACACCGAAAAAAATGTATAACAAGGCGTTTAAGACGGATTCACAACGCTTGGTATTTTTAGTTTGAATCGGCTTTAGTGTTTACGGCACAATGTGTTAGGTTGGGTGGTCGCGTTGTTCACCACTTAACGCGGCGTTAGTTGCCAGTGAAAAAACGCAGCTAAAGCAGAAAATTTGAGGTTAACGATTTATGTTGTTTTGCTTGATTTTGTGTCTGGGTAAAGTTTA
>NZ_JONH01000049.1 GCF_000711795.1 Vibrio pacinii DSM 19139 | reverse complement strand
CCTCCCAGTTCTATTCGATGACTATTGTGTACCAGCCGATCCATTAGAGCGTCTGCAACAGTGGCGTTGCCGATCATGTTGTACCATTCCTTAACGGGTAGTTGACTGATAACGATCGTGCTGCTGTTTTGGTAGCGGTCTTCCAGCACTTCCAGAAGATGGCCCGCATGCTCTTGAGTCAGTTTTTCCATTCCCCAGTCATCAAGGATAAGCAGTGTTTTTTTAGCCAGGGACTGAAGTTGCTTTTGGTAGCTGCCATCCAGACGACCTGCGGTCAGGTCGTCCAGTAGTCGGCTTAGTCGGTAATACCTTGCTGTTTGCTGTTGGTCACAGGCATTGGTTGCTAGTGCGCAGCCAAGATACGTTTTGCCTGCTCCCGTTGGGCCTGTGATCAAGATGTTCTGGTGCTTGTGTAGATAACTGCCCGTTAGCAGTTCGCTCATCTGCTTGCGGTTGAGGTTTCGTCCTTCCTTGTAGATGAGCTGACTCGGCTGAGCATCCACTCTCAGCTTGGCTTGCCGTTTTAACCGTTGGATTTTGGACTGGTTGCGGTTCAATATCTCGCTTTCCAGAAGCAGGCTTAACCGTTCCTCGAAGTCTAGCTCTGCGTAGGTGGTTAGTTGCTCTTGTTGCTGCTCTAGCGCTTTCGCGGCATGGCTCAAGCGCAGAGTTTTGAGTTGGTCGTTCAGTGCGTTCATCTTTCTTCTCCTAGTGGTAACAGTTCGGGCCACGAACATTGCTATGAACGAGGTTTGGTGTACTCGCTTTGTCTTTGCTTAGTTGGCCTTCACGATTGTGCTTCAGCAGGTTGTTGATGAAGGTGTAGTTGGGTTTTGTCAGCATCAGCGCATCTTTACAGGCTTGTTCTAAGCGCGATTCGCCATGCGCTTTGCTTAGGTTGAGTAACCCTAGACAAGAGCGATAAGACTGCTCTGGATGAGGCTTGGAGTTCAGCATCTTATTGACGACTTCTCGTGTGGCTGGGCCGATATTGGCGCCCCAGTTGAGTAACCGACCAGGTGACCACTTTTGATGTTGATGATTGCTTGGCATGTGCTCGGGCTGTGTGCTGTTGCCGCGCTCTCTTTGGCTGCGTGGATGTTGGGCGACCAAGTTACCTTGATGGTAGATCTGCACTAGACGGTTGGAGGCTTCCAGTTCGACATGGTGACCAACAAGTTGATGCGGAACCGAGTAGTAGTGACGGCGATATTCGATGTGATAATCAGGCCCAACTTTGGCTCGTTTGGTTTCGGTGTACAGGTAACGCTGTTTAGGCAGAAGCTTTAGAGCGGGTTTATCGAGTTTGTCGAACAGCGCTTTACGACTCGCGCCATACTGTTTCATCTCACGTTGGTTTAAGTCGTTCATAAGCTCACGGATGGCGAGATTCAGTTCCTTGAAGGTATGGAAGGTTTGGTGTCGTAGCCGCATCATGATCCAGCGCTCCACCAAGAGCACGGCATTCTCGGCCTTAGCTTTGTCTTTTGGTTTATAGGGGCGAGCGGGCATTACGGCAGTTTGATAGTGATTCGCCAGTTTCTGATAGCTATCGTTAAGCCTTGGTTCATAACGGTTAGCTTTGATGACAGCGCTACGCAGATTATCGGGAACCAAGAGTTGTGGTACGCCGCCGAAGTGTTCGAACGCATTGGCATGCGCCTCTAACCAGTAGGACTTCCCTTGGCTAGGGAAGGCTTCAACATAGGTGTAATTGGACGCGCCCAAGGTCGCCACGAACACTTCTGCTTCGCGCACTTCACCTGTATCAGGGTTGACCACTTGAAGTCGAGGTCCACAGTAATCGATAAACAGCTTGTCACCTGCAACATGGAGCTGACGCATGCTGCGCTTTTGGGTTTTGAACCAACGAGTGAAGTGCTCGCAGAACTGAGTGTAAGCGTAAGCCTGCTCTTGATATTGCTCATGATATTCCTGCCAGAGCAACATCTTCGTCATGCCTTTACGTTTGAGTTCGACTGCGTATTGAGTGAAGTCTGGCATGACTTTATCGCGACTGGCTTTCTTCCCGTGGTACAGAGCTAGAGTGATATCAGCATCGCTACAACTTTCAGGTAGAGGCCAACCAAGTTGGCTTTGTTTAAAGCGAGTAAGGAGTTCCGATATGGTGGAAGGGCCGAGTTTAAGGCAAGAAGCGATGCTGCGATTTGAGAGACCGCAGTCGTACTTAAGGCGTAATACCTCTTTGATTTTGTTCATTGGAGTTCTCTTTTTTGCCATTGTCGCTTCCTTACCTTCTTGTTTAAGAAGTAAAGAATAGCGAGCTATTGATTTAAAAGAGAAAAAGG
>NZ_JONH01000048.1 GCF_000711795.1 Vibrio pacinii DSM 19139 | reverse complement strand
GTCGTCTTGTGCGTTTTGTCATAGTGTCACCTGTTAACTTATGAGGTGATGATATCACCTCTAACTAAGTGACCAAATTCACTATGCCACTACAATGAAATTAAAGTCAGTTAATGAATGTCCCTGATCTGATCGTAAGATTCTGATTTAGTTCATTTGATTTATGCAACAAAGCCCCTAGAACTAGAAGAAATTGGCTAGAGCAGTATGGTGAAGATTGGACTAATTGGTTAGCAGAACAAGAATTGAGTAAGGAGCTAGAAGGGGAAAAAGAATTATCATAGATTCCTATGACTAACTAATTTCCCTTTTCTTGAAATGCCCCTTAATTGGGGCTTTCTTTTCCATTAGGCACTTCCCCCTTTTGGGGTTGATGCACTCCTACGACAGGTGTACATAGAAAATGGAGAAATCCCCTAGCTATACATATATCAGTTACTAAAAATACTACTGATTCACTCCCCTCATAACCACACTAATTTGAGCAAATTTTTGCCTCGCAATTTTGTCATGTAGTATATGTTCCAACTAGAAGGAACATGATAATGGTAAGAGACAATACTCGCTGGTTAGAGGGCGATACACCTCCCTCTATTGAGCCTCCCCGTTTATCCACAAAAGAACGAATAGCTAAACAGCATGCTGAGCGTATTGCTCAATCTGAGAAGCACTGGGCTTATGTACAAGCCAACCAAGAGCGCTATGCAAACCAAAGAGCAGAAACAATAACTCGACGCAATGCTTCGCAAGTACTCGGTGATTCAATGGGGTTACAGTGCTCTCTTGAAGAGGAAATGAAGAAAAACAATCAGCATGTAATGATTGCTGATCTTGAGGATGCTCATAAGATTTTACATAACGTATGGTTTGAAGCTGGAAAAAATGTGGCGGCCATTGCTGCCAGTATTAACACCGCTAAATCATGGTTTAATCACACTGAACCAATGTTCAACGCAGCTTCAATTGCCAAGCAGTTTGGTGATATGAATATCAAAGCAGATCTTGTCGAAAGTAAAGGTAAAACCTTTGTTGCATTCAATGGCACAGACCAGAATGGTAAAGCTCTTAAGCATGCATTTGTGAATGGAACCCGCATCAACATGGATGGGAAAAAGTATCCCCTAAACTCTTTTAAGTCGATGCAAGCAGGGTTTAGCCCAAAAGCAAAAGCGGCTAACTTCAAAGGAGCAGGAGTACTAACCTTTGTCGTTTCGGCCAGCATTGCAACTAGTGATTTAGTGTTCAAAAGTGATTACCACTTAGTTGACTGGTTTGGTAACGTTGGCTCAGACATGTTTAAGTTTTTAGTACAGGTGGGCGTTGGTGAAGCCGCTCTCTGGTTAGCTGCTACCTATAGTGCTCCCATTATGTTGGGTGCAGCCGTTTGCTTTGCAGCATATGTACTAGTTGAACTTTTCTGGAGCGAGTATCAAATCTCAAAATTAATAGTGGAAGAGCTTGAAAATGCCGTCGAAGATTAAGGTACGCTTTGCTGGGGTAACACTTATCATTTTTGCGTTACTGTGTTGGATTTACCCTTCTTACAGTGTTTATTCCGACTACATAGAATTATTAAGTAAAGAGCCAGTGGTAAGAGTCTCAATCATCACTCTTTGGGTTCCCGTTGGACTGATAGGTGCTGTTGCCAGTCTAATCTGGATGTCCCCAAGAGCTCTTTATCATGGGAAAGGGATTGGAAAGGTATACTCTCCAAAAGCAATGCAACTAGCGAATAAGTTAACCCTTTATTTCGCATTAGCAGGGATAGCTTTTGCGGCTGGGTGGACATATCACAGTCTCGATTTACTTGAGAAATACGGTTACGTATACAGCCGTGACTTAACTAAGATTACGCCTACAGGTATCCACTTAACGTATGTTAAATCTTCCACCTAGATTCAGCAATGACCCTAGGCATAGAACAGTACTTAAGTAGAAACAAAAAAGGGAAAAAAGAATCATCATAGATATCTATGACTAACTAATTTCCCTTTCACTGAATAGCCCCTTCATTGGGGCTTTTTTTTTGTGTTGTTTAGAGATTAGGTGGCGGACACTTAAAGTACTCAGTCCAGTACCCCTCCCAATCATCAGACAAACTAAACAATGGAATGCCTCCTTTATGTGAGACTTAGTTTGGGCTGATAGTGCTTGTTATCCGTTCTTAGATTCCAGCGGAAGGTATAGATACCCGTATTAGAAAGAACTAAATAATTGTGTAACCCTCCCCAAAAAACTGGTCATTAGCTATTAGAGTTTTTCCGTTTACACTGAAACAAACGGAGAACGCATGATGAAAAAATCACGCTAC
>NZ_JONH01000047.1 GCF_000711795.1 Vibrio pacinii DSM 19139 | reverse complement strand
CACTGAAATACAAGTAAACATAACGCCGCGTTAAGTAGTGAGCAACATGCCACCTAACCTAAACCATTGTGCCATAAACACTAATTTCAAAGAAAACCGAAAATGCTAAGCGTTGCGAATCTGCCTTAAACGCCTTGTTAGTTGCCATTCTTAACCTTTGATTTCCCGTTCATTTCCACTTTGCTAACACCGTTTTTGAGCGCTTTGAAAAACTCAAATCAGGCGCAGTTTCAAAGCGACTGTTACTGAAACCACTTGGAACTTACAACGCCGTAGAAAACTGACTAAAAGCACCCCAAAAACCTTTTGGAAAGACAATGTTACAAAGCTGACTTTCGACGAGTACATTCGCGTCTGAAACGGCAAAACAAAACCACAGCATCAACAATTGAACGCAACTTCAGCAAACTACACCTAGGCACAAAACCGAGCAAAATTGCACAATTCATTAGCCTTAAACTTTCTGCTTTAGCTGCGTTTTTTCCACTGGCAACTAACGCCCTGCTAAGTGGCTAGCAACGCAACCACTACACTTAAACAAACCACCGTAAACACTGTACCAAACCTGACCTAAATTCGCCGAGCGTTGATAGTCCGTCTTAAGCAGTTTGTTATGAGCGCACTTGAAACACCCGCTGAACCTTACTGATATTGAAGCCAATGCTTTCATAAAACTTGTGTGTATCAAGCCTCTTTTCGTTACAGCGTACCCTGAGTTTACCCAAATTTTTAGTTCGCGCATGTTCGACTAGAGCGCGACCAACACCATGACCACGACTTTCAGGAGAAACAACTAAACCACCAATTTCAAGAAAGTTATCTGATGCGAGACGTCTAGCATAGAAAAGATGTATCCAACCTATAATTCGACCTTGCCACTCTGCTACAAATACTTGGTCTTGAGTAGAATTGAGCAATTCTTGAAGTTTTGTGGTCGATTCAGTGGAGGATAACTGAGAATAGCCAAGGTGTTCTGAGACTTCATTGATACCAACCGCATCCAATTCTGAAGCAGATCTAATGATGTATTCCATGTAAAATTTCCTCCTAGCTCATAACGCCGCGTTAAGTGGTGAGCAACGCTACCACAAGGCTCAAGACATTATGCCATAAACACTGATGCATATCTTTTAAACTGAAGCCGTCCAGCGTTGGGAATCCGTCTTAAACGCTTTGTTAGCCACTACGTTAATGCATTTTTGAAAATTTCACCAAAGCGGGATTGTTCATAATTTGTGATATCAATTTCATCTTCTCGACCTGAGCGAATTAAATCTTGGCGATCAATAAACTGCTCTTTTATTAATGGGCTAGCAACCAAGCCTTCAAGGTTTTGACTCTCCAAATCTTCAAATGTTGAAAACCAAATATTTGATCCACAGAGAAACCGATTTAAATCTTCTATGAAATAGTTTTGGATTGTATCAACTGATCTCAGAAAATTTGATTTATCAATTTTCCCAGTACAAAAGGATACAAAGAGCTTTCCGATCAGGTCTGCTTTTTCAATGTCAGTAACGTTATCTATAACTTGAATTAATTTGCTTGAGATTTTTTCACTATCTGATGATTTAGAAAAATGGCGAATAGCTTCCTTATCATCTTCAGTAAGCCCATCGAGTTGATAAATGAAACGACTAAGTTTTTTTAGGAAAAAATGGTCTCGAATCGACATTGTTAATTCTGCCACTTTAATAGCAGAGCCAAAAACTGGTATGTCCTTCAGGATTCCATTATCTAAATTACTATCCAATGCTAATTCTAGAGCATTAGATGACAGATCCTTTATTGCACCTTTATTCATGATAACTCCTCACTCGAATTAGTATGGCTAACGCCCAATTAAGTTGTGAGCAACGCTTCCACCGCACTGAAACACTTCACCGTAATCACTAAACCAATTGAAACCGAAAGCGCCGAGCGTTGCGAATCAGCTTGAATTGTTTGTTAGGCAAATTTCTCGTTTACTCACTTACTTGGTTTGAAAACAGAATACCTTAAACACGATAAGCAACCAATCACCCACTGACTTTTTGTGATTCAAGAACTACTAAAGCCACTATGTTACAGCCTCACTTTTTACGCTCACGCAATACAGCCTTTCAGCGAGAAAGTAGCTTTTGAACCTGAGAAACCAAAAACTGCGAAATGACAGCGAATACGAAAGCTTCTTTGAACTAGCCCTTTCCACACCTTAAGCCAGTGAAACTCACCACCGACCAACACTAAAAACCAATGAGGCAACCCACGAATTTTGACATGTTTACGGTTGGAGAGGTTCAAGGACTTGAGCCGACAATGCTGAATTGCCGACTACGAAAAACGAACTGCCATAGGGAACAAGAAGATTAGAACTAAGAACTTTTTTGCCCTTTGCCTAACGCCGCGTTAAGTGGTGAGCAACGCCAACCACCCTACCTAAACCATTGTGACATAAACACTTAACCTAGAGTAAGCTGAAAATGCCGAGCGTTGGGAATCCGTCTTAAACGCTTTGTTAGGTAATATATGGTCTTACGTAACCATCTACATTTAAGCCTGACTTTATGATTGGCAAAGCTGCTTCATAGGCTGACTGATAAATCCATTGCTCTTGCCCACTAACTGGATTTATTAATGCAAATCGAAATCTGAATGAAACTGAATAACCTTTGTTTCTAGGGCTTTTCGCATTTTGAATAGATACAAAATCTAAATTTAGACCAGTCAATTTTTTGGCTAGATTTGAACGCCCATCGATATCAATATTTATCCATGCTCCACCACAATCTGCATAGTTAATTTGCCCTGTATCCATCAAATTAGCTATACGACGAATTTCTGCATTTCCTGCTATTTCACCAGCATCACGCGCTTGTGAAAGTACATTGACTATTTGTTCGACTGAAATATTCATTTTTTCCTCATATTACCTAACGCTGCGTTAAGGTGTGACAAGCGCTTGCCATACTTGAGCGAAGCGAAACCGGCAAGCGTTTGGAATCACTCTTAAACGCCTTGTTAGGTTTATTTTTGTTCCACGTATATTAATTGCTCAACATCA
>NZ_JONH01000046.1 GCF_000711795.1 Vibrio pacinii DSM 19139 | reverse complement strand
TAAAGCGCCTGTCACTGAAACCACTTGGAACTTACACCGTCGCAGAAAGCTGACCAAAAACACCCAATAAACCTTTTGGAAAGGCAATGTCACAAGGCTGACTTTCAACAAGTACATTCGCGTCTGAAACGGCAAAACAAAACCACAACATTAACAACCAAACGAAACTTCAGCAAACCACAACCAGACAAAAATCGAGCAAAATTGCATAATTCATTAGCCCTAAATTTTCTGCCTTAGCTACGTTTTTCCCACTGGCAACTAACGCCCAATTAAGGGGTGAGCAACGCTACCACCCAACCTAAAACATTGTGCCATAAACACTAAACTTGAAGTAGAAGCAAAAATGCCAAGCGTTGGGAATCCCTCTTAAATTGTTTGTTATACGCGTACTTCCGACCAAACTGCGAACTCATTACCGCTTGGCTCGTGAAAGTGAAAACGACAGCCACCGGGAAATTCAAATATAGGACGAACTATTTCACCGCCACTTTGAACAACTTTATCCAATGTAGATTCTATATCCGCACTGTAGAAGACCAAAAGAGCACCACCAGTCTGTGTCTGGCTGCAAGAGTCTGCTTTAAAGAAACCACCGTCTAAACCCTGATTGGAAAATGCTGTATATTCAGGACCATAATCAACGAAATCCCAACCAAAAACTAAAGAGAAGAATGATTTTGTTGATTCCAAATCCTTTGCGCCAAATTCAACATAATTTAGCTTTTCATGCTGATTCATTTCCTGCCCCTTTCTCATTTTACCGAAAAGCGTATAACGCCGCGTTAAGGGGTGAATACCGCTTAAACCAACTCTCCGCAGACCACCTTCACCACCAAAACTCACTGCATACCAAAAGTGCCACGCGGCATGAATCCCTCTTTAACGCTTTGTTAGGGCTGCGGTTGGAGCGACTGCTTTTCTTTCAAGTAAAGATACAGTGGCAACCCAAACGATACTCCAACTGACAAAGTTCCCAACACAGCAAAATAGCGATACTTCACTTTATGTCTTTGGCCGTCCACCACGATAAAACCTAATAAAGCAATCGCCGCTACCAAAACATCAAGCCAAGCAAAAATACTAATGGGGCTTGCCACCGCTTCACGGAACAAAAGACCAATGTCTAAGCCATGGCTAACTAGCCAAGGAACAAACGCCCCGTACGGGAGCAATATACCCAACAAAGTAAGAACCAGATAAAACCTTACCATTTCGCCATCCTTGCACATTTTTCGTAGTAAGCCCTAACGCCCAATTAAGTAGCCCGAAACGCCCTGGCTAACCTTCCGCATTCTTCGGTAACACCAAACCCGACGCAAACCAAAATCGCCGAGCGTTGAGGGTCTGCTTGAATTGCTTGTTAGGTGTGTAACCCGAGAGTTCATCATTTCCAGCCTTGGAGCCATTTACTTTGGTCTTTAAGCTCTACCCAGTTAATTGAGTACTCTTTATTTGAAAGCACCGCTTCAACTTTACACACCAAAACTGAACCATCTTCATCAAACTCTATCTCTGACACGAGGAAATGCTTTTCTCGGTTGAGAGGGCTCACCGCTGTCCACTTACTGTTGTACAACTTGGCAGGGTTAATTTTATTCATAGTCACTCCATAAAACTCTGACTTTGCCCGATTTTTACGATGTGACAATTGAGCGAGTTCACTAATCTATGATTTCTAAGAAAAAACACCTAACGCCGCGTTAAGTAGTGAGCAACATTACCACCTAACCTAAACCATTGTGCCGTAAACACTAAATTCAAAGCAAACTGAAAATGCCTAGCGTTGCGAATCTGCCTTAAACGCCTTGTTAGTTGCCATTCTTAACCTTTGATTTCCCGTTCATTTCCACTTTGCCAACACCGTTTTTGAGCGCTTTGAAAAACTCAAATCAGGCGCAGTTTTAAAGCGCCTGTCACTGAAACCACTTGGAACTTACACCGTCGCAGAAAGCTGACCAAAAACACCCAATAAACCTTTTGGAAAGGCAATGTCACAAAGCTGACTTTCAAAAAGTAAATTAGCGCCTGAAACGGCAAAACAAAACCACAACATTAAACATCGAACACAGCTTCAGCAAACCGCACCCAGATACAAAACCGAGCACAATTGCACAATTCATTAGCCTTAATTTTTCTGCTTTAGCTGCGTTTTTCCCACTGGCAACTAACGCCCAATTAAGGGGTGAGCCACGCTACCACGACACCCAATTTGGGCACCGTAAACACTGAATTACACTCGAACCAAAAATGCCAAGCGTGGGGAATCCCTCTTAAATTGTTTGTTATATTCGTTGCTTGACAGTACCTAGAATATCAAAAACTTCTGTCCCGTTTTTGAACTTGTTATCAATTTCATATGCCATCAGTTCAAGGGGAGCATTGTGGTAACCTAAAGTGCTAACCTCACTAATATAGCGCGTAATAAAACCTTGAACTCCCAATATTGACCATTGGGCAACATGAACTAATTCGTGAACGTGAAGAGCTAGGTTGTTCGCGACATGAGGCTTAACGAAATACAAATTCTTGTATGTTATGCCGTCAACCTCCATATCAATAAATGCATTCAAAAAAGGATCAGACGAAGAAATCTGTGGCTTAGGAATATCATTAGTCACTACAAAGTAGCTGTTTTCCAAAAATTCTTCTGGATAATACCCTCTTAAATGAGAAGCAAATTCTGAGCACTTCCGTGCGTGAGGCATATATTGAGCCACTGTGAACTCAATCCATTGTGATACTTCGTTAATCATTTTTCCTCCAAGAATATAACGCCCAATTAAGTAGCCCGAAACGCACTGGCTCACCATCCGCATGACGCCGTAAACACGAAACCCGACGCAAACCAAAAGTGCTAAGCGTTGAGGGTCTGCTTGAATTGTTTGTTATGTTTTACCACAAATGACTGATTTATTTGGCAAAGAACTGCTTTGTTGACCTCATTTCAAGAAGTCAGTCACATGCCAAACCTTACTTGGCCGCCAGATGCACGAAACACCAATCGCGTAAGTCCACTTCCCTGCCCAATGAGGCAATCCGACTTCGCCTCAACAAGCGCCCTCTCTTTCCAACCACAGCGCAGAACAATGGCAAATTGCCGAGGCAACTGCCAAGCCGACATGCTACTTGGCAAATAACGCCGCATTAAGGGGCAGCAACGCGCTGCCACCAGACTTAAATTTAACACCGTAAACACAGATGCCAAGATTTAAACCAAACTCGCCACGCGTTGACTGTCCCTCTTGAATGCTTTGTTAGTTGCCAAACCTAACGCTTTGATTTGAAGTT
Organism: Vibrio pacinii DSM 19139; assembly: GCF_000711795.1. Lineage (GTDB taxonomy): Bacteria > Pseudomonadota > Gammaproteobacteria > Enterobacterales > Vibrionaceae > Vibrio > Vibrio pacinii. The sequence continues at coordinate 831 of NZ_JONH01000046.1, read as the reverse complement.
AATTACCGCTTTGCCAACACTTGCTTTACGTATTTTGGAAAACTCAAATCAGGCGCAGTTTCAAAGCACCTGTCACTGAAACCACTTGGAACAAACAGCGCCGTAGAACACGACCTAACAACACCAAAAAAGCTCTTTTGAGAAGACAATATTACAAAGCTGACTTCCAGAAAGTAAATCAGTTTCTGAAACAGAAAAATCAAACCGCACAAGAAACCAAAGAACGACTTTCACAAACCCAAATAACTATAAATTGAAATAAGAAAGCCTAGCCAAAAACACACGAACATTAGACCTAAACATTCTGCTTTAGGTACGTTTTTCCTCGTTGGCAACTAACGCCGCGTTAAGTGGTGAGCAACGCCAACCACCCTGCCTAAACCATTGTGACATTAACACTTAACCCAAAGTAAGCTGAAAATGCCGAGCGTTGGGAATCCGTCTTAAACGCATTGTTATACGATTACTTTAGGAAGCCCGATATTAGGTCTTTGATAGCAGACAAAGATGCTTTGAAATTCAACCAAGATACCGAGCCTGAAGCGAATGCCAGAGCCCATACCCAACCTTGATTAGTTGTACCGTTGAACACAGAGTCAGCAAAAAGCAAAGAAACAATAAATCCACCGACTATGCCCTGCAAAACCCATACAAACAACCAGACCACCCTTTTCTTAGTGACGTCATCATTAAGTACTTCAGCATCAGGAAAATTTAATTGATCTTTGTTATCCCCAAGCAACTTTTTTAAAGCGCAGCCGAGCGCTGTAATCATACCGGCTAATACTGAAACGCCAAAATATATAAATGCTTCCAATTTTTCACTCCTTA
>NZ_JONH01000045.1 GCF_000711795.1 Vibrio pacinii DSM 19139 | reverse complement strand
CACTGCTTATCCTTGATGACTGGGGAATGGAAAAACTGACTCAAGAGCATGCGGGCCATCTTCTGGAAGTGCTGGAAGACCGCTACCAAAACAGCAGCACGATCGTTATCAGTCAACTACCCGTTAAGGAATGGTACAACATGATCGGCAACGCCACTGTTGCAGACGCTCTAATGGATCGGCTGGTACACAATAGTCATCGAATAGAACTGGGAGGTGAGTCAATGAGAAAACTGGCGCAATCCGATCACTTAGAGTAAAAATAGGAAGAGAGAAAAACGGCAGGCTCAAGTGATCGGAATAAACCGAAACGAGCGATCGCAATCACCGAAATACGCAGGATATGGACAAGCTTCAATATGAATTGCTTGAGAGGTGCTTTAATAATGATGATATTGTTTATCAGAGGGTAGGGGATAGTAACCAATCTATCTATAATGAATCCAACGAAAAACCTGTTTGGTCAGATAGAAAATTAGTTTTAAATATATCAGGAAGTCATAGGTTAACACCTAAAATAGCAAAGGTTGTAAGTTGTTTTTCTTCTACTGAAACTAAGATTAATGGATTAAACGACAGGTCAGTTCTGATGCCTCATTTAATCGTATTTAGTAATAATCAGAAAGATAAGGTAATAGATAAATATATAGAGCTCTATGCTGAATATGAAAGGTGTGAAATGATACCTATAGTAAGAGATAGACATATTGGTATTGTCTCTTGGGTAAGCACTAACAGGGATGATGATAAATTAACGCTTTCTAGTTTTATGGGTAAATGTCAGATTAAAAACTCTGAACCTACTCTTCAGAGTGAGTTGTTTAATCTTAACAAGTCTAAAAATATTGAAATTCCTGAAGTCTGCGAATGTATAAAAGATGCAATAGTCTATGTTTTAAAAGATAATGATGTAAAATTTGATGATAAGGTCATCACGAAGAACCAATTGTTTAATGCCTTTAGGATAGAAAATGAGGATATATATAACGCGTTAAAAATTAGTCTATACAAATGGTCTACTGAATATATTGAAATTGGATGTAAAAATATACTGAAAGATATTGAAGTATATATGTCAGGATTATTCAAAGATAATTATGGCATTGAGTTGGATTCTTTTGGTTACTTGAGGTTTGACGATAGTATTAAAATTGATGAACAGAGTTTTGAAGTGGACTCAAATACTTACAATCCAATTTTCGGTACTATACATTCGGCTAAGGGGCAGACTCATACATCTACTCTATATATTGAGAGTTATTATGATGGTAAGTATGAGAGTGATATCATGCTAGATGTTATATCTGGTATTGGAAATACAGAAAAACTAATTGTAGAAACTAACAAAAAAATATCTTCAATCGAATCTGAAATTGAAGATATTGAAAGTTCAGGAAAAGTTAGGGGTATAAAGACAAGGGAAGCTACAATAAAAAAACTAAAAAAGTCTATTGAGAAAATAGAAGATTGCTCAAAAATGCTTTACGTAGGATTATCTCGCCCCCAGTATTTTCTATGTATGGCAATTGAGGAGGAAAGGTTTAAAAAACTGACAGTTAACGATAGCGTTTGGAAGGTTGTTAATGTCTGAATTTGATCCTAGTTAGTACTTATACACTATATTTTTAACAGTGATTTTATTCTAGCTACGTGGGTAACTTGTGAACCGCTTAGACTTTTATCATGTAAAGAATTTAAGTTTGAACTAATTCTTCGATGCAGCCTTTTGGCGTGATGATGTTTTCCTGCTTCCATGAGGTTGAGCCATTTTTTGGTACTTTTTGTTAGATTATCCAAAATCAATTGAATTTCATAGGTTTGCTCTGCGATTTTGTTTTGATATTGAATAGTTGCTAGTCTTTTACCTCTATTAATTTCATAAGGCTTATAAGATGTATGACTAACGCCAACATGTTTTAATACTGAGGCATTAAACGCTTGTTTTAGTGTTTTTGTTGCTTTCTTTTGTTGAAGTTCTCTTAGAACTCTAGTTCCTACAACCTTACCGATAATTAGATGAACGTGGTCACCTGTGCCTTGTTTAATGGTCTGATCTTGCTGATGTAGTACCGCACGAATTTGCTTTTGGTACTGCTTAACCTCTGTATTACTCAAATTGACTAACTTAGCTAGTGTTACACAGCAGTCTTTCGCTATTTCCTGCCATTGTTTTGTTGTAGGGCGGTAGCCTTTTGGTAGTGTCAGACAATACTCCACTGCATAACTTGAGAGAGGGCGGCCTCCTTTCTTCTGGTATAGGTGTTGATTGACTCTAAATTCTTCACCAGCTAACGCTATTCTTTTTGATGTTTCTTTATTGCCAATAATTGAAATGAGGTTATCTGTTAGCCTGTGATTAGGATGGTTTTGAGAGGTTAGGTATTTCTCTCTAACTAACACTCCTTCAGCACCATGCTTAACTGCCTGAGTAATAATTGTCCAGTTCTTCAACATAAATCGTTTACTTAACAAATATTAATTTATAACTAAAATTGCAAATTAATGCTGCTCTAACGTTTTATATTCTGAAGGATTCCAGATAGAACAACCCACTACGTTCTAATGTTGTTCACTGGCAAGAGGGACTCCCTTCTTGACTACCCTAAGATGAATTCATAGTTTTATAATAAATCGCTATGAACCCTGAAAATAACGTAATTGAAAACATTGTTAGATTGCAAGATATAGAAAAAACTAGTGTAAGAAAGCTAGTAATTCTTAAATGCTTTGAAATCGGTTTTCTATCAACCAATGACCTTGAATCAAAAAGTAAAAAATTTCGTTGGGTAGATAGCGTCATTGAGAAAAAAACGCTTGCATCGTTATTGGCCAAAGCCAGTTTTGAGGATAAAGAACATACCAATAGCGTCTGGGATAATGACAAAGAAGTTACGGGTCTATTAAATGAAAAGATTGAGTTAGCTGAAGAAATCTTAGACTGCTTATCAAACTCAATTGAATCGAGTATTGAAAACTACCCGTTTTGGTAATGAACGCATCTTGCGAAAACTGATAAAACTACAAAGTCTCACGTCATTGTTTGAGTAATTACATTGTGAACTTGGCTAGTCACTATTTAGGCATAAAAGATTATTTCTTTCAGATAATTAGCGCTTCAGGGGAGGGGCTGGTCGGGTACTTGAAGATGAGTTGGTAAAGAGAACTAAATCAAAACAACAAGCCAATACAGTATAAGGAGTAAAGCCCATTACTTATAAGTCATAGGCTTTGATAGATTCAGTTTACTTAAAGAAGCGTAATTATTTGGCAGTTTTTGCTGCCAGTTCTCTCAACATGAATCGGTGGTTTAGGGCGCTCCTGTAGATCCTTTAGGGCTAGATTTGTTTCTTTACTTGTTAGCTTTCTACCTATTGTTTTCGTTAGTTCAGTTCGTTTGAAGCTATTAGTCTTAAGTTTTTTTGCTACTGTTAGGATGGAGTCCATCACGATTGAAGCATGTTCTTTTCTCCCTTGGTTCCTAAGGTTCTCTTCTTCAGTATCAAATATGTATGTTATTGATTGATGCCAAAAGTCGACCCATGCACTTGCAGCTAAGATATGCTTCTTTTCAATAACGTGAGATCTATCAAGCGCTGAAAATAGGCAAGCTAGTATCGCTAAGTAGTGAGGAGCCCTATACATTAAATTGGCTTCAGTAGACTCAATCTCTCCAAATGCAGAGACTCTCAATACTTCTTTTTCCCATATGCTTAGGCTATCTTCACTAAGCTGAATCGAACGTTCATCGACATTACACCAATCCATGGCTTCGGCTAACTGCTTTGCGTAGGGGGCTAGTTTTTCTTCATCCAAATCCTTTGGAAACGGGATAACTGGTTTTGGCACTTTGAAGATAATTAAAAACCTATTTGTGAATCCGTTCTCTTTATGTCCTTTATTGGCTGATTGTAGGAACTCTGCCGGAGTAATGTGTCCATGAATGCAAACATGTGGATCGGTACACGTGACCCTATTGAATTTCGTTAGTGGCGCAATGTCACCACCGTCAAAAAGTGTTCGAATTGTTTGGCTGAGATTGCTCTCACCGGATCTACACTTGGTGAAAATATTGGCAAATTCCTCTTCAATAACGCACAGTCTTTTATCTGTAGCGATAGCTACCGAGTTATCCTCCGATTCTTGTACGTCTCGGAGTTCGTAGGCGATGCCTTCGGTTGTCGATAGGCCACCTGAATGAACCTTGGCGAATAGATCGATCTCAGTAGTATCTTTCTTGGTATAGTTTTTAGCTTTACTGATGAATAAGTCAGCTCTACCTTCGCTGATTCCTTTTCCACCGCCTGTGTAGTGGTCAACTAAAATTGGCCACGGTTTTAGAGTTTTCCCAATATAATCTTTCTGATTCATTGGGCGTTAGGCCACCGTTATACTGATGTG
>NZ_JONH01000044.1:2730-4490 GCF_000711795.1 Vibrio pacinii DSM 19139 | reverse complement strand
GCGTACTCAGGTTGGTACGAGTACCTGTCAAAGTACTTGTTATAGCGCTTATTACGTTCTATCTCACGATAGATCGTAGACTTATGACGGTTGAGTAATCTAGCTATTCCAGCAGTACGTAGTCCTTGCTTTCTTAAGATAGAAATCGTATATCTTTCTTTCTCAGTGAGGTGTGTATATTTCATGGTTTTACTTCTTGGCGGGAGCAAAAATCATGATTATCGCATCTCACTGTTTTATTTTTCAGTGGTGTCGCACTTCGTACTTGAATCCAAGGCGCCTAACAAAGCGTTTAAGAGTGATTCCAAACGCTTGCCGGTTTCGCTTCGCTCAAGTGTGGCAAGCGCTTGTCACACCTTAACGCAGCGTTATACAAAACAGTTAGGTTCAATATGGTGAAATATATTTGCAGTGTGTGCATATTGGCTGTTTGTAGCTTTAATGCATGGGCTGGTTGTGATGAAACTAGTGCGCAGTGCCTTGTGTTTATTGACGGGTTAGAATATACCGAATCTTGTCGAGTTTCTATTTGTGCTAACACCAGTGAATATCAAGCGGATGTAATCTTAGAAAATGGGGGCTCGGTTACTATTCGTTTGGATAGTCAGTCACAAAATATCAGTATAGATAAACATGAGGGAACGCTAGTTCCTTTGACAATATTGAAAGAAAATTTAACTTGCTACGTAGCGTCTGAGATAGGTACAACATATTGTGTAAAAGACGTTTTGCTCTAGAGATAATGCTTTGTATAACAAAGCGTTTAAGACGGATTCACAACGCTTAGCATTTTCAGTTTGATTCAACTTTAGTGTTTACGGAACAATGGGTTAGGTTGGGTGGTCGCGTTGTTCACCACTTAACGCAGCGTTAGCCGTCACGTCGAAAATATTAGGTGACGGCATAAGAATTAGTTTTTTACAAACATGTGGTTAGCTTTAGTTACACCTCTGTCGTAAGTACAGAATGTGTCTGTAGCTGCTTCAGTCTTGCTGTGAATCTTAATGTTGGTGATAACCTCAATAGCGCCAGCATCGTAGCAAGCTTGTTGTGCATCTTTTACGATTTCTAGTAGTTGGTTTAGCTCACCTTTCAACGTGGTTTCCATTGCGCTGACTTGGAATGGGACACCAGAAGCTTTCACAACATCAATGGCTTTATCGACGACTTCAAAGTTATTGCCTTCTTTAACTCGTGGAATAACTTGAAAAGCTAACATTACTTCGTCTAATAGTGGTTTTTGAGCTGACATCAATAATTTCTCATGGGTTTTTGTTGGTATCGAATGGCGTATAGTAACATCAATTAAATGCATCGAGGTTTGACCTTGAGAGTGTCGGCTAACAAAGCGTTTAAGACGGATTCCCAACGCTCGGCATTTTCGGTTTGCTTCAGCTTAAGTGTTTAAGGCACAATACTTTAAGTTTGGTGGTCTGCGTTGCTCACCACTTAACGCGGCGTTATGTTTACTTGTATTTCAGTGGCTTAAAGTTTTTTCGATCTATGTTCTTTGTCCCTTTGGCAGTTCGTCCGAGTTACTTCAGCAAATCCGCATTGTCGGCCTAAATTCTTGAATTTCTCAGCCCGTAAAACATGCCAATATTCGTGGGTTGCTTCATTTTCAGGTCGTGGCGGTTGGCTTTAAATGTCATTGGCTCTAAGTCGCTTTCTGCGTATTTGCCAAGTAGCATGTTGGCTTGGCAGTTGCCTCGGCAACTTGCCATTGTTCTGCGCTGTGGTTGGAAAGAGAGGGCGCTTGT
>NZ_JONH01000044.1:0-2720 GCF_000711795.1 Vibrio pacinii DSM 19139 | reverse complement strand
GCAGTTCTTTGCCAAATAAATCAGTCATTTGTGGTAAAACATAACAAACAATTCAAGCAGACCCTCAACGCTTAGCACTTTTGGTTTGCGTTAAATTTTGTGTTTAGGGTGCAATGCGGAAGGTTAGTCAGTGCGTTTCGGGCTACTTAATTGGGCGTTATGTTTACTTGTATTTCAATGGCTTAAATATCTTAGGCTCAAGTTCTTTGTCCCTCAAACAGTTCGTCCCTAGTAGACTCAGCAAATCCGCATTGTCGGTCTAAGTTCTTGAATCTCTCAGCCCGTAAAACATGCCAAAGTTCTAGGGTTGCTTCATTGTCAGGTCGTGGCGGCTGGCTTCTTGTTTGACTGGCTCGAAGTTACTTTGAGGCTCTTTGACAATTAACACTTCAGCTTGGCAGTTACCTCGGCAATTCACCATTGTTTTACGCTTTGGTTGGAAAGACAGGGCGCTTGTTGGAGCTTTGTCGGTTTGCCTCATTGGGCAGGGAAGTGGAATTACACGTTTTAGGTTGGTCGCCTTTGTCGGTCAAGTTGGTTTCAGCCTTGTGGTTTGGTTCAGAAAAACAGTTAGAAATTGCAGTTCTTTCTCAAGTAAATCATGTGTTTGTGGTAAAACATAACAAGCAATTTAAGAGGGATTCACAACGCTTGGCATTTTTGCTTCTACTTCAAATTTAGTGTTTATGGCACAATGCTTTAGGTTAGGTGGTTGCGTTGTTCACCCCTTAATTGGGCGTTAGTTGCCAGTGGGAAAAACGTAGTTAAGGCAGAAAATTTAGGGCTAATGAATTGTGCAATTTTGCTCGATGTTTGTCTGGGTGTGGTTTGCTGAAGTTTTGTTCGTTTTTTAATGTTGTGGTTTTATTTTGCCGTTTCAGGCGCTAACTAACTCGTTGAAAGTCAGCCTTGTGACATTGCCTTTCCAAAAGGTCTTTTTGGGTGCTTTCAGCCAGCTTTCTGCGACGTTGCTAGTTCCAAGTGGTTTCAGTAACAGGCGCTTTGAAACTGCGCCTGACTTGAGTTTTTCAAAGCGCTTAAAAACGGTGTTGGCAAAGTGGAAATGAATTGGAAATCAAAGGTTTAGAATGGCAACTAACAAAGCGTTTAAGGCGGATTCACAACGCTTAGCATTTTCAGTTTGATTCAACTTTAGTGTTTACGGCACAATGGGTTAGGTTGAGTGGTCGCGTTGTTCACCACTTAACGCAGCGTTAGTTGCCAGCGGAAAAAACGCAGCTAAAGCAGAAAAATTAAGGCTAATGAATTGTGCAATTGTGCTCGGTTTTGTATCTAGTGTGGTTTGCTGAAGTTGCGTTCGATTTTTAATATTGTGGCTTTGTTTTGCCGTTTCAGACGCGAATGTACTCGTTGAAAGTCAGCTTTGTAACAGTGTCTTTCCAAAAGGTCTTTTTGGTGCTTTTAGGCAGTTTTCTGCGGTGTTGTAAGTTCCAAGTGGTTTCAGTGACAGTCGCTTTGAAACTACGCCTGATTTGAGTTTTTCAACGCGTTAAAAATCGGTGTTGGCAAAGTGGAAATGAACGGGAAATCATAGGTTTAGAATGGCAACTAACAAAGCGTTTAAGGCAGATTCGCAACGTTTAGCATTTTCGGTTTGCTTTGAATTTAGTGTTTACGGCACAATGGTTTAGGTTAGGTGGTAATGTTGCTCACTACTTAACGCGGCGTTAGTTGCCAGTGGTAAAAACGCAGATAAAGCAGAAAGTTTAAGGCTAATGAATTGTGCAAATTTGCTCAGTTTTGTGTCTGGGTGTGGTGTGCTGAAGTTGCGTTCAAATTTTAGTGTTGTGGTTTTGTTTTGCCGTTTCAGACGCAAATTTACTTTTTGAAAGTCAGCTTTGTGACATTGCCATTCCAAAAAATTTATTGGGTGTTTTTGGCCAGTTTTCTGCGACGTTGTAAGTTCCAAGTGGTTTCAGTGACAGGCGCTTTGAAACTGCGCCTGATTTGAGTTTTTCAACACGCTCAAAAACGGTGTTGGCAAAGTGGAAATAAATGGGAAATCAAAGGTTTAAAATGGCAACTAACAAAGCGTTTAAGGCAGATTCGCAACGCTAGGCATTTTCAGTTTGTTTTGAATTTAGTGTTTACGGCACAATGGCTTAGGTTAGGTGGCAATGTTGCTCACTACTTAACGCGGCGTTAGCTCTCTTATAAATTTCATCACAACGTCGAAAAAGTCGTGGTGGATTTGACGTTCTCTGTAGCAATCGATTCAGGAGGCAGTATGAACACTAGATTTTGCGAAAAATGTGGGAAAACCACTGAGCATAAAGAAGCAATGAAGCAAAAAACATCGAAATACGGCAAGTCCAAAAAAGAACAGTTTAAAGCCTTTTTAGATGGTTTCTTTAGTGGTTCCGCTGCCTCCTTACCTGGAGGTGCTTCTTTAGAGTTAACTGATAGGTATATTGTTTGTACTATTTGTGGCAAAGCAACCTTAGAAAATCATGGTCAAGAGTTTCAATAACTTATGCGCCATACAGATAGCTAACAAAGCATTTAAGACGGATTCCCAACGCTCGGCATTTTGGGTTTGCTTCAACTAAAGTGTTTACGGCACAATGCGTTAGGTTCAGGGGTAGGCGTTGCTCACCACTTAATGCGGCGTTATGTTCAGGAGGCAAATTGGAAAGCGAAGAACAAGTTAAAATGGATAAGTGGCCGACGTTTTATCTGAACAAAAGTTGGGTCAAAAC
>NZ_KL543981.1:2652-5258 GCF_000711795.1 Vibrio pacinii DSM 19139 | reverse complement strand
TAGAAGTACCGTATTCATCATTGAGTTTTACTCTCGTATCGATCAGCAGCAGCTTTTAGTTTTGAGTTCTGTGTCGCAGGACGGTCTAAAGCTTCCATAAGGAACATCGCGTCAGCTTGGCTCAGTTTTAAAGCCTGTTCACGTTCGATGACTTGTTTAGCTTTTTCGATTGCAGCGCTTAGAACAAACGAGTTGATGCTAGACATGCCGGCGATCGCGGCAGCCTTAGTAAGTAAGTCTTGTGTATCGACATCAACTCTAGCGGTGATGCGAGGCAAAGTAGTAGCCATAATGTTATCTCCTGTTGTGTCAAAATGTCACATGTGTATTATGGTCTTAAAGTGTGCAATAAGCAATCTCTGTGTCACTTTGGCACGCAAACTAACAAACAATTTAAGAGGGATTCCCAACGCTTGGCATTTTTGCTTCTACTTCAAATTTAGTGTTTATGGCACAATGCCTTAGGTTTGGGTAGTAGCGTTGCTCACCCCTTAATTGGGCGTTAGGTTACTAAATTGAGTGCATAGATCGCAGTTTGCATATGTTTTTTCTCTTATTATCGGGTCGTATAAGTCGTTGATAGGAGATAAAAATGGCATGTAATTGTTGTGGTAAACGCTTAAATATCGGCATGATTCACAAGACAGATCCAGTAACTGGTCAAAAATACAAATCTTGTCCTCATTGTTCCGATGCTAATGGAGGAGAACATGTTTTCCATCCATATCCGTTTAACTTTGGTAAAACACCAGCTCGCAAAACTGCACGTAATCCTGATGGTTACCAGAGTTACTGTATTGATTGCCGCAGGCTTGCTAAAGGTGTAGCCTCAAATGTCTATCGTAATGGACGAACATGTAGCGGTTTAATCTAGAGGTTCAATGCAAGTTTTTAAAGAAGATGCAGTTGAATGGCTTTCAACGCTCGCTGACGCGAGCGTTGACTTAGTTATCACAGACCCACCATACGAATCATTGGAAAAGCATCGGAAAATTGGGACCACGACAAGGCTAAAGGTAAGTAAAGCATCAAGTAATCAGTGGTTTCAAATCTTTCCCAATGAAAGGTTTGAGAGCCTTTTACAAGAGATGTACCGAGTCCTAAAGAAAAACTCTCACTTCTATCTGTTTTGCGATCAAGAAACAATGTTCGTAATTAAGCCAATAGCTGAGAAAGTAGGTTTTAAATTTTGGAAACCAATCGTTTGGGACAAAGTCACTATTGGTATGGGCTATCATTACAGAGCTCGCCACGAATACATACTTTTCTTTGAAAAAGGTAAGCGTAAGCTCAATGACTTAGGTGTGCCTGATATACTTCAATCAAAAAGGGTTTATAGGGGCTACCCAACTGAAAAACCCGTAGACTTACTTGAGGTACTTATTTCTCAAAGTAGCACTGAAGGTGAGTTAGTAATGGATCCATTCTTTGGCTCTGGTTCGACACTCGTTGCAGCTAAAAAATTAAATCGAAACTACATTGGTTGTGATATTTCAGATGCAGCTCATGAGCACTTTCAAGGCAGAGTCGAAAAATAGTAACCTAACAATCTGTTTAAGAGTGATTCGCAACGCATGGTATTTTTGCTATGCGTTGCGTTTAGTGTTTAAGGTGATATGCGGTAGCGTCGGTATTGCGTTGCTCACACCTTAACAGGGCGTTATATTCACCTAAGATTCGGGGGTAATTTATCCCTCATGGTATCGGACAAGGAAGTGGTGAGTCGATAATGAAGTATTTTAAAACTCCTGAGTTTCTTTTCGACGTGTTCGGGGAAAAACAATCACTATTGGAAGTTGGTTGCACGTTAATCTTTGCTTTAGCTGGTAGTTGGGTTGTTTACTTAGTTGCTGGCGTAGAGCTAGACAACTGGAAATCAATATTAGCTTTCCTAGTCATCGCCGATGTACTGGCAGGTTGCATTGCTAACTTCAGCTACGGAACAAATGAATACTATTCGCAGCGGCCAAAAAACCGCCTTATATTCATTGCTATCCATGTGCATATTTTAGCTATCGCTTGGCTGCTATCTGAGCCGCTTGATAGTGCAATAATTATCTGGGGTTACACTATAGTATCAGCATTTGTAGTTAATGCTTTGAAAGGGAAGCGGATTCAATGCTTTATTGCTGCGAATTTAATGTGCTATGGCATATTGTTACTAATCTATCTGCCGCTTTCAAATTGGTTTCTGATGGTTAGTGTGTTCTTTTTAATTAAGGTGCTATTTAGTTTTTCAGTCGATCACTTTGGTAAGCAGGTTGAAAGCTAGGAGTGCCGTGAATATAACAAAGCGTTTAAGGGTGATTCCAAACGCTTGCCGGTTTCGCTTCGCTCAAGTATGGCAAACGCTTGTCACACCTTAACGCAGCGTTAGTTGCCAGCGGAAAAAACGCAGCTACGGCAGAAGATTTCGGGCTAATGAATAGTGCGATTGTGCTCATATTTGTCTCTGTGGTCTAGTTTGCTGAAGTTGCGTTCGATTTTTAATATTGTGGCTTTGTTTTGCCGTTTCAGACGCGAATGTACTCGTTGAAAGTCAGCTTTGTGACATTGTCTTTCCGAAAGGTTTATTGGGTGCTTTTGGCCAGCTTTCTACGGCGTTG
>NZ_KL543981.1:0-2087 GCF_000711795.1 Vibrio pacinii DSM 19139 | reverse complement strand
TTTCAGACGCGAATGTACTCGTTGAAAGTCAGCTTTGTGACATTGTCTTTCCGAAAGGTTTATTGGGTGCTTTTGGCCAGCTTTCTACGGCGTTGGCAAAGTGGTAATGAACTGGGAATCAAAGGTTTAGAATGGCAACTAACAAAGCGTTTAAGGCAGATTCGCAACGCTAGGCATTTTCGGTTTGCTTTGAATTTAGTGTTTACGGCACAATGGTTTAGGTTAGGTGGTAATGTTGCTCACTACTTAACGCGGCGTTATAAGCTATCCGTAGTTGTAGGTTTGGAGAGTTAGGTGTACGAAACCCGTAAAGCTGAAAATAGTGACTATGAGTTCCTATTCGAACTTAAGAAATCAGCAGAATTTGAACCAATCAAAGCTGTATTTGGTTGGGACGAAAGTGTTCAAAGAGAAATTCATCACAATGAGTGGGGCGAAGAAAAGCCAACCATAATCGAAGTCGATGGAGTCGCAGTGGGCAGTTACTTGGTGCAGTGCCATTCTGAGCATCTGTACTTTGGTCGCTTTTTCCTATTCCCAGAATATCAGGGTAAAGGAATTGGTAGCCAAGTATTAAAAGCGGTCATTGAGCTGGCTGAACAAAAGTCGTTACCGATAAAGCTTTGCTACTTACGAGGAAACCGAGTAGGGGAACTTTACAAAAGGTTTGGCTTTGAGGTTACAGGGCAGGACGAACAGTTCGTGCACATGTTAAAACCACGCTTATAACAAGCAATTTAAGAGGGATTCACAACGCTTGGCACTTTTGCTTATACTTCAGTTTTAGTGTTTATGGCACAATGCTTTAGGTCCGGGTGGAGCCGTTGTTCACCCCTTAATTGGGCGTTATACCGCCGGGTGAGGGCGGTATTCCGAGTCTAAGCACAGCATTTTTTATATTTTTTGCCACTACCACAGCTACAAGGGTCATTTCTGTTTGGTGTTTTTTCAAAGACAGTCGTGATGGGTTTGTTGAGTAATGTGTCTAGCTCAACGGTATTTTCTTCCTGAGTCGCGTCAATAATAATGTTGGTGATGATCGAGTTCTCTTGAGCTAGGAGTTCAATAGCCTCTTTTCGTTGCTGTGAAGAAACGATGACTGAAACGGGAGCTTCGGCTGTACCAGCTTTCACTTCACGGTCAACGTTGTAGCCAGATTTCACGTGATTTTTTCTTGTTTCGATCCGACCTTTGAAAAACAATTTGGACATGCAGGGACTCTTTGGTTATGGGTATCGTATAAAATGAGCAGGGATTATACGCTTCATCGTAGAATGATAAAGCGTTACTTAGTACGATAGATTACTAGAAAAGCGGTATAACAAAGCGTTTAAGGGTGATTCCAAACGCTTGCCGGTTTCGCTTCGCTCAAGTGTGGCAAACGCTTGTCACACCTTAACGCAGCGTTATGTACTTTGGAGGTCAAATGGATTTATCCTCAAATTTCAGGATGTTGGCGCTGTATAATCAGCGAATGAATAAGCAATTACTTGGTGTTTGCAGTAAGCTGACTGATGAGCAGTTGCATCAGAATACCAACTCATTTTTTCCTACAATCATGGCTCACTGGAATCATATCTTGTTCGGTGACTTGATTATGCTACAGCGCCTTGTAGCAAATGAGTTAGTAACAGTTGAAGCTACAGTTTTAGATAAATTACCTGTCGCTAAGTCAGTTTCTGACACGTTCGCTTCGAATCTCGGCGAACTATCTGAATTACGAGAACTTTTAGACTCGATCTATATTGAAGTTACTAATCAGTTTAGCTCTGGTAGTTGTAGCCAAGTAGTCAGGTATACGACAACCGAGGGGCAGGTAATCGAACGAACAGTTGGTGAGTTTTGCCAACATATTTTCAATCATCAAACGCATCACAGAGGTCAGCTAACCTGTTTGTTAAGCCAGTTTGGTTTAGACTTTGGCTGTACTGACCTGCCTATGGTCGTGCCAGAGGGAGCACGTACATAACAAGAAATTTAAGAGTGATTCACAACGCTTGGCGCTCTCACTTCAAGTAAGTTTAGTGTTTATGGCACAATGGTTTAGGTTAGGTGGTTAGCGTTGTTCACACCTTAATTTGGCGTTA
>NZ_JONH01000041.1 GCF_000711795.1 Vibrio pacinii DSM 19139 | reverse complement strand
AGAATGGCAACTAACAAGGCGTTTAAGGCAGATTCGCAACGCTAGGCATTTTCAGTTTGCTTTGAATTTAGTGTTTACGGCACAATGGTTTAGGTTAGGTGGTAATGTTGCTCACTACTTAACGCGGCGTTATATGCTACAAAATGGTGATTCATGACTATGAATAGTAACAATTTGGAACGGCAGTTGCTTATCTCTTTGAAGCAGTATATATCGGATGAATCTTTAATTGTAAATCTGGCGAAAACAACATCAGAACAAATGGAGTGGTATCATGATTGGGTTGAACGTAATGGTAATGCTCCAATATCAAGAATAGTCACTGAGCTTGAAAAGTGCTGCACTTTAATTGAAAGCTATTCAATCCTATTTTTCGAATTGCAAGTTTTATTAAAAGAACTTAATAGCTATAAACTTAAACATAATTCTAGTGTTTTCTATGAAAGCATAAATCATACTGATATAGGTAATTTAAAGAACAGGGTTAATGTTGGGAAAATAGAATATGACCTAAAATGCTTTGTGTCTATCGGTGAGAAAATAGCAAAACAATCGAAGAAGGTTGAAAAAGCTAGGGATAAAGCAATTTCACAGATTAAATCATTTAATAGTAGTAATAAGCGTATTGCAGATGAGCTAGCTTATTTTAGTCGCCCTTTTATTAATGGTGAACCATGTTTTTCCATTGATACTCTACTCGATGGATTAGAACAAGTTAAAGATCGTTATACTGGAACTCATGGTAGGGATAAAATCATGAAATCCTTAAAAGGAATTTGGGTGGCAACACTTGGTCATAACGAGGATCGTTTATGTCAAATTTCAAGGTCATCTACGCATCCTTTTTTCGAGTATGCTGGCTGCGTTTTAAACTCAGAGCCGGACACACTTCGCAAGTCATATGGTCAGATTTTTGTAAAGGAATAAATCGGGAAAATTTTTTCTTAAAGTTTAGATTTTTGTTCCTTTAACTTGTGTCTGTTAAAACTAACAATAGACTCAGTTCTTAGGAGGTGTTATGCAAAATCTAAAAATTGATATTCATTGGGTTTTTATAGCTTTTGTAGCTGGTGTGAAATTTGCCGACTGGTGTGCAATTAACGGCTTGAGCATACCAGCCATGTAGCATATAACAATCAATTTAAGAGGGATTCACAACGCTTGGCATTTTTGCTTCTACTTCAAATTTAGTGTTTATGGCACAATGCTTTAAGTTTGGGTGGAGGCGTTGTTCACCCCTTAATTGGGCGTTAGGCGATAAGGAGAATGTCATGTACCTCAATAGAGAGGAATCCTTTGAAATGTTGTTGGAGAAACTCGATTCACTTGAAGTGGATCTTAATGATGACATTAGTGAACTGTTCAACATACTGGATGATAAAAGTGATTGGGCGTTTATGATCAAAGCTACTGCTTATATTGAGTTGGTTTTAACGAATGCTATCACCAAGCAGCTTTCTGAAGACACAATGTTAGCAGTAGTTAAACATTTACCTCTAATAAACAAAAATACAGGTAAGGTTGCTATTGCTCGTAACTTGGGCTTGCTTGATAAAACCCATGTTTCTTTTATTCAAGAGGTTGCATCTATCCGCAATGACTATGCTCACAATTTTGAGTATGTGCCAATGACGCTCAGTGACTATTTTCAAAAACTAGAGCCGAACAAAGCAAATAGTAAATATCGCTCAATGTGTATTGATAATACTGGTGAACCCTGTAGACAGTTACTTGAGGGCCGACCTCAGTTGGCTATTATTCTTGGTATTCTATTTGTCTCAATGAGGGTGAAGAGTGCGTTAATGACTTCGGAGGTTAAGTCAGAGCTTGATCGTCTTGAAATGAAGACACTTCGAGACTTGGTGGGTAAAATCGCCTAACAAAGCATTTAAGAGTGATTCGCAACGCTTGGCAGTTTCGCTTCGCTCAAGTATAGCCAAGCGCCGCTCACACCTTAATGCGGCGTTAGTTGCCAGTGGTAAAAACGCAGCTAAAGCAGAAAGTTTAAGGCTAATGAATTGTGCAAATTTGCTCAGTTTTGTGTCTGGGTGTGGTGTGCTGAAGTTGCGTTCGATTTTTAATGTTGTGGTTTTGTTTTGCCGTTTCAGACGCTATTTTACTCGTTGAAATTCAGCTTTGTAGCATTGCCTTTCCAAAAGGTCTATTTGGTGCTTTCAGCCAGCTTTCTACGTCGTTGCTAGTTCCAAGTGGTTTCAGTGACAGGCGCTTTGAAACTGCGCCTGATTTGAGTTTTTCAAAGCGCTTAAAAACGGTGTTGGCAAAGTCGAAATGAACTGGAAATCAAAGGTTTAGAATGGCAACTAACAAAGCGTTTAAGGCAGATTCGCAACGCTAGGCATTTTTGGTTTTCTTTGAATTTAGTGTTTATGGCACAATGGCTTAGGTCAGGTGGCAATGTTGCTCACTACTTAACGCGGCGTTATGCGACTAAGCAAAAAATCTTCTATGACTCTCTTTCTCGCTCTCTCGGGCCATCGGCTTTCCGGTGTCGGCAACTCTGCATTGTCGGCCCAAGTTCTTGAATTACTCAGGCCGTAAAACATGCCAAAGTTCGTGGGTTGCCTCATTGGATTTCAGTGCTGGGTGCTGGTGAGTTTAGCTGGCTCAAATCGCTGAAAGGGCAAGTTTATTGAAGGCTCATCTTCGCTGTCTGTTCTCCTCGTTGAGTTTCGCGAAGCAAAAGCTGAGTCACTAGCTGACATTCACCATTAGTCACTTGTTGGAAGTTGGTCTGTAACATAGTGGCTTCGGTTGTTCGGTGAATCACAAAAAGTGTTTGGTTTGTTTGTGGTTTTTCGTGTCTAAGGTAATCTTTCACTGCCCAACTTGGCTTATGCAGGTGAATTCGCATAACAAACAATTCAAGCAGACCCTCAACGCTCGCTGATTTTGGTTTGCGTCGTGTTTGGTGTTGCCGAGCAATGCGGAAAATGAGCCAGAGCGTTTCGGGCTACTTAATTGGGCGTTATGTAAAGCGGGGAAAATTGCCATTATTCTGTTTTTGCGATCTCTTAAGCCATCGTTGCGCATCGTCGGCAAAATCCCCTTTTTCTGTTCCTATTCTTTGCCAAATTAGCCGTAAAACATGCCAAGATTCGTGAGTTGCCTCATTCAGTTTCAGGGTTGGTTCGTGGTTAGTTTTTCAGGTGTAAAGTGTGAAAAGTGCAAGGCAAACGAGAGTCATTGCTTTCTGAGTGTTTCTTTCGTCAAATCTCCTTGGCTTAAAGGCATTTTCAAGCGCTGATAATCAGTATCCATCGTTTGTTGTGGCTTGGTTTGTAACATTGCTGGCATTGTAAATTCGTGAACACTGTTGGGTTCTGTGGTTTTGGCCATTTCTTCGGTCGTACAGGCTTGTTTTTTCGTGGTAACTTTGGCTTATGTGGTTGAATTTACATAACAAAGCATTTAAGACGGATTCGCAACGCTTGGTGTTTTTAGTATAAATTCAGTTTTTGTGATTTAAGTAGTTTGTCGAGGCATCGGTGTTTAGCGTTGCTCACCACTTAATGCGGCGTTAGTACGGGGTTGGCACCAAAGGTCAAAATTTAGGTGTTTATCTGTTTCGTGCCTTCGCTTTACACCTGGTCAAATGTGCCTTTCACGTTCTTTCCGGTGGCACTATATGCAAAGTGTTCGCTTAGATTTCACTGTTTACGGTGTCTAACTCTCTGGCTATTTCTTTGGCGCTGCTTCTTTTGTGTGGTTGGTTTTTCGCCTTAAATTCGGTTCTTTGGTGTGGTTGTCAAAGTTAGGTGACCGAATCCTTTGCTAATTTGAAAGCAGTCAAAACTGGTTAGTTTGTCGTGTTTTTCTTCTCGCCAACTTGCGTTTTGAGACTGGGTTCTAGTTTGGCAGTTGTCCCTTTGACTTCAGCGTTTTAAGCCAATATTTTCGTGCTATATTTCAATATCTTGGTGCAAACCAAAAGGTTTTGGAACAGCGTACTAACAAACAATTTAAGAGTGATTCAGCACGCGTGGCATTTTTGGTATGCGGTGATTTTGGGTGTTGAAGTGCTATGCGGCGGCTTGGTCATTGCGTGCTTCACACCTTAATTGAGCGTTATGCAACTCAGGTAAATTTAGGGGTTTAATCTTTTTGGATTTCTCCGGCCATTTGTTTTGTGTTGTCGGCAAATCAGCATTTCCACACCAAAATTCTTGGATCACTCAAACCGTAAAACAGGCAAGATTCTTTGTTTGCCTCAATCAGTTTTAGCGTTGGCTCGTTGTTAATTTAGTGGTCGCAAAGTGTGGAAAGGGCAAGCCAATCGAGAATTTCGAGTTCGCTGAATATTTTGCTCGTTGAATTTTTCTGGTTCAAAAGCTGGGTTTGTTGCTGAAAGGTGGACTTTGTTTTGGCGGTTTATTTATCACGGCTCAGGCTTTGGCTGATTCTTGACTCACTTAACCAACATTCGACTGTTTTCTTAATCAAATTTGGTGTAACTTTATGTTTATCTTATTGAATTTGCATAACAAAGCATTTAAGACGGATTCGCAACGCTTGGCGGCTTTAGTGTAAATTCAGTTTTTGCGTTTTAAGTGGTTTGTCGAAGCATTGGTGTTTAGCGTCGCTCACCACTTAATGCGGCGTTAGGTGCTTAATCGGAAAACTGCCAGCAGAAGTTAACTACTGGCTTTTTGAGCTTAGTTTTGAGCGCGTTTTACTCGAATGATGCTTTTAGCAACGTTTGAAAGGTTTAGGTTTTGGATAGCAACTTTTGCTTCTTTGTCATCTGGCATTTCGACAAACGCGAAACCTTTTGATAAACCTGTTTCTTGGTCTAGAACCAAGTTGCACTCGGTGACTTTACCGTGAGCAGAGAATAGTACACGAACTTCGTGTTCAGTGATGGTACGCGCTAGATTGCGAACTAAAAGTTTCATATTATTTTGCCTAATGTAATTTGCGGGCCAAGTGTCTCAGTATTAGAGAAGTAAACCAAGGTAAATTAGTGGTGAACCTTTAAAAACGCACTTAGTATCAAGTTTGAAGTGCGACACTTTTTACAGATGCGCATGAATATACTCCTGTGGTGTAAAGAACCCAAGTCTTTTCCTTGGGCGCGAGTTTAGCTTTCCAGCTATTTGGTTACAGAGCCTCTGTGTCACATGTGACATAGAGGCTTTTTTAGGTAAGTACTGTCTAATTAAACCATTCGTATTTTCATTGGTTCCACGCTCCCATGAGTGGTACGGGTTAGCAAAGAAAAACAAACACTTAGTTTGTTTTTCTAACTGAGCATATTGGTGAAATTCAGTACCATTATCAGCAGTAATCGTTTTGAACGGTAAGTCTGACTGCTTAATAATCTTCTTCACTCGAGCGTTCAATGAATTAGTCGTTCTGTCGTCTAATTGGCCTATAAAAGTATAACCGGTCATCCTATCTACTAAAGTCACAATGCAGTGTTTGGTTCCTCGCCCAATGACGGTGTCTATTTCCCAGTGTCCAGGTTCAAGACGAAGTTCTGCTTCGTCTGGTCGCTCAGATATATGTTTCTTTGCGGCTAAGCGGCCTCTGCTGTCGTTAGAGCGATATCTTTTACGCCTTTGCTTAGTTGACTGGCGTAGGTGTTTCCATAACATTCCGCCTTCTGCTTTGTTATTCCAAACATACTGGTAAATCAGTTCGTGACTCATCGTTTTTTGACCAATTCGCCTTAGGAATCCAACTATCTGTTCAGGGCTCCAGTCCAGTTGCAGCAAGGCAGCAACGAGCCTGAAGTCGGTTTCGTCATAGCGCTTGTTTCG
>NZ_JONH01000040.1 GCF_000711795.1 Vibrio pacinii DSM 19139 | reverse complement strand
AAGTCCACTTCCCTGCCCAATGAGGCAACCCGACTTCGCCTCAACAAGCGCCCTCTCTTTCCAACCACAGCGCAGAACAATGGCAAATTGCCGAGACAACTGCCAAGCCAACATGCCACTTGGCAAATACGCAGAAAGCGACTTAGAGCCAATGACATTTAAAGCCAACCGCCACGATCTGAAAATGAAGCAACCCACGAATATTGGCATGTTTTACGGGCTGAGAAATTCAAGAATTTAGGCCGACAATGTAGATTTGCTGAAGAAACTAGAACGAACTGCCAAAGGGACAAAGAACATAGATCGAATAAGCTTTAAACCACTGAAATACAAGTAAACATAACGCTGCGTTAAGTAGTGAGCAACATTGCCACCTAACCTAAACCATTGTGCCGTAAACACTAAATTTAAAGCAAACCGAAAATGCTTAGTGTTGCGAATCTGCCTTAAACGCCTTGTTAGTTGCCATTCTAAACCTTTGATTTCCTCTCCATTTCCACTTTGCCAACACCGTTTTTGAGTGCTTTGAAAAACTCAAATCAGGCGCAGTTTCAAAGCGACTGTCACTGAAACCACTTGGAATTAGCAACGCCGTAGAATGCTGACTGAAAGCACCAAAAAGACCTTTTGGAACGGCAATGTTACAAAGCTGACTTTCAACGAATACATTCGCGTCTGAAACGGCAAAACAAAGCAACAACATTGAACACAATTTCAGCAAACAACACCCAGGTACAAAACCGAACGAAATTGCACATTTCATTAGCCTTAATTTTTCTGCTTTAGCTGGGTTTTTCCCACTGGCAACTAACGCCAAATTAAGGTGTGAACAACGCTAACCACCTAACCTAAACCATTGTGCCATAAACACTAAACTTACTTGAAGTGAGAGCGCCAAGCGTTGTGAATCACTCTTAAATTTCTTGTTATGTACTTGCTCCCTCTGGCACGACCATAGGCAGGTCAGTACAGCCAAAGTCTAAACCAAACTGGCTTAACAAACAGGTTAGCTGACCTCTGTGATGCGTTTGATGATTGAAAATATGTTGGCAAAACTCACCAACTGTTCGTTCGATTACCTGCCCCTCGGTTGTCGTATACCTGACTACTTGGTTACAACTACCAGAGCTAAACTGATTAGTAATTTCAATATAGATCGAGTCTACAAGTTCTCGTAATTCAGATAGTTCGCCGAGATTCGAAGCGAACGTGTCAGAAACTGACTTAGCGACAGGTAATTTATCTAAAACTGTAGCTTCAACTGTTACTAACTCATTTGCTACAAGGCGCTGTAGCATAATCAAGTCACCGAACAAGATATGATTCCAGTGAGCCATGATTGTAGGAAAAAATGAGTTGGTATTCTGATGCAACTGCTCATGAGTCAGCTTACTGCAAACACCAAGTAACTGCTTATTCATTCGCTGATTATACAGCGCTAACATCCTGAAATTTGAGGATAAATCCATTTGACCTCCAAAGTACATAACGCCGCGTTAAGTGGTGAGCAACGCTACCACCTTACCTAAACCATTGTTCCGTAAACACTAAAACTGAATCAAACCGAAAATACCAAGCGTTGGGAATCCGTCTTAAACGCTTTGTTATGAAGCAGTCACAAGCGCGTGATTGACTAAAATTCACTTTCTATCGGCTGGGTGATTTATGCCGTCCATGACTTCAATTGTACCTAGGTCGTATGGGTTTACTCCCTCAAGGCAACCAATATTATACCCATATTCAGTTGGGTCTGATCGTCTTTGATGGTGGGTATAAATACCACAGTTTGAACAAAAGTAATGTTTAGCTGTACCAGTGTTAAATTGATACAACTTTAATTCAGATTCACCTTTTAGGATTTTGATATTAGATAACGGGACTGAACCAACTATTGCACCTTTTCTTCGGCAAATTGAGCAGTCACAACGCCTAGGTTTCTCGATGCCGTTTGGCAAATACAGCGCTAACACAACAGCACCACAATGACATGAAGCTTGATGATTTTCCTTGATTTCCGTATTTCCAACTTGTTTGATCATAGTTGATATTTCCTTCTGCTTCATAACGCCGCATTAAGATGTGAGCGGCGCTTGGCTATACTTGAGCGAAGCGAAACTGCCAAGCGTTGCGAATCACTCTTAAATGCTTTGTTAGGGCACAGTTCTCAAAGATGGCCACCTTACTAGCCAGCCCTTTGAATTTACACGATTTTCAAACGTTTCTCGTGACCTTTTAGGATTATGTGTGACACAGTAACCAAATAAGGATTCGTACCCAAAAGCTGCAATACATTCATAGCTACCAGGTGCGACTTGTCGAATGGCAACAGCTGTCTCTTGTTCTGGCCAATAACTCATAGCATCAAGGGAGCTTGTGTAAGGTAAATCGCCATTTCGAGTATGCATGAGTGCTTGGTTACGAACTTGCCAGTTAATTTCTGGCATTAGCTGCTTGAGCTGAGATTCATACTGTAAATATGCTTTAGGGTCGTTCTCGTCAGGAGCAAAGTAAATAACATCCGCATCGTTCAATGGTGTCGCCACATCAAAACCATGCAGTGCATCCCAAACAAGATTACGAACGAAACCAGCTGCAATATAGCATTGAGGCAAGCCCAATTTAGAGACGTACTCTAAAGCTTTGACTCTAACTGGATCTTGTTTGATTAATTCTACGATTCTGTCCATTTCCGCCCTGTGCCCTAACGCCAAATTAAGGTGTGAACAACGCTAACCACCTTACCTAACGCATTGTGCCATAAACACTAAACTTGCTTGAAGTGAAAGCGCCAAGCGTTGTGAATCACTCTTAAATTTATTGTTAGGATTGTTCTATTTTGGACTTCATTTTCTCGATTTTGCGTTCTAACTTCCTTGCCGCTACCTCGTAGTTAATTACATTGCTAAACAGCTTGTATGTCCAAAACGAAAAAGCAGTAGCTGAGAAGAATACTAAGAACTGTACATATACAACTAGGTTCTCTAAGCCGTCATTCAAAAAGAACTTAAAAGCTGATGGAATGAGTAGCCCTAACGAAATAAGAAACAGAATTAGGAATAGTTTTGAGAATGCATGCCTTACTAGTTCCAGCGGACTTTCTTTGATTTTTTTGATATAACTTAACTCGTTCTCGAGATCAGATAATACCTCGTGATACTTCTTCTTCCTGGACGAAAAATACCAACCAAGGATAAAACTCACAATTATCGAAACTACAAATAGTATGATATCTCTTTCCATGTTTCCCTCGAAAATCCTAACGCTGCGTTAAGTGGTGCGCAACGCGACCACCCAACCTAAACCATTGTGCCGTAAACACTAAAGTTGAATCAAACTGAAAATGCAAAGCGTTGTGAATCCGCCTTAAACGCCTTGTTAGTTGCCATTTTACACCTTTGATTTCCAATTTATTTCCACTTTGCCAACACCGTATTTGATACGCTTTGAAAACTCAAATCAGGCGCAGTTTCAAAGCGCCTGTCACTGAAACCACTTGGAACTTAAAACGTCGCAGAAAACTGGCTAAAAATACCCAAAAAGACCTTTTGGAAAGACAATGTCACAAAGCTGACTTTCAACGAGTGAATTAGCGTCTGAAACGGCAAAACAAAACCACAACATTAAAAATCGAACACAACTTCAGCAAACCACACCCAGATACAAAACCGAGCACAATTCATTAGCCTTAATTTTTCTGCTTTAGCTGCGTTTTTCCACTGGCAACTAACGCCCAATTAAGGGGTGAACAACGCCTTCACCCAAACCTAAAGCATTGTGCCATAAACACTAAATTTGAAGTTGAAGCAAAAATGCCAAGCGTTGAGAATCCCTCTTAAATTGCTTGTTAGGTGATTATTCTTCGCCGACTTCTTGCTTTAGTTTCTTGATATTCAATCGAGTCAATTCGTCTTGCATAGGCTGGATAACTTTATGCCAAGTGCGGAATCCATACCCTACCATTAGGCTACCTAAGGCAACTATCACACTAATACAAGTGATGAAAAAGTCCTTATTGCGCTTTGAAACGTTAAGCTTACTATCTATAACCTGAATTCGAGCTTGCTCTTCCAAAGAGCGAACCTGTTCAGGAATGTGACTTAACTTATGATATTCAACCGTATAGTCATACACCAAATTGTTCGTTGACTGGTTAACATATAGCAACGCGCCAGATGCAAAAATAATTAGCAACAAGCCGAACAAGGCATAGAACTTATAAATATTATCCGTAGGTAATGGAATTCTACTTTCCACAATGCCTCCTTATTTAGTGGTTTCACCTAACGCCGCGTTAAGTAGTGAGCAACATTGCCACCTAACCTAAACCATTGTGCCGTAAACACTAAATTCAAAGCAAACTGAAAATGCCTAGCGTTGCGAATCTGCCTTAAACGCTTTGTTAGTTGCCATTCTTAACCTTTGATTTCCAAGTTTATTTCCACTTTGCCAACACCGTTTTTGAGCGTGTTGAAAAACTTAAATCAGGCGCAGTTTCAAAGCGCCTGTCACTGAAACCACTTGGAACTTACAACGCCGTAGAAAGCTGGCTGAAAGCACCAAATAAACCTTTTGGAAAGGTAATGTCACAAAGCTCACTTTCAACGAGTAAATTAACGTCTGAAACGGCAAAACAAAACCACAAGATTAAAATAGAACACAATTTAAGCAAACCACACCCAGATACAAAACCGAGCACAATTGCACAATTCATTAGCCTTAATTTTTCTGCTTTAGCTGCGTTTTTTCCGTTGGCAACTAACGCCCAATTAAGTTGTGAGCAACGCTGCTACCTGACTAAAACACTGCACCGTAATCGCCAAACCAATTGAAACCGAAAGCGCCGAGCGTTGCGAATCAGCTTGAATTGTTTGTTATGTTTTACCACAAATGACTGATTTATTTGGCAAAGAACTGCTTTGTTGACCACGTTTCAAGAAGTCAGTCACACGCTCAAACTGATATGGCCGCCAAATGCACGAAACACAAAGTGCGTAAGTCCACTTCCCTACCCAATGAGGCAACCCGACAAAGGTTCAACAAGCGCCCTCTCTTTCCAACCACAGCGCAGAACAATGGCAAATTGCCGAGGCAACTGCCAAGCCAACATGCTACTTGGCAAATACGCTGAAAGCGACTTAGAGCCAATGACATTTAAAGCCAACCGCCACGACCTGAAAATGAAGCAACCCACGAATATTGACATGTTTTACGGGCTGAGAGATTCAAGAATTTAGGCCGACAATGCGGATTTGCTGAAGTAACTCGAACGAATGGCTAAAGGGACAAAGAACATAGATCGAAGAATCTTTAAGCCACTGAAATTCAAGTAAACATAACGCTGCGTTAAGTAGTGAGCAACATTGCCACCCAACTTAAGTCATTGTGCCATAAACACTAAATTCAAAGAAAACCAAAAATGCCTAGCGTTGCGAATCTGCCTTAAACGCTTTGTTAGTTGCCATTCTACACCTTTGATTTCCTGTTCATTTCCACTTTGCCAACACCGTTTTTGATGCGCTTTGAAAAACTCAAATCAGGCGCAGTTTTAAAGCGCCTGTCACTGAAACCACTTGGAACTTACACCGTCGCAGAAAGCTGACCAAAAACAC
>NZ_JONH01000039.1 GCF_000711795.1 Vibrio pacinii DSM 19139 | reverse complement strand
GTTAACAGCCCTGACGAGGGGTATTTGAAAGTGTCGTTTTTTGGTCCATTTTATGGCTCATATGTGGTCTTTGACCTAGAAAAAGAAAACTACGAATATGCTTTTGTATCGGGTCCGAACAATGATTATCTTTGGTTGTTATCGCGGTCACCGAGTGTAAGTGCAGATATCATCGAAAGGTTTGAAGAACTGGCTGAACAGAACGGTTTTGATGTTGAGCAATTAATATACGTGGAACAAAAATAAACCTAACAAGGCGTTTAAGAGTGATTCCAAACGCTTGCCGGTTTCGCTTCGCTCAAGTGTGGCAAACGCTTGTCACACCTTAACGCAGCGTTAGCCGTCATGGAGCTTGCTATACTCAAAGTGATAGAATAGTATCACTTTAGTATTCCTTCGGAGCAGCTCTCATGAAAGTAGAACTAGTTACATCACTTAAACGTCAAGCAACTAAGATCCTCGCCGATCTCCACGACACCAAAGAACCAGTGTTAATTACCGAGCATGGTAAGCCATCCGCGTATCTAGTTGATGTTGATGATTACGAGTTTATGCAAAATCGTTTGGCTATTCTGGAGGGGATTGCACGAGGCGAACGCGCACTAGCTGACGGTAAAGTGGTAAGTCATGATGAAGCCAAGGACAAAATGTCAAAATGGCTGAAATAATTTGGACTGAGCCAGCGTTATCTGACCTTAACGATATCGCTGAATACATCGCACTTGAAAATATCGTAGCTGCAAAGCAGTTAATACAAACGATCTTCTCGAAAGTTGAACGCTTACAAACTTTTCCTGAGTCAGGTCGTATTCCGCCCGAACTAGAACATTTAAGTTATCGTGAAGTTGTCGTTAACCCATGTCGTGTTTTCTATAAACAAGACGGTGATAAAGTTTTTATTCTGTTTGTTATGCGTGCCGAAAGGGATTTACGTAAGTTCCTGTTAAGTAAGCAATAACCTTTGAGAATGAGCGGCTAACAAACGCTTTAAGACGGATTCGCAACGCGTGGCATTTGTGGTTTGCTGTAAATTTAGTGATTTAGGTGGTGTGCGGAAGCATCGTATTGCGTTGCTCACCACTTAAGCGGGCGTTAGTTGCCAAGGCGAAAAACGCAGCTAAAGCAGAATATTTAGGGCAAATGTTAGTGCATTTTTGGCTAGGTTTTGTATTTCAAATTTTAGTCTTTTAGTCTTGTGAAAATCAGGTTTTGTTTTTTTTGGTCGGATTTTCCGTTTCAGAAGTCGGTTCACTTGTTGAGAGTTAGCTCTGTGATATTGTCATTTTCAAATGAGCTTTTTGGTGTTGTTATTCTGTTTTCTACGGCGTTGTTTTTTTCCAAGTAGTTTCAGTAACAGACGCTTTGAATCTGCGCCTGATTTTAGTTTTTCAACGTACGTAAAGTTAGTGTTGGCAAAGCGGCAATCAACTTCAAATCAAAGCTTTAGGTTTGGCAACTAACAAAGCATTCAAGAGGGATTCACAACGCTTGGCAGTTTTGGTTTGAATTAGCTTAAGTGTTTACGGCACAATGGTTTAGGTTAGGCGGTGGCGTTGTTCACCCCTTAATGCGGCGTTATAACTCTCGGAGGAATTTACAATAGTGAAGAAATATGACGGTTATATTTGGTTGAGTTCTGCTTTGTCTGCTGCTTCTTTTGCTTACTTTATGGCTATTCTTAGCGGAAATGTAGATATCTCCAAATCGTTTTTTCTCGAACTATCAACATTCTCTTTTGCGGTCAGCTTAGGCTTGAACAGCATCATCGCTTTTATTGCGTTCAACAACAGGCTTGCAGGTAAAGGTACAGCATTGGATTCCGAGTATGTCGGTGTTCAGCGTTTTCATACATGGAGTCTTCTGTCTTTTATCGTTGCTGTAGTGTCTTTGGTTGCTAATTTCTCACTATTTGCTTCCTTAGCGATGTTTGCAGCAGCATTCTACGTTACCTATCAATATTCGATAGAAGTGGCTGGTATTCGTGAAAAGTTTGGGACTCATTGAGAAAGTTATAACAAGAAATTTAAGAGTGATTCACAACGCTTGGCGCCCTCACTTCAAGTTGGTTTAGTGTTTATGGCACAATGCGTTAGGTAAGGTGTCAGCGTTGTTCACACCTTAATTTGGCGTTATATGCCTTATCGAATTCGGAGAATATATGGACATATTGGTTGAACAAGAAATTGAGCTTCATCAGTACGAGACGCGTCAGAGCTTACCTGATATTGAACGCCTGATTCATCCCAGTTTTTCTGAAGTTGGTAAATCAGGCACCAGTTATGACTTTGCTTCCATCATTGAAATGATGAGCTCAGAAGAACCTTCAGAAGTTCGGGTTCATTCTCAAAACTATGAATGTGTTCAACTTGAACCATCGGTTCACTTACTTAAGTATGAGTCTGCTTTATTGGCCCCGTCAGGTGAGGTTAGCGATTATGCCAAACGCTGTTCTATCTGGGCTTTCAACGGTATTTGTTGGCAATTGAAGTTTCATCAAGGGACACCATGTCCAGCTTTTGAATTAGTCTAAAATCATGCTTGGAAAAAGGCATATAACAATAAATTTAAGAGTGATTCACAACGCTTGGCGCTTTCACTTCAAGCCAGTTTAGTGTTTATGGCACAATGCTTTAAGTGAGGTGTTAGCGTTGTTCACACCTTAATTTGGCGTTAGTTGCCAGTGGTAAAAATGCATCTAAGGCAGAATGTTTCGGGCTAATGAATCGTGTGATTTTGCTCGGTTTTGTACTTTGGTGTAGCTTGCTAGAATTGCGTTCGATTTTTAACATTGTGGTTTTGTTTTGCCGTTTCAGACGCGAATGTACTCGTTGAAAGTCAGCTTTGTGACATTGTCTTTCCAAAAGGTCTTTTTGGTGCTTTTCAGTCAATTTTCTACGGCGTTGCTAATTCCAAGTGGTTTCAGTGACAGGGGCTTTAAAACTGCGCCTGATTTGAGTTTTTCAACGCGCTCAAAAACGGTGTTGGCAAAGTGGAAATGGACTGGAAATCAAAGGTGTAGAATGGCAACTAACAAAGCGTTTAAGGCAGATTCGCAACGTTGGCCATTTTTGGTTTTCTTTGAATTTAGTGTTTATGGCACAATGGTTTAGGTTAGGTGGCAATGTTGCTCACTACTTAACGCGGCGTTATGCGATTCAATAGTATGGAAGCAAAATGGTAGAAATAGAGAAGATTAACGAATCAAATATTGGGGCAATTAAGCTTATACGTTTAGCTGATGAACAAGTTAAGTTTGCTGGTACGGCTGATGAATTCATATCAAGTGCAAGTGAGACAACTCATTTACATGTCATAAAAAACAACGGTTCAGTAGTCGGTTTCTTCAAATTGGATGTTGCTTATTCTTCTAACTATGAGTTTTGTCCGTCAGATGGACTAGGATTAAGAGCTTTTGCTATCGACACTAGTCAGCAAGGTAAAGGGGTAGGCACGAAGGCGGTCAAAGCTCTCTTTCCCTACTTAAAAGCCCACTACTCAGCGTTCAATTGGATTTACCTGACAGTTAATTGCAAAAATCCAGGAGCAAAAGTGTGTTACGAAAAAGGTGGTTTTGAAAACTGTTTTGAACAGTATTTGGGTGGTCTAGCGGGTCCTCAATACATAATGTGCGCAAAAATCGCATAACAAAGCGTTTAAGAGTGATTCCAAACGCTTGCCGGTTTCGCTTCGCTCACAGTATGGCAAGCGCTTGTCACACCTTAACGCAGCGTTATGTGAAAGGAGGTAAAAATGGATGAAGCACGAGTGTTAAAATCCGGTGAAGTTATCACAGCTGAAGATTTGTATTTCATGGAAAACGTTGAGAGAACAGATTTTTGCTGTGATGAGTGCGAGGTACCGTTGGTTCCTTGCTCATACATAAAAGACTTCAACTTACGTAAACCTTACTTTAAAACGTTTCCTGATCGGAACCATAAATCATGGTGTGAAACTGAGAATGCATCAAAAATAAGGAAAAGAGGACTGCGTTCTAGGTTAGCTTCTGAAGAAGGTTTTCCATTGGTATATCCCAACCGCTTTAAGTTAAGAAAAGAAAGTGCTTCAGAAGCATCCGGCACTACCAGCAAGCCCGGAGTTAAAAATGCAAAACTTGGGACAAGGAATTCGAGTGAGTTTCCAGAACACAATCGTAAAACAAACTATGAGACGAGCTCGTTCAAAAGCATTGTAAATGAGTACTTTGACTTTCCCCACGATAGAGATAGGGAGTTGTTTTTTGAAGGGGTTGGTGCGGATACATATGCTACTGTTTTTCAACGAATTGAAAATACTCTAGGAAAACAGCATTTCCGCTTACAGGGCGAGGAAACCAAAGTTTACTATTCTACATTGTCGTGGAAATTGGCAGAAGTCGTTGATGATATTTTGAGGATCGAGCTTTCCCGAGGTAAGTGGGTTGATAAGAAAAATGAACGACCGTACTACGTTGAGATCGATATGTCAGATTGGCCAAAGCAAAGTAAAACCAAATTCATTAATCGTTATAATGCTGTAATTGAAACTGTACGTGGTACGTCAAAAAAAGCTTTAATAGCGTTTTTGGGAAAGCAGGACATTGAAGATGATTACTTTAGGTTCTTTACCCAACACCGTCTGCTAATTGATTTTAAATTATTCCACGATGCGTGATTCCACATAACAATCTGTTTAAGAGTGATTCGCAACGCGTGGCATTTTTACCATGCGTTGATGTTAGTGATTAAGGTGGTGTGCGGCAGCATCGGTATTGCGTTGCTCACACCTTAACAGGGCGTTAGTTGCCAGCGGTAAAACGTGGCTAAAGCGTAAAACTCTTAGGGTTAATGAACGGTGCAATTGTGCTCGGTTTTGTATGTGTGTGGTTTGCTGAAGTTGCGATCAATTGTTATTGCTGTGGTTTTGTTTTGCCGTTTCAGACGCGAATGTACTCGTTGAAAGTGAGCTTTGTGGCATTGCCTTTCCAAAAGGTCTTTTTGGTGCTTTCAGTCAGCTTTCTACGGCGTTGTAAGTTCCAAGTGGTTTCAGTTACAGGCGCTTTGAAACTGCGCCTGATTTGAGTTTTCAAAGCGCATCAAAAACGGTGTTGGCAAAGTGGATATGAACTGGAAATCAAAGGGTTTAGAATGGCAACTAACAAGGCGTTTAAGGCAGATTCGCAACGCTCGGCATTCTCGGTTTGCTTTGAATTTAGTGTTTACGTCACAATGGTTTAGGTCAGGTGGCAATGTTGCTCACTACTTAACGCGGCGTTAGTTGCCAGCGAGAAAAACGCAGCTAAGGCAGAAAATTAAGGCTAATGAATCGTGCAATTGTGCTCAGCTTTGTCTCTATGATCTAGTTTGCTGAAGTTGCGTTCGATTTTTTAATATTGTGGCTTTGTTTTGCCGTTTCAGACGCGAATGTACTCGTTGAAAATCAGCTTTGTGACATTGTCTTTCCAAAAGGTCTTTTTGATGCTTTTAGTCAGTTTTCTACGGCGTTGATAATTCCAAGTGGTTTCAGTGACAGGCGCTTTAAAACTGCGCCTGATTTAAGTTTTTCAACGCGCTCAAAAACGGTGTTGGCAAAGCGGAAATAAACTGGAAATCAAAGGTGTAGAATGGCAACTAACAAAGCGTTTAAGGCAGATTCGCAACGCTTAGCATTTTCGGTTTGCTTTGAATTTAGTGTTTACGGCACAATGGGTTAGGCTGGATGGCAATGTTGCTCACTACTTAACGCGGCGTTAGTTGCCAGCGGTAAAAACGTAGCTAAAGTAGAAAGTTTAAGGCGACTGAATTGTGCAATTTTGTTCAGTTTTGTGATTTGGTGTAGTTTGCTGAAGTCGTGTGCGATTTTAATGTTGTGGTTTCGTTTTGCCGTTTCAGGCGCTAACTTACTCGTTGAAAGTCAGCTTTGTGGCATTGTCTTTCCAAAAGGTTTATTGGGTATTTTTGGCCAGTTTTCT
>NZ_JONH01000038.1 GCF_000711795.1 Vibrio pacinii DSM 19139 | reverse complement strand
GGTGGCATGCTTTTAATTGCTATTCTTCCAGTCTTCCTAAGCCCTAATTTGATCATACCAATCCATGGTCTGGTTCAATTAGCAAGTAACTCATCACGCATGTTGTTTTCATTGAAACATGTTAGATGGGAACTTCTTCCCCCGCTTCTTAGTTGGATCAGTAGTCGGTGCATTAACGATTGGCTATGGTCTCTCTCATATTTCAATGGAGTATGTTCCAGTTGCAATTGGCCTGTATATTTTACTCAATCTATGGAGTCCACGTTTTTCAGCGTCAGTCAGTCGATACGAAAGCTATTATCTGACCGGTTTCTTGCAAACGGGGTTAGGGTTGGTAGTTGGTGCAACTGGCCCTTTGAGTTTGAGCGTGTTAACAAAACAACTGAAGTCGAAAGATGAAATCATAGCAACAAGCTCATTATTTATGACAATCAGTCACCTAGCAAAAATACCGGTGTATTTGTCGTTCACAGAGAGCATGTTTTCTGACTTAGGTCTTATTGTCTATATGGTCATGGGCGCGATCTTAGGCTCGTTTCTGGGAACGAAGCTTCGACTAAGCACAAGAAATGGTTATATTATTAAATTAATCAAGGTGTTATTGACTTTGCTAGCGATTAAGATGATAAGTGAAGTTGCGCTATAACAAAGCGTTTAAGAGTGATTCCAAACGCTTGCCGGTTTCGCTTCGCTCACAGTATGGCAAGCGCTTGTCACACCTTAACGCAGCGTTATGTTTACTTGTATTTCAGTGGCTTAAAGATTCTTCGATCTATGTTCTTTGCCCCTTTAGCCATTCGTTCGAGTTACTTCAGCAAATCCGCATTGTCGGCCTAAATTCTTGAATCTCTCAACCTGTATAACATGCCAATATTCTTGCGTTGCTTCATTTGCAGGTCGTGGTGGCTGGTTTTAAGTTTCACTGGCTTTAAGGCGCTTCCAGCGTATTTGCCAAGTTGCATTTCGGCTTGGCAGTTGCCTCGGCAATTTGCCATTGTTCTGCGCTTTGGTTGGAAAGAGAGGGCGCTTGTTGAACGTTTGTCGGGTTGCCTCATTGGGCAGGGAAGTGGACTTACGCGCTTTGTGTTTCGTGCCTTTGGCGGCCAAGTGAGTTTGAGCTTGTGATTCACTTCTTGAAATGCGGTCAAGAATGCAGTTCTTTGCCAAGTAAATCAGTCATTTGTGGTAAAACATAACAAACAATTCAAGCAGACCCTCAACGCTTAGCACTTTTGGTTTGCGTTGAATTTTGTGTTTACGGCGTCATGCAGAAAGTCAGCCAGGGCGTTTCGGGCTACTTAATTGGGCGTTAGCTAAATCTAAATGGAATCGAGGAATGGAAATATCAAATGAAGCGCTTGCGGTTGTTAGTTTTGCAAGTGGGATAGCTACAATATTGGCTTCAATTATAGCTATTGTCACAATACTAATATGGAAGAGACAGCATCGCTATGGAGCAAAGTTCAATATACTTTTAGACCTTGAAGATAGTTACGAGTTTCTAATGTTAGACTACTACTATGCAATCGAAAAAATTTACGGTTGCTATAAGCTTGCACTTGATCCGGATAACCAAGAGAAGGATAGAAAAGCTCAAATCGATGAGTTAATTCGAAATGAAATTGACGAATCTCAGTACAAAACGAAGCTAGCTCAGTCGCAGTTAAACTATCAAATTAATTTCGCTAAAGCATCTCGGTTATTGAACATAGATGGTTTTCAATGCCTAAAGTACGAGTCTCTCGTAGATTTCCAAATGAAATCAATCGAACTCTTTGCAGGAGAGGTTACATTAGACGAGCTAGATAGCATTCTAGAACAATATGTTAAGAACTTTTCTAGCTTTAAAAATGAAGGTTTAAGGCAGTTTAAGGTATTGAGAGAAATGATTTAGCTAACAAGGCGTTTAAGGCGGATTCACAACGCTTGGCGATTTCAGTTCCAGTCAGGTTAAGTGTTTAAGGTGCAATGGTTTAGGTTTGGTGGTTAGCGTTGTTCACCACTTAACGCGGCGTTAGTTGCCAGCGGTAAAAACGCAGCTAAGGCAGAAAATTTAGGGCTAATGAGTTATGCAATTTTGCTCGATTTTTGTCTGGTTGTGGTGTGCTGAAGTTGCGTTCGATTTTTAATATTGTGGCTTTGTTTTGCCGTTTCAGATGCGAATGTACTTGTTGAAAGTCATCCTTGTGACATTGCCTTTCCAAAAGGTCTTTTTGGTGTTTTCAGCCAGCTTTCTACGGCGTTGCTAGTTCCAAGAGGTTTCAGTGACAGTCGCTTTGAAACTGCGCCTGATTTGAGTTTTTCAAAGCGCTCAAAAACGGTGTTGGCAAAATGAAAATTGACTGGAAATCAGAGGTTTAGAATGGCAACTAACAAGGCGTTTAAGGCAGATTCGCAACGCAAGGCATTTTCGGTTTGCTTTGAATTTAGTGTTTACGGCACAATGTTTTGGTTAGGTGGCAATGTTGCTCACTACTTAACGCGGCGTTAGTTGCCAGCGGTAAAAATGCAGCTAAAGCAGAAGATTTCGGACTAATGAATCGTGTGATTTTGCTCTGTTTTGTACTTTGGTGTAGCTTGCTAGAATTGCGTTCGATTTTTAACATTGTGGTTTTGTTTTTCCGTTTCAGACGCGTATGTACTCGTTGAAAGTCAGCTTTGTGACATTGTCTTTCCAAAAGGTCTTTTTGGTGCTTTTCAGTCAGTTTTCTACGGCGTTGTCAGTTCCAAGTGGTTTCAGTGACAGTCGCTTTGAAACTGCGCCTGATATGAGTTTTTCAACGCGTTCAAAATCGGTGTTGGCAAAGTGGAAATGAACGGGAAATCATAGATTTAGAATGGCAACTAACAAGGCGTTTAAGGCAGATTCGCAACGCTAGGCATTTTTGGTTTGCTTTGAATTTAGTGTTTACGGCACAATGGTTTAGGTTCGGTGGTAATGTTGCTCACTACTTAACGCGGCGTTAGTTGCCAGCGGTAAAAACGCAGCTAAGGCAGAAAGTTTAGGGCTAATGAAATTTTCAGTTTTGCTCGATTTTTGTCTGGTTGTGGTTTGCTGAAATTGTGTTCGATGTTTAATGTTGTGGTTTTGTTTTGCCGTTTCAGGCGCTAACTTACTCGTTGAAATTCAGCTTTGTGGCATTGCCTTTCCAAAAGGTCTTTTTGGTGCTTTTCAGCCAGCTTTCTACGGCGTTGCTAGTTCCAAGTGGTTTCAGTAACAGTTGCTTTGAAACTGCGCCTGATTTGAGTTTTTCAACGCGTTCAAAATCGGTGTTGGCAAAGTGGAAATGACTGGAAATCAGAGGTTTAGAATGGCAACTAACAAAGCGTTTAAGGCAGATTCGCAACGCTAGGCATTTTCAGTTTGCCTTGAATTTAGTGTTTACGGCACAATGGGTTAGGTTAGATGGTAATGTTGCTCACTACTTAACGCGGCGTTATGTTTACTTGTATTTCAGTGGCTTAAAGCTTCTTCGATCTATGTTCTTTGTCCCTTTGGCCATTCGTTCGAGTTACTTCAGCAAATCCGCATTGTCGGCCCAAATTCTTGAATTTCTCAGCCCGTAAAACATGTCAATATTCGTGGGTTGCTTCATTTTCAGGTCTTGGCGGTTGGCTTTAAATGTCATTGGCTCTAAGTCGCTTTCAGCGTATTTGCCAAGTAGCATGTTGGCTTGGCAGTTGCCTCGGCAATTTGCCATTGTTCTGCGCTGTGGTTGGAAAGAGAGGGCGCTTGTTGAACCTTTGTCGGGTTGCCTCATTGGGCAGGGAAGTGGACTTACGCGCTTTGTGTTTCGTGCCTTTGGCGGCCAAGTGAGTTTGAGCTTGTGATTCACTTCTTGAAATGCGGTCAAGAATGCAGTTCTTTGCCAAATAAATCAGTCATTTATGGTAAAACATAACAAACAATTCAAGCTGATTCGCAACGCTCGGCGCTTTCGGTTTCAATTGGTTTGGTGATTACGGTGCAGTGTTTTAGTCAGGGAGCAGCGTTGCTCACAACTTAATTGGGCGTTATGCGATTTGTTGGAGTAAGTAACTAGTGGCAAAGAAAAAACCTCTGTCTCATTATGTACCAAAGTTTAGTAACAAATACTGGGCTGATGAATCTAATTTTATATCGTACTTTTGGTGTGAGTTCTCAGGAACCGTTAAAAAAGAACCAAAAGGGAAAAAACAGTGGGGTCGGAAGAGAGGCTTGTATAGTTGGGCTGTTGAAAATGCCCTAGACAAAGAGCTAGAAACTAAAGCAGCCCCAGTTTATGAAAAACTCATTAACTACACTGAACTTAGCCGAAGTGAACGTTTTTTATGGGCACAATTTATCTTGTCTCAATTAGTTCGCACTCCTAGTTATATGCAATATGAAAAGAAGTCGGTTGAATTAACAGGTGTTAAATCAGAGCCAAATTGTGATCGTGTAGGTTGCCAAGAGTGTCTCGATTTGAATTTTGTAGCTAATAGAAACTGGCTGCTATTGAAAACTCATAGCGACGACTATTTAGTAAGATCTGATAATCCTGTTTTACAAACAGGGTTTATCGAACTTCATGATAGCTACATTCTCTATCCTTTAACGCCTAACTTATGCTTTGTTGCTACACCAATGAGTGATAGTTGGAATCCTTTTGACGATAACATTAACCCAACCATGGGTTATGAGATGCCCAAAGGGTGGGCTCACATGGTCAACTTTTATCTGGCAAAGTCAGCCTATCGTTCACTAGCACTCAGTCCTGAGCATGCCGGTGTCATTTCGGATACTATGTTTACGGAGATATTGGGTGCATACACTCAACCACCTTTCTCGCTACACGTTACAGATAAACAATCTGCTGAATCGGCATTCGATAGTATCAGACGAATTATGTCTATTGCTGATGGCTATGACTATCCAAAATGGGAGATAGAAAGACTAACCCCTGACTATCCAGAGGAAACAATCGCATAACAAGCAATTTAAGAGGGATTCACAACGCTTGGCATTTTTTGCTTCTACTTCAAATTTAGTGTTTATGGCACAATGCTTTAGGTTTGGGTGGAGGCGTTGTTCACCCCTTAATTGGGCGTTATGTTTACTTGTATTTCAGTGGCTTAAAGCTTCTTCGATCTATGTTCTTTGTCTCTTTGGCCATTCGTTCGAGTTTCTTCAGCAAATCTACATTGTCGGCCTAAATCCTTGAATTTCTCAGCCCGTAAAACATGCCAATATTCGTGGGTTGCTTCATTTGCAAATCGGGTCGGTTGGTTTTAGGTTCCGCTGGCTTTAGAGCGTTTTTAGCGTATTTGCCAAGTAACATGTCGGTTTGGCAGTTGCCTCGGCAATTTGCCATTGTTCTGCGCTTTGGTTGGAAAGAGAGGGCGCTTGTTGAGCGTTTATCGGGTTGCCTCATTGGGCAGGGAAGTGGATTTACGGGCTTTGTGTCTAGCGCATCTGGCGGCCAAGTGAGTTTTGGCGTGTGATTAGGCTCAGAAAACACGGTCAAGAATGCAGTTCTTTGCCAAATAAATCAGTTGTTTGTGGTAAAACATAACAAACAATTCAAGCTGATTCGCAACGCTCGGCACTTTCGGTTTCAATTGGTTTGGTGATTACGGTGCAGTGTTTTAGTCAGGTAGCAGCGTTGCTCACAACTTAATTGGGCGTTAGTTGCCAGCGGAAAAAACGCAGCTAAGGTAGAAAATTTAGGGCTAATGAATCGTGCAATTTTGCTCGGTTTTGTGCTTTGGTGTAGCTTGCCGGAATTGCGTTCGATTTTTAATGTTGTGGTTTTATTGTGCCGTTTCAGGCGCTAGCTTACTCGTTGAAAGTCAGCTTTGTGGCATTGTCTTTCCAAAAGGTTTATTGGGTATTTTTGGCCAGTTTTCTGCGACGTTGTAAGTTCCAAGTGGTTTCAGTGACAGGCGCTTTGAAACTGCGCCTGATTTGAGTTTTTCAACGCGTTCAAAATCGGTGTTGGCAAAGTGGGAATGAATTGGAAATCAAAGGTTTAGAATGGCAACTAACAAAGCGTTTAAGGCAGATTCGCAACGCTAGGCATTTTTGGTTTGCTTTGAATTTAGTGTTTACGGCACAATGGTTTAGGTTAGGTGGTAATGTTGCTCACTACTTAACGCGGCGTTAGTTGCCAGCGGTAAAAACGCAGCTAAGGCAGAAAGTTTAGGGCTTATGAATCGTGCAATTTTGCTCTGCTTTGTGTCTGAGTGTGTGATTTGCTGAAATTGTGTCCGATGTTTAATGTTGTGGTTTTGTTTGCCGTTTCAGATGCTAATTTACTTGTTGCAAGTCAGCTTTGTGACATTGCCTTTCCAAAAGATTTTTTGGGTGCTTTTAGTCAGTTTTCTACGGCGTTGCTAATTCCAAGTGGTTTCAGTGACAGGCGCTTTGAAACTGCGCCTGATTTGAGTTTTTCAAAGCGCTCAAAAACGGTGTTGGCAAAGTG
>NZ_JONH01000037.1 GCF_000711795.1 Vibrio pacinii DSM 19139 | reverse complement strand
CCTACGAAGTCGTAAGTTCCGCCAACCTCTAGTGGGGCTTTCCATTTTGTTGTTCTTGGAATGCCTTCAGGATCAGCTTTCATTGGTGCGAAGTCGTAAACGGGAGCAAGCTTTATGACTCCATCACCTTTTAAGAATGAAGTGTTTCTGCCATGGTTATCACTATTACCAAACAAGATGTTAAGTAGATCTCTCTTCACCCATTCAATGACGAAGGCTTGGGTATCAAACCTATACCCTTGGTGTTTAACCATATTGCTTTCAGTAATTTTTTCTATGAGAGTTCGGATTGTTGTTTCGTGATCAAGAGTGACCCCAGCGCCTTTGTTCAAAATGGAATACACAGATTCCATGCCGAATCTCTCTATTTGTTGCTCATTAATTTGAACATCAAATCGAGGAAGCCACAAGGAAGGGTAGTTTAATCCTTCCTCCAAGCGCATACCGTCGGTGGAGATCGTTTCAACTCCCATTTCAGTTAGCTCGTGGTAGAAGTAGAACTCAGCTCTTAGAATATTACAGTCGATGGTGCTTCTTGATCCTCTAGGGTACTTTACTAAGTAATGCAAGTCGTGGTTACTATTGTCATCTTGGTATGGGTCAATCCATATTTTTTCGCTGCCAGATCCATGATCGAAACCACATCGGAGGATCAGCTTTGGCGCCTCACCTCCAGCCCCTGTTGCACCACCTGCGGCTGCCCCTCTTTGCTGTGCATAGTCGAGGAAATCACCTGCTCGATTTTTAACATCATCAACAGAGAAGTAGAGGTTGTCTGCTACTTCGTAGCGCTCAGGAAGAGAGTCTTTTATTCTTAAGTTACCAATAGGCGACATTGTACCAAACTTGAGCAAAACATAGTCTTGTTCATCAGAACTAAGGTCTTCAATATCTAGGTGTTTGACCCAGTATCGTCTACTAGCGCCACTAGGCATAATATCGTCTAGAAACTTTAACCATCCAGGTTTACCCATGTCATCAAAAAAGAATGAGACAGGGTGGTTTAGTGAAACAGCGTGAAAGTCATCTTTATCGTGATGTTCTAGCGCATAGTCGCTGAGGTAGTTGAGTTCAGTCACTCGGAAATTATGTTGGCTACTTTTAGGGAGTGAGATGATACCAATATCTATCCATTCACCTCTGATAAAAGCTTGTACGGTTAGTTCTTCCATCGACAACACCTCTACTTATCAATGAGTAAAACTTTACTCTTAAAGTTATTTTTTTTCAAGTTATGAGTAAAATATTACACATTAATGTGTGGCGAGACTCTTTATGAGTAAATGATTACGCATAGCTTGTAAGTCAAAATTGTTGATGAGCAGAATGGATTATTTTAGCTATGAAAGCTGCGATAGAGAGTGGGGCGTTAATTATTTGTTCAGTTATGCAGGTTGTTCATAATAAATGAACAGTTGCCTTAAATGAACAAAGTGAATGAGGAGATTAAGAATGGCTGCTACATACAAAAATACAGTTAATACACTTTAATGCGCGTAAAAGTGTTATTTGTGTGTTTGTGTGAATGATAGTGCTGGGATTATGAAGGGAGGTGATGAACCTATGCATCATTTCTGATTGGTTGCTTGACAAGATGATCAATGAGCGCAGCTAGAAAGCCCTAACCGACTTTCAGATGCCGAAGTTGCTCTTATAGGTAATAAGCTTTATTAGTAAGTATTCCACTGGTTAAGCGGACAGAACCCTTGGGGTTACAAACAAATGTGGTCTTACCGCTAGCAATGACTTTCTCTACAGCATCATGTTGATGCCCTGCTACCCAATACCTAGCTCTTGAGATCAACTCATTACTCAACCCTGCATGGTAGTAAGGAGCATAAACACTGTTGGCATTTGCTTCTACGGCGAAAGCTTCTTTGGAAGGAAGAGAAAAACCAATAGGGTCAGGTCTTGTCTTTTGCTTTTTGGTGGCAGTTTTTCAGAGAAAAACCAATAGGGTCAGGTCTTGTCTTTTGCTTTTTGGTGGCAGTTTTTCTATCAGGTTTAGCTATTTGTCATACCTGAAGTTATTAGTCATTTGCTAATGTTTGATTTTCCAAAACACATTTTTGTCTAAAAATAAGCCTGCTATCCCACACCACAATCCAACTCCTAATCGTGATCAAGTAAATCAAAATCGCAGACATGGTGATAGAAGTTGTCGCACTCCGAGCAGGTGCTTTTGGACAGTTAGTTTTTGAGCATGAGATAGGCTGGGTGTCGATACACTGCTTCGCGTCGCTTATTGGCTGGTTGAGCAAAGGAAGGCGTAGAAGTAAGTATTGACGGGCCAATACCAGTCCATGTTGCTCGCTGTCACTGGAAATCTGGCGTTTAAGTTATTGAATATGCGTGTGCACATACGTATTGATATCGTTGTTATCATTAAGTTAATCAGGCTATCAAGAGAGAGCGATCTCTGTGACGGTCAGTATTGGCTTGGCTGATGCGCATGCGGCGAGCTTCATCGATGAAATCAATCGTCAAGCAGGTGCCAACCTTTATGATGCAAAATCACAAGGGCGAAATAGGGTCGTTGCGTAACGCAATTGAAAATCGACCTCCTGTTCTTTGATTGGGTAGCGTGCCTATTGAACTCGCTACAAAGAGGCTTTATATGCTTGAACAAGAGAAACATCAGGGAGTCGGCCTAAATTGAGATTGGCCGTTTACCATTGGTAGGGCGGTAGTAGTTGAATAGCCTTTAATGCTAAGTTTTTGATTTTGAAATATATAAGACACAAAAAAAGGCCACCCGAAGGTGGCCTTTTCCAAACGTTTGGTGGAGCTGGCGGGAGCTGCCACAAAAATGCATTAAGTCTTTGTAGTTTATGTTGTTTTCAAGAGAGTGGTTGTT
Source organism: Vibrio pacinii DSM 19139 (assembly GCF_000711795.1). Lineage (GTDB taxonomy): Bacteria > Pseudomonadota > Gammaproteobacteria > Enterobacterales > Vibrionaceae > Vibrio > Vibrio pacinii. The sequence continues at coordinate 3,284 of NZ_JONH01000037.1, read as the reverse complement.
CTTCACAAACTCAGTTAGTACGTGATTCTAGTATGTCCATTCGCCTGATACAAGGGACAATCAGTCATGTCATGAAGGGTAGATAGTTCACTTATAATCACGCGCACCGGAATGCTAGTTCAGTTCCCATTCTGGGAGCTGAACAGGATGGGGTGCTGTCTTCTAAATTACGATTCTCAATCACAAACTCCAGAGTATTTGGTGCGTAATTGCATATCATAACTTAATATATCGCCAATCACTTCAGCTACATATGGCTCCCGACAAAAGGGGGAGACTGAAGGTCCATTATTAATCTTGCCTCATTTGGAGGGTGCGATGTTTTTAGAGAAAGTGAAGCTGTGGAATTTTAGAAAGTACGGAAGACAAGGCGATATAGTTCTAGAAGAGCCACATTTAGAATTGAATCTTAATAAGGGTGTAAATGTTCTTATTGGTGAAAATGACTCTGGAAAAACAGCAATCATAGATGCAATCAAACTCGTTCTTAAGACTCATAGTTTTGAGTGGATAAAGCCCGATGAAGAAGATTTCTATTCAGGTTCAAGTGTTATGAGAATTGAGCTGTATTTCGATGATATGGAAGCTGAAGCGTTTCATTTCAATGAGTGGTTAAGCTACGAGACTATAGATGGCAAGCTTCATCCAACACTTAAACTAACTTATGAAGTGTCTATAAAGAATGGAAGAATAATTCCTTCAGATATCTATGGTGGTGCTAATGGCTTAGAGAAACAACTTAAGGCAGAAGCAAAAGAGTATTTGAAAACTACGTACTTAAAACCATTAAGAGACGCTAGAGCTGATCTGACTCCAAAACAGAACTCTAGGTTGTCACAGATACTTAAAACACATGAGGCTTTTCATAATAAAGACGAAGAACACCTGCTCCTTTCATTGTTTGAAGATTTTAATGCGAATGTCGCAAACTATTTTGAAGGAAAAGATCATGAAAACAATGGTTTAACTTCAGACTTGAAAGGGAAAGAGTTAAAGGGGCAAATTGATGCATTTATGGCGTCTTTTATTGACTCAAATACAGCAACCTCATTTGAAGTATCTCCTGCAAATATAAAATCAATACTAGAAAAACTGTCTTTAAAAGTTGAAAACGTCGTAAAGCCCGGCCTAGGTACTCTTAATAAATTATTTATGGCTACAGAGTTGTTACATTTGGATAAGAGCGAATGGACCGGATTAAAGCTATGTTTGGTTGAAGAGCTTGAAGCGCATTTACACCCTCAGGCGCAGATGAAAGTTATAGAAAGCTTACAAGCTCAGAAAGGGATACAGTTTATCCTCACTTCACACAGCCCTAACCTCACCTCGAAGGTAAAACTAGAAAATATAATTCTATGTCATGAAGGTAGCGCATATCCGCTAGGTGAAAAATATACGAAGTTAGATAAAGGTGCTGGAGACTATTTGTATCTAGAGAGGTTTTTAGATGTAACAAAGTCCAACATGTTTTTCGCCAAATCCGTAGTAATGGTAGAGGGGTGGTCTGAAGAAATTTTATTGCCAGCATTAGCTAAGTTGATGAAAAAACAAGGCCTTATAAATAAGGACTTTACCGAAGCTGGAGTTGCGATAGTGAATGTTGCTAGTGCTGAGTTTATGAAGTTTCGAAAGATATTTCTAAGGAATGAGGGGCCGGAACTTGCTATTCCAGTAGCTATAATCACTGATTGCGATACTCGGGCCTATGCGAGGAAAGAGGTTGAATCCAAGGGGACTAAAAAGAGTTATGAATACATTAAAGTTGACCAGACTGAGTTTCTGAAAGAATCAGAAGATAAACTGAAGCAACTTGAGAGTGAGTATGATGAGCAAAGAGTCAAAGTATTTGTAACCAAGTATTGGACGTTGGAGTACAGTCTTCAACAATCCCACGCACTTGGCGGCATAGTCAAAAAAGTGCTTGAAGAAATGCATCCTCAAATGGACAAGACACAAACCGAAAAAGAGCTAGCAATCAAGTTGTTCAATAAGTCGCTTTGCAAGACAGATTTTGCTTATAGGCTAGCAAAATATATCGATCCTGATAGCTACGACTATGATCCTACTATCGATTTAACACAAGACGATGACTATATTCGTTCTTTGATCAATGGGGTGAAGTATGTCTGCGCTTGAAATCAAAGATACTGATATATCCTATGCAGAAAACATCCTGATAAATGGAATGAAGTTTGATGATGAACGTATAGATTTTATTGCTAACTTTAACACCCTTGATCTTCAATCAGTTCCAGGAAGTGGAAAAACCACAGCATTGCTAGCTAAGTTAGTTATTTTAGATAGATATATGCCCTTTAATGAAGATAAAGGAGTAGTTGTAATATCTCATACTAATGCGGCTGTTAATGAATGGAAGAGAAAATTAGGTGGGTTTTGTCCGAAACTATTTTCTTACCCAAATTTTATAGGAACTATACAAAGTTTTGCTAATAATTATTTTGCTAAGCCTTATATGCAAATAATATATAAAATTGAAAGTTTCCGTGTTGATGATGAGGATTTCTCCAATAATTTGTTAAATCAATATTACAAAATTAGATACTCAAATGAATACGATAAGATTGCTACGTTTTTCTGGGGTAGAAATATAGCCAAAGCAAAGAAGATTGCATCTGAAACTGGAGAGAGAGAAAAAGCTGTCTGTGAAAGGCTAATTGATGAAGAAATTAAAAAGCTATACTACAACTTTAATGATGAGAAATTTTATGTCAAAGGTATTAAAAAGTGTTTAATATCAGACAGAAAAAATCCAAAGTATCAAGGGCTAAAAGCTATTTTTGATTCTGTTTTTAGGAGTGGAGTAATTTCTTTTCATTATGCATATGTATTCTCTCTGAAGTTTTTAGATCTTAATCCCCTAGTTGTAAAGGATCTTTGTAGACGGTTTAAATTTGCATTTGTAGATGAAATGCAGGATATGTGCATATTTCGGAGCATTCCGATCAGTCATTTCGGGATTATCCGATCACCCATTTCGGTTTAAACCGATCACTGATTCCGCGATTATCCGATCACTTTTAGCCTAACTCCGAAATCGGTGATCGGAATAGCGAAAACCGCGATCGGCAAGTCCGAAATCCTACCTTTTTCTCTTTTAAATCAATAGCTCGCTATTCTTTACTTCTTAAACAAGAAGGTAAGGAAGCGACAATGGCAAAAAAGAGAACTCCAATGAACAAAATCAAAGAGGTATTACGCCTTAAGTACGACTGCGGTCTCTCAAATCGCAGCATCGCTTCTTGCCTTAAACTCGGCCCTTCCAC
>NZ_JONH01000036.1 GCF_000711795.1 Vibrio pacinii DSM 19139 | reverse complement strand
CCGATCGCGGTTTTCGCTATTCCGATCACCGATTTCGGAGTTAGGCTAAAAGTGATCGGATAATCGCGGAATCAGTGATCGGTTTAAACCGAAATGGGTGATCGGATAATCCCGAAATGACTGATCGGAATGCTCCGAAATATGCAATTGTTCGAACTATAAATGCCTTTGATTCCTGAATGATACATTTCAGGGGGCTAAACGGTTATGGGCTTATTGTTAGCCCTTTTGTATTGTTCCTATTACTAGCTGGAACAATTCTTGTGCTCCATTTGTACTACCTAAGGCCCCTTTCTCACGAAACATAGTTACCTGGGCTAAATTTGGCTCGCGCTCAACTAAAGTGTCGCGCCAATAAAACTGTGGTCTTGCCGAACGTTTTTAGCTAAGAGCGTATACGTTTTTGTCTAGAGCAAACCAATGGGGAAATGGATGGTACGTGGTAAGCACAATCTTGTCAGTAACGATGACAAGTAATGATATTTGAGAGCTACTTAGCGCACTTATTCATCAGTTGTATGAATTTTGAGCCATTGTTGTTATGTTCCCTTTGTTTCATATTGGATTGTAATAACAAGTAGACGATTCACTAAGCGAAAGTAAATTCAGGTTCGAGCTTCTTCATTCAGGTAGCTTATGTATTTACTTGCCGAGTGTTTAACGTCAAATATCATATTGCTGGAGGCACACATGCAAATCGATGGACACCATACTTTAACGTATGTCATTGCTCGCTATGCTGGAATCGAACATCATCTTGCCGAAAAGGTGGCGTATGCCGCTCAATATGTCGATGAGGCTACGAATGACAACCCCATATATTTTGACAATGGAGCAATGTATGACCGCATTGTATCCGCTCACAAAATGCTAGATTACCGAAACACTCAGGATTTGGCTAATCACTTAGTTTGGATTCCGTTTCACTTTCTTCCCGGTAATGAGGGGCTACCATCTGGAGTAGAGCCTGATGGCCAGTTTATACATCGATTAGTCTGCCGGCCTGACAGCCCCGTAGCACGGGACATGTTGACAATGGTGGCTTCGCATTGGGGCCAACCTTACGCTGCCCACTTAATGGGGATCGCCATGCATGTTTACGCAGACACGTTTGCTCACCAAGGATTTGCAGGAGTTATCCATGATTATAATAAAGTGGATAATCTAGGGTCCTCATCCAGCTCTCTATTGGAACGAATCAAAGATGATTTGTTAAGTGACAGTATTTCTGCGTCGTCTCCACTCGGCCATGGCGCTGCACTGTCTTTCCCTGACCGACCTTATGTTTCTTGGACATACGAAAATGGTGAAGGGGATCCTATTGAAAGGGACAATACCACAATATTTCTAGAGGCTGCTGATGCGATGTGCAAAGCCCTGCAATGGTGGAATGAGGGTGACTCTCAGGTGAGCATAGATAACCAACCTGGCTTGACAACGGAGCAACGTTCCAAGATTGAGTACGCCTTAACAACCATTAAAAATGATGACGGTGAAGCTCGGCATACAGCATGGATCGAGTGGCTTCGTGAAGGGCTATTTGGTTTTGATCCAGTTGATTTAACGTTTGACAAAGATGGTGAGAATAGCTGGAAACAACAGGCTAGGGGAACAGGCTTTTTTCAAGATGGCCAACTTGTTTACCCATATTCACAGGCCTTTCTGGACTCTGACTGGAAGCACTTCCATGATGCACTAAAAACGTATCGTTTAGAAATAATCAGAGATGTACTGCCTGCTTACGGCATTTGTATCGCTTAGTAAATCAATCTTATGGAAAACAAAAGGCTTAGAACATGATAATACGACTTCAAAGCTTAAATGCCTCGAGGTGGCGATTCAATATATTAGCTTCGTTGGTCACTATTGGATTAGCAGGATGTGCTTCCAATGAGTCGATTCATTTGGTAGGTGAATATGCGAAGCAATCAACTCAGGTGCAGAATGCTCTGATAGAGGTTTATGAGTATGCTGATGACGCTAAGATTAGTGCTGAACTGGTAAAAGCAGCAAGAGATGGTGTGACGGGAAAAGGGCTCGACATTTCTACGATTGACCGTTCTGGCCAAGAAGCGTTGCTGCGCAATTTGCAGACTTTCACTGAAAGTATTTACCTCTTGGCGACGGATGATCGAGGTGAAGAGTTGAACAAGTATTCCCAAAAACTGAACTCTTCTTTGGTCTCTCTATCGGAAATGCCTCAACTTGAAGGTATCGATGACGGAGACGTAGAGCTGCTTACAACAAGCGTCAATGCTATAGCTCGCGCTTACACGGAGAAAAAACGATATGACTTGCTCAAAAAAGTGGTGATTGATTCTGAAAAAATCGTGCAGAGCTCATTTAAGTCTTTAGAGGCCGAGTTAGGGGCTTGGAAGGCTGCCACCAGAGTTTCTTTGGAAAAAGAACTGCGGATCCGTTTGTACCTACTCAATAACCCCAATCGATGTGAAGAAAGCGATGATAAGCGTTGCGTTACTTTCGAGCATTCACTTGAAGAAAGGGTTGATGCATATGAAAAAGCTTACGAGATCAGATCACGCTTAAATGGTCTGGATGCAAAGTATGCAAAACTTGAAGATGCATTGCGTTCGATTCAGCACTTAAACCTATCGATAGTCGTATCTTTGAAAAGTGATAATGATGTAACCATAGATGCAGCTAAAAAAGCGCTCAAGTCGACCAAAAACCAGATCGATGCCATCAAAGAATATCGCGATAGCCTAGAGGAATAACCAATGGACGCTAGCCACAAGACCGCATATAGCGAACTGCAAAGCATGTACAATGAACTTAAAAACTATCTAGATTCAGTGATGCTTGAACCTGAGGATGAACAGTTATTGCGCAAATGCGAGCATTTGGGTGATAAAATCTATACCTACAATGCGGCCATACTGGAGAATAACTCTCGAATGTATGAGGCGGAACAAGGGTGCGTTAAGGAACTGATTCAGCAAGCAAAAGGGGCGCAAGAAATGTTGAAGAGCTCTGAAGACAAGGTCAAAGTAGTGGCTCAGGTGGCTAATGCTTTAGACAAAATATTTCAGCAACTCGGTAAGTTCTTGTAAACGCTTCATACTGTGAGTTATTAAGCGTTGGACCGCTTATTGAGGTCCAACGCAATAATTACTCATTTGTTGGTAGGTGGTGAAGGAATTTTAAGGTTATTATGAGCTTCGAACCGCGCATTAAAATGCATTTCTTAGTTTGCTAGAAATGAAGTAGAACCGCTTAACAAATTAGTAAAGCAATAATGTGTTTTAGTCTAATGTGAACGGATTCTCGAATTCATTTGTTCCCCAAAACTTTCTGACCTTAATAAAGCTAATCTTCATTGTTCCTAATACTTGCATAACGAAAGCTAATGATTAGGCAAGAATCAAGACCTGACCCCAGTACATACATTCACGAGCAAGCGGGCTATGTCTCGGTAGTGAAAGCCACTAAGGGGTATTTCTAAGCAGCTTTAGACGCCTATCGAGTAACGAGGCAAAGCGAACAGATTAAGAAGGAAGCGCAACAAGTAGAGCGAACGGTTGGGCCTCCCAATCTGCCTAATAAATAGCACTCCGACTCACACAAGCTAAGCTTGCTGCGTGTTAAATGCAAAAGCCCTAGTCTAAGGCTTTCTTTTGAATTAAACGGGTTTTAAACAATAGTGGTCATTGCTTTGAAGTCTTATTTCTTTCATCTAATAAGCTAACCACACAACTGGACTGATCCGTTGGCTCTAAATATACCGAAACCGATTTTTCGTGTTCTTCCGTTTTAACATTCATATTGAAGTATGTATGTTCAATTTTGAGAAAATCAAAACTTGTCCCAAATACGGTAGGGATTGGACTGTTTTCTACAAAAGAAATCTTATCAAGTGGGAACTCGCTTCCCTGATCGGGTAGCCGTTCGTATTGTTCTTTTGGCATTGAAAAGTCAAATGAGCCGACATCAGTGCCACTCGTGTGAATATTCCCCTCAGTTAATGAGCTAGCGGTAGTAAGTGCTATAAACTCATTTTCGGGAATTTCAAAGTCACAAAAAGTTGGCTCTGGTAGTTTGAAGTGAGACGAAAGTTTCTTAACGCAATCGACGACATGGACTAACTCTCCAATACTGGCAAAAAAACGTTTTGTTTCACTAGAGAAATCTTTTTCGGCCTCAAATGGATTGAGTTCATACCCCTCTTCAAACTCAATACTGACCCCTAGGATACCGCCATTCAGCAAAATATCTTTTGCAGACAGAAGTCTCTTAAAGTACGGAATTTTGTTTAGGCTTTTATTACCCCATTGCTCAACAGATGCGACGAAGTTGTATTGGAGAGTTCCTCTGTCTGCGTGATAGAACATTGTGATCTTAAGAAATTTATTGAAAGCATAGGCCGTAAACTTAAGCCCATTTTCCAAAATGTATTGTTTTCCGTTGAACTCACCCAAGTAAAGATGTTTGTCATTCAATATCGCGTACAAAGACAACTTAATTTTTGTCGCATGTGGTTCTATTCGAAGCTCGCCACTTTCACCGAAGCCATCAGTAACCGCTTCGAATAGTTTAGAACCTGAAAACGAAATTGAACTCGTAGGTATTGTTACAGGCTTACCGGATGTTCTCATTTCTTTGAGTTGGCTATCGAAAGATAGGCCAGTCTCGTGGTCCATTGTCACCTTTACGCTAACATTGTCAGCAATGGGTGTAATAAGTGTTTGGGTATTACCATTTATGACATTTGTTTGAACTGAGAACCTATTGTCTAGTTGACTTAAATGCTTGTCAAAATGCTTGACTGCCATTGCACCTTTATTGAATAGCGAAGCGGGGTCTCGACCTCCGACATAGTTTAAAGTTTCAGCTATAGCTCTAGTCTCAATTTCTTCTTTTGGAAGCATCTGTTTTCCGACATTACTTCTTACATATTCAATGGTTTGGCTTTTCCAACTATTGAGTAACTCCACTGAATATGAAGCCGCATCGTCATCTATCAATCGCGAGCAATTCGAGCAGAGCCATACTCCGTTCTCATAGGATCGCCTTTCATCCTTTGTTTGATCTGGGTTATATCTTGGTCCACCAGGTGCAGCAGCACATATATGAGCAGCAACCCCAGTGTTTAAGGTTTTGTCCTTATCGGATACAGATGCAATAGTTAAAACACGACAGTTAGGATTTGAACAATAGCCAGCAACATTTTCTCTTAGTGTGGTGATTGTATTTTTTAGGAAATCATGTCTTTGGTGGGTCTTCATTTTATATGGATCATCCTTTGAAACCTTGAACATAAAATAACGTATGTTGTGTTCTGTTTTCTATAACTTTCATCCACTTTTGGGGTTTAGGAAAAACTTCATACAATCCACCACTTGGATGCCAGATATGACCATCATAACTTATCTATCACTTTGCTTTGAACTACCAGCGGGTAGCGATGGCCGCCAGTTTAACAACGACAACCCAACCGCCGTTCTAGAGCACTTCAAGCGCCAAATCCCACTCGATATCGAGCACGCTACCGAACTCAATGGCCCGAAAGACGAACCTGCTCCTGCACAAGGTTGGGTGAGCGATCTTGAAATGACCGACGGTGAAACCTAGGCACCCGTTGCACTCAGTTCAGACGGTAAATGCCTCATCGAAAATGAGAACTAAAAGTAGATCATCCCTGCGTTCTTGCACAACAAAGACGGGCAAATCATCGGTATTAGTATTGTCGGCCTCACCAAATACTATCAGGTTCAAGTCTTGCTTTTTTCTTGGCGGAGTTTCCTATACTTGAAGTTATCCATTAATTACTAATTTAGTAATGTAACTAACAAGGTTTTGTCCAGAACTGTTTCATTCGGCACTTTCTAGCACGCAAGTGCTCCGAAACGCTTTAAGAGCAATTTGACCTACTTGGGTGCTAATGCCAGTTTTCCCTACTTTTATTCATGCCTATAAGGTGTAGTGGGTGTTGAATTTAACCACTTCTCATATCTTAGATAGCTACTCTCTTTTAACTACCAACAATCAACAGTTTTGTTCAACTACAGAGTAAATTATTTTTATGAGATTATAACCCTCTTGATAGTGCCTGTAATTTATTACGGAAAATTACGGATAATTCGTAATGCTAACCTTGAGTTGTATTGTTATTCTGGAGGGGAAATGAATACAAGGGGTTATAAAACATGAGCACTAAGAGAGACACCATACTTTGGATAGAGCATGCGATTTCCTACTTTAAGACACAAGGCAAGACACAGAAGGAAATGTCCAAATTTTTAGATTTATCTGAATCGCGCATTAGTGAGATGAAAGTTGGTATGTAGTGGTCAACTAAAATTGGCCACGGTTTTAGAGTTTTCCCAATATAATCTTTCTGATTCATTGGGCGTTAGGCCACCGTTATACTGATGTGGCCTGAGTTGGCAGTAATATCCGATAATGTAGCGGGTGATCTCTTGTTGAGCCTCAGCGAAGCTACGATAACCTACCGTCGGCACCCATTCTGTCTTCAAACTTCTAAAGAAGCGCTCCATTGGCGCATTATCCCAGCAATTTCCTCTGCGAGATAAACTCTGTTTTATTTGAAAACGCCACAGTAATTGGCGGTATTTACGACTGGTATAGTGACTACCTTGATCGCTATGGAACATGACACCT
>NZ_JONH01000035.1:1894-7621 GCF_000711795.1 Vibrio pacinii DSM 19139 | reverse complement strand
AACTGGCATTGTGCCGTTGTCTGGCATACTCAACCAGTTCTCGTCTTATCGCTGGCTTTACAGCTTTTTTTCTACGATGTCTTTGAGAATTCGATGCTCTAAGCTCAACTCAGCAAACATGGCTTTCAAGCGACGATTCTGCTCTTCTAAGTCTTTAAGGCGTTTGACTTCAGAGGCTTCCATCCCACCGTATTTGGCTTTCCAGTTGTAGTAGGTGGCATCTGAAATGCCGTATTCACGGCACACTTCATTGACCTTACGACCAACTTCCACTTCTTTTAAGATTTTGACGATTTGTGTTTCTGAGTAACGTGATTTTTTCATCGCGAGTTCTCCTTCTATGCTCAGTCTAAGCCGAAAAACTCTAATTTAGAGTGCCACTAAAACAGGGAGGGTTACAATTGACCCATAGAGGTAAAAAGATTTCGTTGTGGTTTTCTTCCAGGTTTTGACCAACTTTACAATCAACAGAGATTAAAAATCTTCCATCCCCAAACTTAACTGTATTTCGCTGCCCCATATCTCTACGCGAAAGAATTTCATAAGCCTCATCTGGTATTAAACCTTTCATTTGTTCAAAAACTTCAATGCCAAAATCAAAGCTTACACAATATACTTCTCCTTCATATGGTTCGATTCCTGTTGCTGTTGTAAACTTGTTTCCATCAAGTTGAGCAATATATGAAAAAGGTACATCTTGAAAAACTAAATGCTCAAACTGCTCAAATCCAACACGCTTTAGGTGCAACCCAAAGTCTTTCGCTAGTTTGTACTCAGTGTTTAGTGCATTTTGGGGACTAAGGTACTTGCCTAACGCTTCAAAGTAATTCGGAAGCTCTTCAATTTTAAAATGCAGTATGGGTCTGTCTTCACTTATTTTGTAAAGAACGAACTCCTCACCATTACAGAGTGCGAATAATGGAACTCTGATCTCTGTGTGGATCGCATACGAGTAAGCTTGTTCAACATGCTTCCCTGTTAGGATATTTTCCCCGGGTTTTTTAGCCTCTAGGACCCACGCTAGTTTTCCATCAACTTCTAATAGATAGTCTGGGATACAGGTAATTTCTTTACGTTGACTACCTATTGATATAAACGGATGCTTTAACGAACGGCTTCTTATTATCTTATTTGGTTTAGAAGCAGAATAACCCAGTGCTTTTAATATAGGAGTTATAATCTCTTCCCTTACACTATCTTCTTTAAATTCAATGTCAGTTAACATGTCCAAACTGAAATCTGACAATGGATTAAAACTCTTTTCATATTTCATGTATCTTTCACCGATGTAAATTTGCATAACGCTGCGTTAAGTAGTGAGCAACATTACCACCTAACCTAAACCATTGTGCTGTAAACACTAAATTCAAAGCAAACCAAAAATGCCTAGCGTTGCGAATCTGCCTTAAACGCCTTGTTAGTTGCCATTCTTAACCTTTGATTTCCCGTTCATTTCCACTTTGCCAACACCGTTTTTGAGCGCTTTGAAAGATTCAAATCAGGCGCAGTTTCAAAGCGCCTGTCACTGAAACCACTTGGAACTTACAACGCCGTAGAAAACCGACTAAAATCACTCAATAAACCTTTTGAAAAGACAATGTCACGAAGCTGACTTTCAACAAGTACATTAGCGTCTGAAACGGCAAAACAAAGCCACAACATTAAACATCGAACACAATTTCAGCAAACCACACACTCAGACACAAAACAGAGCAAAATTGCACGATTCATTAGTCCGAAACTTTCTGCTTTAGCCGTATTTTTCGCCGGCAACTAACGCCAAATTAAGGTGTGAACAACGCTACCGCCTTACCTAAACCATTGTGCCATAAACACTAAACTGGCTTGAAATGAAAGCGCCAAGCGTTGTGAATCACTCTTAAATTTATTGTTATGATTGTGCTAAATGGGAGTACTGTCTGTCGTTTTGGACGTATGCTTTAAGTCCATATCGTCCTTGAAAAACAGATGAAGACTCTAATAGTTGCTCATAATCTACAGTATCGATTGGGCATTTTTGGTCGTTTTTCCAACTAGCAAACGCATATACGACTAGCACTGAACCAGCATGAAGTCCTTCGTAGTAACCTTGTTGGATTAATTCATTTTTACCAACAACATCATAAAACTTATGACTCCAATATTCCTCTATTGAACCAAGTACTAGTTGGTAGTGTTCGGTACCCAGTTTTGATTTAAATACTTTGAATTTTTCTATTTCTCTCGCACACATAATCCAATTTAACCGATCACTTACAACAAGAGCTTTTTCTCCCATACCCCTCGTCAGCATTTCGAAAGCAGATTCAAGCTTTCTGACAGCCGCTTCGAAAATTTCTTTGTCGAGTGCAAGTTGCTTATCAAACTGGTTTTTACGATAAGTAAAGAATAAACCAACCAAGGCAATTATCGCAGATATGATTGAGATAAAAGCAGATACTACGGGTACTATATATTCTTCACTAACTAAAGGTTCCATAACTTCCTCGAAAATCATAACGCCCGCTTAAGTGGTGAGCAACACTACCACAACACTCAATTATTACACCGTAAACACTAAAGCCGATTCAAACCAAAACCGCCGAACGTTGCGAATCCGCCTTAAAGCGTTTGTTATGTACTTTGCTTGGTTGGGAGTTCTTTGGCACCATGTTTCTTTGCCCAAGATTCAACATCATTACCAGACCACCTTAAAGCGACGACACCTTTAGCATTGGGGCTTTCATCAATTTTACTAAGCATATTTTCACCTGCCCATAAAGCCAATAAAACTCCATTATCACGATATGGGTTTAATGTTTTCATGGAAACCATGCGAATTGGCACATCTTGATAACGAAGTACTTCGCCCTTTGATAATTTCTTCAGTGCTGTCTCTTTAATACATTGGTTAAGAACGGTACTCGTGGCATGTTTAAGTGCCGGTACAACTAAAATCAGTTCTGACTCAAATTTGTTAGCAAGTATAGATGCACTATATAGTGCAATGTTTAGTGCTTCTACATCTGGGCCTTCTGAAGGGACATAAAAACGCTCTGTCATTGATGTAATCCTCAATTAGTAAAAATTTTCGCTGCATAGTACATAACGCCGCGTTAAGTAGTGAGCAACGCCTACCACCGAACCTAAAGCATTGCACCGTAAACACCAAAACTGACTTGAACTGAAAATGCCGAACGTTGGGAATCTGTCTTGAACGCTTTGTTAGGCATTATTTCGGGATTTCAGATCTTTAGCTTCAGCATTTTGTCTTGGAGCTTCAGGGGTTAGCTGATATAGATCTTCTAATTCACGAGGTTCAGATATACCTTTTTTTACAATAAAGTTTAGCAAATCAAACAATTTTGATGCTACGAAATCAAAGTCACATTCATTCATTTCACCAGGATGTACTGCGTTGTTACCAGTGTATCTGCAACTTTTACAACTAAAGGCGGTAGTACGTTTTTTGCTGCGAGGCTTCTAATATCTTGGTCAATATTCTTGCCTTGTTCACCAAGATGCTTACATAATTTTTGTAAGCCTAAGCGTAACAACGCTGCAGCCCCTCTCGGGGAACGAGAAAAAATACTAGCCGCCTCCAAATAGTCAACTTTTACGTCTTGAGGCATATCTTCAGCAGGTAAGGGATACGAATTAACATCAGGAAATACCATAAACCCTTGAGTGTCATCAAAACCTTTCCGCTCTGTCACTTTCCAAATCGAAACTTCACTACAACATGAGCAGCACGCCTGATAAAAATTGGTAATAGTGTTACCTACTAACAAATAGTCCCATCTCATATGCGAAAAAGTACCGCACAATGGACAGTTAAATGACTTTTCTTTAAAATTGGGAACAACAAACTTCATTAGTTAACTCCTTAATACATATGATGCCTAACGCCCAATTAAGTAGTGAGCAACGCCACCACCACACCTAAACCACTGTGCCGTAAACACTAAAACCGATTCAAACCAAAAATGCCAAGCGTTGCGAATCTGCTTAAATTGTTTGTTATGCGAATTCACCTGCATAAGCCAAGTTGGGCAGATGAAGATTACATCAGACACGAAAAACCTCCAACAAACCAAGCACTTTTTGTGATTCACTGAACAACCGAAGTCACTATATTACAGACCAACTTCCAACAAGTGACTAATAGTGACTTTCAGCTAGTGACTCAACTTTTGCTTCGTGAAACCCAACGCTCTAGACCAGCAGCAAAGATGAACTGCCGATAAACTTGCCCTTACAGCGCTTTGAGCCAGCCAAACTCACCACCAACCAACTCCGAAAACCAATGAGGCAACCCGCGAACTTTGGCATGTTTTACGGCCTGAGTGATTCAAGAATTTAGGCCAAAAATGCTGATTTGCCGACACCGAAAAACAGATGGCCAAAGAGTGCGAGAAAGAGAGACATAGAAGATTTTTGCTCAGTCGCATAACGCCGCGTTAAGTGGTGAACAACGCGACCACCCAACCTAAACCATTGCGCCGTAAACACTAAAGTTGAATCAAACTGAAAATGCTAAGCGTTGTGAATCCGTCTTAAACGCTTTGTTATGCTCGTCTTTCCAGCATTGACGTAATGTCTTTTTTGAACTCATCCGAGAGGCGTTCGAATTGCTCTGGTGCAACCAAATTTTCTTCACACATTAGCATGAGCTGAATAAATGCCTTATTACGAGAATGACCATCAAAGATAAGCTTCATCTGCTTTTCTGACGTTTTGGAATACTGACACATAAAATGAAACCTTTCTCCTGCCAGTTCTGACTCGTCAGTAATAGTTTCAATGACTTCGCTCAGTTGTCTCGTACAATACAACTGAATTGCTTCATTTTTGATTTCGCAAAAGACTTTCCAATCAGACTCTTTGATACTCATGACAACCTCCATAAAGTTCCATTTTCCAGCATAGAGCATAACGCCGCGTTAAGTAGTGAGCAACGCTACCACCTAACCTAAACCATTGTGCCGTAAACACTAAAGCCGATTCAAACCAAAATTGCCAAGCGTTGCGAATCTGCCTTAAACGCCTTGTTAGTTGCCATTCTAAACCTTTGATTTCCAATCCATTACCACTTTGCCAACACCGTTTTTGAGCGCCTTGAAAAACTCAAATCAGGCGCAGTTTCAAAGCGACTGTTACTGAAACCACTTGGAACTTACAACCCCGCAGAAAACTGGCTGAAAGCACCAAAAAGCCCTTTTGGAAAGGCAATCCTACAAAGCTGACTTTCAACGTGTAAATTAGCGTCTGAAACAGCAAGACAAAACTACAACATTAAAAATCGAACACAATTTCAGCACACCACAACCAGACAAAAATCGAGCAAAACTAAAAATTTCATTAGCCCTAAATTTTCTGCCTTAGCTGCGTTTTTACCGCTGGCAACTAACGCTGCGTTAAGTAGTGAGCAACATTACCACCTAACCTAAACCATTGTGCCGTAAACACTAAATTCAAAGCAAACCAAAAATGCCTAGCGTTGCGAATCTGCCTTAAACGCTTTGTTAGTTGCCATTCTAAACCTCTGATTTCCAGTCAATTTCCACGTTGCCAACACCGTTTTTGAGCGCTTTGAAAAACTCAAATCAGGCGCAGTTTTAAAGCGCCTGTCACTGAAACCACTTGGAACTTACAACGCCGTAGAAAACTGCCTAAAAGCATCAAAAAAACCTTTTGGAAAGGCAATGTCACAAGGCTGACTTTCAACGAGTACATTCGCGTCTGAAA
>NZ_JONH01000035.1:0-1884 GCF_000711795.1 Vibrio pacinii DSM 19139 | reverse complement strand
CAACGCCGTAGAAAACTGCCTAAAAGCATCAAAAAAACCTTTTGGAAAGGCAATGTCACAAGGCTGACTTTCAACGAGTACATTCGCGTCTGAAACGGCAAAATAAAACCACAATATTAAAAAACGAACGCAACTTCAGCACACCACACCCAGACACAAAACTGAGCAAATTTGCACAATTCATTAGCCTTAAACTTTCTGCTTTAGCTGCGTTTTTACCACTGGCAACTAACGCCCAATTAAGTAGTGAGCAACGCAATGCAAAAACTACCGCATTGCGCCATAAACACAAGACTCACTGCAAACCAAAACAGCCACGCGTTGCGAATCTGCTTGAATTGTTTGTTAGGTGAAATTCTTAAAGACGACGAAACTACAAATAATTCGCCGCATTCTCATAAGCTTCAATTTCTATTGGAGCTTCCGCATAACCAAAAATGGCCAATTGCAGCAAGTACTTCTTTGTAAATTCCTCAAGCCCTAGCTCTTCTATTTGTTTAACATGAATCAACTCATGAGCTATTAACTGCTTGTCACCTTTCGCTTTGTTTGAAATCCAAATACCGTAACCAAACGTCGTTCCCGTAAAATATGGTGAATCAAGGCCAAGCCGCTGCATTTGAAAAAGCAATGACTTGTTTTCAGGCAAAGGAAGCTGCTCCGCGTAGAAAACCCGAACTCTTTCGGGATGTTTAATGCCAATTTTATTTGCTATTTCTAAGTATTGTGGCAACAGAGGAGCGCCTTGAGACAGAGCTATCTGCTCGTTTGCTTTCACGTACTTTAATGACAGTGGGTAATAGGCATCTAATTGCTCAATTAGGCTACTCGGCGGGTTTGCATAAATTTCAGCTTTATCTTTGCAACTTAGCACTGCACTTGCCAGAATTACCAACACAAACATTTTTAAAGACAACTTCATCTATAGAATACCTTTCACCTAACGCCCAATTAAGTAGCCCGAAACGCCCTGACTCACTTTCCGCATGACGCCGTAAACACGAAATTCAACGCAAACCAAAAGTGCTAAGCGTTGAGGGTCTGCTTGAATTGTTTGTTATGTTTTACCACAAATAACTGATTTATTTGGCAAAGAACTGCATTCTTGACCGCATTTCAAGAAGTGAATCACAAGCTCAAACTCACTTGGCAGCCAAAGGCACGAAACACAAAGCGCGTAAGTCCACTTCCCTGCTCAATGAGGCAACCCGACAAAGGTTCAACAAGCGCCCTCTCTTTCCAACCACAGCGCAGAACAATGGCAAATTGCCGAGGCAACTGCCAAGCCGACATGTTACTTGGCAAATACGCTAAAAGCGCTCTAAAGCCAGCGAAACCTAAAACCAACCGACCCAATTTGCAAATGAAGCAACCCACGAATATTGGCATATTTGACGGGCTGAGTGATTCATGAATTTAGGCCGACAATGCGGATTTGCTGAAGTACTCAAACGAGCTGCCAAAGGGACAAAGAACATAGATCGAAGAAAAGCTTTAAGTCACTGAAATACAAGTAAACATAACGCTGCGTTAAGGTGTGATAAGCGCTTGCCATACTTGAGCGAAGCGAAACCGGCAAGCGTTTGGAACCACTCTTAAACGCTTTGTTATGCGCCACTTGCGATCACCTCAAATTAATACCATAATTAGGTACTATTTGGTATCAGGAGATTGCAATGGCTAAAAATACTAGCATCACTCTCGGCGAACACTTTGATGGCTTCATCAGTAACCAGATCCAAAGTGGACGCTATGGCTCAGCAAGTGAAGTAATTCGTTCCGCTCTACGTTTACTCGAAACACAAGAAACGAAAATGAACACTTTACGACAACTACTCGTTGAAGGTGAAGAAAGTGGTATGGCTGATTATGACCTCGATTCGT
>NZ_JONH01000034.1 GCF_000711795.1 Vibrio pacinii DSM 19139 | reverse complement strand
CAGACAAAGATGCTTTGAAATTCAACCAAGATACCGAGCCTGAAGCGAATGCCAGAGCCCATACCCAACCTTGATTAGTTGTACCGTTGAACACAGAGTCAGCAAAAAGCAAAGAAACAATAAATCCACCGACTATGCCCTGCAAAACCCATACAAACAACCAGACCACCCTTTTCTTAGTGACGTCATCATTAAGTACTTCAGCATCAGGAAAATTTAATTGATCTTTGTTATCCCCAAGCAACTTTTTTAAAGCGCAGCCGAGCGCTGTAATCATACCGGCTAATACTGAAACGCCAAAATATATAAATGCTTCCAATTTTTCACTCCTTAATAATGTGAATAAACCTACTCGTATAACGCCCAATTAAGGGGTGAACAACGCTGCCACCCACACCTAAAGCATTGTGCCATAAACACTAAAATTGAAGTAGAAGGAAAAATGCCAAGCGTTGAGAATCCCTCTTAAATTGCTTGTTAGGCATGTCTCAATTACAAGGTAAGTTCTTCAATATTTGGAATAGAACCAACTTCGATACATCTGCGTATTAGACGTTCTAGCAACTCAGAAGAATCCGAAACCAATTGGCTTCGGTCTCCCTTAATCTTTGAACCGTGGACAGCGGAACTGCGACTTTTGTATAGCTTTTTGACGCTCGATAAAATGCGTTTTGCCTGATCTTTATCATCAGGCTCCAAAAATTTAGCCACGAACAAACTTAGTTTAAAAACCGTTTCACCTTGAATATCGAATAACCCCTCAATACCCGACCATAATACAGCTAGCTGCGCTCTTGGGTTAGGGTGCCACCTGTAACTTGAACGAGCACTCACAGCATCACTGAATCTATCGACACCTAGGAGGTTTCGAGCATTTTGAAAATGCGTATTCAGCCAAAGAACATCTTTTGGAGTAACTGTATAGAGAGAATTAATGCTTCCTCTCATATGATAATTCGTTACCGATAAACGACTGTTGTTAGATAGTAATTCGGCAGGCGTATCACTTTGAAGGTTTGCTACTGCATCGCAGTCGAACAAGGCACTAAGAATGACCACATCCCACTGAGCATTCCACGTTTTTGCAGCTAATTCTTTCCCTGTGACTCCGGAAATTTTCACTTGAGCCCCAACCCTACGAAGAAAAATAGCCGTAATACCCAAGTCAATTTCACTACAACTTTGTTTAATGATTAAGTCTGTTGACGGGTCACAACAAGCGGGAATAATTTCAACATTTTCACATAGCTTAATGGTCTCTGTTACCGATAGACCGCTAACATACAGGAAACTTTCTTCCTGTTTATTGGACACTGATATTCCCATTTTTACTCCAAAATGCCTAACGCTGCGTTAAGTGGTGAACAACGCGACCACCCAACCTAACCCATTGTGCCGTAAACACTAAAGTTGAATCAAACTGAAAATGCTAAGCGTTGTGAATCCGTCTTAAACGCCTTGTTAGCTTACTGACCTCGGCTGCCACGAAAGTGAATGTACAAAAGACCAAATGGCGCTATAAACAAGGCAGCAGACCAACAGAACACAATACTTAATAACTTGAGCACCATCAGTACACCTGAGCTTTTATCAAAACGCGTGTTCCCAAAAAGAAACTTGATCAAAGACTCAAACAGATACCTTGAGTACGGATAGAGCAATGTATTGATTGCGAAACTCAACAACGTATACAACCCTAATCCTTGCCCATACTTTCTCACAATGAAAACGTAAACAACGCAGACTAAAATACCTATTATGTACTGCTTTGTAAGGTACGATTTATCGAGCCCACTAAATGCATTAAGAATTGCTTTTTTCATATTCGATCTCGATTTTAACCTTGTTGTAAGCTAACGCCCAATTAAGTAGCCCGAAACGCCCTGGCTAACCTTCCGCATTCCTCGGTAACACCAAACCCGACGCAAACCAAAATCGCCGAGCGTTGAGGGTCTGCTTGAATTGTTTGTTATGCGAATTCATCGACCAAGCCAAGTTGGGCAGATGAAGATTACCTCAGACACGAAAAACCTCAAACAAACCAAGCACTTTTTGTGATTCACTGAACAGCCGAAGTCACTATGTTACAGACCAACTCCCAACAAGTGACTAATGGTTAAATTCAGCACATGACTGAGCTTTTGCTTCGTGAAACTCAACGCTGAGGACAACCAGCGAAGATGAACCTCCAATAGACTTGCCCTTACAGCGCTTTGAGCCAGCCAAATTCACCACCAACCAACTCCGAAAACCAATGAGGCAACGCGCGAACTTTGGCATGTTTTAGGTCCTGAGTGGTTCAAGAACTTGGGCCGGCAATGCTGAATTGCCGACACCGCGAACCGACTGCCAAAGAGAGCGAGAAAGAGAGCTATAGAAGATTTTCGCTTAGTCGCATAACGCCCAATTAAGTAGCCCGAAACGCCCTGACTCACTTTCCGCATGACGCCGTAAACACGAAATTCAACGCAAACCAAAAGTGCTAAGCGTTGAGGGTCTGCTTGAATTGTTTGTTAGGTTTGTAGCCTCGTGGTCCCTGTATGAACTCTTTTCTACAAATCTACGTAAATAAAATATATCAAACACTAGCGGAGTCATTCATGTTTTCTATTTTTAAGAGCAACCCAGCCAAAAAACTCAAGAAACGACACTCAATGATACTTGAGCAAGCTATGCTAGCCCAGAGGAAAGGCGACATTAGATCTTACTCTCAATTGACTGCCGAGGCAGAAGAGATTTTTAAGCAGATAAAAGATATTAATTCTTCAAAAACCTAACGCCGCGTTAAGTGGTGAGCAACGCTACCACCTTACCTAAACCATTGTGCCGTAAACACTAAAGCAGAATCAAACTGAAAACGCCAAGCGTTGGGAATCCGTCTTAAACGCTTTGTTATGGCGCTGAACTTGAAGCTAGCTGCTGAATGTCAATTAGGTCTACTTCCCTGCCCAATATCCGCTTGTACTCTACCAATTGATGAACTGGGATAACCTGTAATTCGATGCCTTGATAACTTTTGGCAACTGAATTTGAAAAGTCGATTTCCAGTTGGTGCCACGAACCGTCCAACGATGACTGGATTTTTGTATTGAGAGCCAAGCCTATTTCAATTTTTTGATTTTGATAGACTAGCTGAAAATACTCTAAATCCCAGCCATATTCCGAGTAGTGAGTAAGCGGTTTAGAAGTATACGGGGCAACGCGAGCAAGTATTTTATTTGCATCTGAGTTGTGGATATAGAGATCAATATCTGCAATTTCACGACTACCACCATGAATTGTTGCCGCTAAACCACCGACAATTTGGTATTCGACACTCTCCGATTCCAAAAGACTTTTCAGCCATTTCAAGGCTACTTTTACTTTCTCGCTCATATACTCCCTTAGCTGATTTTTGACCTGCGCCATAACGCCCAATTAAGTAGTGAGTAACGCACTGACCAAGCCGCTGCAAACCACTTAAAACACAAAAGCCAACGCATAGTAAATTCGCCAAGCGTTACGAATCTGCTTGAATTGTTTGTTATGTTTTACCACAAATGACTGATTTATTTGGCAAAGAACTGCTTTGTTGACCACATTTCAAGAAGTGAATCACAAGCTAACACTCACTTGGCCGCCAAATGCACGAAACACCAAGCGCGTAAGTCCACTTCCCTGCCCAATGAGGCAACCCGACTTCGCCTCAACAAGCGCCCTCTCTTTCCAACCACAGCGCAGAACAATGGCAAATTGCCGAGGCAACTGCCAAGCCGATATGCTACTTGGCAAGTACGCAGAAAGCGCCTTAAAGCCAGTGAAATCTGAAACCAACCTCCACGACCCGAAAATGAAGCAACCCACGAATATTGACATGTTTTACGGGCTGAGAGATTCATGAATTGGGGCCGACAATGCGGATTTGCTGAAGTAATTCGAACGAATGGCCAAAGAGACAAAGAACATGGATCGAAGAAACTTTAAGCCACTGAAATTCAAGTAAACATAACGCCGCGTTAAGTGGTGAACAACGCTAACCACCAAACCTAAACCATTGTACCTTAAACACTAAGTTCAACTTGAACTCAGATCGCCAAGCGTTGTGAATCCGCCTTAAACGCCTTGTTAGGTGTGTTGCCTAAAGGGATATTATTTCCAACCTTGAATCCACTTCTCTTGGCTTTTCAAGTCTGTCCATTCTATTGAATACTCATTCTTGGAAAGTACTGCTTCCAATTTACACGAAATAACAGAACCGTCCTCGTCGAACGCCATTTCTGATACTAAGAAATGCTTTTCTCGATTTGTCGGCTTTACTGCTGTCCATTTACTATTTTGTAATTTAGCAGGATTAATTCGGTTCATACCAACTCCATAACGTTTTGTCTGTATTTGAAAACAACCAGCTTTACGAAACTTTTAAGACTCAAGTTCAGTAATTTGAACGTCGACAAAGAGAACACCTAACGCCGCGTTAAGTGGTGAGCAACGCTACCACCTTACCTAAACCATTGTGACATAAACACTTAAGATGAAGAAAGCTGAAAATACCAAGCGTTGGGAATCCGTCTTAAACGCTTTGTTAGCTGCGTTTTCTATTGGTCCCAGAATTTTACTTGTTTTCGCATATTAGCTTCGTCTAACAAAGGTTTGATCTTATTATACATTTCAGGGTCTATTGCCCTAATAGATTCCCAAACCTCTGTTTTCTTTTCAGCAATATACTTATTCCGACGCAAACTTATATTCAAAGTGTTGTACATTAATCTATGTTCATCCACAGAGTCTTCATGTTCTTTGAGATAGTCTTTGCAATCACCTGTAACGTCTTTCCACATTACTTGTCTATCAGCTTCTCTATCAAAATGCGCTGGAGTAAGCCTATGAGGAGCTTTATTTCCCAAAATAGGTACGTTCGCTCTCTGATAAATTTTCCCAACTAATTCAGAGCAAAACGCTTTATGTTCACTCCCTGAAATTAGAAATTTGTGATTATACGACTGATCTAGAAAATAAAACCCCGCTAGCGCCAAAGCGTTTTTTTTACTTTGAGGTAAGTGCTTTAGCCGAATGATACGCCAGTTGTCTTTTATTTCTTCCAATTCATCCAATACAAACTTCAAATGCACCCCACCATCGCCGGTTGAATGAATAAAGCAGCCATCACTTAAACAGAAAAGCACATGACTAGAACGTGATTTTGAGTAAATTATTTTTTGTGCAGCACTTAGGCTAGCGGAAATCACTCCCGTACCACGCACTAACATTATGTCACCTAGTTGCATCAATTCTCCATTATACCGATAGCAGCTAACGCTGCGTTAAGTAGTGAGCAACATTGCCACCTAACCTAAACCATTGTGCCGTAAACACTAAATTCAAAGCAAACCGAAAATGCCCAGCGTTGCGAATCTGCCTTAAACGCCTTGTTAGTTGCCATTCTAAACCTTTGATTTCCAGTTCATTTCCACTTTGCCAACACCGTTTTTGAGCACTTTGAAAAACTCAAGTCAGGCGCAGTTTTAAAGCGCCTGTCACTGAAACCACTTGGAACTAGCAACGCCGTAGAAAACTGGCTGAAAGCACACAGAAAACCTTTTGGAAAGGCAATGCCACAAAGCTGAATTTCAACGAGTACATTCGCGTCTGAAACGGCAAAATAAAACCACAACATTAAAAATCGAACGCAATTCCGGCAAGCTACACCAAAGCACAAAACCGAGCAAAATTGCACGATTCATTAGCCCTAAATTTTCTACCTTAGCTGCGTTTTTTCCGCTGGCAACTAACGCCCAATTAAGTAGTGAGTAACGCCCTGACCAAGCCGCTGCAAACCACTTAAAACACAAAAGCCAACGCATAGTAAATTCGCCAAGCGTTACGAATCTGCTTGAATTGTTTGTTATGTTTTACCATAAATGACTTATTTATTTGGCAAAGAACTGCGTTATTGCCCCTGTTTCAAGAAGTCAGTCACACGCCATAACTCACTTGACCGCCAGATGCACGAAACACCAAGCGGGTAAGTCCACTTCCCTGCCCAATGAGGCAACCCGACTTAGTTTCAACAAGCGCCCTCTCTTTCCAACCAAAGCGCAGAACAATGGCAAATTGCCGAGGCAACTGCCAAGCCGACATGTTAATTGGCAAATACGTTCAAAACGACTTAGAGCCAGTTAAACAAAAACCCAGCCACCACGAACTGAAAATGAAGCAACCCACGAACATTGACATGTTTTACTGGCTGAGAAATTCACGTATTTCGGCCGACAATGCGGATTTGCTGAAACAACTCGAACGAGCGGCCAAAGGGGCAAAGAACAGAGTTCGAAGAGTTTTTAAGCCATTGAAATACAAGTAAACATAACGCCGCATTAAGTGGTGAGCAACGCCTCAACCCAAGCTAAACCATTGTGTCCTAATCACTTTAGCCTATTTGAACTGAAAATGCTAAGCGTTGGGAATCCGTCTTAAATGCTTTGTTAGGGCACAGTTCTCAAAGATTGCCACCTTACTAACCAGCCCTTTGAATTTACACGATTTTCAAACGTTTCTCGTGACCTTCTAGGATTATGTGTGACACAGTAACCAAATAAGGATTCGTACCCAAAAGCTGCAATACATTCATAGCTACCAGGTGCGACTTGTCGAATGGCAACAGCTGTCTCTTGTTCTGGCCAATAACTCATAGCATCAAGGGAGCTTGTGTAAGGTAAATCGCCATTTCGAGTATGCATGAGTGCTTGGTTACGAACTTGCCAGTTAATTTCTGGCATTAGCTGCTTGAGCTGAGATTCATACTGTAAATATGCTTTAGGGTCGTTCTCGTCAGGAGCAAAGTAAATAACATCCGCATCGTTCAATGGTGTCGCCACATCAAAACCATGCAGTGCATCCCAAACAAGATTACGAACGAAACCAGCTGCAATATAGCATTGAGGCAAGCCCAATTTAGAGAAGTACTCTAAGGCTTTGACTCTAACTGGATCTTGTTTGATTAATTCTACGATTCTGTCCATTTCCGCCCTGTGCCCTAACGCAGCGTTAAGGGGTGAACAACGCCACCACCTAGCCTAAACCATTGTGCCGTAAACACTAAAGCTGAATAAAACTCAAAATGCCAAGCGTTGAGAATCCCTCTTAAACGCTTTGTTATGCGTATTGTCCCACACGTACCAGATTTAGATTTTCACTCGCTTTTGGAGCTTCAAAATACTGAGTCACATGATGAAATACAGCTTCTGTGTCAAACGTAGCTCTTTCAGGTTGCTCAACTCGGCGCTTAGCAATTTGGGATAAACATTGCTCATCTGTTAGGTCTAGATACCAAAGCTCATGCTTACTACCTACTTCAACGCACAGTGATGCGAACCAAGCTCTTTGATTGACAGTATTAGCTGGAAAATCCATGACAACATTAACCCCTATATTTAGCAAATTCTGAACATGGCATTTAACGAAAGGCTTTATGAGATTTGAGTGTTTAATGTAGTCGTCAAACGTTTGAATTTGCGAAGGATAATGAGCTGACAACCAATCGTCTTCTGAAATAAGGACTGCATTATTTTCAGCAGCCACAACCTTAGATTTAGTCGATTTTCCTGCTCCCATCTTGCCACAGAAGAAGAACAGCTTGCCCTGATTTTCCATGTTTCCTCCATTTACGCATAACGCCCTGTTAAGGTGTGAGCAACGCAATCCCGATGCTTCCGCATACCACCTTAAACACTAAAAACAACACATAGTAAAAATGCCACGCGTTGCGAATCACTCTTAAACAGTTTGTTATGCCTGTCCTAACACGCGCTCAATAAAAGCTGATTTTTTCCGACGATACTCTTCGTGAGACCAACCTGTACAAGACATTTTCAGCTCATTGTATCGTTGAACTAACTCAGGACTTTTACGGAGTTTGTCTCTAAACCCCACAAAAAACTCAAATTCCGAACCATTAGCTACAACTTGAAAAGCGACATCCTCACCTGAGCTATTTTCCAGCATGCAAAGCTCCGGAGTTCTTAACGTATCGGATTTTTCGTTGAAGCCTAGAGTAGAAAGTAACTTTACTGCATTCTCTAGTTCCTTGCCGTTAACACCAACAAGTATGTCTAGGTCACCTTTAGATACAGCATTGGGGATAGAGGAAGCTCCAATATGCTCAATAGATGCATCTGGAAGTAAAGCAGCTATCTCAAGTTCGTACTTACGATACAGGTTTTCGCAAGATGCCTGATATTCATCTGCTTTGTAAAACTGCATATTTTCTCCCAAAAGGCATAACGCCCAATTAAGTAGCCCGAAACGCCCTGACTGACTTTCCGTATTACGCCGTAAACACGAAATTCAACGCAAATCAAAAGTACTAAGCGTTGAGGGTCTGCTTGAATTGTTTGTTATGTTTTACCACAAATGACTGATTCACTTGGCAAAGAACTGCTTTGTTGACCGCATTTCAAGAAGTCAGTCACACGCTCAAACTGATGTAGCCGCCAAATGCACGAAACACCAAGCGCGTAATTCCACTTCCCTGCCCAATGAGGCAACTGCCAAGCCAACATGCTACTTGGGAAATACACTCAAAGCGTCTTAAAGACAGTGATATTTAAATCCAACCTCCACGACCTGAAAATGAAGCAACCCACGAATATTGGCATGTTTTACGGGCTGAGTGATTCATGAACTTAGACCGA
>NZ_JONH01000033.1 GCF_000711795.1 Vibrio pacinii DSM 19139 | reverse complement strand
ACCCTGGAGGGGTTCCCGAGTGGCCAAAGGGATCAGACTGTAAATCTGCTGGCACTGCCTTCGATGGTTCGAATCCGTCCCCCTCCACCACCTTTAAAAAAGCCAGCTCATTGAGCTGGCTTTTTTGCGTATGAATTTTATCATCGCCATAAAAAAGCCCCGCAGAACGGGGCAGTAAGCAAACAACATTGGGGGTTAGTTTTGCAAAACAATAATCCGCGTTTCGTAAGGACGTAACACCTGATGCCGACTTACTTGTTGAGGTAAATCCTGGTAGTTGCCCAATACGTAACTCGCCTGACTAGACTCAAAATCACTCGGCAGAACGCATTCTGTTTCTTGAGCATAATAGTTATTCAAACAGATCAAGGTTTGCTGTTGTGAACGGCGTTGATAGCCAAACACCGCGTCGTGATCTGGGTAGAGGTCGAGGTAATCCCCGGTTGTAATTACCTCTATTTGCTTTCGCAATTGAATCAGTTGTTGATAGAAATAAAACACCGAATCGTAATTTTGTTCAGCTTGTTCTGCATTGATCTCTTGATAGTTATCAGCAATATCTAGCCAAGGTTGCGCCTTAGAAAAGCCCGCATAACGCTCGCAGTTCCACTGCATCGGTGTGCGAGAGTTATCTCGTGACTTCTGCGCCAAGATGGCCATCATCTCATCATGTTTGACACCTTGCTGGTGGACCATGATGTCGTACATATTGGTACTTTCGACATCACGGTACTGATCAATGGATGTATAGCCAGGGTTGGTCATAGCAAACTCTTCACCCTGAT
Organism: Vibrio pacinii DSM 19139; assembly: GCF_000711795.1. Classification (GTDB taxonomy): domain Bacteria; phylum Pseudomonadota; class Gammaproteobacteria; order Enterobacterales; family Vibrionaceae; genus Vibrio; species Vibrio pacinii. The sequence goes on along the minus strand of NZ_JONH01000033.1, from coordinate 10,404 downwards.
AAATATATGGCGTACCTTGCATCATGTGTATTGAAGCTGCGAGCATTTTCGCTGACTCAACGCGATACTGTTTGTCATTACCCAAACGACTAACGATGCGCGGCTGATCGTGATTACACCAAAACAGTGCCCCCCAACCTTTGCCATTTAATCCCGTTTGCCAATGATTAAAGATCTGTTTTAGTTGAAGAAAATCAAACGGAGCTTTGGTCCACTTATCGCCGTTTGCATAATCCACTTTCAAATGATGAAAGTTAAACACCATGGACAATTCTTTACCATCCAGTGACGAGTATTGCTGGCAATGCTCCAATGTGGTGGAAGACATCTCTCCAACGGTCACACTGCGATATTTTTGAAATACCGCTTGGCTGATCTCTTGCAAGTACTGATGAACGCGCGGTCCATCGGTATAGAAACGGCGACCATCACCTCGTTCATCATTGGGAAAATCTTGCTGTTTTGAAATTAGGTTAATCACATCGAGACGAAAACCATCGACACCTTTTTCTGCCCAGTAGCTGATCACTTCTTTGACTTCGGCTCTTACTTTTGGGTTTTCCCAATTAAGATCCGCCTGCTGTTTGGCGAACAAGTGTAAATAGTACTGATCCGTTGCTTCATCTCGCTCCCACGCACTGCCACCAAACTTAGATAACCAGTTATTTGGCGCTTGCCCTTCAACCGGATCACGCCAAATATAGTAATCACGATACGGGCTGTTCTTATCACCCAACGCAGATTGGAACCACTGATGTTCAGTCGAGGTGTGATTAACCACAATATCCATGATCAAGCGGATACCACGCTGATGCGCTTCCTCAAGCAATTGGTCGAAGTCGGCCATGGTGCCAAAATCTGGATTAATCGCATAATAGTCTGAAATGTCATAACCATTGTCGATCATGGGTGATTGATAAACTGGGGTAAGCCAGATGGCATCAATGCCAAGACGTTGTAAGTAATCCAACTTAGAAATAATGCCTTGAATGTCTCCCGTGCCTTTGTCGCCACTGTCACAAAAACTCTTGGGGTAGATTTGATAAATCGAGGCGGTTTTCCACCAATTAGGATCCTGAGTGATTGTTGTCATTGCTAAACCCACTTACCGAAAAATAGTGATTAAAAAGGAGCGACAGACGTCGCTCCTGAAAATGTCTTTGATGGAACGATTAATTGCTAACGGGATCAAGCTCACCTTTGATTTGCGCGCGCTTGTAGAAGAACAGGGTCAATGTTGCTGGCACAGCAATAGCGACAAGCATTGCAATCGCAAAGATGCCCCAGTATTGCGGCTGGATAGATAAGATACCCGGCAAACCACCGACACCGATACCATTAGCCATCACACCAGCACTACCACAAATCGCAGCCGCTATCGCACTACCGATCATCGCGCTCAGCATCGGGAACTTGTACTTCAAGTTAATACCGTACATCGCCGGTTCTGTGACACCTAAGTAGGCTGAAATCGCTGCTGGAACAGAGATATCACGTTCACCGTGTTTCTTACTAATGATGATGATGCCGACAACCGCTGACGCTTGAGCAATATTTGATAGTGCAATCAAAGGCCAGATTGGCGTGCCACCCAAATCTTGCATTAGTTGTAGGTCAACCGCATTCGTCGTGTGGTGGATACCCGTAATGACTAGTGGCGCATAAAGGAAACCAAAGACCATTGAACCGATTACTGCGAAGTCACCAGTCATGGCCGCTTTTGCTGCGAAGGCAACACCGTCACCTAGAACGCGACCAAACGGACCAATTATTGAGTGCGCAAGAACCACGGACACAATGATAGAAACAAACGGCACCACAACTAAATAAAGGTAAGAAGGAACAAGACGTTTAAGGTTCGTTTCGATAAACGCCAAGGCAATACCCGCTAACATGGCTGGAATCACTTGAGCTTGATAGCCGACTTTTTCAATCACAAAGAGGCCAAAATCCCAGACTTCAGGCACTTGCTTACCGATTAAATAAGCGTTCATCAGTTGAGGGGAAACTAAAGTCACACCAAGCGTAATACCCAGAATTGGGGTTCCGCCAAGCTTTTTCACGGTCGACCAACACACACCGACCGGAAGGAAGAAGAAGATGGCTTCACCAATCAGCCACAAGAAGCTATGCACTGTCGCCCAAAACTGGCTGATTTCCGTTAACGACTGTCCATCAAACATCTTGATGTCGCCAATCACATTACGAAAACCTAGAATTAAACCACCAGTGATGATGGCAGGAAGCAGAGGGACAAAGATTTCAGCAAGATGGGAAATCCCACGCTCAAGCAGGTTCATATTTTGACGCGCCGCTTGTTTTGATTCATCTTTAGACGCTTCACTTTTTCCTGACAGCTCAATTAATACCTTGTATACGTCATCAACTTCAGTCCCTATTACAACCTGAAATTGCCCCGCGTTGGTGAAACAACCTTTCACCAACGACAAGGCTTCTAGCGCTGCAACGTCCGCTTTATCAGTATCATTCAAGACAAACCGAAGCCTTGTTAAACAGTGACTTACGCTGGCTATATTGTCGCGACCGCCGACAAATTCAATCAGACGCTCCACCTCTTGTTTCGCAATCTTACTCATATCCATGTCCCCTACTAATTGGATTCTCATTCTCGTGTTTTTCACACTGACTTTGGCTGTTGTTATTATTTTTATCATTCATGGGAACATTCCCATTTATGGGTATTATAGTGTCAGATCTATCTAAAGATAAAAATGGGAACAATCCCATTAATTGAATGCGATCACAGTATAATTTTAAATCAGTCTGAAAATAATGACTTAGAACTCAATTGGCTGCTGAGTAATGTGCGTGGCGCCTGGTTCACCATTGATATGTGAAATAAGAAGGTTAGCAGAACGTTCACCGGCTTGAGAGTAGCCAGGGTCAATGCTGTAAATATTGGGAAAGAGAAAAGAGAGCAACTCATTACCACCAACGCCCGTGACAGCAACATCTTCACGCTCGAGTTCTTGCAAGCGTTTAATCACACCAAGCGCTAACGTATCACTGGCACAAACTATCGCCTGTGTTTGGTCGGTTAAGACTTGATCCACCAACTGGTAGCCACTCTCGCGGTTTAAGTGCCCGGTTTGATAACAAGGTGTTATTTGCTGTTGCTGACACCAGTCTAAATACGCGTTAAGACGCAGCAAGCCGGTGGTTTTATCGCTCGGGTCAACACCGATAAAGGCGATGTTGTCGATGCTCTGCGCCTTGAGGTGTTCCAATGCACACACGATGACACCACGATTATCGTAGTTAATTGATGACACGACATCGGTATCCATTGCAATGACCACTGACCGCCCTTGCCAGCTTGCGAGTGTCGTGACATCGAGATCGTTAAAACCGAAAATGATCACACCATCAACGTTACGTTTTTTCAATACGTCAAGGTGCTCATTGGTTTTCACGCGATCAAACTGACTCTCCATAATCACCACATCGTAACTGGCGGCGTATAAGGTCGCCAGCATGCTGCTGACCGCTTTGTTTTCTGAAGGGGAATCAAGACGAGAGATAATCACCCCCACCACTTTTTGACTGCCGCCGCGCATCGCTTGAGCTGATTTCGAGGGTACATAACCAGACTCTCGGATCACATGCTCCACTTTCGCCCGTGTTTCAGGTTTGACTTTAGGATCATTGGTCAACACTCGGGAAACGGTTGACTTACCGACCCCAGATAACTTGGCAATATCAAGAATGGTTAGTTTTTTACTCATAACTCTCTGATTCTGTTATCGAACACTCACGGCTAACGCGGCCCCACCGCCGCAATAGTAAAGTAATTATTGCGTAAGGCAATCACTGTAAACCATTCGGCCAATCTCCAAACGGGCTTGATTGCCTTTAGCATGTAGCGTGATCGGATTCGGCGCTTGATTGGTCATGTCATCAAGCGTGTACTTAACCCCAGATCCTGAAGGAACTTGAATTAAGCGATAATCACCATCAACTAGCCTTAGCAACGCAGCTGGCGTATTGGGCATATAGGCAACTTGAAAGGCGTACTGTGACTCACAGTGATAACGGGTAAAGTCACCCTGAAATGTGCTTTCTCTGACAACGCGATCGCTCACGCAGCCAACGATCAATGCAGCTAGCACAGTGCTTATTAATAAACGTATAGTCATGATGACCTCCAGACAAAATAAAAGCCGCCCAGAGCGACTTTTGATTGATTATTTTGTTAGATAAGCAGGGACATCTTTAATGCTGTCTAGCACCACCGAGGCTATGGCCTGGCCTTTTTCGGTGATCGGCTTACCCGTTCGCACTAAAATTTTGCAGCCGACACCCGCCGCTTCCGCAGCCATCAAATCTTCGGCTTTATCACCAACCATGACCGAGTTAGCCATGTCGATATGCAAAAAGTCACGCGCAGAAATAAACATACCCGGCTTAGGTTTACGACAATCACACTCTTGCTTATATTTACCTAAACCTTGTTCTGGATGGTGCGGGCAATAGTAGATACCATCAAATTCAACGCCGTTGTCGACAAAGTTCCAATCCATCCACTGAGTCAGCGAGAGAAAACGGTCTTCACTGAATTTACCACGTGCAATACCAGATTGGTTGGTCACTAGAACAAGTTGATAGCCCATCTGTTTCAGCTGTTTAGCCGCTTCAAATACCCCTTCGATGAATTCAAACTCGTGCTCGTCATGCACGTAGCCGTGATCGACGTTGATTACGCCATCGCGGTCTAGAAAGACTGCTGGTTTCGCCAAAATATGTTTCTCATTTTGCTTGCTTTAGTATCCAGATTATACCTGAGTCACCTTTTTATGCCATCTCGATGGATTGTGCAATTACCTCTTATGTCATTCACCACTAACTCATTCCGATTGGTTTTAGCGAAAGATACGTTTAGACGTCTAGACGTAAAAATATCTATTGACACTAAACACTCAAACCCATAGCATTCTCTGGTAAATGAGATGTAGCTCAAAATAATCGTCTACTGCTCATCCAAACTGATAACGGGTTTCTCAATGATTGAAATTAATCAAGTAAATAAGGTTTTCTATCAAGGCAGTAAGGAAATACATGCCTTGAAAGCGATCAACCTAAATGTCCCTCAGGGAACAATCTTTGGTGTTATTGGCTCATCTGGAGCAGGGAAAAGTACTTTAATTCGATGTGTTAACATGCTGGAAGCTCCAAGCTCAGGCTCAATCGTTGTTGATGGGGTTGACCTAACCAAGCTTAGCAAACCACAGCTGTGCGAAGCACGTCGTAACATCGGTATGATCTTTCAGCATTTTAATTTGCTCTCTTCACGTACCGTGTTCGAAAACACTGCGCTACCACTAGAATTAGCAGGAAAAGATCAGGCGCACATCAAAAACAAGGTCACGGGCCTGTTAAAGTTAGTCGGTCTGGCCGATAAGCATGAAAGCTACCCGGCCAATTTGAGTGGCGGCCAAAAGCAGCGTGTCGCGATTGCCCGTGCTTTGGCATCCGACCCGAAAGTTCTGCTATGTGATGAAGCCACCAGCGCGCTTGATCCTGCAACCACCCAATCAATATTGGAGCTGCTTAAAGAGATCAACCGTAAACTCAACATCACCATACTATTGATCACCCATGAAATGGACGTGGTCAAAAGCATCTGTCATCAAGTTGCGATCATTGGCGATGGTGAGTTGGTCGAGAAAGGCACGGTCGGCGAAATTTTTGCCCACCCAAAAACGGAACTGGCGCATCAGTTTATCCGCTCAACTTTAGACTTGTCGATTCCAGAAGATTATCAAGCACGTTTGCAACCAACACGTGTCGAGAATAGCTACCCATTAGTGCGTTTAGAGTTTACCGGAGCAACCGTTGATGCACCATTGATGAGCCAAATTGCCCGTAAATTCAACATCGATGTTTCGATTTTGAGTTCAGACCTTGACTACGCTGGCGGCGTTAAATTCGGCATGATGGTCGCAGAGCTATTTGGTAATGAACAAGATGACAACGCAGCGATAGCTTTCCTGCGTGACCATAACGTAAAAGTAGAGGTGCTGGGTTATGTCCTTTAACGAAATTTCACAGTGGCTGAGCTTAAACAGCAAACTTCTCCTAGGCGCAACTTGGGAAACACTCTACATGGTCGCCGTGGCCGGTATTGTTGGCTTTGCTGTCGGTATCCCTCTTGGCGTGATCTTGCATACCAGTAAAAAAGGCGGATTGCTTGAGAACACCAAACTCAATCGCATCCTGGGCGCTATCGTCAATATCGGTCGTTCGGTTCCTTTTTTAGTGTTGATGGTGGCGATTATTCCTGTGACCAAACTATTGGTCGGCACTTTTATTGGTACGACCGCTGCGATTGTGCCACTGACGATTGGCGCGATTCCATTTGTTGCCCGTCTGATTGAAGGCGCACTATTAGAAGTACCAACTGGTTTGGTTGAAGCCGCGCAATCAATGGGAGCCACGCCAATGCAGATCATCTCTAAGGTGCTGCTGCCAGAGGCAATGCCAACCATCGTAAACTCGGTAACCATCACGCTAGTAACGCTAGTCAGCTACTCTGCCATGGCCGGTACTGTCGGTGGTGGTGGCCTAGGTGACGTTGCAATTCGTTATGGTTTCCATCGCTACGATGTGGTGATCATGGCCGTGACGGTAGTAATGCTCATCGTGCTGGTACAAATTATTCAATCTATTGGTGATGCGATTGTCCGTCGTGTCGACCACCGTTAATCAATAATAAGTTCTACAATACTTCACAGATTTATTCATAAGGAGATAGTGATGAAATTCAGTCTTAAAGGTCTTTTGGCTATCGCAGCAGCAGCGTCTGCACTGATTCTAACTGGTTGTGGCGAAAAGCAAGCTGATACCAGCAAAATCAAAGTTGGCGTAATGGCTGGTGCGGAAGCTCAGGTTGCGGAAGTCGCAGCAAAAGTGGCTAAGGAAAAGTATGGCTTGGATGTCGAGCTGGTCACTTTTACTGACTACGTTACACCAAACGCCGCGCTTGATGATGGCTCAATCGACATCAACGCATTCCAACACAAGCCATACCTAGATCAGCAAGTAACTGACCGTGATTACAAACTGACTATCGCAGGCAACACTTTTGTTTACCCTATTGCTGGTTATTCAAAGCAAGTAACGTCGGTTGATGAGATCCAAGATGGCGCGCGTATTGCGGTTCCTAACGATCCAACGAACCTAGGTCGTTCACTACTATTACTTGAGCAGCAAGGTCTGTTGAAACTACGTGAAGACATTGGCCTACTTGCGACGGTACGTGATATTGCAGAAAACCCTAAGAACATCACCATTGTTGAACTTGACGCCGCTCAGCTTCCACGTTCACTCGACGACGTAGCGCTGTCTGTGATCAACACCACTTACGCAAGCTCTATCAACTTAACACCACAAAAAGACGGCATTTTCGTTGAAGATAAAGAGTCGCCATACGTAAACCTGATTGTTGCGCGTGAAGACAATGTCCAAGCTGAAAACGTACAGAACTTCGTTAAAGCTTACCAAACTGACGAAGTGTATGCTGCGGCATCAGACATCTTCCAAGGTGGGGTTGTTAAAGGCTGGTAATTCCTACCTCTGACTTTTTCTTTCAAGGCTGACGTTTTCGTCAGCCTTTTTTATTGCTCGCCGGCTGCTGACGCAATGATTCAAAGTAGTTGTCGATTAAGGCTTCATATCGACCATCTTGCTTCATCTGACGCAGAACCTGATCAAATTGGTCTCTGAGCTTTTGTTGCTGGCGGCGTTTAGAAAACGCAATATAGCTTGACGTTGCTTCAATCGGAGGAGACAACACTTTAAGCACTTTCTCTAAATGTTCAGTTACCATAATACTACGCGCGCCAAAATCATTATTGACCCATAAATCAGCCCGACCAGCTCGTACTAAGTGCGCGCACTCTTCGGCCCCATTACGCTTAAACACCTGCCTAAACGACTCATCCATTAATAGCTTGTCAAAACGCACGCCATAGCTGACTTGATTGACCACACAAATGGCCAACATTGAGACATCGCTGGTAATAAAGTCATCGCTATGTATTTCAGCGTCAGCCCGAGCAACCAAACTGATATTCTGGGTAAACAGAACCTGCTGGCTATAATCAGCGAAACGCTCTCGAGTGGGGTTTTTGAACACCGTGAAAATGGCATCCGCTCGTCCATACTCAATCGAGTTAAGCGCTCTCGCCCATGGCATCACCTCAATAGTAATAGGCTGCTCAAGCTCGGCAAATATCGTCTCAACCAATTCGACAGCCACACCACGCAATTGGTCTTCGCGGTGTTCAATGTAAGGTGGGTAATCAAGGGTTACGAGCTGCACCGAAACCTTCGCAAAAAGTGGCGCAGACAAGAGTGAACAGCAGAAAATGACCAGATGGTATCGTCGCATAACCGCGTTATCTTAAAATAAGGACTGAGTGAGTCTGTACAGGCATTATTGGCATTGTTATTAACCTCACAATCTTAGGACTCTACCAATAAGTAAAGTTCACCAATAAGGATTGTCAAACAGATAGCCGCCATTCGAGCGCAATAAAAAACCGGAGCAAAGGCTCCGGTTCGATTAACAAAAGTAACAGACTGACTAAGGTGTGTAGTAAGTAGCCGCACCAGGACCAACTGGCAGACCAAACACAAATACCCATAGATAGAACAGCACACTCCAACCGACGAGGAAGCACAGCGAGTAAGGTAGCATGGTCGCGATTAGTGTACCGATCCCTAGGTTCTTCATGTAGCGCGTGGCAACGGCTAGAATCAGACCAAAGTAGCTCATCATCGGAGTGATAATGTTGGTCGTTGAATCACCGATACGGTAAGCCGCCTGAATCGTTTCTGGCGCGTAACCCACCAGCATCAACATCGGCACGAAAATAGGCGCAGTTACTGCCCACTGAGCCGACGCAGAGCCGATCATCAAGTTGATGAAGCCACACATCAGGATGAAGGCGAAGAACAACATAGGTCCGGTTAAGCCAATACTTTGCAGGAAGTCAGCGCCAGCAACGGCAAACACTTGACCAAAGTTGGTCCACTTAAAGAAAGCAACGAATTGCGCCGCAAAGAACACCAATACGATGTACATACCCATTGACGACATAGACTTAGCCATAGCATCAATAACATCGCGGTCTGTCTTCATCGTGCCAACCACTTTGCCGTAGACAAAACCAGGAATCGCAAAGAAGACGAAAATGAACGCCACGATACTCTTAAGGAATGGAGAGCCTGCAACCGTACCTGCGTCAGAACGTAAAATACCGTCAGCAGGAACAATCGTCCACGCCAGTAGCGCAGAAACAACCACGATCGCAATGCCCGCTAGTTTTAGACCTTTTTTCTCAACTCCAGACAGTTTGCCCATCTTATCTTGAGACAGATCTTCCGCCGCATCTTCATCGTTGTACTTGCCAAGTTTTGGCTCAACAATTTTCTCTGTGACGAACGCGCCCATCCCTGCAATAAAGAAGGTTGAGACGAACATGAAGTACCAGTTAACTTCAGGACCGACCGTGTAAGACGGATCAATCATCTGCGCTGCCGTTTCAGTAATACCTGACAGAAGCGGATCAACAGTACCGATCAGTAGATTTGCAGAGTAGCCGCCAGATACGCCAGCAAACGCGGCAGCGAGACCAGCAAGTGGGTGACGGCCTAAAGAGTGGAATAGCATCGCTGCCAGTGGGATAAGAACCACGTAGCCAAGCTCTGATGCTGTATTAGAAATGATACCTGCAAAAACGACGGTCACTGTAACCATGCGCTTAGATGCGCCCATCACCATGCCACGCATGGCTGCCGACAATAGACCTGAGTGTTCTGCAATCGCCACACCAAGCATCGCGACCAGTACAGTACCTAGTGGTGCAAAACCAACAAAGTTTTTCACCAAGTTAGTCACGATCAACGCTAAGCCGTCTGCATTCAGTAAGCTAACGACATGAATCATACCATCGGCAGCGCGACCCTTGGCACCCTCTGGGCGAGGATCCATAACCGAGACTTCAAAGTAACCGGCAATCCCGGAAAACACCAGAATAGCAAGGCAGAAGATGGCAAAAAGAGTAATTGGGTGGGGTAAAAGATTCCCCAAATATTCGACAGTGTCCAAAAAGCGCGTGAACCATGGCTTTTTGGGAGTGTTTTGTTTAATTGAAGCAGATGAACTCATCTGTTCCCTCCTTGTAGTTTTCCCTGAGCAAATGTGACACAAATGTTCCAAATGCGGGCGGAAGGTTACTCGACAAAACGCCCAACTAGAAATCTAAAATGTTACAAACTGTGTAACAAATCATGCTTTTTAACGTCATTTGTACATTTTATTAGCAAATAATACTAACTTAAACTAAATTATCAGCATTATGATTCACAATAAACCATCAA
>NZ_KL543980.1:5093-13164 GCF_000711795.1 Vibrio pacinii DSM 19139 | reverse complement strand
TTACAAAAAAAGCACCAATCATCCACCTCTGGTGGTCTGATTGCCCGTCTTGCTGTTGATGACCGATACAAAGGGAAAGGCTTTGGTGAGTGGCTGCTTATCGACGCACTCAGAAAGCTATTAGCCGCTAGTGATAGCGTTGCATTTCCAGTTGTTATCGTTGATGCCAAAGACGGAGCAAAACATTTCTATGAACGCTATGGTTTTCAAGCATTTCAAGACGCTGAAAACAAACTCTTCATCACCATTGCAGATGTGAGAGCAAGCTTAGGCTAGTTAACCGCTAGCCTTTAGCAAACTAACGCCCAATTAAGTAGCCCGAAACGCACTGACTGACTTTCCGCATAACACCGTAAACACGAAATTCAACGCAAACCAAAAGTGCTAAGCGTTGAGGGTCTGCTTGAATTGTTTGTTATGTTTTACCACAAATGACTGATTTATTTGGCAAAGAACTGCTTTGTTGACCGCATTTCAAGAAGTCAGTCACACGCTCAAACTGACGTGGCCGCCAGATGCACGAAACACAAAGCGCGTAAGTCCACTTCCCTGCCCAATGAGGCAACCCGATAAACGTTCAACAAGCGCCCTCTCTTTCCAACCACAGCGCAGAACAATGGCAAATTGCCGAGGCAACTGCCAAGCCAACATGCTACTTGGCAAATACGTTGAAAGCGTCTTAGAGCCAGTGATATTTAAATCCAACCTCCACGATCTGAAAATGAAGCAACCCACGAATATTGGCATGTTTTACGGGCTGAGTGATTCATGAACTTAGACCGATAATGCTGATTTGCTGAAGTACTCGAACGAACTGTCTAAGGGACAAAGAAAGTAGATCGAAGAAACTTTAAGCCACTGAAATACAAGTAAACATAACGCCCAATTAAGTAGCCCGAAACGCACTGGCTCACTTTCCGCATGACACCGTAAACACGAAATTCAACGCAAACCAAAAATGCTAAGCGTTGAGGGTCTGCTTGAATTGTTTGTTATGCCGCTACATTTCGCCTGATTTTATTTTTGACTGAGCTTCCATTATCGTCTGTTTCCCAAACAATAAATCCATCATTGCTATGATCCGTTTATTGTCGTTTCCCCACTTATTTGTATTCGCACTATTCGGTGCCTTGAACTCTACTTCGCCCACTTTTTTACTATTTTTATAAGCTTTAACTTGGGCATCTGCGATGAACGTTCTAAAATCCCAGCTCCAACGCGATACATAAGTCAATGTCAGTTCCGAGCCCTTAGGTGATGTTCCGTCACTTACAACCGTACATTTATGAGCAGTTTCCAAACACCATTCTTGCATTGAATCTAAGAAAATTTCTCTTGTTGCATCATCTTTCACAATGGTAACTTCTTCACTCTGATGCTCTTCTGGTATTGCTTCTACTGTATATTTTGGTGAAGCACATGCTGCCAATAGAACAGGTAGACTCAGGATGATTAGCTTTTTATACATTTTATATCTCTTCTAATGAATTATAATTTTACTGGAATTTGAGTGGCGGCATAACGCCGCGTTAAGTGGTGAGCAACGCAGACCACCACACCTAAACCATTGTGCCGTAAACACTAAAGCAGAATCAAACCGAAAATGCCGAGCGTTGGGAATCCGTCTTAAACGCTTTGTTATGTACGTTTCACCGCAACCACGGAATATGTATGCCAATGCTTCATTTTACCCAATGAAGTTTTCGCTTTTTCATCACGTTCAAAGAACCTGACTATTTCAAAACCTGAGAACAAAGCCTTTACTTCTGATTCCGATAACGGTGTGGTTGGACTACGATAGTTGTGAGCCCAACTGTCTTTGAAGCCCATGAAGTCACCAGCAAACACCCCACCGGTTTCAATTGAAGATTTAATGTTGCTCCAAGTCGACTCAAATTGGTTTGGGTCAGCGAAGAACAAGCTGGAATTTGCGATAACCACACCAGATTTTGGATAGTCGAATAGCTCAAACGAAGACTCTGCAATATCCACTAATGACTTCGCCCCAAATCTATCTCTACAAATAGCGACCGAATCAGGATTAATATCAAAGCCATGAACTTGAAAACCCTGTTGTGCTAGGTATTCGATATCACTGCCGGTTCCACAACCACAATCAGTGGCTATTTTGAGGTTTGATTCATTGAGTCGAGCAGCAAACTCAGTACGTTTTGAGTGTGGGCGAGACAATGCCTTTTCGTAGTACTGACGCCAAATTTCAGTATTTTCATCCATAAGTTTCTGATTTTCCGTAAAAGTACATAACGCCGCATTAAGGTGTGAGCAACGCTTGGCTATACTTGAGCGAAGCGAAAATGCCAAGCGTTGCGAATCACTCTTAAATGCCTTGTTATGTTCACTTACCCTAAACCACCGAGAAACTTAGGTAACATTGCTAGATCTCGGATTTGATCGACTTCAGATTTGGTCAAGTTACGACAGACATATGGAAATGCCTTTAACAAGATTTCTTTCTCTTGGTCAAATGCTTCGGCACTGTACTCAATAGTAGGGTCGTTCAATTCGTTGCAAAACCCCATTACAGCTCTCAAGTAAAGAGTTGGCGTGAAATAATCTTTTAGATCTGCCCATGCATCTACATAACCATCAGTGAAGTATCGAGCAGAATGAGAGAGCTTATAGTCGCAATCGCCACCACAACAAACGTACTGATTTCTGATTTTCTTGATTGCTACGTCATTAACAGTTTCATATTTACTCCAAGAAACTACCCTACCAATACTTTCATAGCCAAGTTCTTCTCCGCAACTATGACATTTAAAAGGTTCAAAGTCTGAGAAGATTTGAGCTGGTTTCGGATTCTCATCAGCCCAAGACTTATATGAAACTGGGAAGTATCGTTTTGCTAATTCGAGGCAACTACTGTTTTTGAGTAGTGTTTGCTCAATCTTTGACGAGTCGAAAAACTGATGCTCAATTTCAGTAATACTTTCAACTTTAGCTACTAAACCAGATGAGGGTAATGTTGAATAAAAACCGATGAACCCGTCGCAACCATGAGCACGTAGCGAGTCTAGTATTTCTGGCTCGTCAGTTTTAGACACAGATGAACCTGAATGAGCTTTATGCTTACAACTAACTAGCCAACGCACTTCGGTATCATTTGCTATACCTTTTCGGGTTTCAATCAGAAGTAGATCTTTGCCACCATCTGCACCTCTTCCGGGAGCTGATTCAATTTTATAGCCTAAGTTGTGGAAGAAATCCCGTGCAAAAAGCTCGAATTTGTCTTGTTCACCGCCACCCTTATGTGGCATGGGAATCTCTTTAAAATCTAATATTGCCATCCGTATTTCCTGCTTGTGAACATAACGCTGCGTTAAGTAGTGAGCAACATTGCCACCTAGCCTAAACCATTGTGCCGTAAACACTAAATTCGAAGCAAACCGAAAATGCCTAACGTTGCGAATCTGCCTTAAACGCCTTGTTAGTTGCCATTCTACACCTTTGATTTCCTGTCCATTTCCACTTTGCCAACACCGTTTTTGAGTGCTTTGAAAAACTCATATCAGGCGCAATTTCAAAGCGAGTGTCACTGAAACCACTTGGAACTTACAACGTCGCAGAAAACTGCCTAAAAGCACCAAAAAAAACTTTTGGAAAGGCAATATCACAAAGCTCACTTTCAACGAGTACATTCGCGTCTGAAACGGCAAAACAAAACCACAGCATTAACAACCAAACGAAACTTCAGCAAACCACACCCAGACGCAAAACCGAGTAAAAATGCAAACTTATTAGCCTTAAATATTCTGATTTAGCTGCATTTTTTCCGCTGGCAACTAACGCCCTGTTAAGGTGTGAGCAACGCAATACCGATGCTTCCGTATACCACCTTAACCACTAAACACAACGCATAGTAAAAATGCCACGCGTTGCGAATCACTCTTAAACAGTTTGTTATGTGGTTTTCCCACGAAGTCCTATTAAGTTTCCAAATGGGTCCTCAACCTGACACATTGAGAGCCCATCTTCAATTTCCATTGGTCCACGATAAAGACACGCACCTAGTTCTTCAAAATGAGCCAGAGCAACACATAAATTATCTACTGACCAGTAAACAACTGTACCACTTTTACCAACACCAACCTTTTTGTCTGCTTGGACTATTTCTAGTGAGAAACCATTTAGATCAAGTGCCGTGAAATCAAATTCAGGATGGTAAACCGGAACGGCTTCTGGAAAAGCTTTCTTGTACCATTCAAGCCCTTTCGCTACATCTGGGACATGAACAAGAACCGCTGATGGATTCATAATTTCTCTCCAACCACATAACGCTGCGTTAAGGTGTGACAAGCGTTTGCCACACTTGAGCGAAGCGAAACCGGCAAGCGTTTGGAATCACTCTTAAACGCTTTGTTATGTGAATTTTTCACTTTAAATCAATAACACTAAGGTTATGGCTGAATTAGTTTCCCAAGCTTAAAGATGCCATCCGAAATAGTTTTTCGTAACAGCACTATAGAGCTAGTTTTTGGGTTGCTTTCACTAATATTTGCTGATGATTCGTTACTCTCAGCAGTAAAGTTAAATAATAAAGGCTCTTGATGCCATAGAGCTGGAAACCCCATAGATTCTCTAAACAGTTTTGCTGTTGGGTATTTTTCAAACAGGTGAGCTAATGCGGGCCCCAGTTTCTCTTCGTGACCTAAGCCTGTATAAATTTTTTGTATTGCACAAATATTTGTGTAAATCCTGTTCACTTGATCTGTTTGCCGAGTTCCAGGCTGAGGATTTGTACGAACCAATGAAATATGGCGATTTAGAACCCGCTTGATTCCCGTGGGTGCTGTGAGATTTCGATTGAATAGACGATTATGGTGACCACAAGCATTCCTTACATGACGAATACAACCCATCCAGTTTGTCAATGATTGGTACTTATTTACACCTAGCTTATTGTTCGCAAAACGATTGAGCTTAAGGTTTTGCACTGAATCAGTAGTAAAGCTATCCATTAGGCTCAAAATATTACCGAATGTCATAAGTTCAAGAGCTACCCAAGCAGGTGGTAACTCTCGATAGAATCGACAATAATCGTTGTAGTACTTAGCACGATAGTGAAGGGCATATTCCTCTTTTGAACTAATGAACATAGAGCGTAACGTTGTTACAGTCTTAATCTGGTCACCATTACCATTGAACAATGAGGAATCCAGGTACCAAAATGGATTACCAGTTTTTCCCGTAACCCACTGATCTAGAGCAGATCGGACGCCAATTTCGACTTTTTCAATGATACGGAACAAATATGCTCTCAGCTCACTATCAAAGTGGTATAATTCATAGCCCTGTTCAAAAGTAGAACCAGTATTATATGTCTTAGTGTCTAAGTCTTTGAAAGGGAATAAATAGGCTTTAAAACGGTAATAACTACAACGTTCAAGCTCATTTTTAGCTTTTTCTACATCATGGATAGTTAAGCCTTGCCCTTGAAGCTTGGCGCATAGATCGGAGCTACTTAAGTAGCTTTTGTTGTATAGAATCAAGTTTGGCACTGTAATAGTCCGAAATTTAGCTCTTAGCCTCATGAGCTGAAGCTATACTACAGATAAAAAAAAGGCTTCCACTCTTACGAACATAGTTCAGGAGGAAGCCGTTGTTAAGATCAATATAATACTAAGTCCTAAACCTTGCAAGCACATTTTGACGATTTCTGCTTAATTCACATAACGCCCTGTTAAGGGGTGAGCAACGCAATACAAAAGCCGCTGCAGACCACCTTAAACACTAAAACCAACGCATAGTAAAAATGCCACGCGTTGCGAATCCCTCTTAAACAGTTTGTTATAACAAAGATTTTTGTACGATAGACAGTGCGTCTTCGTAACCAGAGTTCTCTTCAATAAACTTTCTTACAAGGGAACGATTACTAGGGGTCAGTGTTGCCCAACCTCTGTTCCATGCCTTATAAGCATGCCAAGAGTATCCGATATACAATTCTCTACGCATTGTCTCCATAGAACGTTTAACCGCTTTTAAATACTCGGTTTCCAATGCTGTATCTTTGATATCCAATATACTGCCGATATATATCAACCAATTAGCCAATTGGACATACTGATCCCAAGCATTATTCTCATGGGTCAGTTCTGTTTTCGTTGCGATAATTTTACTAATAGCTTCAACTACATTTTGGTCGTTAATACTTAGGCCTGCAGCTCCTAATGAAGCAATAATTTCGTAAAACGAGTTGTAAAGGCCCAAGAACTCTTTTTTATAGCTATGATTCTCAAAGAGTACTTTTTTGATGTTGCTAACTGAGGATTCCACACATTTCTCAGCTTCCGGTATTTGTTGATTTAATTCTGCAAAAAATTCAACGACATCCTTGTTATCTAGAACACGAATGCCATAACAATGAGAATAATAGTCTTTAACTTGTTGCGCCACCGATGAACGTGAAATCAAAAAGATATTCGAACTCACAACGTGGTTTTTTGAAAACCCTTTATAGTCGCTAATGATAGCTTTCAAGTTTGTATCACCCAAAGAATAACCAAGTATTACTACTGTATTTTCATGTAACACAGTACTTAGCTTCCGCGAGAAATAAGATTCACCGTTGAGGAACTTAAAGTAATCGTCAGATGTTATGACCATATTACTTGGGGCGTCCACTGAACCATGCACATGATAAATTTTAGCCCTAGATATTGATCTTGGTATGGGTAGACCTGGTGCAATTGAGTGACAATCACTTTCGTTTGCGATTTTTTCTAGGAGTTTGTCATAATTTGTAGTTACTGCTCTAAAAGAGCGCTTAGTCATAAACTCAGTTATAGGCTCTATTTCTCCAGAAAGTTCTACGCTTTCAATTAGTCTAGCTGTTTCCGTATGAATATTGAGTCCAATACTGGACAATTCGATTGCTATAACTTGCGCACTTTCTTCCAGAGTCAAAGGGTTTTTCCCATCCTCAGGGAACAGAGCAGCCTTAGTTTCTTTTGCATTTGGCAACAAACCAATCAAATCTTCGAGAAGACCTTGCCAACTCGGTGCTTTTTTATCTGTAACCGCTTTGGAAAAGCCAGTTCCGGTAAAAAAACAAATTCTATTTGAAGCAGCTGCATAAGCAATTTCAAACATCTCACTCAAAATACATTACCTCTTTGTTATAACGCTGCGTTAAGGTGTGACAAGCGTTTGCCACACTTGAGCGAAGCGAAACTGGCAAGCGTTTGGAATCACTCTTAAACGCTTTGTTATAACCGTTTTTCCATGCGTAAAAGACCCCAAACCTCACCGTCGAAAGAACGAGAGCCATTTTCATGCGATTTCACGGTAAAACCAAGAGACTCATAGCAACTTCTCGCAACTATGTTTCGTTCAAATACGGCTAGTGATAGCAAGCTAGCGCTGTATTTTTCTTTTGCTAGCTCGACTAACTGACCAAGCATGAGCTTTGAAATGCCCTTTCCACGAAAGCTGTCCGAAACAAATACGCGGCAAATTCTAAAATGTGACGCTGAAACTTTGAATAGTTCAACATAGCCAGCACTCTGACCTGCAACAACGAAGATAAAGGGAAACACTTGTGCTTGAGAACAATGTTTAGAAATTTGCACTGAATCCAATGGAAACTCAAAGTTTGGACCACCCCATTGATAATTCAATTTATCCGAGTCGATCCACCCGATAAGCAGGTCATGGTCTTCTTTTTGAAATGCTCTAAGTTCCATTTTTCCCTCTAAGGTTATAACGCCCAATTAAGTAGTGAGTAACGCACTGACCAAGCCGCTGCAAACCACTTAAAACACAAAAGCCAACGCATAGTAAATTCGCCAAGCGTTACGAATCTGCTTGAATTGTTTGTTATGTTTTACCACAAATGACTGATTTATTTGTCCAAGAACTGCTTTATTGACCGCATTTCAAGAAGTGAATCACACACTCAAACTCACTTGGCCGCCAGATGCGCTAGACACAAAGCGCGTAAGTCCACTTCCCTGCCCAATGAGGCAACCCGATAAACGCTCAACAAGCGCCCTCTCTTTCCAACCACAGCGCAGAACAATGGCAAATTGCCGAGGCAACTGCTAAGTCGACA
>NZ_KL543980.1:0-4488 GCF_000711795.1 Vibrio pacinii DSM 19139 | reverse complement strand
AGTCCACTTCCCTGCCCAATGAGGCAACCCGATAAACGCTCAACAAGCGCCCTCTCTTTCCAACCAAAGCGCAGAACAATGGCAAATTGCCGAGGCAACTGCCAAACCGACATGTTACTTGGCAAATACGCTAAAAACGCTCTAAAGCCAGCGGAACCTAAAACCAACCGACCCGATTTGCAAATGAAGCAACCCACGAATATTGGCATGTTTTACGGGCTGAGAAATTCAAGGATTTAGGCCGACAATGTAGATTTGCTGAAGAAACTCGAACGAATGGCCAAAGAGACAAAGAACATAGATCGAAGAAGCTTTAAGCCACTGAAATACAAGTAAACATAACGCCCGCTTAAGTGGTGAGCAACGATACCACAACACTCAACCATTACACCGTAAACACAAAAGCCAAATCAAACCAAAACCGCAGAGCGTTGCGAATCCGCCTTAAAGCGTTTGTTATATTTTTCTTACAGCGAAGTGCTCAGCTTTTTTATAGCTAGACTGTAATTTATTTGGCAGTAGATTAAGGATTGAATCTTTCAAAAAGTCTTTACCAACGTCTACTCCTTGCTGATCACTGAATGCCCACGCAGAAGAAGCCTCACTGCTAGCAGCATAGCGAATTAGTTTTTCGATAAAAGAGCGAACCGAAGAAAAGGCTTTATCATTTTTCATCTTTTCTAAATTACAAATAACCGCTGAGTTTATCGATAACTCATCCTCATTTTGTGAAGGAGAGACATCTAGTATTAAAAGCTCGTTTTCACCACTATATTGCCAGTTTGTTCGTGCCTCAAATTCTTCAACAAGATTTACAAATGCGTAATCACTATAGCTCCATTCAGCTCCATCAATAGCAGTTACAACTTGAAGGTCTGGGTACTTATCCGCATTCCAGTAAGCACCGTATCCGCAACAAAAAATATTTATATGATCTTTTGAACGATGATGGAAATAGTTCAGATTATCCAAAACCTCTTGCTTACAGAATAGCGTTTTGGGATTAGAAAAAAGCACACCAACTAAACTATGTTTCTTTATCTTCGAATTGATCTTTGCCATGGCGGCTTCTGAGACTGGATCGACTGAATCAAAACGCACCGCCCTAGCTAGTGTTTGTTCGTGTGTCTGTCTAACTTTTTTAACTATATTTGAATAACTAATTGCATCGATCAACGAAAATCCTCCTGAAAATATAACGCAGCGTTAAGTGGTGAACAACGCTAACCACCAAACCTAAACCATTGTACCTTAAACACTAAGTTCAACTTGAACTCAGATCGCCAAGCGTTGTGAATCCGCCTTAAACGCCTTGTTATAAAACAATTGGTCCCTTCATCTGAAAGCAGTCTGCATATGTTTCAAATGATTTATATACTTCTTGAGTCAAATTCGTTTGACCAGTGAGAATAGAACCAAAAACCGCCACTAACCCGTTAACACCATTTGATGCCTTCAAAACCTGTTCTATCATAGCAATTGGATACCCTTTGCTATGTCTATCAACAGCATGTAAGCCTCCATGAACGTATGAGCTTAGCGGTTTCCAAGAATACTCTTTAAACTCGAGAATAGGATCTACTGCATTTTTGGGAGCCTTCTTCTCCAACTGGCTAATCATTTCACTCAACATCGGCAAATTGTTGGCTCTTCTCTGATTTTCTTCATTTAACTCTGCAGTTAGCTTGCTTACTGCTATATCACTTGCAGCATACAGTACCCACATTCCCCGAACTAGACTCTCGAACTGAAGCCTCAAGAGCCCAAGAGCAGACGTAAAGTTTCTTGTCGCTAGCAGAATCTTTAAACTTTCAGCGTGCTCTAGTGATACGCTGCACATTATTCTGCTTACTCGAATCCTATCAGAACCATCATACAGCGGTTGCCTTAGTATATAGTCAACATAGTTCTCATATTCAGCTGACCTTGCGAGTAATTTATCGATGGTCTACTCCTTGTTTTATAACGCCCAATTAAGTTGTGAGCAACGCTACCACATGACCTAAACGCTTCGCCGTAATCACCACACTAGTTGAAACCGAAAGCGCCAAGCGTTGCGAATCAACTTGAATTGCTTGTTAGCATGATTTTTTAAGGCGATCATGAAAGTGACTTAAATGCGCCCTAGCAATGGTGATGTCATTTAAGATACTTTGCAATTTTTCAGAATCAAATTGCTTATAGGTTTTAGAAAGACCTTTGTTGTTTGACTTCAATGATACTGGGGTACCCTTACTTGGGCTGGAGTGCAACCAACTACCATGGGTAACACCATTTCTCTGGCTTGCTGCGTTATTTAATTTGTTATCTAGATCTTTGAGAACATCTTGGAAGTCTAAGCCTCTACTACGACACTCAATGTGGTAAAGCTGAAGAAGTTTCAAAGCTTTTTTCTTGAACATCAGGTCACCGATAAATGCATACACTTTTTCAGCGTCATCATCAGAAAACAGATCACAGATATAGTATGAAATTTCATCTTCTAGCGCATTGAACTCGATGATGACACGTGACAAGTTAATCCCTACGCTGTCTAGATATTTAGTGAGTTCATCGCTTGAACTGTATGACTCTGGAGCCCCAAAAATTGGGCTTTGTTTTATTCTGTAATCACTCATTTTAGCTCCATCATGCTAACGCCCAATTAAGTAGCCCGAAACGCCCTGGCTGACTTTCCGCATAACACCGTAAACACGAATTTCAACGCAAACCAAAAGTGCTAAGCGTTGAGGGTCTGCTTGAATTGTTTGTTATGCGAATTCAAGCGCATAAGCCAAGTTAGGTAGATGAAGATTACCTCAGACAAAGAAAACCTCAAACAAACCAAACACTTTTTGTGAGTCACTGAACAACCGAAGTCACGATGTTACAGACCAACTTCCAACAAGTGACTAATGGTGAATTTCAGCTAGTGACTCCGCTTTTGCTTCGGGAAACTCAACGCTGAGAATAAACAGCGAAGATGAACTATCGATAAGCTTGCCCTTTCCACACTTTACGCCCGCGAAACTCACCACCAACTGGCTTCGAAAACCAATGAGGCAACCCACGAACTTTGGCATGTTTTACTGCCTGAGTGATTCAATAACTTGGGCCGACAATACTGACTTGCCGACACCGAAAAACAGATGGCCAAAGAGGGCGAGAAAGAGAGATATAACAGATTTTTTGCTTAGTCGCATAACGCTGCGTTAAGGTGTGACAAGCGCTTGCCATACTTGAGCGAAGCGAAACCGGCAAGCGTTTGGAATCACTCTTAAACGCTTTGTTAGCTGCCAGTCTCAGGTGATAAAGTTAGTAATGGTAACGACATGAAATTATCGTAATTGCCTGATTATCAACCGCATAAACCAACCTATTTGTGTCATCAATTCGTCGTGACCAAAAACCTGATAAGTTTTCTTTTAATGGCTCGGGTTTACCAATACCTTCAAATGGTGAACGCTTTACATCGTTGATGAGCTTATTGATACGTTTAAGCGTCTTTTTATCTTGGGTTTGCCAATACAAATAATCACCCCAAGCTTCATCAGTCCAGGATAATAAACGCTGACTACTACTCATCTATCAGCTCTCGCGCCGTTGTTTGGCCTGCTCGATACTGTGCGATTGAACGATTCAAGTGCTCCGCATTTTCAGGTGAACGAAGTAAGTGAACAGTTTCCATTAGACTATTGTAATAGTCCAAGGACATCACAACTGCATCTTCTGAGTCTCTGCGCGTAATTACCGTTGTATCAGCATCATTAACCACACCGTCTAATACTGCTTTTAAACCATTTCTAGCTTCTGTAAAAGATACGATTCTCATATAACCTCCACATGTACGTGTTATGGAACAAGTATAACCATTGCAATTATACTTGTACAGCAAGTTGGACATGATGTGTGATAACTTTTTATGGCAGCTAACGCCAAATTAAGGTGTGAACAACGCTTACACCTTACCTAAAGCATTGTGCCATAAACACTAAACTGACTTGAAGTGACGGCGCCAAGCGTTGTGAATCACTCTTAAATTTATTGTTATGTTCATAGCTAAACTAAACGAACTAGCGAACCATAGCCACTAACTAAGCCTCCAAGCACTAGGAGTGATATGCCCATATATTCATCTTTGACTGCCTTGATAACAGGGTTAACTTTACTAGCATCTTCCATCTGACCAATTGAATTAAAGCCACCCATTTTCTTATGATATTTATGAAAAGCAGCGTAAGGATTTGAAGCATCGCTGATGAAATTATGCTTAAGCGTCAAAAGTAATCCGATAATTGAAACTACTGAACCTGACCCTGAAAAAATTGCCGCATTGCCAAACATACAAGCATAAAAATAGGAGTAGTACAGTACTGTGATTGAAGCCGCCAGAGATACTTCTTTCTGCATCAACGTTTTGACCCAACTTTTGTTCAGATAAAACGTCGGCCACTTATCCATTTTAACTTGTTCTTCGCTTTCCAATTTGCCTCCTGAACATAACGCCGC
>NZ_JONH01000030.1 GCF_000711795.1 Vibrio pacinii DSM 19139 | reverse complement strand
AACCCATCGGCTGCAGAAAAGTGGGTAAATGAAGTGTTCGATAAAACAGAATTGTTAGGAAGTACGCCAGAAATGGGTCGTTTCGTTCCTGAAATTCTCCATACAAATTATCGCGAAATAATTTTTGGGCACTATCGTATTATTTACAGTTTAAGCCATGAAGTTCGGGTGCTAACAGTTCGTAATTGCCGTCAGATTTTGACGGAAAGTGACGTGTAAAACCGTGTTATAACAAGGCGTTTAAGAGTGATTCCAAACGCTTGCCGGTTTCGCTTCGCTCAAGTATGGCAAACGCTTGTCACACCTTAACGCAGCGTTATGGCGCAGGGCAAAAATCAGCTAGGGAGCTATATGAACGAGAAAGTAAAAGTAGCCTTGAATTGGCTGAAAAGTCTTTTGGAATCGGAGAGTATCGAATACCAAATTGTCGGTGGTTTAGCGGCAACGATTCATGGTGGTAGTCGTGAAATTGCAGACATTGACCTCTATATCCACAATTCAGATGCAAATAAAGTACTAGCTCGCGTTGCCCAGTATGTTTCTAAGCCACTTACGCACTACTCCGAATATGGCTGGGATTTAGAGTATTTTCAGCTAATCTATCGAGATCAAAAAATTGAAATAGGCTTGGCTCAAAATACCAAAATTCAATCAGCATTGGACGGTTCGTGGCATCAACTGGAAATCGACTTTTCAAAGTCAGTTGTCAAAAGCTATGAAGGCATCGAATTACAAGTAATTTCAACTCATCAACTGGTAAAGTACAAACGAATATTGGGTAGGGAAGTAGACCTAATTGACATTCAGCAGCTGACTTCAAGTTCAGCGCCATAACAAAGCGTTTAAGAGTGATTCCAAACGCTTGCCGGTTTCGCTCCGCTCACAGTATGGCAAGCGCTTGTCACACCTTAACGCAGCGTTAGGTTTTCGAAGGGCTTATATCTTGAATTTGCTTGAAAACCTCTTCTGCTTCAGCCGTTAGCTGAGAGTAAGTTCGTATGTCGCCTTTTCTTTGAGCTTGCATAGCTTGTTCAAGAAGCATTGAGTGACGCTTTTTTAGTTTTTTGGCAGGGTTGCTTTTTAGAAAAGAAAACATAAAGGGCTCCGCTAATGGTTGAGCTATTTGTTACGCAGAGTGAGTAATAAAGTTCATTCGAAGGTAACTTTCGGCTACAAACCTAACAAGCAATTCAAGCTGATTCGCAACGCTCGGCGCTTTCAGTTTCAATTTGTTTAGTGATTACGGTGAAGTGCTTGAGTAAAGTGGTAGCGTTGCTCACAACTTAATTGGGCGTTAGTTGCCAGCGGTAAAAATGCAGCTAAGTCAGAAAGTTTAGGGCTAATGAATAGTGCAATTGTGCTCAGATTTGTCTCTATGCTCTAGTTTGTTGAAGTTGCGTTCGATTTTTTAATATTGTGGCTTTGTTGTGCCGTTTCAGGCGCTAACTTACTCGTTGAAAGTCAGCTTTGTGGCATTGTCTTTCCAAAAAGTTTATTGGGTTCTTTTGGCCAGTTTTCTAGGGCGTTTTAAGTTCCAAGTGGTTTCAGTGACAGGCGCTTTGAAACTGCGCCTGATTTGAGTTTTTCAACGCGCTCAAAAACGGTGTTGGCAAAGTGAAAATTGACTGGAAATCAGAGGTTTAGAATGGCAACTAACAAAGCGTTTAAGGCAGATTCGCAACGCTAGGCATTTTCAGTTTGCTTTGAATTTAGCGTTTATGGCGCAATGGTTTAGGTAAGGTGGCAGTGTTGCTCACTACTTAACGCGGCGTTAGCTGGGGTTAAGAAAAGCTGTGAATTTAAGGTGGGAAGGCTTTTGGTTTTCTAGCTACACACCGGATAAATATCGGTTCTAAACTATCTCGCCAGTGGCACTTTTCGGGAAGCGTTTGAACTTAACGAAGTCTGCTTACGGGAAGTGTTGTGTTTGTTAAGTTCGTTGGCGCGGCTTCTTTGATTTTGAAATTGATGGATCCCTAAATTTGTTTCGAGTGCTCTATGGCTGACTTTTTCGATAGAATTCTTTGCAAATTATCATACTCAGGAATGGTGATGTTCTCGGTTATTTCTTCTTTGCCAGGATCATTTCGTGGATTAGGTTTCAATTTCACAGCTGTCCATTTTACTTTGCCGTTTGAAAGCAATAATGTGTTTCAAATTAGGCATTTTGGCGTAAGTTGCTAGCAAAAGTGCAGCAGCTAACTAGGCATTTAAGACGGATTCGCAACGCTTGGCGGTTTTAGTGTAAATTCAGTTTTTGTGTTTAAGTGGTTTGTCGAGGCGTTGGTGTTTGGCGTCGCTCACCACTTAATGCAGCGTTATGTGTTGGATGAGTTTTTAAGGTTAAGTCTATGATTTCATTGAGAATTCGCTCCGTGTCATCGGCAAGTTGGCTTAGTCGAAATGGATTCTTGAACAATTTGAGATTGATTGTTTTCAAGGTTCTTGGGTTGCCTCACTTGAATTTTGGATCTGGTTTGTGTTGAGTTTCGTCAGTTTCAAATCGCTTTAATTGAAATGTATTTTTGACTGATTTGCTTGCTGACATTCAGCTCTGAAAGTCTGGTGTCGAAAAAGGTTTGGTTGTGGCTGAAAGGGCACTTTCTTTGTTTTTGATTCTGCAAGTGGCTCTCTTTGGCTCAGATCGCTTTGAAATTTAGGTTTTGGTAAGCATCGTTTTTGCACGTAACTTATTAAGATTTCTTCGTTTCTACGGTGGTTTACTTTGAATGCAGCGTGAAATTCACATAACAAACAATTTAAGAGGGATTCCCAACGCTTGGCATTTTTGCTTCTACTTCAAATTTAGTGTTTACGGTACAATGCTTTAGGTTGGGTGGTAGCGTTGCTCACCCCTTAATTGGGCGTTATGCAACTCAGGTAAATTTAGGGGGTTAATCTTTTTGGATTTCTCCGGCCATTTGTTTTGTGTTGTCGGCAAATCAGCATTTCCACACCAAAATTCTTGGATCACTCAAACCGTAAAACAGGCAAGATTATTTGTTTGCCTCAATCAGTTTTAGCGTTGGCTCGTTGTAAATTGAGCGGGCGCAAAGTGTGGAAAGGGCAAGCCAATCGAGAGTTTCGAGTTCGCTGAATATTTTGCTCGTTGATTTTGTTTGATTCAAAAGCTTGGTTTGTTGCTGAAAGGTGGACTTTGTTTTGGCGGCTTATTTGTCACAGTTCGGGCTTGGGCTGATTCTTGGTTCACTTAACCAACATTTTGATTGTTTTCTTTATCAAATTTAGTGTAACTTTATGTTTATCTTATTGAATTTGCATAACAAAGCATTTAAGACGGATTCGCAACGCTTGGCGGTTTTAGTGTAAATTCAGTTTTTCTGTTTTAAGTGGTTTGTCGAGACTTCGGTGTTTAGCGTCGCTCACCACTTAATGCGGCGTTATGCGCCCAGAGCAAGTGACATATTTTGTATAACGAGGTGAGTATTGGAATTAATCGAAAAGAAGTTCAGAGACACTCCCACAGACCACAAGAAGTACCTTAAACGGCTAAGTGAATACGTAAAATATTTGATTGAAAACGGCCGAATACTTGAAGCTAAGTATTTCTATAATAAAATGCAAGAGTTAAAACCTAGTCATATAAAAACAATAATTCTAGGGTATGAACTGGCCATTAAGACCTTTGATAATGAATCAGTTGTGTTGTTTGATCGCGCCCTATATGACAGCAAGCATGATGAAGAGCTACTGTTAAGAATGAGACTGAAATATTACTATTCAGTAAATAATGAAAAGCAGTTTACAGGCCTTGTTGAGTATCTTCTTTTTGAAAGAACTATCAAGACTGAAACCTTTGATCTTATTGGTGAATTAGTCATTACTCAAAATGCATACAAACCCATATCTGTTCTAGTTCGCTATCTTAAAAGTAAGAAGCGAATACTTCATAAACAGGTTGAAGGACAGGTTCGTAGAGTTGTGCTCCAAAAGCTTGTCGATACTATAGTGGAATCACGAAAATGAAACCATATTTGATTGTCAAAGTTCTTGAAATGGCGAGCGTTTGTTTACCTACGACAACTGTGTATTCGAATGTTGAACTACGTTCCTCAAGCGCAGATTCACCAGAAGAAGTTATTGCACTTGAAGCATGTGCCAAGAAATTGAATCTTGATTTTACTAAATATCGTCACTGTGCTCGGATAGCTACGATAGTAGATAGTAATGCGCTAGAAACTGCTGTTTCTAGCGCAGAAAGTAGATTTGAAGAAATTTTAGATCTTAAATCAATTGAAGTACCTATATCTAATTATGCTCTGTCTTCCATTGGCTTTGTAAAAGATCTTTCCTCTGGAAAGTTGCATGAATTAAAGCTATCGAAATATCAGCCGACCATGTCATTTATGACTCATCAAGGAAATACACAAAGGGTAGATGTCACTCACTGCATACTAGCCCAAAATTCTGAATTAAGTGCGCGATATTTGCGATCTTTACATTGGTTTAGAAACAGTAAACACGAGAATAATTCTCAGTTAAAAATTCTTTTTAACTGGTTTGCAGTGGAAGCTCTGTTAAAAGAATCGGAAAAGGATAATGTTGCTGTATATATTCGATGGTTTTTAGGCTTTCCTAACGGAAAGGCTGGGATTTTAGTTGATCACAAAATGTTGAGAGAGTTGGAGAGTCATGAGAATTACCTTTTTTGGAAGAAAGAATTGGTAAATGTGCTAGAGAAAATACGCATATTCAGAAATGACTCAACGCATCATGGCTTCAGATCTATTGACTTTACACCTGAGCAATTAGAGCTATATAGTCAGGTGATGATTTATGGGGTTACACGTTGTCAGGGAGCGGTACAAACAGCAATTTTAAATGGGGTTAAGTCAGTGCAAGAGTTTAAAGACTATATGCCAACAATTTTTGAGTCCGATAAATACTTAATAAATGATGTGCATGGAAATATTTTGTATAGTTTACAAAACCTTAAAGGCGCATAACAAAGCGTTTAAGAGTGATTCCAAACGCTTGCCGGTTTCGCTTCGCTCAAGTATGGCAAACGCTTGTCACACCTTAACGCAGCGTTATGCAACTCAGGTAAATTTAGGGGTTAATCTTTTTGGATTTCTCCGGCCATTTGTTTTGTGTTGTCGGCAAATCAGCATTTCCACACCAAAATTCTTGGATCACTCAAACCGTAAAACAGGCAAGATTCTTTGTTTGCCTCAATCAGTTTTAGCGTTGGCTCGTTGTCAATTTTGCGGGCGCAAAGTGTGGAAAGGGCAAGCCAATCGAGAATTTCGAGTTCGCTGAATATTTTGCTCGTTGAATTTTTCTGGTTCAAAAGCTGGGTTTGTTGCTGAAAGGTGGACTTTGTTTTGGCGGTTTATTTATCACGGCTCAGGCTTGTGCTAATTCTTGGTTCACTTAACCAACATTTCGATTGTTTTCTTTATCAAATTTAGTGTAACTTTATGTTTATCTTATTGAATTTGCATAACAAAGCATTTAAGACGGATTCGCAACGCTTGGGGTTTTTATTGTAAATTCAGTTTTTGTGTTTTAAGTGGTTTGTCGAGGCATTGGTGTTTAGCGTCGCTCACCACTTAATGCGGCGTTATGTGTTTGATGAGTATTTAAGGTCAAAGCTACGATTTCATTGAGAATTCGTTCCGTGTTTTCGGCAAGTTGGCTTGTAGTCGAACTGGATTATTGAACAACCTGAGATTTATCGTTTTCAAGGTTCTTGGGTTGCCTCAATGGAGTTTTGTATCTGGTTTGTGTTGAGTTTCGGCGGTTTCCAGTCGCTTTAATTGAAATGTCTTTTTGATTGATTCTCTTGCTGAAGCTCAGCTTTGAAAGTCTGGTGGTACAAAAGGTTTGGTTATGGCTGAAAGGGCGCTTTCTTTGTTTTTGATTCTGCAAGCGCCTCTCTTTGGCTCAGATCGCTGTGAAATTTAGGTTTTGGTAAGCATCGTTTTTGCACGTAACTTATTAAAATTTCTTTGTTTCTACGGTGGTTTACTTTGAATTCATAGCTAAATTCACATAACAAACAATTTAAGAGGGATTCCCAACGCTTGGCATTTTTGCTTCTACTTCAAATTTAGTGTTTACGGTACAATGCTTTGGGTTGGGTGGTAGCGTTGCTCACCCCTTAATTGGGCGTTATGTGTTGGATGAGTTTTTAAGGTTAAATCTACGATTTCATTGAGAATTCGTTCCGTGTCATCGGCAAGTTGGCTTAGTCGAAATGGATTCTTGAACAACTTGAGATTGATTGTTTTCAAGGTTCTTGGGTTGCCTCAATGGAGTTTTTGATCTGCTTTGTCTTGAGTTTTGTGGGTTTCAAATCGCTTTAATTGAAATGTCTTTTTGAGTGATTTGCTTGCTGACATTCAGCTCTGAAAGTCCGCTGAAGCAAAAGGTTTGGTTATGGCTGAAAGGGTGCTTTCTTTGTTGTTGATTCTGCAAGTGGCTCTCTTTGGCTCAGATCGCTGTGAAATTTAGGGTTTGGTTAGCATCGTTTTTGCAGGTAACTTATTAAAATTTCTTTGTTTCTACGGTGGTTTATTTTGAATTCATAGCTAAATTCACATAACAAACAATTTAAGAGGGATTCCCAACGCTGGGCATTTTTGTATCTACTTCAAATTTAGTGTTTACGGTACAATGCGTTAGGTAAGGTGGTAGCGTTGCTCACCCCTTAATTGGGCGTTATATGCTTTCAAAATCTTTGAGCAAAAGGGAGTTTAAAATGATTTTAAATCACGTCTCAGTTGGTGTTTCAAATGTGGCATCTGCTGTGTTTTTTTACGACTCAGTTCTATCCGCTTTGTCCATAAAACGCTCTCATTACATCGAAAATGTAGCTGCTGCCTACGGCGAAAATTTTGAGTTTTGGGTCGGTTGTCCATGTGAAAATGTTGCATCTTCGGGTAACGGTACTCACATTGCTTTCAATGCGCCGAATCAAGATGCCGTTGACCAGTTTTATGCTACTGCATTGGAGCTTGGTGGTTCGTGTGCAGGCAAGCCAGGTTTGCGTCCTGAGTACGGTGAAACTTACTATGCGGCGTTTGTCCGAGATGTTGATGGAAACAAACTTGAAGCAGTCTTTATGTAGTTGAAACTACGCATATAACAAAGCGTTTAAGACGGATTCCCAACGCTCAGCATTTTTGGTGTTCTTCAACTTAAGTGTTTACGGCACAATGATTTAGGCCAGGTGGTCTGCGTTGCTCACCACTTAACGCGGCGTTATGCAACTCAGGTAAATTTAGGGGTTTAATCTTTGGGATTTCTCCGGCCATTTGTTTTATGTTGTCGGCAAATGAGCATTTTCGGCTTCAAATTTGTGGTCAACTCAACCCGTAAAACAGACAAGATTCTTTGTTTGCCTCAATTGCTTTTCGCGTTGGCGCGTCGTGAATTTTGCGGTCGCAAAGTGTGGAAAGGGCAAATTAATCGATCATTTTGTACTTGCTGGATATTTTGCTCGTTGAATTTTTCTGGTTCAAAAGTTTGGTTTGTTGCTGAAAGGTGGACTTTGTTTTGGCGGCTTATTTGTCACGGTTCAGGCTTTGGCTGATTCTTGGTTCACTTAACCAACATTTTGATTGTTTTCTTTATCGAATTTAGTGTAACTTTATGTTTATCTTATTGAATTTGCATAACAAAGCATTTAAGACGGATTCGCAACGCTTGGCGTTTTTAGTGTAAATTCAGTTTTTGCGTTTTAAGTGGTTTGTTGAAGCATTGGTGTTTAGCGTTGCTCACCACTTAATGCGGCGTTATGTCACCGAGTACCCCACGTTTAGTAGACACTTTACTAAGTTAGATCTAGGGTCTAATTGAGAGGTGATTTATGGCTAAACATCGTAATCCAGCGTACACCGAAGAGTTCTGCAAAGAAGCAGTGCGCCTGGCCAGTCTTCCTGGCCGAACAGCAGTCTCCGTTGCTAAGGAACTGGGCATCAGTGCCCAGCAAATCCGGAACTGGAAGCGCCAGTTCACACGCCTATCTGATAAACAGTTTAACACCTTAGACGGTGTCGATTATTCGAAGAAAGAGTCCGAAGAACTCCGAGCGCTAAGGCGCGAGAACAAGCGTCTACGTGATGAGATGGAATTCCTAAAAAAGGTGTCGGCGTACTTCGCGAAGAACCAAGAGTGAAGTACGAGTATATCGAGAGCTCTGTTGGGGAATACAAAATCACTCATATGTGCCACGCCTTGGACGTTTCGCCGAGTGGTTATTACAAATGGTTAAATCGAGAGCCGAGTGAGCGTTCAAAGCGTCGATGCCGCTTTGAGCAGTTAGTCATGTGTACCTTTGCGAAGCATCGTGCTCGCTATGGTTCAGTTCGAATCACCGATGAGCTGAATCAAGCAGGCTATGCCTGCTGCGTCAACTATATTGCTGATATCATGAAAGAAAAGGGTATCAAAGCACGTAATGGGATAGGGTTCAAATACACTAAGGATGTGGCAGCGATGACTAATGTGGCGGATAATTTGTTAAGAAGAGACTTCGAAGCAAAGAGCCCTAATCAGAAATGGGTGACGGACATTACGTACATCTGGGTGAAGAGCCGTTGGCTCTACCTAGCCACGGTACTAGATCTGCATTCGAGGCGTATTGTTGGTTGGTCGCTAGATACAACGATGACGGTTCAACTCATTACGAATGCCCTGAAAATGGCGTTTAAGTCACGTAAGCCGCCTAAGGGCGTCATAATCCACTCAGACCGTGGTGTACAATATAGAGCACATGATTATCAGGACTTCATGCGTAAGCATGGAGGTGTGCCGAGCATGAGCCGTAAGGGCAACTGCTGGGATAATGCGGTGATGGAGTCCTTCTACAGTCGACTGAAAGTCGAGCTGATATATGCAGAAGACTACCAAGATATAGAGGAAGCTCGAATGGGGATCTTCGAATATATCGAGATCTATTACAATCGAAATAGAAAGCACTCAGCGTTGGGCTATGTGAGTCCAGCTGAGTTCGAAAGTGTGTAGTTATGTTGTGTCCACTTTTCGTGGGGTACACCAGTCACTAAGGAGCAAAATGTTTGAATCAAATGTTTTAAATATAATATCTGGAAATGAAAAATTAGCAGAGTTTTGGGGAAATAGTCATGGCTGGGCTCCAATCGAAGCTGCGGATTTGATGTCTAAGTCACGCCTAGATTGGCAGGTTTCACTTTCGAGAACCCTATTAAAATGGGATTTTAGTCAAGATTGTTACGATGGCGAGTTAATACTTGCCTGGGCGAACCTTGGTGCTTTAATTGAAGGGACGCTCAAACTTTTTTTGAGTGTTTATTATAAAGATTACTCAAATGATGTGGATAAAATAATCAGTAGAGGAAATCAAGTAGATCCCGATTCGATGACTTTGGAGAAATTAAAGCAGTTTATAAGAAAAAAGGATCTATTTGGCAAAGAGTGGTATCCGTACATTGAATTGATTCAACAGCGGCGCAACGCAATTCATGCTTACAAAGACCGTTCAATTGGCGACAAAGGCGAGTTTCATGAATCGGTTGAAAAATATTTATTATTTATGCGTTGCGTAAACTCGTACCTTCCGTATCCAGATTGTGGGTATGCGCCTCGCTTTTAGACGTGACATAACAAACGCTTCAAGAGGGACAGCCAACGTGTGGCATTTTTACTATGCGTTGGTTTTTGTGGTTACGGTGTTATGCGGAAAGTTAGTAGTAGCGTTGGCTGCCCCTTAAGCGGGCGTTATGTTTACTTGTATTTCAAAGGCTTAAATGTCTTAGGCTCTTGTTCTTTGTCCCTTTGGCAATTCGTCCTAGTAGACTCAGCAAATCTGCATTGTCGGCCTAAGTTCGTGAGCCTCTCTGCCCGTAAAATATGCCAATGTTCGTGGGTTGCTTCATTGTCAGGTCGTGGCGGTTGGTTTCTTGTTTAACTGGCTCAAAGTCGCTTTTAGGTTCTTAGTCAATTGGCATTTTGGCTTGGCAGTTGCCTCGGCAATTTGCCATTGTCTTGCGCTTTGGTTGGAAAGAAAGGGCGCTTGTTG
This sequence comes from Vibrio pacinii DSM 19139, assembly GCF_000711795.1. Lineage (GTDB taxonomy): Bacteria > Pseudomonadota > Gammaproteobacteria > Enterobacterales > Vibrionaceae > Vibrio > Vibrio pacinii. Next base: position 5,266 of record NZ_JONH01000030.1, on the reverse strand, counting down.
AAAGTTCGTTGGGTTGCCTCATTGGGCAGGGAAGTGGAATTACTCGTTTCTGGTTGGCCGCCTTTGGTAGCCAAGTTGGTTCTTAACTTGTGGTTTGCTTCAGAAAACTAGTTAGAAATAGCAGTTCTTTCTCAAGTAAATCATGTGTTTGTGGTAAAACATAACAAACAATTTAAGAGGGATTCCCAACGCTTGGCATTTTTGCTTCTACTTCAACTTTAGTGGTTACGGTACAATGCTTTAGGTTTGGGTGGTAGCGTTGCTCACCCCTTAATTGGGCGTTAGTTTGCAAGAGGAAAAACGCAACTATATCGCAAGATCTAGTGTAAAGGCTCAAAGTTGAAATTGTCGTATCGGCGTTCAATTTCAGTGTTAATTAGCGTGGTGAAAATCCAAAATTGGCATCGTTTCAACGGTTGATTTGTTCTTTGGTGCGGTGGCTTTGGGGTTAACTGAGTCGAACTTTTTTCCTGAAACTCTGCTCGTTGAGTTTGTTGGTACAAAAGCCGATTTACTCGCTGAAATGGCGTTTTCTCTGGTGTGGTAAGTTCACGTGGTTTCATTGGCTTTGTTGAAAGTCCGCATTGTGAGATTGGTTTTCCAAAAGCGCTTTTTGGTGTTGTGAGTTCGTTTTCTGCGGCGTTGTTTGTTCCACGTGGTTTCATTGAGTAGCCGCTTTTAGACTACGTCTGACTTAAATGCATCAAAGCACATAAAGTTTGTTGTTTGCAAAGTTTAAAATAACGTAAAATCAAACTTTTGGGTCTGCAAACTAACAAACTGCTCAAGAGGGATTCGCAACGCGTGGCATTTTCACTATGCGTTGATTTTAGTGATTAAGGTGGTGTGCTGCGACTTCGGTATTGCGTTGCTCACCCCTTAGCAGGGCGTTATGTTTACTTGTATTTCAGTGGCTTAAAGTTTCTTCGATCTATGTTCTTTGTCCCTTTGGCAGTCCGTCCGAGTTACTTCAGCAAATCCGCATTGTCGGCCTAAATTCTTGAATTTCTCAGCCCGTAAAACATGCCAATATTCGTGGGTTGCTTCATTTTCAGGTCGTGGCGGTTGGCTTTAAATGTCATTGGCTCTAAGGCGCTTTCAGCGTATTTGCCAAGTAGCATGTTGGCTTGGCAGTTGCCTCGGCAATTTGCCATTGTTCTGCGCTGTGGTTGGAAAGAGAGGGCGCTTGTTGAACCTTTGTCGGGTTGCCTCATTGGGCAGGGAAGTGGACTTACGCGCTTTGTGTCTAGCGCATCTGGCGGCCAAGTGAGTTTGAGTGTGTGATTCACTTCTTGAAATGCGGTCAATAAAGTAGTTCTTGGCCAAATAAATCAGTCATTTGTGGTAAAACATAACAAACAATTCAAGCAGATTCGTAACGCTTGGCGAATTTACTATGCGTTGGCTTTTGTGTTTTAAGTGGTTTGCAGCGGCTTGGTCAGTGCGTTACTCACTACTTAATTGGGCGTTAGGTGTTTATCAGTTATCTGAACTAAAACTCCAGTTTGAACGTAGAACTTGCCATTTCAAAGTAGGTAGTTTGAAATGGAATTGACCTCAGAAATCGAGTCAAGAATTATAGAAATGGCGTGGGAAGATCGCACACCATTTGAAGCGATAGAGCTTCAATTTGGTTTGAATGAATCAGAAGTTATTCGGTTTATGCGTAGTCGGCTCAAATCAAATAGTTTTAAATTATGGCGTAGACGAGTATCCGGTCGAAATACAAAGCATATGAAATTACGTAGCCCAAGTATTACTAAAGGTTATTGTCCAACTCAGTATAAGCACCGGTAATCGCTTCACACCTAACAAACAATTTAAGCAGACCCTCAACGCTCATCACTTTTGGTTGCGTCGGGTTTGGTGTTACCGAGCAATGCGGAAAGTGAGCCAGGGCGTTTCGGGCTACTTAATTGGGCGTTAGTTGCCAGCGGTAAAAACGCAGCTGAGGCAGAAAATTTAGGGCTAATGAAATTTTCAGTTTCGCTCGATTTTTGTCTGGTTGTGGTTTGCTGAAATTGTGTTCGATTTTTAATGTTGTGGTTTTGTTTTGCCGTTTCAGGCGCTAATTTACTTGTTGAAAGTCAGCTTTGTGGCATTGTCTTTTCAAAAGGTTTTTTTGGTGCTTTTAGTCGGTTTTCTACGGCGTTGTAAGTTCCAAGTGGTTTCAGTGACAGGCGCTTTGAAACTGCGCCTGATTTGAGTTTTTCAAAGCGCTCAAAAACGGTGTTGGCAAAGTGGAAATGAACGGGAAATCAAAGGTTAAGAATGGCAACTAACAAGGCGTTTAAGGCAGATTCGCAACGCTAGGCATTTTTGGTTTGCTTTGAATTTAGTGTTTACGGCACAATGTTTTAGGTTCGGTGGTAATGTTGCTCACTACTTAACGCGGCGTTAGTTTTCAAAGGAGATCACGTTCGTGGATATAGAAGAGTCAGACAGAGGTGTAGTAATTACATCAGTTGCAGATGTTGAGAATCTCTTAGACAAAATGCTCAAACTTGTATTTACACATAATAACGTGTCGAATAAACGTATAAAATCTATGTTCGATGCATCAGGCCCTTTGTCTACATTTTCGTCAAAGTATCAAATGCTCTATGCTTTTGGTTATATTCGACATGATAATTACACAGATCTTGAACTATTGAAAAAGCTTAGAAATAAGTTGGCTCATACAACGGGATTAATAAGATTAGAATCTGAAGAAGTTGCTCAAATTTTGAAATTAATGAGCTTTTTCAAAGCTGGTCAGAATCAAATGGATGAGCTCGTTGGCTTAAAGCGAAATAGAAAGGAAGTTTATATTTCGAAACCAGATATATCAGAGCATGAAGCAGCTGCCATGGGGTTAATAAAGCGTTCAAAGTCAGATTTTGGTATTGGAATATCAATTTTAAAGTCTCGTTTAGTAAGTGACTTGGAGCGTAAATTGGAAAATGAAAACTAACAAGGCGTTTAAGGCAGATTCGCAACGTTTGGCAGTTTTGGTTCTGTAGAATTTTGGTGTTTACGGTGGCAAGGTTCAGTCCAGTGCATTGTTGCTCACTACTTAACGCGGCGTTAGTTGCCAGTGGGAAAAACCCAGCTAAATCAGAAAAATTAAGGCTAATGAATTGTGCAATTGTGCTCGGTTTTGTATCTGGTTGTGGTTTGCTGAAATTGTGTTCGATGTTTAATGTTGTGGTTTTGTTTTGCCGTTTCAGACGCTAATTCACTTGTTGAAAGTCAGCCTTGTGACATTGCCTTTCCAAAAGGTTTTTGGGGTGCTTTCAGCCAGCTTTCTACGGCGTTGCTAATTCCAAGTGGTTTCAGTGGCAGGCGCTTTGAAACTGCGCCTGATTTGAGTTTTTCAAGGCGCTCAAAAACGGTGTTGGCAAAGTGGTAATGGATTGGAAATCAAAGGTTTAGAATGGCAACTAACAAAGCGTTTAAGGCAGATTCGCAACGCTTAGCATTTTCGGTTTGCTTTGAAATTAGTGTTTACGGCACAATGGTTTAGGTAAGGTGGCAATGTTGCTCACTACTTAACGCGGCGTTAGCATACAAGGAGGTAAATTGTACATTCCAGCAAAATTTAAACAGGAAAATATTGAAGATTTGGTTTCAATAATGCGGCAATATCCATTTGCAACATTAGTTGCGAATTCATATGACGGTATTGAGGTCACTCATCTTCCTGTGCTACTTGAAAAAGTCAATGATGAGTTAGTTTTAAAGGCTCATGTGGCAAAAGCCAATAAAATCTGGAGGCAAGTGGAATCTGGGTCAGAAGTGTTAGTGATTTTTAATGGTCCCAACTGCTATATATCGCCAAATCACTATCCGACAAAAGCTGAAAATGGTAAAGCGGTGCCGACTTGGAATTATGTTGTGGTTCATGCTAAGGGGAGCATATCTTATTCACACGACACTGAATGGATTTATAGTGTTATAGATAAACTAACAACGGAGCATGAATCCACCTTGGATAACCCATGGTCTATAACGGATGCACCAGAAGAGTTCATAGATAAAATGTTGCCAGCAGTTGTAGGATTGGAGATCATAATCAATTCAATTTCTGGTCAATGGAAACTCAGTCAGAACCAACCAGAAGTGAACAAACAAGGTGTAATTAGTGGTTTGAATGCACATGGAGATCATGCATCAACAACTATGGCTGCAATGGTTAGCGCTCAACTTTAGTTTGTATGCTAACAAACAATTTAAGAGTGATTCAGCACGCTTGGCATTTTTGGTTTGGGTTTAGCTCAGTGTTTACGGTGGTCAAGTGAAGTGCCGTGGTCGCGTGCTTCACACCTTAATTGGGCGTTATATGCATATGGATGTCTTATGATATGATGTGTCAGAACGCTATATTGAACGGAATCAGAAATGAGCATTTGGGATATAGATAAATTACAACTTTTCATCATGTTTGTTATTCCCGGCTTTATAAGTATGAAAACTTATGAGCTTCTTTATCCCTCCCATTTGAAGGACTCATCAAAGCAGTTAGTCGATGCAGTTACATATAGTTGTATAAACTATGCCATTATGTACTGGTTTATCGTTGCCGTTGAAACTGGAACAGGATCTGAAAGTTTCAAAATCGCACACCCAAATTTATATATTTTCTTTTACGTTTTCGTGTTAATGGTGTTCCCCGTTATTTTAGCTTTCTCATGGAAAGCGTTAAGGGAATCGGAAAAATTTAAGAAAAACATACACCATCCAACCCAGAAACCATGGGACTACTTTTTTGCACAAGGTAGATGTTATTGGGTGAAAGTAATCCTTAATAATGGAACTGTTATAGCAGGTTATTATGGTCCAAAATCGTTCGCTTCCAGTTCTCCTGCTGACGAGCAGTTATACCTCGAGCAAACCTGGAAACTTGGAAGTGATGGCTCATTTGAGCGAGCGATAAACAAAACTGCCGGAGTCATTATCTTGACCAGCGAAATCTCTCATATTGAATTTAGGGACGTTTAAAATGACAGAAAGAAAAATTTCAAATAATGGCTATCAACCACAAGTATCACCTTCAGATCTACACAAAGGCTACCAGCCTTCCCAGCCAGCACCTATGCCAAGTGGTGAGCCTGGTGCCGGTTATCAACCTACTGGTGCAGGTGACAGCCCTACAAACCCTACACCGACTCCTCCTGGCGCTGAGTAAAGCATATAACAAACAATTTAAGAGGGATTCTCAACGCCTGGCATTTTTGCTTCTACTTCAATTTTAGTGTTTACGGTACAATGCTTTAGGTTGGGTGGT
>NZ_JONH01000029.1 GCF_000711795.1 Vibrio pacinii DSM 19139 | reverse complement strand
TGAGGAACGAACGTGATTCAGAATCTGGGTTTACTACACTTTCGCTGCGCACGCTTTAGATTCCAGATAACTCGTCCCTCGTTTCTGGAATGACGATATTTGGAATTGAAAAAAACTTACTCACCATACATCTCCAAACATAAAAACGGAGACCGAAGTCTCCGTTTTTGCCGCTGAATAGCTAGGGGGTAATTTACATCATGCCGCCCATACCACCCATGCCACCCATGCCGCCCATATCAGGCATTGCTGAAGAGTCTTTAGCTGGTAGGTCTGTAACCATCGCTTCTGTTGTGATCATAAGACCAGCAACCGATGCCGCGAACTGAAGTGCACTGCGAGTCACTTTAGTTGGGTCTAGAATACCCATTTCAAGCATATCGCCGTACTCACCCGTTGCAGCGTTGTAACCGTAGCTACCGTCACCCGCTTTAACGTTGTTAGCAACCACTGAGTCTTCATCACCAGCGTTCTTAGTGATTTGACGAAGTGGTGATTCCATTGCACGCAGTGCGACGCGAATACCAACGTTTTGATCTTCGTTGTCACCTTCTAGGTCAACAATCTTAGAAGCAGCGCGGATAAGAGCCACACCACCACCAGCAACAACACCTTCTTCAACCGCAGCGCGAGTCGCATGCAATGCATCTTCTACACGGTCTTTCTTCTCTTTCATTTCAACTTCAGTTGCAGCGCCAACTTTGATCACAGCAACACCGCCCGCGAGCTTAGCAACGCGTTCTTGCAGTTTCTCTTTGTCGTAATCTGAAGTCGCTTCTTCGATTTGCTGACGAATTTGCGTCACGCGACCTTGGATCATCGCTTCTTCACCCATACCATCGATGATGGTGGTGTTTTCTTTAGTGATCGCAATACGTTTCGCTTGACCTAGGTCTTCTAGTACTACTTTTTCAAGCTCTAGACCCACTTCTTCAGAAATCACCGTACCGCCAGTTAGAACCGCAATGTCTTGTAGCATGGCTTTACGACGATCACCGAAACCAGGTGCTTTCACTGCCGCGACTTTCACGATACCGCGCATGTTGTTGACAACCAGTGTTGCTAGCGCTTCGCCTTCAACATCTTCCGCAATGATCAATAACGGACGTGACGCTTTTGCTACCGCTTCTAATGTCGGTAGAAGCTCACGAATGTTAGATACTTTCTTGTCGATCAGAAGAATGAATGGGTTTTCTAGTTCAACAGATCCCGCTTCTTGGTTGTTGATGAAGTAAGGAGACAGGTAACCGCGGTCAAACTGCATACCTTCTACCACATCAAGCTCATCTTGCAGCGCTTGACCTTCTTCAACCGTGATAACACCATCACGACCAACTTTGTCCATCGCTTCTGCAATGATGTTACCAACACTGACGTCAGAGTTTGCAGAGATAGTACCGACTTGCGCGATAGCTTTGGTGTCTTCACATGGTACAGACAGCTTTTTCAGCTCTTCAACTGCAGCAATAACGGCTTTATCAATACCACGTTTAAGGTCCATTGGGTTCATACCCGCTGCAACCGCTTTAAGGCCTTCAGTAATGATAGATTGCGCTAGAACTGTCGCAGTAGTTGTACCATCACCTGCAGCGTCGTTTGCTTGAGACGCTACTTCTTTTACCATTTGCGCGCCCATGTTCTGGAACTTGTCTTCAAGTTCGATTTCACGTGCAACTGATACACCATCTTTTGTGATAGTTGGCGCACCAAAAGATTTGTCTAGCACCACGTTGCGGCCTTTAGGACCGAGCGTTACTTTTACAGCGTCAGCGAGAACGTTGACACCTTCTAGCATTTTAATACGTGCGTCATTACCAAATTTAACGTCTTTAGCAGCCATCTTTAGTTTCCTTTTCTAAATTCTTTGGTTGGATTAATGCTTGAACTTGAGCAAAAAATTACTCAATGATTGCTATTTATTCAACGATTGCCATGATGTCGTTTTCAGACATTACCAGCACTTCTTTACCGTCGATTTTTTCAGTTTTGGTACCGTAGCCTTCAGCGAAGATTACCGTATCACCAACTTTAACGTCCAACGGTAGCACTGTACCGTTTTCTAGGATGCGGCCTTTACCTACAGCAAGAACAACACCGCGAGTAGATTTCTCTGCGGCAGAACCAGTAAGAACAATACCACCCGCTGATTTAGACTCAACTTCTTGGCGTTCTACAATAACTCGGTCGTGTAATGGACGAATGTTCATTGGTCGTCTTCTCCTGAAAATTTCCATGTTGATGTGATAATTGCCTTGAACAGGCGCCAAAGCCTTGTGGTAGTTATATGAGGGGCAATCAAGACAAACCCAAGGGGCAAAGCGAAGTTTTTTGTGATCGAGGTTAGATTTGAGTGATGCGTTAGAAAAGTGAGCTAAAGAGGACGTCATTCTGAACAGGGAGATACGAACGTGATTCAGAATCTGGTTTCACAGACTCAACATTAATTCACCATATGCCACATTAGATTCCGGATAACTCGTCCCTCGTTTCCGGAATGACGAAATAGAGACCATCGACAGTACGCAGGATGGGGATCAACCAAAGCTGTCATTCTGACGAACGTGTTTTAGAACCTGGTTTCAACGAATCTACATTAATTCACCATATGCCGCTTTGGAGTCCATATAACCCCCACCCAACCCAACTAGCGCCATTGATCAAAAGGGATAATCTCGGCTTTTGGTCTAGAATCAACATCCCTGTCGAGCACATCTTGGAATTTGACCATTTGCGATACCAGTTCACGCATTAAAACCACATTAGCGTGGTTAGGATTTTTACAATTACCCACCACACGGTCGATGTGGCTTTGCTGCGCCCAAAGCCGATCTTGCATTGGTTCAGAGGCCGATTGAATTAGCTCTTGGCACATTTGATGTTTAAACTGAGCAAAAGCAATCGGATTACTTTCTGCTAGCGCCATTAACTCATCAAATGACGGAAGGGTTTGGTTGATTAACGGTGAGTTCATGCTGCCTCCTCTAGTGTTGATTAAACTATCAACACCACTATTAAAAATAGTCGAAAAAAGCGCAATTGTGTATCGAGGAACTTGATGTCCTAGCAATAATACAGGGGGAACTATACCAAGCTGTTGATTTTATATACGCAGCGTCGTTGACCTTCGACGATATGTTCTGTGCGCTCGATGTGAAATTTATCGCCAAGCAGGCGCTGAAAGATGTTGAGCTCTGACTGACATAAACTGGGACAACGTGTGGCGGCTTTACAGATTGGGCAATGATTTTCGATCAATAAAAAGCTCTCACCCCACGTTTCTAGCTCGGCCATATAACCGTCTTGCTGGCGAAGAGAGACTAATCGATGCAGCTTTTTTTCAAGGGTTTGGCATTGCTCCAACTCGGAGGAGTAGAGGTGGTAGGTTTTGGCTTCACGTTCATCGGCGACTTTTTGTAGCCCTTCTACGCCGAACAAGGATTCAACCGCTTCAATCATTTGAATTGTCAACTCACCGTGGCGATCGGTGAACTGAGCGTGCCCCTTTGGCGTCAAAGACCAGTGACGAGTTGGGCGGCCAACTTTCACCTTTACGTCTTCAAACGCGAGCAACCCGTCATCTTCAAGCCCTTGCAAATGTTGCCGTGCGCCCATAGTAGTCATCGCTAATTCATCAGCGATTTGCTTTGCGGTCACCGCACCACCACGCTTAACGGTTTGTAGTATTCTCTCGACGCTTTTCATGTTTGCTCCCTAAACCACTTAAATATTATGGAGCAACCGCTTTATAAAGCAAATGCTTTACATCTCGATATATTGCATCGCCACTAAGCTTTTGGTTCGGCTATAGCGCTCAAACAGCGGCTTGAGATTATTAGGCAATGCCATCCAGTCAGTGGTTTGAAACCCATGTTGAGCATAAAACCCTTCAAGGTGTTGGTAAGCGAAACAGTAATCCCCCACCTTCAACACTTGCTGCTGACAGAAGGCCATAAGCTGATGACCAAAACCATGTTGCCGATAGTCAGGCACCACCAACATCCCCGTTAATAATCGATATTGTTCAACATTACGCAAACGTACTAGGGCGACCATTTGGCTTTGATGATAGCCGACAATCGTCAATTCATCTTTCTTCGCTTTACCGGCAGGATAGTGCGCTTTATACAAGCGGGCCACCAGCGGCAGTTTAATTGGGTCTAGCGTTTCTATCTGCAGCGTATTCATCAAAGAGTAAAACCAAGGGCTAAATTGAGGTAGAATGCAGGCAGTTTAGATTAGCCAGCAAAAGCAATGCAAATTAAAGCCAACGCAGACTTAAGTCACTACCATACCTTTTCGATTCCTCAGACTTGTGCTTACTTAGTGAAAGCGCACTGTGTCGACGATTTGAAAGCCATCTATCAAAATCCAGATTGGGTGAGCTTACCTAAGCTTGTCTTGGGCAGAGGCAGCAATATGCTGTTTACCCAAGCCTATCAAGGCGTGGTAATTCTCAATCGTCTGCAAGGAAAAACCGTGACAGAAACAGACACGGCATGGCACTTACACATTGCTGGTGGCGAAGATTGGCCATCACTGGTCAAATGGTCGGTTGAGCAAGGCTATGCTGGACTTGAAAACTTAGCGTTGATCCCTGGCTGCTGTGGCAGTGCTCCCATTCAAAACATTGGCGCGTATGGCACTGAACTTCAAGATGTTTGTGAGTATGTCGATGTGCTTGATCTAGAAGACTTCACCGTACAAAGGCTCAGTGCAGAGTCATGTCAGTTTGGCTATCGAGACTCGATTTTCAAACGTGAACTGCAAGGCAAAGTCATCATCACCGCGATTGGCTTGAAACTCAACAAAGCTTGGCAAGCCAATATTGAGTACGGCCCACTGCGCGCCTTAACGATTAAGGGTGAGCAACATCATTCCACCGCAGGCATCAGTGCCAACGATATTTTTCAACGTGTATGCCAAGTTCGTATTGAGAAACTTCCCGATCCAGAAAAAGTGGGTAATGCCGGTAGTTTTTTTAAAAACCCAATCATATCAATGCCCCACTTTGAACGACTTAAAGCGCAATTTCCGAACATTGTTGCCTATCCTGCTGACGATCAGATGAAAGTCGCCGCGGGTTGGCTTATCGATCAATGTCAGCTTAAAGGGTTTACTGTCGGCGGTGCGCAAGTTCACCCGAAGCAAGCATTGGTGCTGATAAATGCCAATCAAGCCAGTGCCGACGATGTGGTAAACCTTGCCGCTCACATTCGCGACAGCGTTTATCAGCGCTATCAGATTAAACTTGAACACGAAGTCCGTTTTATGGGCGCGCTAGCAGAAACCAATCTCGACACTATTTTGGAGCAGCGCCAATGAAAGACCACTCAATCAAACTCGCCATTTTACACATATTGGCTCAGGGCGGTTTTCATTCTGGCGAGCAGCTCGGTGAAAAATTTGGTGTGTCGCGCGCCGCAATTAGTAAACACGTCAAAGGCATTCAGCAATGGGGCGTGGATATTTTTAGTGTGCAAGGCAAAGGCTATCAACTTGCTACTCCGATGCAGTTACTTGACCAAGCGCTTCTTTCCAAGCAACTGACCACTCCTGTGCAACTGATTCCAATCATCGATTCGACCAATCAATATTTGCTCGAGCGCATCGATAGCTTAGAGTCTGGCACCGTGTGCATCGCGGAGTATCAAGCCAAAGGCCGTGGACGTCGTGGGCGTGAATGGGTGTCGCCTTTTGGTGCTAACTTATATTTATCTATGTTCTGGCGCTTAGATGCCGGTATGGCGGCGGCGATGGGGCTGAGCTTGGTGGTTGGTGTGGCCATTGTCGAGGCGCTTGAAGAGCTGGGCTTAAACGGCGTTAAGCTCAAATGGCCCAACGATCTTTATTATCACGATCGAAAGTTAGCCGGTATTTTAGTTGAGATGTCAGGCCAAGCAGGTGCGGCGGCGAATCTAGTGATTGGCATGGGGATGAACTTGACGATGGCAGAGGATACTCAAGGGATTACCCAACCGTGGACGAGCCTAACGGAAGTGGCACAATCGCAACCGTTTGACCGTAACCAATTGGCCGTCACGATGATCCAAACGCTACACCGCGCACTAAGTGATTATGAAGTATATGGCATGCACGGTTTTGTCGAACGCTGGAATCGCTTGGATAATTATATTGGTCGGCCGATCAAACTGATCATGGGGCCAAGAGAAATAAGCGGTATTGCCAAGGGCATCAATGAGCAAGGCGCAGTACTGCTTGAGACCGAGCACGGCATCGAGAGCTTTATTGGTGGGGAGATTAGCTTGCGAGTAGCGAGTAGCGAGTAGCGAGTAGCGAGTAGCGATACTACAACACTCCGTCATTCTGAATAAGATCCACCGCACGTCGCCTTAGACTGCGGATAACCCAAAGTTGTCATTCTGAACAAATAGAGTTAACACCAAAGTCAAATCTCGTCATTCTGAACAGTGAGGCACGAACGTGATTCAGAATCTAACATTGCCACACTCTCGTATTCCACTACTCGAATCTTCTTGCTTTGTTTGCTAATATCCCTGTCCACTGTAAGTAAAGGTAATCCATCCAACATGATGACTAATAGGAATTTATTCGAGCAACTGCCTACTTTGGCGCAAGATCCAGCGATGTTTGAAACGCTGTATGCTGCCAAAGACTTTCGAATTCGCTTAATTGAAGCGATTCGTCAGGCCAGTAAACGAATCTACCTTGTCGCCCTTTACCTTGAAGATGACGAAGCTGGTCGTGAGATTTTGACCGAGCTTTATCAGGCTAAGCAACGTAACCCAGGCTTAGACATTACAGTCTGCGTAGACTGGCACCGTGCACAACGCGGATTGATTGGCGCCGAACCTGGTGAAACCAATGCTGCGATGTATAAGGCCTTTGCTGATAAACACCAGTACAAAGTTCCTGTTTATGGCGTACCTGTGCGTGGCCGAGAAGTGTTTGGGGTGTTGCACCTAAAAGGCTTCATTATTGATGACCAAGTACTTTACAGCGGCGCCAGCCTGAATAATATCTACCTAAATTATAAAGAACGTTATCGTTTTGACCGCTATCACCTGATAAGCAACAAAGCATTGGCAGACAGCATGGTCAACTTTGTTCAAAACGAGTTAGTTGCTCACCCAGCCGTTTATGATCTCACCTGTGCCAATAAACCCGAGACTAAAGAGATCAAGGCGCAAATTCGCCAACTGCGAGCATTACTGGCCAAAGCTCAGTATCAATTTGAGCCGCAAGAAATCACACCAGATCACGTGGCAATCACACCAATTGTCGGGGTGGGGAAAAAACGCAATAAGCTCAACCAAGGCATTAATCAGCTGTTGGCTAAAGCCAAAGATGAAATTTTTATCTGCACGCCATACTTCAACTTTCCACGCAGTGTAGCGAAAGAGGTTAAAAAGGCCCTAAGACGCGGCGTAAAAGTGACCATTGTGGTTGGTGACAAAACCGCTAATGACTTTTACATCTCGCCAGAAGAAGAATTTAAAACGATTGGTGGATTGCCTTATCTGTACGAGCGTAACTTACGCCTATTTGCTAAGGCCAATGAAGCCAATATCGCTAGTCGTAAACTCTCGATTCACTTGTGGAAACACGATGAAAACAGCTTCCACCTCAAAGGCATTTGGGTAGATAAACGTTATATGTTTATCACCGGAAACAACTTAAACCCACGCGCTTGGAAACTTGATCTCGAAAACGGTATTTTTATCCAAGATCATTACCATCATTTAACGCCGCAATTTGAGCAAGAAGTCGCGAATATTCTTCAACACACTCAGTTGATCTGCACCTATAAGCAACTAGAGAAGTTTGAAGATTATCCGGAGGCAGTGCAGAAGCTGATGCGTAAGATTACCCGCGTGAAAGCAGATCGGGTTTTGAAGCAGATTTTGTAATCAAACTACGAAATTCTGAGGTGGGTGCTCGTGTAGGTCATGGTTAGCACGCACCTATACTCGATCCCCTGCGCCTTTACCGAGCACAGTTTGAATAATGTAGGTAAAGTAAGCTTTGACCGTCATTGAACGAATCATACGTTCATCCCACTCAGCCAATAACTCTGGTGTGGACATATCGATTTCGTTGACTTGCGCCAAACCAGTAATCCCCGGTCTCACATCAAACACACCTTTGGATTGTCGTGCATCAATAAGCTCTTGTTGATTAAACAAACATGGGCGCGGCCCTACAAGACTCATTTCGCCCTTTAGAACGTTAATCAGTTGTGGCAGTTCATCCAACTTGGTTTTGCGTAGAAAGCTCCCGAGTTTGGTGACACAGCTTGCACCGACTAAATGAGTTGCCACAGATTGGGTGTTCACTGGCATGGTACGAAACTTAATCAGCGTAAATGGCTGCTGATTGCGCCCTACTCGGGTTTGACAGAACACCGGTGAGCCCGTGTCAAAATAACCAATGATGTAAATCACGATAAAAATAGGCCATAAAAAAACAATGCCCATCAGAGCGAAGAAAAAATCAAATAGACGAATCAATGTATAAACCTTTTGTTTACTGATTATTCAGAATCTAGATAAGCTTTAACTGTATTACGAATACCTTGTTCAAAGCTCACTGGCGGCTGCCAGTTCAAAGTACACTTTGTGTCACTAATATCCACTTGCAGGTTAGAGCAGATACGTTGGCCAATAGCAGGCTTTCCAATCAGTGTGCTAGCCCCTTTCAACCAGCTAGCAGGAATCGGTATTAAGCGGTTTGGCTTGCCCATTTGCTTAGCTACACAGCTTAATAGTTCTGTAGTTGAAACATCGTGGTCATCCGACACTAAAAACACTTTACCCTGCGCGTTAGGGTTTAAACAGCACTCAAGGATTAAATCGGCGAGGTTATCAACATAAACCAAGCTACGTTGATTATAAATAGCCCCAAATGGTAGCGGGATCTTCTTTTTCGTCCAACGAAGCAGGGATAAGAAGTTCGCCTTAACCCCCGGACCATAAACCAGTGGTGGCCTGATAATCACCACTTCCAAGTCGGTTTCAGCTGCCAGCTCCTTCAAACCGACTTCTGCTTCATACTTGCTTAAACCATAAGGATCGATGGGTGGGCTAGATGCATGTGGCTGGAATGGCTCTCCTTGCTCAGTGTATTCACCATTAACTTTGATTGAGCTAATGAACACAAAACGCTTCACACCAGCTTTAGAAGCTTGCCGGGCAAGATTAAGCGTCCCGAGCGTATTTACTTCACGATAAGCCGCCAAAACATCAAACTTTGTTTCTTCCATCTGGTGAACACGAGCAGCACAGTGCACAACACAATCGATATTTTTCAAGGCACCAGACCAATCGGTATCAGCGTCTATACTTGAGAGCATAACGGTATTATCATCTGCTAATGCATGCCGTCGAACCACAGAGCGAACATTCCATTCTCGCTTGGTCGCTAGGCTACATACACGCTCACCAACAAATCCTGTACTGCCTGTGACTAGTATTTTCATTTCACCTTCTTGTAAAGATTTATAGACGGGCAACGATAGTAAATGCATATATAAATAGCGCCGACATACCTGACTCTCTCACATTTGCACAAAATGATACCTCTTCCCTCTAGCCATTAACACTAAAGGTTTCTAGAATAGCGACGACATAATAGATGTACTTATAAGTTGGCAGTAGTATTCGATGTTCACCCCAATTCAACTTCTTCTCAATGCAAGTCGACGCAACAAGCGATTAATCAGCATCTTCTATGATTTATTTGCTGTTATCACCTCTTTATATTTAGCAATAGCTTTAAGGCTTGGGAGCTACACTTTCTCAATTGGGGTCGAAGAACTTTGCAGCCTTATAGTGACAGTGATCGTTACGATTTATTGCTTTGCCAAATTAGGTATGTACCGCGCAGTGCTGAGATATATGATGCTTCCAGCAATTGGACATATCTTTCTGGCAGTATTGCTATCTGCTGTTGGTCTTGCGCTAAGTGGCTTCTTTTTTCATACATTTATCCCACGCAGTGTCCCTTTTATATACGCTGGTTTAGCAATTTTAAGCTTAGGTGGCCCTCGTATTTTTATCAGAACAATCTACTATCACTATTACAAAAGACAGAAGCCTAATGTGGTAATATATGGCGCAGGCTCTACTGGGAGAGATCTCGCTTACGCGCTAATTCAAGGAGACGAGTACCATCCGATTGCCATCATAGATGATGATCCAACTAAAACCGGGCAGATAATGTTTGGTATTAAAGTGCATCATCCGAAAGAGTTCGATAAAATCCAATCCTTATACCAACCAGTCAAGCTACTGCTAGCGATCAATAGTATAAACAAAGGCCGACGACTACGATTAGTTGAAAAACTGTCGAATTGGCCAATTGAAGTTCAATCTGTACCTTCTGTTGAAGATATTGCTGCAGGAAGAGCCGAAGCAACAGAAGTAAAAGACCTTGATGTTGCGGACCTACTCGGACGCGCACCAGTGGACCCAGATAAAGAACTGCTAGCGAAAAATATTACTGGCAAAAATGTAATGGTAACAGGCGCTGGTGGCTCAATAGGATCAGAGTTATGCAGACAAATCATTAGCCAAAAACCCAAGTCATTAATTTTGTTTGAACTCAACGAATACAATCTATACCAAATAGATCATGAACTTTCGGCTATGGTATCAAGGCTAAAGATTGAGACTAAAGTAATCGCAGCATTGGGGTCAGTACAAAATGAAAATCGACTCAGCAACCTAATGAAATCTCATAGCATTGAAACCGTTTATCACGCGGCTGCCTACAAACACGTGCCTATCGTTGAAGACAATATTATTGAGGGCATTCGTAACAACGTATTTGGCACCTTAGCTTGCGCAAATGCAGCGATAGAAACAGGCGTCAAAAACTTTACCTTAATCTCAACAGATAAGGCCGTGCGCCCAACGAACATTATGGGTGCAAGTAAAAGACTAGCCGAACTTGTTCTACAAGCCCTTGCGGATAAACAAAGTGGCACCACGTTTACCATGGTCCGGTTTGGCAATGTACTAGGGTCATCAGGCTCTGTCGTGCCGCTGTTTAAAAAGCAAATTCGCTGTGGGGGGCCTGTGACAGTGACTCACCCAGACATTATCCGCTACTTTATGCTTATCCCAGAAGCGGCTCAGCTCGTCATCCAAGCGGGTGCACTGGGCCATAATGGACAAGTATTTGTATTAGACATGGGCGAGCCAGTAAAAATCTTAGATCTGGCCAAACGAATGATTCACCTGATGGGTTTAAAGGTACACACGGAAAATAGCGCGGAAGAAGGTGATATTGAGATCAAGTTCACTGGCCTAAGACCCGGAGAAAAGCTCTATGAAGAGCTTTTGATCGGAGACAACGTGGAAGGAACTGGGCATCAGAAAATCATGACAGCGAGTGAAGAAAAGCTATCTTGGACTGAGATGGAGAAACTGCTTGATGAACTCGATAGCTGTTGCCATAACTTTGATGCTGACTGCATAAAGCGTATTCTGTTTGATGCTCCTACTGGCTATGAGCCTAACCACAGTCAACAAAGATAAAACCTAATGAAACTTTTTATATCTATCATCAATCACAACCACGATGACATGATCGTAGCTAATCCAACGCTGGCTGATCTCGCCAAGGACTTTACAGTTATTATCAAATCCAACACTCCTACTACTGATGCTCTTTCAGATTATTGCATAAAACATAGAATAAAGTTAATTCAAGGGGAAACGGTAAAGGGGTTTGGCGCCAATAATAATGAAGTGTTTCAATATTGTATGATTGAGCTAAAAGCCTCTCCGCTAGATTATTTTTTAGTGCTGAATCCTGATGTTGAGATCGATACTAAAAGCCTTTACCAGCTTATAAACCAAGCACAAGAATACAATGCCGATATTTCAGCAATTAACTTGTTCACTGATCGATCATTAAGTACGTATGACAACTCGATTCGCCGATACCCAAAACTCCTAACTCCAATCAAATCACTTTTGGGGATTAAGCGCAATGACATCTTCGATAAGCGCCAGATAGAACAGCCAATAAAAATAGAATGGGCGGCGGGTTCATTTTTACTATTTAAAGTAAGATGCTTTGAGCAATTAACCGGATTTGATGAAAAGTACTTCATGTATTTTGAGGATGCTGACATCTGTACGCGTGCCAACAAGCACAAGTTACACGTCTATTACTTTCCAGACATTAAAGCCATTCATTACGCTTCACACCAAAATAGAAAAATATTTTCTAAGCATTTTGCTTGGTATTCCCTTTCATCTGTAAGATACCACTTCAAGATTCTGATTTAGTTCATACGATTTCGACAACAAAGCTTCTATTACCACGTGAAAATATTCATTAAACCCAGAAGCGCGCTTTAACAGTAACTGCTCTTTATAAAACGGAGCATATATGGTCACGGGTAAATATGATTGTGAACTTAATCATTCCAATGGTTTAAAACGTGCGCGATCTTACCTAGCACTAAGGGCATATCTTATGATATTTTTACACTACTATTAGTATTTCATCCTAGCGAACTTACCCCCATTAATCTCTATTTCTATATTCGTTAAATAGGTAGATTCTTTCGAAAGTAAATCATATATAACATCAACTACTTCGGAGTTACTCAAAAACCGCTTTTTAGGATGATTATTACGATATGTATTGAGCCGTTCGGTATCTAT
This sequence comes from Vibrio pacinii DSM 19139, assembly GCF_000711795.1. Lineage (GTDB taxonomy): Bacteria > Pseudomonadota > Gammaproteobacteria > Enterobacterales > Vibrionaceae > Vibrio > Vibrio pacinii. The sequence goes on along the minus strand of NZ_JONH01000029.1, from coordinate 4,945 downwards.
TCTTGACATGGTCATTGCACTATCTTCTATAGTTGATGGCGATATCAATATCAGTTGTTGATTTTGACTATATAAAAATCTTTCTTTGACATAAGATCTTAATATAGATTTTGATATAAAATATGACGTATCATAAGATCCTTTTTTACCTGATTCAGACCCAATAATAATGATCCTTGCTCTGTCATTAGTAGATAATATATATTCAGATGATTTGATAGAAAAAAGCGAGTTAATCTTAATAGAAGATATTATCTCTTGTTCAGTTTGATTAACTATATTCTTATTAAGCAAATGACCTAAATTAAAAACATAAAAATCAAAGTCATCCTCAAATATTTTGAAGATATTATCCGAACTCAAATCAAGAACATCAATAATTTTATCATTAAGCTTTCCACGACCAAAATTAAAAACTTCAAAATCATTATTGAATTTACGCGTTATTTCTTCCGATAAAAAAGAAGAAGAGCCAACAATTAGGAGCTTTTTACTCACCAAAAATCACCTTCATAATTTCTTGTTCCGCTATATGTAACGTATCTATTTTTCCAGAGAAAATACTAATCAGTTGACCTTCACGCGCAATCATACACCCTCTATAATCGGTGCCACTTACAAGCTTTGTTTTTAAGCTAAAAACCGGCTCCAAGTATTCAAAGTCATCCAAAAATTCAGGGTAGTATGACTTAACTTCTTCTTCGAACAACTCTCTCTTCCTTGTAATATATGACTCTTGCTTAGCACTCTGAAACAACTCACCAACACAGTTCTTGTCATATGTCTTTGATATTGGTGTATTTCTTACTGAGGTAAGTGTATAAATATCACCATCATAAGGGTAAATGGAAAAAAATTCACCATCCATCAGTGTCATGGAAAATTCAACCTTGATTTTTTTCTTGTAATAAAAATAAATGCAAGGCTCGTAATAATAATCAAATTCAGGTATTTTCCTTGCGCAACCCCATGTACAATCAATAATAAAGTCATATTTATCTTTAAGGTCTAAAACAATTTCATCATCTGATAAGTCGACGAATTTTTTATAAGTTATATGCCCACTTAATACATCATCAAAATATCTACTAGCTTGATGATTCAAAATCAATTTTTCAGTGGTATTTATCATGCCACTCACATTTCTAAACTTACTTTTAATATCCGAACTAACTAAATCATCATAAACCAAGTGAGATGCGGTCATTATCTGCTTATAAGTTTCAAAATCTACGTTACTTACTTTATCCGCGATACCATAAATATTATTACTAACAGTTGCTACAAGATTTCCATAATGCTCAATGAACCAATCAAAACCCTCTAATGATTGTTTTCTAGTCTCATAATCTCTAGGATAATGGAAGCCCTGATGCAACCTATTTTGGTTATACCTTGAAGCTCCGGAAATACTTCGATCACTTCTTTCAAAGACATCGACTTTAACTCCTTTTTGAAGTAAAGACAAAGCTACATGACAACCATACCAGCCTGCACCAACAACACAGATTTTCATCTTAAGTCCTATAATTTTATTAACTAAATGTGGCGCAGAATATCTTCCAGAGCTACGCCTTAACATTAAAAAATTGGTTTGAAAATGTGAGCATGTTACACTTACTAAGCCGTTAGAACAAATCCAACTTTGAAATGCGACACTCTTAAATGTCAAACATCTATTATCACCTGTTTAAAAAATAATAGCAGGCTGCTTGAACCATAAACTTTTTTAGAACGACTATTAATCATTGATTGAGTAAGCTCCATACTGTCACCTTCGTCGCCACGACCGTCGATTTTGTAGTTACATGTTAGGCAATTCTCACTACAAGAAGGGCACAATAGAGCTTATGTCCTTGTAAACCTCCCCTAAACTAGTGGCATACCATTTTAGAGTTCTTCGGCTTAGACTGAGCATAGAAGGAGAACTCGCGATGAAAAAATCACGTTACTCAGAAACACAAATCGTCAAAATCTTAAAAGAAGTGGAAGTTGGTCGTAAGGTCAATGAAGTGTGCCGTGAATACGGCATTTCAGATGCCACCTACTACAACTGGAAAGCCAAATACGGTGGGATGGAAGCCTCTGAAGTCAAACGCCTTAAAGACTTAGAAGAGGAGAATCGTCGCTTGAAAGCCATGTTTGCTGAGTTGAGCTTAGAGCATCGAATTCTCAAAGACATCGTAGAAAAAAAGCTGTAAAGCCAGCGATAAGACGAGAACTGGTTGAGTATGCCAGACAACGGCACAATGCCAGTTGCATATTTCGGAGCATTCCGATCAGTCATTTCGGGATTATCCGATCACCCATTTCGGTTTAAACCGATCACTGATTCCGCGATTATCCGATCACTTTTAGCCTAACTCCGAAATCGGTGATCGGAATAGCGAAAACCGCGATCGGAATGTCCGAAATCCTGCCTTTTTCTCTTTTAAATCAATAGCTCGCTATTCTTTACTTCTTAAACAAGAACGTAAGGAAGCGATAATGGCCAAAAAGAGAACTCCAATGAACAAAATCAAAGAGGTATTACGCCTTAAGTACGACTGCGGTCTCTCCAATCGTGGTATCGCTTCTTGCCTGAAACTCGGCCCGTCTACCATATCGGAACTCCTTACTCGCTTTAAACAAAGTCAACTTGGCTGGCCTCTGCCCGAAAGTTGCAGCGATGCTGATCTCACGCAGGTGCTGTATCACGGCAAGAAAGCTAGTCGCGATAAAGTCATGCCAGACTTCACTCAATACGCAGTCGAACTCAGACGTAAAGGCATGACGAAGATACTGCTCTGGCAGGAATATCATGAGCAATATCAAGAGCAAGCTTACGCTTACACTCAGTTCTGCGAGCACTTCACTCGCTGGTTCAAAACCCAAAAGCGCAGCATGCGCCAGCTTCATGTAGCGGGTGATAAGCTGTTTATCGACTACTGTGGGCCGAGGCTTCAGGTGGTCAACCCTGACACAGGAGAAGTGCGTGAAGCGGAAGTGTTCGTCGCGACTTTAGGCGCGTCCAATTACACCTATGTTGAAGCCTTCCCGAGCCAAAGTAAGTCCTACTGGTTAGAGGCGCATGCTAATGCGTTCGAACACTTCGGTGGTGTACCACAGCTCTTGGTTCCCGATAATCTACGTAGCGCGGTCACCAAAGCTAATCGTTATGAGCCGAGACTTAACGACAGCTATCAAAAACTGGCGAATCACTATCAAACCGCAGTGATGCCTGCTCGCCCTTACAAACCGAAAGACAAAGCCAAGGCAGAGAATGCCGTGCTCCTAGTGGAACGCTGGATCATGATGCGACTGCGACACCAAACCTTCCATACCTTCAAAGCGCTGAATCTCGCCATCCGAGAACTCATGAATGAGTTAAACCAACGTGAGATGAAACAGTATGGCGCGAGTCGTCAATCATTGTTCGACAAACTCGATAAGCCTGCGTTAAAGCCCCTCCCCAAACAGCGTTACCTGTATACCGAAACCAAGCGAGCCAAAGTTGGGCCTGACTATCACATCGAATATCGCCGTCACTATTACTCGGTCCCCCATCAACTTGTTGGCCACCATGTCGAGCTGGAAGCCTCCAACCGTCTGGTGCAGATCTACCATCAGGGTAACTTAGTCGCCCAGCATCCACGCAGCCAAAGGGAGCGTGGAAACAGTACTCAATCAGAGCACATGCCGAGTAATCATCAACATCAGAAGTGGTCGCCTGGACGCTTACTCAACTGGGGAGCCAATATCGGCCCAGCCACACGAGAAGTCGTCAATAAGATGCTTAACTCCAAGCCTCATCCAGAGCAGTCTTATCGTTCCTGTCTTGGGCTGCTCAATCTGAGTAAAACGCATGGTGAATCGCGCTTAGAGCAAGCCTGTAAAGATGCACTGATGCTGACAAAGCCTAACTACACCTTCATCAATAATCTGCTGAAGAACAATCGTGAAGGGCAACTGAGTAAAGACAAAGCAAGTACGCCGAACCTTGTTCACAGCAATGTTCGTGGCCCGAACTGTTACCACTAGGAGAAAGGATATGAACGCACTGAACGACCAACTCAAAACCCTCCGCTTGAGCCATGTAGTGAAAGCGTTAGAGCAGCAACAAGAACAACTTAGCACCTACGCAGAGTTGGACTTCGAGGAAAGGCTAAGCCTTCTTCTGGAAAGTGAAATCTTGAATCGCAATCAGACAAAAATCCAACGCTTAAAACGACAAGCCAAACTGAGAGTGGATGCTCAGCCGAACCAACTCATCTACAAGGAGGGACGAAATCTCAATCGCAAACAGATGAGCGAACTTCTAACGGGAAGTTATCTATACAAACACCAGAACATCTTGATCACAGGCCCAACAGGAGCAGGCAAAACGTATCTTGGCTGCGCACTTGCAACCAGCGCCTGCGACCAACAACAAACGGTCAGATACTACCGATTAACTCGCTTGCTTGATGATCTGACTGCAGGCCGTCTGGATGGTAGCTATCAAAAGCAACTTCAATCGTTGGCTAAGAAAGCTCTTCTGATCCTCGACGACTGGGGGATGGAAAAGCTAACCCAAGAGCATGCTGGTCACTTATTAGAAGTGCTTGAAGACCGTTACCAAAATAGCAGTACAATCGTCATCAGCCAGTTACCTGTAAAGGAGTGGTACAACATGATCGGCAACGCTACCGTCGCTGACGCTCTAATGGATCGGCTGGTACACAATAGTCATCGAATAGAACTGGGAGGTGAGTCGATGAGAAAACTGGCGCAATCCGATCACTTAGAGTAAAAATAGGAAGAGAGAAAAACGGCAGGATCAGGTGACCGGAATAAACCGAAACGAGCGATCGCAATCACCGAAATACGCAGCCAGTTTACGTCTTGCTTGTCGCGCAGTTGGCATTAGTGATTCTGTTTATCGATACCAGCCTAAAGCGAATAACGATCATGAAGTGATTGTTGA
>NZ_JONH01000028.1 GCF_000711795.1 Vibrio pacinii DSM 19139 | reverse complement strand
TCAGGGCAATTTCCCAGGCATTACTCACCCGTCCGCCGCTCGACGCCCAACAAATCACCCGAAGGCTCAATGTTGTCGTTTCCGCTCGACTTGCATGTGTTAGGCCTGCCGCCAGCGTTCAATCTGAGCCATGATCAAACTCTTCAATTTAAGTTTTTTCGGCTCAATGAATACTGACTTCAAAACTGCGCTTACTCGAAAGTAAACGGTAATTTTAAAGCTATTATCATTCCAACAGAATGATAATGAATTGACTGTGCCAAATAACTACAAGTAGCTATTCGTATTGGTCACTCAGTTCATTGAACCCAATGTGTTTCCGAAGAAACGGTCATTGCCTAAGCAATAACCTATTGGATTATCATCAACGAGTGCCCACACAGATTGATAGGTTTATATTGTTAAAGAGCGTTGCTTTGCGAGAATGTTTTCTCTCAAAGCGGAGGTGAATTCTAGCGAGATAATTTGAAGAGTCAAATACTTTTTCAAATTAATTTTCTCAGAACTTTTTACCTCACCTAACATTGCTGAAGCCTTGTGGCGTCTGCCGTGTCAGTGGATGCGCATTATAGGGAGTTCGATTTGGAAGGCAAGAAAAATAATGCAGTTTTTCTGTAAAAAACACCCAACCGAACAGTAATTAATCAGGCACTGTTTTACACCCACTTTACTCTCAGCTTACTCAGGCCTTATCCACCACTCGCTGTGGATAACTACTCATCGGAATCAAAAAAGTATGAAACCCTAGAGCGCGGGTTGAGGTATTCACGCACTTTATCAGGCAGCTTATTAGGTAAGATAGCGTTCACTATCTTTATTTCTTTTTCTGCTAAGTCAATGATAGGAGCCTGTGTCCTCGGAACAGAGGGGTCGTAAATAAGCACGTTTGGGAAAAGAATGTTTTTCGCATTAACTGAAATGACCAACCCCACCATATCATTCGACAACTGAACCACCGTGCCTGGCGGGTAGATGCCCATAAACTTGATCAATAGGCCGAGATTTTCGTGGTTATAGAGATGTTTGCAGTTCTTATATAGATGAGAGAGTGCAACATAAGGTATTTTCTGTTCGGACGGTACATTACTGTGGCACAAATTATCGTAGGCGTTGGCGACCGAAATAATTTGTGTCAATTCATCAATTTGCTCTTCCTTTAAGCCATCTGGATAACCAGACCCATCATTCATCTCGTGATGCTGAGCAATGACGGTGCGAGCACTTTCTGGAAAGCAATTCATATTGGCCGCGATATCAAGCCCATATTTAGTGTGCAGTTTAAGATAATTAGTTTCAGGTTCAGTTAGCCGTGTTTGTTTACGTAATATCGCTGTAGGGATCTTCACTTTGCCCATATCATGAAACAACGCCGCAAACGCGACTTCTTTTATCTTATTGGCATCGAGCTTTTTCGCTTTCGCAACCATCATCGCAACTACAGACACATTCAATGAGTGAAAATAGATATCTTCAAATTCACTTTTGCCATTCATTAAATGCAGCGTGACGTTATCATCACTCATTAATTTATCAACAATGTCATTGACCAATAACGTTGCTTCATCAACCGCCTGCTCTGGACGACTGCGAATTTTGTTCATCACTGCGCGCATTCTTGATAAGGAACGTTCAAACTCTTTCTCACAACTGATCACTCGACGTCGATAAGCATTGAGCTTTTCTATTCGGTCTTGCTTTTCTTTCCAAAGCTTTTGCGCTTCCAAATCAATCTGTTCTTCTTTACCTTGTTCGTCGGCTTTGCGGGCCACATCATCATTAGGTGGTAACGGTTGAGTATCACTTTGGGCAGGATTAATAAACACATGCTTGATGCCTAAGTGACGAATCATTAGGATCTGCTCTTGGTCTTTAATCTTAAAGCTATTAAACAGAAAGGGATGATCGTTCCATTTTACTGGAAGTCGAATATGCAAGCCTGGTTGCAACCTATCTACTGTTATTTTGATACTCGCCACGAACTTAATACAACTTTGATAAATAAACTGATGGGTAATTCTAGATGAAGGTGAGTTTAAATTCACCATAGATGTTTACTATTGAGAACTCGATAAACTGTAGCACTAGCTTTACTAGATTGTATTACTTGACGAGTTCACAGTGCAGCATCCAACGAACGCCGAACTGATCTTCAACCTTGCCAAAGCGTCCGCCCCAAAAAGCATCGGCTAGCGGCATCATGATATGCCCACCCGTAGAAAGCTTATCGTACAAGCGCGCTTGTTCATCAAGATTGTCCAACACAACCGCCAACGAGATATTGTTACCACTTAACTCACGAGCCACAACCCCATCCGATAACATCAACTTCATGCCAAATGCTTCAAACTCCGCGTGCATAATCCAGTTTGGGTCTGCCCCCTCAATGCGTTGAGGCGCATCTTTAAAATATTGTTTCGACAGCACAACCCCCCCAAAACATTGTTGATAAAAGCTAAGTGCCTCTTCACAGCGGCCAGAAAAAAACAGATACGGTGTCACTTGATACATAGATATCGTCCATTAGTTATTTTTATAAAGATAGACGACAACTTCGTAACCTGCGGAAAAATAAATAAAAAAGAGTCTTCAAGTGAGATCCTTGACGTTAACAATACAGATTAATAGGATTTGCCTATCAATAGGATTGATACAAGCAATTTTATTTAATCTAGCGTGCATGTGAATATACTTTCCGAAAGCAACGAACATTGCTCATCCAATAATTTAAAAGGAAAGTAACGAGATGATTAACACGAAAATCAAACCATTTAGCGCAACAGCATTCAAAAACGGCGAGTTTGTTGAAGTAACAGAACAAGATGTTTTAGGTAAATGGGCGGTATTCTTCTTTTACCCAGCAGACTTTACTTTCGTCTGCCCTACTGAACTAGGTGACCTAGCGGACCACTACGAAGAGCTACAAAAACGTGGCGTAGAAGTGTACTCAGTATCAACCGATACTCACTTCACTCATAAAGCGTGGCACGACAGCTCAGATACCATCGGTAAGATCAACTACTACATGCTTGGCGACCAAACAGGTAACATCACAAACAACTTCGGTGTGATGCGTGAAGGTCAAGGTCTTGCAGACCGTGCAACTTTCCTAATCGACCCAGAAGGTACTATCCAAGCAATGGAAATCACTGCTGAAGGTATCGGTCGTGACGCAGAAGACTTACTACGTAAAGTGAAAGCCGCTCAATATGTAGCAGCGCATCCAGGTGAAGTTTGCCCTGCGAAATGGAAAGAAGGCGAAGAGACGCTCGCACCATCACTAGACCTAGTTGGCAAAATCTAAGCCACTGATTGTACACGCTAAGCGCGCATTGAGTTCCTAGCTAGCTTAGCGTCTAAATAAGAGAGCATTCCAGGTTAGATACCTTGACGACCTTCGGCCTGATTTGCTCTCTCCTCAATTGTTTTTATCCAGCATAATCATTAAAAGGTATGTAACCCATGCTAGACCAAGCTATTGAACAACAACTAAAACAATATCTAGCCAACGTAAAAGAAGATGTTCGTCTAGTGGTTAGCCTAGATGAAAGCAAAGCGTCAAATGACATCCTATCGCTTGCCAACCAAATTGCAGAGCTGAGTGACTTTATCACCGTGGTTCGTGACGACTCAGCAAGTAAGCGTAAGCCAGTAATGACGGTGTCTAACCCGAGTAAGAGCACAGCGCTTAGATTTGCTGGCCTGCCAATGGGACACGAGTTTACCTCGTTGGTTCTTGCGCTACTCCACTCTGGCGGCCATCCAATCAAACTAGAGCCAGAAGTGATCAAGCAAATCGCAGCACTAGACAAAGAGCTAGAGGTAGAAGTCTTTATTTCTCTGTCGTGTCAGAACTGTCCTGACGTGGTGCAAGCCTTCAACATGATGGCGGCAATCAACCCGAAAGTAAAAGCAACCATGATCGACGGTGCACTCTTCCAAGATGAAGTGAAGCAACGCGAGATCATGGCAGTACCAAGCGTATTCGTGAACGGCGAGCTCTTTGGCCAAGGCCGTATGTCTTTAACTGAAATTCTAAACAAAGTGGATGACAGTGCGAGTGAGAAAGCAGCGAAAACACTGAATGAAAAAGCTCCATACGATGTACTTGTTGTTGGTGGTGGTCCTGGTGGTAGCGCTGCAGCACTATACGCCGCTCGTAAAGGTATTCGCACTGGTATAGTAGCAAAACGCTTTGGTGGTCAGGTGATGGACACGATGGCAATTGAGAATTTCATTTCGGTAAAGCGCACTGAAGGCCCAAAACTGGCAACCGATCTCGCCGAGCACCTAAAAGAATACGAAGTAGATGTCGTGACTGAGCAGCAAGCCAATAAGCTAATGGGCGCAGCCCACACTGATGATGGTTTGATCCACATTCAACTTGAAAGTGGCGCAACGCTGAAAAGTAAGAGTGTCATCCTAAGCCCAGGTGCACGCTGGCGTGAAATGAACGTTCCGGGTGAGCAAGAGTACCGCAACAAAGGCGTGGCTTACTGCCCACACTGTGACGGCCCTCTATTCAAAGGCAAGAAAACTGCCGTTATCGGCGGAGGTAACTCAGGTATCGAAGCGGCTATCGACCTAGCTGGTATCGTTGAGCACGTAACGGTTCTTGAGTTTGCTGATGTACTGCGCGCAGACCAAGTACTGATTGATAAAGCCAACTCACTACCAAACGTAGACATCATCACAATGGCTCAAACTACTGAAGTGGTTGGTGATGGCAAACGCGTTACTAGTTTGAAATACAAAGACCGCAACACAGATGAAATCAAACAGATTGAACTGTCAGGTATCTTTGTTCAAATCGGTTTAGTGCCAAACACAGAATGGCTCAAAGATTCTGACGTCAAACTGTCACAGCGCGGAGAGATCGAAGTTGGTCACCATGGCGAAACAAGCCTAGAGGGTGTATTTGCCGCTGGCGATGCAACCACCGTACCTTATAAACAGATCATCATCGCGATGGGTGAAGGGGCAAAAGCAAGCTTAGGTGCCTTTGATTACCTGATTCGCAAACAAAACTAGTGATCCATGTGACGACAACTTAAGTACTAAATTACTGTCAATGCACTAAACTTAAAACCAACAATCTGTGATTGTTGGTTTTTGTCTATTTTTCCCATCCCAAAAGTACCACAGACAAATAAGCGGAAACTACTATGCTCAAACTCGACCAAGAATTGTCTTTTACGCAAAAGACGTTGGTAATCACAATCCCATTGGTGGTGCTATCGGTGGTCTATTTCTTTAGGTACGGCTTTTCAACCATCGACCTTGTGATCACCGCGGCTCTGTTTGCTGCAGTATTGATCGTTAACCAATTTCACCACGCTCGCTACCTGCTGCCATACCTCATCTATGGCTTTGTCGCCCTACACATAGATCAAGCCTCTGGAGATATCATGCTTCATTTCGAGGTCTTTATTCTGCTCGCTTTGATGATGTTGTTTAACGACTGGTTGATGGTACTACACGCGCTTGTTGCCGCAGCCGTGCATCATGTTATGTTTTTTTGGTTACAAAGCTCAGGTTACGGCGTTTATATCTTTCCGCCGAACAGCAGTTTCATGATGGTCATTGAGCACTGTTTGTATGCCATTTTCCAAGCTTCTATTTCGATCTATGCGTGTATCAACCTGAATAGAAATTTACAAAGGCTGGCGTATGTTAATCATACTGTGGGTCAAGTAGTCCAGCAGTCCTCATTTAACCTTGATGTAGAATTAGAAGATCGCGACCCATTTTATCAACGCTTCAATCAGATTATTCTCCAATTGCAACAAACCGCACGCATTCAACGCCAAGCGGTGCAAGAGCTGACTCAAGTCTCGGAAACGTTTATCGACAAAACCGCCAATATTGATGGGGAAATTTCTCGCAATAGCGAAACCATTCAACAAGTGTCATTAACGGTCTCAGAGATAAGTCACTCTTTTGCCGACGTGGCGCAAACAACTCAACAATGTCATCAAGGCGCACAAACCTCAGCTGATCTTTGTGTTGAAGCAATTGAAGAATCGGAGCAATGCAAAAGCCGCTTGCAACGGATGAACAATATTGTTGAGCAAACCCAAGGCAACATTACTCAAGTGGTCAGCAACGCCGATAGCATTCATAAAATTCTTGAAGCCATCACTAGCATCTCTCAACAAACCAATCTGTTAGCACTCAATGCTTCGATTGAAGCCGCGCGAGCTGGAGAGGCAGGGAGAGGGTTTGCTGTGGTTGCAGATGAAGTAAGGCAACTGGCCAATCGCACTAACAGCAGTGTAGAAGAGATCGGTTCATCGTTGAGTCAACTTGAGCAGGCGATCAAACTTTCTTCTGGCAATATCGATGACATGACTGAGTTTTCGCAACACGTCTATCAGGCAGTAGAAAGCATTATCAGCACCACTGAAAATATATCCCGCCATGTACTTACGGTGAATCAACAAATTGAACAAGTGGCTAACTCAGTCTCTCAGCAACATCAATCACTAGAAGGACTACAACACAACATGTCTGAAGTGTCCCAGTCGAGCTCGGTTATTGCTCAACAATCTGATGCTCAGAATACTTCGATCACCGCACTTGCTCAGTCGACGGAAAGTCTGTCACAACTCAGCCAACGCTTTAAGATCACCTAATAAAATGCCCCGCTGTGTCGGCGGGGCATTTTATGATTATTTGAGGTGAAAGATTTGTTCGGTTTCGAGACCAGTCATTTTGCGCACTTGACGCCAAACGTAATAGAAAATACCAATCATCATCAACATACTAGGAATCGCAATCATCGGGTAGCTGTACAGTGTCAATTTACCTAGTTGCTCGTTGAACTCTGCAGTACCCGCCGGGCTAGTGACGATCCAAGTGGCGAGAAAATAGTTCATCGCTGATGAAAAGATAAAAGTACTCGCAAACAGGTAATTTGAGATCGTCAAACAGCGTTCAAAATTACCCTCATTGCCCGCCTCTGATAAACGCTGTTGAATCAACGCAAGGTTTAATACCGTATCGTTGAAAAGCATTTTTTTGACGATTGGGTAGCGCGTATAAGTCGAGACCAGCACAGCGATGCCAATCAAACCCGGGATCAAAGCTTCTTTTAATGCTAACCAACGCGTATCAAGCTCAAATAAACCAATACCGCCTGTTAACAACACACTGATGAATCCTAATGCTGCGATAAAGTTGAACTTCTTATGACGAATCAGCTCCATCGCACCATAACCTGCTGGGAAAGCCAACGCCACAGTCAGTGCCATTACGGTTCCTAGGTACTCATCACCACTGAGCTTCATCAAAATGATCGAAGGTAAGAAGACGTTGAAGACAACCTCAAACAAAGGGTTATTTTTTTTCGTTGCAGTGTTACTCATAATCATCCAATTTAAAGGCCATTTGATTTAGGCTACAGACCGGATTGTTCCTTTACTCAGACAAGATGTAAAGCCCCACTACCCTACTCAGTGTAACGACTTGTGACAGATCACAAACGAAGACAGAAGAGTTTAGCCTCATCTTCGTCGAGTCAAATTTATAGCTGAACAAAGTAAATACGGTGACAAAACAGTACGCTACCCCATGACAGAATCAGTTTAAACTGACTATTTATCGTGTACTTAGATATATAACTTGCCCTGTTGAGGAAGGTGAGTTGGGTAAACGAGCGCTAGCTTATAACGCGTCAATACTACGGACATTAGCAGCAAGTAGAACCACGATTCTCGAGGTTGAGTAAGTTGTGATAAACGGAAGATTGAACAAGCACTCCGGTCCTCACCATAAAAGAATCGATTTGCTTAGCCCTAAAACGACGAAAGGCCGCTATAAAAGCGACCTTTCTATGTATGGTACCGGTGGGCGGACTTGAACCGCCACGCCCGAAGGCAACGGATTTTGAATCCGTCGTGTATACCAATTTCACCACACCGGCATCTTGGGGCTTTGCCCTTTGATGATTGGCATTATACGTATGCGAGGCATTCGTGCAAGTGCAAAAGACTGAATTAATTGTCGTTTGCTGATAAAATCGCCACAAATCGATAAGCTGTGCGCAAGGTCTCTTTTCAGATTGAAAAAGAGACTATATTCTTTCGCCTTATTTTACTTTGGGTAAGCAACTTTTATGTCAACGATTGACTCTTTACCACCAGCAGGTCTATTACGCCGCTTAGGTGCACTTTTTTATGATGGATTAATTATTATTGCCGTCGAGATGATGGCGGCAGGAGTGGTGGTTGCCATACTGCACGCTTTAATGGCGATGGGGATATTTAGTGTCGGCAGCTACGCAGATGTGAGTGACTTTCTCACTAGCCATCCTATTTGGAGCCCGATTTATACCGCTTATCTTGCTTTTGTCTGGATCTACTTCTTCGTTTTTTTCTGGACTCGCGCAGGTCAAACGTTAGGAATGCGAGCGTGGAAATTACAACTGCGTAACCCTAACGGCAGTGCCATTTCAGTCACTCAGGCACTGATTCGTATTGGTACTTCGGGATTTGGCTTGGCCAACTTAACCGTACCACTAGACCCGAAAAAGCGTGGCTTCCACGATATTTGGGCGAAAACCGAAGTCGTGGTATTACCCCAAGCAAATTAACATGCAAAAAAAAGGAAGGGTAATCATCCCTTCCTTGCTTATTTACCGATGTAACTAGTCGATTTTAAGCTCTTTTAACATCGCTTCTGGAAGTGCAAGCTCATCGTTTTTATTGACTGAAATACCTGCCGCTAAAATCGCCTCAGCAATTTGCTTAGCTTCATCAAGCGAGTGCATCTCTGCCGTACCACATTGATACTCGTTGAGTTCTGGGATTTTATTTTGGCTTTCCACTTTAAGTACATCTTTCATCGCCGCTAACCAAGCGTCTGCCACTTGCTGCTCTTGAGGTGTACCGATTAGGCTCATATAAAATCCAGTACGACAGCCCATCGGTGAGATATCAATGATTTCAACATCATTACTGTTTAGGTGATTACGCATAAAGCCAGCATAGAGGTGCTCAAGTGTATGAATCCCTCTTTCAGATAAAATATCTTTATTTGGCGCAGTAAAGCGAAGATCAAACACCGTAATGGTATCCCCCTTTGGCGTTGTCATGGTTTTGGCAACACGAACTGCAGGTGCATTCATTCTCGTATGATCAACGGTAAAACTATCTAATAACGGCATTGTCCCTCTCCATTGTTCCAACCCATGCGGGCTGTCTCATTTGCTTGCTATTATTGTGCGGTTTACACCAAGTATGTGGTAAACCGCTATTCCTTGTTAACGCTCTATTTGCTGGGTAAGCGCTGCTATGCTTTTAAGTAGGTGAAATAGTTATCGAGGAAGTCATCAAAGCTGAGTGTATCGGCCGCTTCCGCTTCTGCCTGAGCCACACGAGAACGTTCAACCTCTTGCTCCATCACCTCAGCACTGTAAATACGATATTGATGGTCAAGATGTTGCAGACGATACTGATTACCGAACGTGCAACCGACTTTGCCTAATCCACCTAAACGTTTGGTGTCTTCGAGTAACTGGGCTGAAATGGTCAATTGTGGGTTATCAATCCAGGTCAGTAGTTTTTCGCACACTTCTTGATAAGCATAGCCACCTTGGGCTTTATCCATACGCTCAGCTATTTGTGCGATTTCCACAAAGACACGTTTTGCCCACGCCTGTAGCGTCAATACTTCACCCTTACAGCCGATTTGCAGCTCTAGCCCCGGCTTACGCCCTTCTACAATGACCTTGTTCCAATTTTCACGCCAACAGGATTGCTCGCAGTAATCCATCGGCTCTGAATCGCTCAACGTAGCCCAAGCTAAGAAAAGATCTAAGAATCGAACCTGCTCTTCGGTAATTCCGACCGAGCTGTACGGGTTCACATCCAAAGCACGCACTTCGATATATTCCACCCCACCGCGCGCTAAGGCTTCTGAGGGTTTCTCACCCGATTTAGCCACACGCTTTGGTCGAATCGGAGCATAAAGCTCATTTTCAATCTGTAAAACGTTACTGTTGAGCTGGCGATATTCGCCATCCACTTTAACGCCAATTTTAGCAAACTCTTGTGAAGGCGTACGGATGGCAGCATTGAGACCATCTAGATACTCAGCCAAGCTGTTGAAACCAATTTTTAGCGAACTTTGCCCACTGTTGGTGTAACCCAGATCACTCATGCGTAATGATGTCGCGTATGGCAAATACAAGGTGCCGCCAATCGATTCAAATGGCAGCTTTGTCTCACGCCCTTGAATAAACGAGGAACACAGTGCCGGTGAAGCGCCAAAGAAGTATGGGATCAGCCAACCAAAGCGATAGTAATTTCTAATCAAACCAAAATAGGCTTGGGACTTACTCTCTTGACGTTCACGTTCGTTTTGCTCACCAAACAGTTGTTGCCAAAACGACTCTGGAAACGAAAAGTTGAAATGCACACCAGAGATAATTTGCATCAAGCTACCGTAGCGGCGTTTCAAGCCTTCACGGTAAAGCGTTTTCATTTTACCTGAGTTAGAACTGCCGTATTCCGCGAGATTAATATCATCTTCACTCCCCACATAACACGGCATCGATAGTGGCCACATTTTTTCCTGACCCAACTTAGTTTGGGTAAAGTGATGGATGTCTTCGAGCTGTGCGGTAAGCGTTGAGATCTCATGCGAGACAGGGGTAATAAATTCGAGCAACGACTCTGAAAAATCGGTCGTTATCCAATTGTTGGCATAAGCCGATCCTAACTCACTTGGATGGGGCGTTGTTGCTAGGTAACCATCTTGGTGGTAGCGCAAAGTTTCACGTTCTACGCCTCGTCCAAAACTCTTAAATACATCTGGGTTTTGTGCAACTCGCTCTAGTCGCGCAGCAAAATCAGTCAAAATGAGGTTCGCTTATATCAGAGGTTTGGTATCACTACCAAACTGGCTAAACAATTTATAAAGGGTGACTAACATCACCCTTAAGCTATGCACTACGTTATGTGTACTCTAACGGATGATTTCAAGCTCTTCTATCGGAATCTGTAAACTTTCTAGTTGAGGCTTTAAGCTTTTGGCATCACCAACAACGATAATTTGGTAGTCATCAGGATTAAACCACTTACTCGCTAACTGATTTAGTGTCTCTTGGTCTACCGTCTCAACAATTTCGTTTCGTTGCTTGAGGTAATCTTCATCCAAACTATAAGCAAGGATACTACCGAGTAGCCCCGCTTTCTGTGAAGGCGTTTCATACTTTAACGCATCTTGTTGACCGACCGCCAAACGCAAAAATTTCATCTCTTCTTCTGTCATCCCATTTTGACTGTATTGTGAAAGCTCTTTTTGCATCTCAATCACAGCGGGAACGGTCGCATCCGCACGAACTTGTGCAGAGAATACAATCGCACCCACTTCACGATTGGAGGCCAAATAACCGCTCGCACCATAGGTATAACCTTTGTCTTCACGCAAGTTCTGATTGATACGGCTATTAAAGTTTCCTGCCAAATTAAAGTTGGCCAACTGAGTCAAGTACACTTCCCCTGTCGCATCAAAAGGCAAACCTTGGCGAACCATGCGTACCACACTTTGCGGTGCGCTAGGCTTATCAATCAAGTAAATCTTTTGCGCTGGTAACAAGGGGACAGATTGCGGACGAAGTAAAGGCGCAACCTTACCTTTCCATTGTTCAATAAAGTGTAATTGCTGCTGGATCTGGCGCTTAGTAATATCACCCACTACTACGATTTGCGCCCCTTGCGGTGTGTAATGACGCTTATAAAACTGCTTAACATCTTGTAGCGTTAACTGTGAAACCGACGACTCGGTACCATCATTGGAACGCTGGTAAATCGTATTGCCAAACAGCACCTGCCTAGTCGCTTGAGACGCTAACCAGCTTGGTTGCTGATGTTGATAAACCAACCCTTCTAGCATCTGCTTTTGTAAACGGTCAAAATCTTGCTGACGAAAAGCGGGCTTAAACAACATCTCTTCAACAATATCAAGCGTCTCAGCAAGGTGCTTTTCAAGGCTAGACACCGATAACGTGGTGGTGTAGTTACCAGCGCTTACCGAGACACTACTGCCTAACGTATCTAAGCGTGCTTGGATCTGCTCCAAACTCGACTCAAGCGTCGCTTCCTCCATCATGGCTGCGGTTAAGTTCGCTAGCCCTTCTTTCCCTTTCTCCACATAACGCTCACCCGCTGGGAGACGTATTTCGATCTGTACGGTTGGCGTTTCAGAGCTGACCGTGCCTAACACTTCAGCGCCATTATCGAAGTAGAGTCGATATAAGTCTGGCATCTCCGCTTTAACCGCTTGCGCAACTTCTGGCATCACCGAGCGGTCAAAGTCATCTATCGCTTTGGGATAAGAGAGTTGATCATCAGTAATTTTTTGATATTCAGGGAGTGTGCGTTGTGGTGTAACAAAATCTGCTGGCGCCGCAGCGAGTTCGGTTCGTCCTTTAGGAACCACACTCAAGGTCACTTTGTGATGACCGTTGAGAAACTGCTTATAAGCCGCCATAACTGAGTCTGGAGTAACCGCACGAATTTGTTCTAGTTGCGATTGAATACGGTCGGGCTGTGCAAAAAAGGTCTCGTTAGAGGCAAGCTGAGAGACTTTACCGCGCACACTTTGCAAGGCGAAAACCGCATTGGCTTCTGCCATGCCACTGATTTGTTCAAGACGTGGCTTATCGACGCCTTGCGCTTCAAATTCATTGAGTGTCTGCAGTAGTTCTTGATAAAGCGGTTGCAGCGCGCCTTGTTCACCTGATGGCGCCATGGCGTACACATAGAAGGTACACGCTAACTCGGCACAATCTTGAAATGCACCAGCATCGACCGCTTTCTGAGTTTTGACCAACTTTTGATAGAGCAAGCTATTCGCGCCACTGCCAAGTACATTCGCCAACGCATTCAATGACGCTTGCTGCTCTGCACCGTTGTATACCGTCGGCCAGCCCATCAGTAGCATTGGTTGTTGAATTCGATCTTCAAGCGTTACATAGCGGTCTTGGTTTAGGGTCGCTGGCTGTTTAGGTGCTTGTTCTACCGCCGGTCCTGTTGGAATAGAACCAAAATACTGGTTAACCCATTCAAGCGTTTGCTCAACATCAATATCACCACCAATCGTCAGTACCGCGTTGTTCGGTCCGTACCAACGTAAGAAAAAGGCTTTAAGATCATTCACGTCAACGCGATCTAAATCTTCAACGTAGCCGATAGTTTGCCATGAATATGGGTGACCTTCGGCGTACATCGCCTCAGCCATTTTTTCCCACATTAAACCGTAAGGGCGATTATCGTAATTTTGCGCACGTTCGTTTTTGACCGTATCACGTTGTATTTCAAACTTACGTTGCGATACTGCATCGAGTAAAAAGCCCATTCGGTCAGACTCGAGCCACAGCATCTTCTCAAGTTGGTTAGCGGGCACGGTTTCAAAGTAATTGGTGCGATCTCGGTTGGTGGTGCCATTTAATGTCCCCCCAGCCTCAGTAATAATTTTAAAATGTTGTTGATCGCCAACATTTTCGCTGCCTTGGAACATCATATGTTCAAAGAAATGAGCAAAGCCTGATTTGCCAACCTCTTCACGAGCCGAGCCCACATGATAAGTCACATCAACATGCACCAAAGGATCGGAGTCATCCGGAGAAAGGATCACCGTTAAACCGTTATCCAATTGGTATTTAGTATAGGGAATCATTGCCTGGCCCGATTGCGCCTCTACCTCTTCGATCAGAGTAACGCCTGTCGGCAATGAAGAAAAAAACGGCACTGAGGTTAACGTATTTGCAGAGCAACCATAAAGTGCAACCAGAGAAACAGCGCCAAGCCAAAACTTTCTCATGACATCCCCTTAGAAAAAACCAAAATAAACGGCAGACAGTACACTGTAGCGAAGCGCCTTGCCGATAAGAATGAGCCACAAACATGGCCAAAAACGCATTCGCAGCCAACCAGCCGCCAAACACAGTGGATCCCCAATAACGGGTAACCAACTCAAAAGAAGCGTCCAATAACCGTATTTATTGAGCCACAATAATGCTTTATGACCCTGTTTTTCTTTCTGAGTTCGATTGGGTAGCCATAAACCGAGCCAATAATTGGTTAGCCCTCCGAGGGTATTGCCCACGGTAGCAACGATAATGGTGGTCGAAGTCGCATATTGATTGAGACTTAGTGTTGCGATTAACCCCGCTTCAGAGCCGCCGGGCAGTAAAGTGGCACTGAGGAACCCACTGAAAAAAAGAACCCACAGTGCCGAATCAGAAAACCACAGAGCGAAAGATTCAAAAGCGCTGTTAAACGCTGCTAGCATTGCATATCAAGTAAGATCTTGCCCCGCGTATGACCCGTTTCTATTTGCTTGTGGGCCTCAGCGACCTGATCGAGTGGATAGATGTGTTGAATCTCGGTTTTCACCAATCCAACACTAACCATGTAAAGTAGCGCATCTAGCTGTTCGGGATTAGGATCAACCAGCATCCCTGTCGCCTTAAAGCCGAGTAGTTTGGCTTTTTCACAGATAAGCTCAGCACTGAGCGTAGGTACGGTAACCACGGTGCCGCCATCCTTTAAACAGTTCAAGGCATCAAGTGCCGCGTCACCACCGACAAGGTCAATCAATACATCTGCCTCTTCGACACGTTCAGAAACAGGCGAAAACTTATAGTTAACCGCATGAGCGCCCAAGGTCGCCATGTAATCGAGGTTCGCTTCGCTACAGGTGGTAAAGACTTCAGCTTTTGCCGCGATGGCAACCTGAATCGCTATATGGCCGACACCGCCTGCCCCAGCTAAGATAAGTACACGCATCCCCTCTTTAACGCCAGCTTTGTCTAACGCTTGCACCGCGGTTTGCCCTGCGAGTGGCAATGCAGCGGCCGCTTCGAGTGTGATCGCATTAGGGACCAAACTGAGCGCACTTTCAGACACCGAGAGGTATTGGCTATAACCGCCACCTTGCAATGGAAAACCAATAAAGCCCGCCACCTTATCACCAATATTAAAACGCTCAGCTTGCGACCCCACCGAGATTATCTCACCAGAGATATCATAACCGGGCACCCAAGGGAGGTTGTCTTTATTTTCTGACGCTGCCCACCCTAAGCCAGCACGCGTTTTGACATCGATAGGATTTACACCCGAGAAGTGAACTTTCACCACCACTTCGCCAACTAAAGGTTCAGGAATAGGTGACACTTGAGTAACAAGGACGTCGGGATCACCAAATTGAGAGATTGCGATTTGTTTGTTTTCCATGTGTTCATTTCCCTATCGATATAAAAAAAGGGATGCGATAGCATCCCTTTGAATATATACCATTTATTACACGGTGTTGACCACTTGAGTGTAAATTAATCAACCGCTCACATTTACGTTAAGCTAGCCAACCAAGGCAAGTAAAACCCCCGCAGCAACCGCTGAGCCAAGTACGCCGGCCACATTCGGGCCCATTGCGTGCATCAACAAGAAGTTTTGTGGGTTTGCTTCAAGACCGACTTTATTCACCACACGGGCAGCCATTGGCACCGCAGAGACACCTGCCGCACCAATCAGTGGGTTGATGTCTTCATTTGACAGCTTGTTGAGTAGCTTGGCCATCAACACACCGCCAGCAGTACCGATACTGAATGCGACCGCACCCAGTGCCAAGATGCCTAAAGTTTCGATATTAAGAAACTCTTCCGCTTGCAGTTTTGAGCCGACACCAAGTCCTAAAAAGATAGTGACAATGTTGATCAGTTCATTTTGCGCTGTTTTCGATAAACGCTCAACAACACCAGCTTCACGCATCAAGTTGCCAAGACAGAACATACCGACCAGTGGTGTAGCTGCTGGCAGGAACAAAATCGTCATCAATAATACGGCGAGAGGAAAAAGGATCTTCTCGGCCTTACCAACGTGGCGCAGCTGCGCCATTTTGATCTTGCGCTCTTCAGGGCTCGTCAATGCCTTCATGATCGGCGGCTGAATAATCGGCACTAATGCCATGTAGCTGTACGCAGCAACAGCGATTGCACCGAGTAGATCCGGTGACAACTGACTAGCGAGGAATATCGCCGTCGGGCCATCGGCACCACCAATGATCGCAATCGAAGCCGCATCTGCCATGCTAAATTCCATACCTGGAACATAATTCAGCAAGATCGCGCCAAACAGAGTCGCAAAGATACCAAACTGCGCAGCAGCGCCTAGCCACAAGGTTTTCGGATTCGCAATCAAAGCACCAAAGTCGGTCATTGCCCCCACGCCCATAAAGATAAGCAGAGGGAAAATACCCGACTCAATCCCTACGTAATAAACGTAGTAAAGCAAGCCACCTTCGTCTGTAAAGCCTGCATTAGGGATATTGGCTAAGATCGCACCAAAGCCGATCGGTAACAGTAGTAGTGGTTCAAAGCCTTTTCGAATCGCCAAAAACAGCAATAGACAGCCAACGAAGATCATACAGATCTGGCCGAACTCAAAGTTAGCGATCCCTGTCTCTGACCATAAGATCATTAATCCTTCCATGAGACTCCCTTACGCTAAACTGAGTAGAGGAGAACCCACAGTGACGGAATCACCCTCTTTAACGTGAAGATCTTGCACGATACCGCCGCGAGCAGCGCGGACTTCCGTTTCCATCTTCATCGCTTCAAGGATCAATAACACATCACCCTCTTCAACTTGAACACCACTTTGCACATTGACTTTAAAGATGTTGCCTGCAAGCGGCGCTGGCACCATTTCCGAATTACCAGCTGGCGCCACTGAGGCAGTTTGTGGTGCTTCTGAAGCGGAAGCCGCGACAGACGTCAGTTGACCTTGTGGGCCGACCTCAACATCGTACACTTGACCATCCACTTTAACGCTGTAAGTCTCGATTCCACCTTGAGCGACAGGGGCAGCTGCAACTGGCTCTTCAAGCCCTGGAGCTGGCTCAAACGCTTCTGGGTTGTGACGATTTTTCAGGAATTTGAGGCCCACTTGTGGGAACAGTGCATAAGTTAACACGTCATCGACAGTATCTTCTGCTAACGAGATACCTTCTGCTTTGGCTTTCGCTAACAGCTCGTCTGTCAACATCGCCATTTCTGCATCAAGCAAGTCAGCCGGACGACAAGTAATTGCCTCACCGCCATTGAGCACTTTCGCTTGTAGTTCAGGGTTCAGTTCAGCTGGCGCGACGCCATACTCACCTTTAAGAACACCAGCGGTCTCTTTGGTGATGCTCTTATAGCGCTCACCAGTTAAAACATTGATCACCGCTTGAGTCCCGACGATCTGTGAGGTCGGAGTCACCAAAGGAATATAACCGAGGTCTTTACGTACACGAGGGATCTCTTCGAGTACTTCATCAAGTCGGTCAGCCGCGCCTTGCTCTTTGAGCTGCCCTTCCATATTGGTCAACATGCCACCGGGAACCTGAGCGATCAAGATACGGGAATCGACGCCTTTAAGTTGACCTTCGAACTTAGCGTATTTCTTGCGTACTTCACGGAAATAAGCCGCTATCGGTTCAATCTGATCGAGATTAAGGTTGGTATCACGCTCGGTCCCTTGCAGCATCGCTACTACGGTTTCGGTTGGAGTATGGCCATAAGTACAGCTCATTGAAGAAATGGCAGTATCGAGAATATCAACCCCCGCTTCTACCGCTTTTAACGCTGTCGCCGTCGATAGACCCGTAGTGGCATGACAATGAAGCGCAAGTGGGACATCACAAGATGACTTAATACGTGAAATCAGCTCCTCGGCTTCATAAGGCTTAAGCAGTCCTGACATATCTTTGATACACAGTGAGTGACAGCCTAAATCTTCCAGACGCTTGGCAAGATCCACCCAAGTCTCGGTGTTATGTACAGGACTGGTCGTATATGACAGAGTGCCCTGTGCATGCGCACCGACATCAACCGTGGCTTTGACTGCTTGTTCAAAATTGCGTACATCGTTCATCGCATCAAAGATACGGAACACATCCATACCATTGGCATGAGCTCGTTCAACAAACTTTTCGACGACATCGTCGGCGTAATGGCGGTAGCCCAATAAATTCTGACCACGCAGCAACATTTGCATTGGGGTGTTAGGCATTGCTTTCTTTAAGGCACGTAAACGCTCCCATGGGTCTTCACCCAAGAATCGAATACAGGCATCAAACGTCGCGCCGCCCCAAGTTTCGAGAGACCAGTAACCGATTTTATCCAGTTCCTCTGCGATAGGTAACATATCCTCTAGACGCATACGAGTCGCAAATAGCGACTGATGGGCGTCACGAAGGACCACGTCTGTTAAAGCGAGTGGTTTAGACATGCTCATTAACTCCTTTTAATCCTATCAAATGCTATTTAGCGGTAGACGCACGGTACTGGTGTACCGCAGCGGAAATGGCCGCAACGATTTGCGGGCTAACAGCAGAAGATGGTAATTGAACTTTGTTATTTTGATTAGGTGTCGCGATCGGCTGAGGTGCTTCTTCAGGCACCAGTTTTGACATCAACCGAACGAGGTAAACAAGAATAGTGAGGAAAATAAACACCACCGACATCCCCGTAAACATGAGGGTGGCAGCATCTACTAGCAGGCTTCCAATTGTATCCATTTTTGCATCCTTTCTTTGTCATTCTGACAACAGCATCGGCTATAGCTAAAAACATCATGTTTTATTGAAACGCTACGCTAACGTGAACCAAACTCAATCTGGCTTTCTGATGTACAGAACTCACAATAAATCCTGACAAGAGGTCTAGGATTATCTCGATTGGTTAAACTTTGTCAATTTTGTTTAAGGTGCTATTGAGGATAATGCACAAATCTAGGGAGTTATTCGTCACACAAATCACATAAATCTGTAATATCTCGCCAAACAAGCACAAATAACTGTGTGTTTTCTGACGTTAAGCTAAAAAGCACACTGATACTGCGATAGGCTTAAAAAAATTCAGAAATTGAGATGAAAAACAATAAGTTGTAATTGATAGGTTTCAAAAATGTTAAGAAATGGTTAACAAAAAAGCCCTGCTATTGCTAGCAGGGCTTTTTTTAATAAGTGGCGCGTCCTGGAGGATTCGAACCTCCGACCGCCTGGTTCGTAGCCAGGTACTCTATCCAGCTGAGCTAAGGACGCGCAGTTTTCGATATCAACGATAGTCAATATCAGGATCGCTATTGATACAAAAGAAACCCTAAAAAGTGGCGCGTCCTGGAGGATTCGAACCTCCGACCGCCTGGTTCGTAGCCAGGTACTCTATCCAGCTGAGCTAAGGACGCGCA
>NZ_JONH01000027.1 GCF_000711795.1 Vibrio pacinii DSM 19139 | reverse complement strand
GGTCGTTGGTTCAAATCCAGCCCCCGCAACCACATTCAAAGGTGTTGTGATTCGCTAGCTCGTCGGGCTCAGCTATTCATAAAACCTCGCGAAGGTCACGGATTCACATTCGGCCTCGCAAGTACGTTTTAATCAATAGCGTTGGCTGTTGATATGCGACACTAGCTCAGTTGGTAGAGCGCAACCTTGCCAAGGTTGAGGTCACGAGTTCGAACCTCGTGTGTCGCTCCAGTTGATAGCTTTCATTGTGCTTAACAATGACATGCGACACTCGCTCAGTTTAACGAGCGCAACCTTACCAAGGTTGAGGTCACGCCTTTCTGCTTATGAATAGGAAACCTCGTGTGTCGCTCCAAATCTTCCTCAAGTGAATCACTTGAAGCGGCCTCAGGGCCACCGCTCTTTATCTAATGCTGAGAAGCATGAACCCCAAAAAGCCAATAGTCCTCCTATTAATTAGGTGGACATTTTTATGTCTGAATTTAATCTCTCAGCACGTAAAGTGTTTATTGTAGATTGATGGTAAGCACCATCCTAGCTAGGCCCTTACACATTCGTCAACAGACTTATCCACAGAATACGAATTGTGGATAACTTGGTGGGTAAGCTGAAATTTATTTATGCATAACACTTGACTAAAACGATCTTTTTGTTTTTATTAAACAGATGATGATGACGATTATTTTATTAAGTTGATGATTTTAAAGGGTTAATTTGTTTTTGTTTGTGTTTTTAACCAAATAGCACTCGATCATTAAGTCATTGTTTATTGATCCTAGTCATTTATTTGATATGTGGTTAACTTCTTTAACCGCAAGCAAATAACCAATGCTGCTCTTTTTTTTCCACATTATGATTTTTGGAACTAAATCAAGTTCTGAACACTACGATCCGGCAAGCATTATGCATCCCTAGGTAACCCTTTCTCGACGATTCTGATTAAACGTTGGGTTTGTGTCGAAGAGTAAGGCAGTTGACTTTGTTGCTGTTGCAAAGCCCAATGAATATGCACATCAACTAAGCCACTAATGCCCAAACGCTTTATAAGTGCATCAACGATAGCCTGAGAGTAGGGGGCGTTACCCATCGCGATCGCGAGGTTTCTTAGCCATTGAATATGGCCGATACGACGAATGGGCGAACCTTGCATCTTGTTAAGAAAGGTCTCTTCATCCCAAAGAAACAGCTCGACAAGATCATTTTTGGTTAAAGTCTCACGACGATGAAAATCACTCTGTTCAGTCAGCTCAGCAAATCGATTCCACGGACAGACCAACTGGCAATCATCGCAGCCATAAATACGGTTCCCCATCGCGCGGCGGAATTGTTCAGGAATGACGCCATCAAATTCAATTGTGAGATAAGAGATGCACCGGCGCGCATCAACGATACCATCATCAATAATGGCTTGGGTCGGGCAAGAGGTAATGCATGCTTTGCACTTGCCGCATTGATTGCTGCTCGGCTCATCGACTGGTAGTGGTATGTCAACCAGTAGCTCACCAAGGAAAAACCATGACCCCGCGTCTTGGTCAAGAATCAGTGAATGTTTTCCTGTCCAACCTAATCCCGCTTTCTGGGCTAGTGGACGCTCTAAGATCGGCGCAGAGTCAACAAAAGGTCGATAGCCGAGTTTTCCCATTTCCTGTTCGATTTTTTGACCGAGTTTTTTAAGCTGATTACGCACCAGTTTGTGATAATCACGTCCGAGCGCGTAGCGGCTAATATAGGCTTGGCTTGGATTGGCGAGGTTGGCGGCAAACTCAGCTTGCGGAGGCAGATAGTTCATTCGTACGCTGATGACTCGCAGTGTTCCGGGGAGTAGCTCCGCCGGGCGCGCTCTCATCATCCCGTGACGAGCCATCCAATCCATCTCACCATGAAAGCCTGCATCAAGCCATGCTTGTAGTGCTTGTTCATGTTCGGATAGATCGACATCGCATATGCCCACTTTCTGGAAGCCAAGTTCTTGGCCCCAGATTTTGATCTTGTCTGCGAGCTGTTGTTCGTTCATGCTGATGTGCTCCTCACTAAGGGGGCGGGATCTTAACGGATCTTATATCAGGGATCTAGCGAGGAAAAATCGGAAAAGCGAGATAAATTGACGATTTTTCGTTTTACTAACACAAGATCGCTTGTCTCTCAATTCAAACCCAGTTTACTATTCCTGTTCTTTTGATTTTTATATAGTCACAGCGTAGAGATTGATCTTCATGACCACAAAACAATTTGCCCTTCAAGATGAACAAGCCACGATTCAACTGGGGACTGCTTTAGCGCAACTGTGTTCGCAGCAGACAACCATTTATCTTCATGGTGATCTTGGTGCAGGGAAAACCACGTTCAGTCGCGGATTTGTGCGTGCGTTAGGCCATGAAGGTAACGTAAAGAGCCCGACTTATGCCTTAGTAGAACCTTATCAACTAGCAGATTGGCAGGTTTATCACTTTGACCTCTACCGTTTAGCTGATCCGGAAGAATTAGAGTTTATGGGGATCCGCGACTATTTCACTCCAGATGCAATCTGTTTGGTTGAGTGGCCAGAGAAGGGCGTTGGTTTATTGCCTGAGGCGGATTTGGATATTGTTCTGCGTTATCACGGTGAGCAGCGTATTGTTGAGCTTACGGCCAACAATCCTTATGGATGTCAGTTATTAGAACAGTTGGAGCTATGTTGAAGCGCATTGTATTGAGGTTGGCGTTATTGCCCGTTTTACTCGGGCTAAGTTTGTTGTCAAACTTGGCATTTGCCAATACTTTGGAAGGGATCCGAGTATGGCCATCTCCTGATGAAACTCGCGTGGTCATCGATCTTCAATCAGAAGCGGATTACAGCTTTTTTACCCTTTCAAGTCCTGAACGCTTGGTTGTTGATCTGAAAAAAACGTCACTTAGTACCCAATTACCGCTGACGGTTTCAGATAGCCCAGTATTAAAAAAAATTCGTAACAGCTCGCCACCAGAAAAGAGCACTTATCGTTTGGTGTTTGAACTGGAAAAAAAATCGACAGCGCAAATTTTCAAACTCGCTCCCACGCCTGGTGGTCAATATGGTCATCGTTTGGTGCTTGATTTACCTCATCAAACGTCGTCAGCTGCGCCTGAAACCAAGAGCTCGACCAGTCAGGCTACTGTCAGTCGTGATGCATCTCAACTGCTAGGAACGGCTGATATTGTGGTAGCGATCGATGCTGGACATGGGGGCGAAGACCCTGGTTCAATCGGGCCAACACGTAAATATGAGAAACATGCCACGCTCGCCGTCTCAAAAAAGATCGCCGCCCAGATTAACATGGTTCCGGGCATGAAAGCTGTACTGACGCGCGGTGGCGATTATTATCTCAATCTAAATAAGCGCTCAGCCATTGCCCGCACAAATAAAGCACACTTATTAGTCTCGGTGCATGCCGATGCATTTCATTCACCCAAGCCGCGCGGTGGTTCGGTGTTTGTCCTCAATACGCGCCGTGCTAACTCAGAAATTGCCCGCTGGGTTGAGAATCATGAAGAGCAATCCCAACTGCTTGGTGGGGCTGGGGAAGTGCTTGCCAAAAACAACAGCGATCGCAATATCAGTCAAACGCTACTCGATCTGCAATTTAGTCATTCCCAAAAAGAGGGCTATAAAGTCGCGACCAATATTTTACGTGAGATGGGCCGTGCGGGAATCTACTTACATAAGAAAGAACCCGTTAACGCTAGTCTTGCGGTGCTAAAATCACCAGATATTCCGTCGGTTTTGGTTGAAACTGGCTTTATCTCAAACCCGAGCGAAGAAAAACTACTGTTTCAGCGTAGCCATCAAGACAAGCTAGCCCGCTCTTTGGCCAAAGCTATCGTTCAGTATTTTGAAGATAACCCTCCAGAGGGAACTTTATTTGCTAATCGTGGTAAAAGTATTAAGCATAAGGTGTCGCGTGGTGAGTCATTATCAGTGATTGCCAGTAAATATGGTACGTCGACTAAAGCCATCATGCAGACGAATAAGCTCAAGAGCAGCAGTCTAGCGATTGGACAAATCTTGGTGATACCAGGTGCGAAAAGCGCGATCAAAGTGCCAGAGATCAAAAATCCAGTCGAAACTAAAACACTGACGCACGTGGTTCAACGCGGTGAATACTTAGGTAAGATTGCCAGTAAATATAAGGTCTCAGTTGCCGAGATCAAGCGCGAAAATAGCTTGAAATCTGATACCTTGAAGCTTGGGCAGAAACTCAAGGTCACGGTTAGCTTAAAGGATCAGCCACTGCGTAAGCATAAAGTTCAACGCGGTGAATTCCTGGGTAAAATAGCCTCTAAATATGACGTGAGTGTCGACAGTATTCGTCAAGCAAACAAGTTACGTTCCGATCAACTGGCGGTTGGCCAAGTGTTGATCATTCCGCATAACTAACATGAGTGGTCGCGATGACAATTAAGATCCTCCCAGCCCGTCTTGCCAACCAAATCGCCGCAGGAGAAGTCGTTGAAAGACCGGCTTCTGTGGTGAAGGAGTTAATTGAGAACAGTCTCGACTCTGGCGCTACTCGTATCGATGTAGATATCGACAAAGGTGGCGCAAAATTGATCCGTGTGCGCGATAACGGCAAAGGGATCATCAAAGATGAGTTAGGGTTGGCGCTCAGCCGTCACGCGACATCGAAGATTCATACCTTAGATGATCTTGAAGCGATTATTAGCCTTGGTTTTCGTGGTGAAGCGCTTGCCAGTATTAGCTCGGTCGCACGTTTAACCATGACCTCACGTCCAGCGACGCAAGATCAAGCCTGGTCAGCCTACAGTGAAGGGCGTGACATGCAGGTAAAACTGCAGCCTACGGCGCACCCTATCGGTACGACCGTTGAGGTGTTAGATCTGTTTTTTAATACCCCGGCACGACGTAAGTTTCTTCGCACCGAGAAAACCGAATTTGCTCATATTGACGAGCTTGTTAAACGTATTGCATTGAGTCGATTCGATGTCACGATCAACCTTAAACACAATGGTAAGTTGGTCAAACAATACCGAGCGGCAAAAAATGAGGCGCAAGCCGAAAAGCGTATTGCGGCAGTGTGCGGCAGTGCATTCGTACGCCACATGCTTAAGATAGAGCTTGAGCATCAAGGTCTTAAGCTGCATGGCTGGATCACTACACCTGAGGGCGCTCGCCAGCAAAGCGATTTGCAATATTGCTATGTCAACGGGCGGATGATGCGCGACAAGCTGATTAACCACGCGATTCGTCAAAGTTATGAAACCAGCCTTCGTCCTGATCAATTTGCTACCTATGTGTTGTTTATCGAGCTCGATCCACATCAAGTGGACGTGAATGTGCATCCGGCTAAGCATGAAGTCCGTTTTCATCAAGGACGCTTAGTTCACGACTTTATCTACCAAGCGTTAAGTGATGCGTTAGCACAAAGTGCGCACATCACCAAAACTGAGCAAACCGCTTCGGCTTTTCATGTTGAGTCGCAGCAACAGCCCGAGCAACAGCTTGAGCCAAGGACTTCGTCGTCGTCTCATTTTGCTCAAGAGCAGCAAGCGATCGAGTCGGTACCTGCCTATCCGGGACGTAATGACTACCAGCGTGACCGTGAGCATGTACGAGAGGCCAAGCCGCGCAGTGAATGGAGCGAACCTCGTCCAGCAAGTAAGCCTAGAGTCACCGAACGTTATGGTGAGCCTGCGCCGCGCAAACAGGAAGTTCGTGCTTATCAAGAGTTACTCAAAACCCCATCGCAGCCGTCAGTTGAAGCGACGTTGAAGAAAAGTGCGCCGCAGGTTGAACAACCTGAGCTTGATGTGGTCGAAGCGTTAGGTAAGGCGATAACCATCGTCCAAGGTCAATACTTGGTGATGGGTGATAAAAATGGTGCTCGTCTGGTCAATTTAGCGCGCGCAGAATGGTTAAGGGTCAATGGGCAGTTAGCGACTGATCAAGGTAACTTAACCAGTCAGCCTCTTTTGGTTCCTTTGTCACTCAAGCTCGATGAATCACTACTCGGCGCGGCAGAGCGTTTTGCACCGTTATTGAATCAGTTCGGTATTGAGCTTAAAGCGCGCAGTAATAAAGCCCTGATGGTAATGGGCGTTCCGCAGCCGCTGAGGCAACAAAACTTACAACAACTGGTGCCAGATCTGCTATCTTACGCCGTCTCGCATACTAGCGAGCCACAGTCATTGAGTCATACTCAGTTAGCCAATTGGCTCTGCGATCATATTACCCAAGTGAAAAGCGACTACACTTTGTCAGAAGCGATTCAAATGGTGTCTGATATTGAACAATTGTGGCAGGGTCGGTTGCCATTGAGTGATACGACATTTGTTAGGCCGATAGATTTTTCTGCAACGATTGCAGCTTTAGAGTTATGAATAACGAACAATTACCTTTGGCGCTATTTTTAATGGGGCCAACCGCATCAGGCAAAACTGATCTAGCGATTCGTTTACGCCAGCAATACCCGGTTGAGATCATCTCGGTCGACTCCGCGTTGATCTACAAAGACATGGATATTGGTACCGCTAAGCCCGATGCGCATGAGCAAGCACAAGCGCCCCATCGTTTGATTGATATCTTAGACCCGAGTGAGTCTTATTCGGCCGCCGATTTTCGTCGTGATGCTCTCCATGAAATGAACCAGATTGTTGCTGAGGGTAAAATTCCCCTTTTGGTCGGCGGCACGATGCTTTACTACAAGGCGCTGCTAGAGGGATTATCACCACTTCCTGCGGCAAACCCTGAAATTCGTCAGCAAATTGAACAACAAGCGTTGACTATTGGGTGGGATCAGTTGCACGATCAACTGAAGCAAATTGATCCTGTCTCAGCCGAGAGAATTCACCCCAATGATCCACAAAGGTTATCGCGGGCATTGGAAGTTTATCGAATTTCAGGTAAAACTCTTACTGAGTTGACTCAAACCAAAGGGGAAAGCCTGCCGTTTAGAGTCAAACAATTTGCTATTGCTCCCAAGGAAAGGGCAGAACTCCATCGTCGTATTGAACTACGCTACGAGAAGATGATAGAAGCGGGCTTTGAAGATGAAATGCGTACACTGTATGCACGCGGCGATCTTCATCCTGATCTCCCATCGATCCGTTGTGTGGGGTATCGACAGATGTGGGACTATTTGGAAGGGAAATGCACACTTGATGACGCTGTATTTAAGGGCATCTGTGCAACCCGCCAATTGGCCAAGCGACAAATTACCTGGTTGCGCAGCTGGGATAATTTAACTTGGTTAGATAGTGAAAACATTGAACAGGCACTCGAAACTGTCTCAAATGCCATAGCATCTGAAGGTTTTAGCTGTGTATAATGTGATCGCTTTTGCGTGAATCCATCCTGTGAAGGATCCGTTACTTGAAATTTGAGTGTTTAACCACCATAACAAGTAACAACAGGGTGTTATTTTATTCGTTTAGCTCAGAGCAAAGGGCACACCTTTTGTGCCGGGCACCACTAGCTAAATAACTAAAACAGAATTACAAAATAAGGAAAATAAAATGGCTAAGGGGCAATCTTTACAAGACCCATTCTTAAATGCATTACGTCGTGAACGTATTCCTGTATCTATCTACCTTGTAAACGGAATTAAACTACAAGGCCAGATCGAGTCTTTTGATCAGTTTGTGATCTTGCTGAAGAATACAGTTAACCAAATGGTTTACAAGCATGCTATTTCTACAGTTGTGCCTGCTCGTCCAGTGAATCATCACAACGGTGAGCGTCCACAAGGTGAGCGTCAACCAGAGAAGTCAGAAGATTAATTATTCTAAATAACCTAAACAGTCCATTAAGGAGTTGATTGCTTGTTTGACCGTTATGAAGCCGGTGAGCGAGCCGTACTTGTTCATATCAACTTCACGCAACAAGGGGAGTGGGAAGATCTCAGCGAGTTTGAAATGCTGGTCTCTTCAGCTGGCGTCTCTGCGTTACAAATCGTAACTGGAAGTCGCCAGACACCACACCCTAAGTACTATGTCGGTGAGGGTAAAGCCCAAGAAATTGCTCATTCAGTGCAATTGATGGAGGCTGATATTGTGATTTTTAATCACGCCCTCTCTCCTGCCCAAGAACGCAACCTAGAAGCACTGTGCCAATGCCGTGTGTTAGACCGTACTGGTTTGATCCTCGATATCTTTGCTCAGCGCGCACGAACTCACGAAGGTAAATTGCAAGTTGAGCTCGCTCAGCTGCGACATATATCTACCCGACTGATCCGTGGTTGGACTCACCTAGAAAGACAGAAAGGTGGGATTGGTTTGCGTGGTCCAGGTGAAACTCAGCTAGAAACTGACCGACGTCTATTGCGTGATCGTATTAAAGCGATATTGCGCCGCTTAGATAAAGTGGCCAAACAACGTGAACAAGGTCGCCGAGCTAGAAACCGCGCCGAAATACCAACCATCTCACTGGTTGGCTATACCAATGCCGGAAAGTCGACCCTATTTAACCGTATCACCGAAGCAGGTGTGTACGCGGCCGACCAACTATTTGCTACTTTGGACCCGACATTACGTAAGATAGAATTAGCGGATGTAGGGCCAGCAATCTTGGCGGACACCGTAGGATTTATTCGCCATTTGCCGCACGATCTTGTGGCCGCATTTAAAGCAACACTACAGGAAACCCAAGAAGCTGACATTTTGTTACATGTTGTTGATGCCAGTGACGAGCGTTTTCGTGAGAATATTCGAGCTGTTGATGAAGTGCTTGAGGAAATAGACGCCCATGAGGTGCCTTCCTTAACCGTCATGAACAAAATTGATAACCTTGAAGGGCAGCGACCACGTATCGACCGTGATGAGGACGGTATTCCCCGTACGGTTTGGGTTTCTGCGATGGAAGGGATTGGTATTGAATTGCTGTTTGATGCGCTCACCGAGCGACTTGCCAGCCAAATGGTTCAGTATCAATTGCGAATCCCGCCACAATATCAAGGGCGGATCCGTAGTACATTCTTCCAGATGAAATGTATTCAACGAGAAGAATATGACCAAGATGGTAACTTGTTGATCGAAGTTCGAATGCAGCAGGTAGATTGGTCTAGACTTGAAAAAAGAGAAGGGGCAGTTTTTCGTGACTTTATAGTTACTTAAATGACTGCTAAAGTATAACGTCATATCAAATGATGGAGCTTTCTAATGGCGTGGAATGAGCCTGGTAATAACAACGGCAACAACGGCCGCGATAATGACCCTTGGGGTAATAATAATCGTGGTAACAAAGGTGGCCGTGATCAAGGACCGCCAGACTTAGATGAAGTGTTTAATAAACTAAGTCAGAAACTAGGTGGAAAGTTTGGTGGTAAGGGTGGTAAAGGCATGCCTATGGGCGGCGGTGGAGCACTAGGTTTTGGTGTTGTCGCTGTTATCGCAATTGCGATTTGGGCCTTTTCTGGCTTTTACACTATTGGTGAAGCAGAGCGTGGCGTTGTGCTACGTCTTGGTAAGTACGATCGTGTGGTCGATCCTGGTTTGAACTGGCGTGCTCGTTTCATCGACGAAGTGACGGCGGTTAACGTACAGGCAATTCGTTCGCTACGTTCATCAGGCCTAATGCTCACTAAAGATGAAAACGTTGTAACCGTTGCGATGGATGTTCAGTACCGTGTTGCTGACCCATACAAATACCTATTCCGTGTTACCAATGCTGACGACAGCTTACGCCAAGCAACCGACTCTGCATTGCGCGCCGTTATAGGTGATTCATTAATGGATAGCATTCTAACGAGTGGTCGTTTGTCGATTCGTCAAAATACACAGATTACCCTTGAAGATATCGTTGATAGCTACGACATGGGTATTGAAGTTGTCGCAGTTAACTTTGAAGACGCTCGTCCGCCTGAAGAAGTGAAAGATGCCTTTGATGATGCCACCGCATCTCGTGAGGACGCGCAACGATTCAAGCGTGAAGCAGAAGCTTATCAAAACGACATTATTCCTAAAGCGAAAGGTCGCGCAGAGCGACTACTTAAAGAAGCTCAGGGTTACAGTGAGCGAGTGACTAACGGTGCGTTAGGTGAAGTGGCACAATTTGAAAAGCTACTACCAGAGTATCAAGCATCGCCAGAAGTAACTCGTAACCGTCTGTACTTAGATACGATGGAAAAGGTTTACTCTAATACCTCTAAAGTGCTGATTGATTCAGAGTCGAGCGGTAACCTATTGTACTTACCGATCGATAAGTTGACGGGTGGCCAGAACGATAAAAATCGTTCAATGCAAGACACATCAACCTATGATCAGATCGAGCTTGAGCCACAATCGAGCAACCAGAGCAATGACTCAACATCTCGCTCTACTTCACGTCAAGGGAGATATTAAGAATGCGTAAGTTAATGATCCCTGTATTAGTCGTTGCACTAGCACTAATGCTAATGTCGCTATTCGTGATCCCAGAAGGTGAACGCGGTATCGTAATTCGATTTGGTCGTGTTTTGAAAGACAACAACGAGATCGCGCGAATTTACGAGCCGGGCTTGCACTTCAAAATGCCACTGTTTGACCGCGTCAAAACGCTTGATGCACGTATCCAAACCATGGATGGCCGCTCTGACCGTTTCGTAACGTCTGAGAAAAAAGACGTGATTATCGATTCCTACGTGAAATGGCGCATTGAAGACTTTGGTCAGTACTACTTGGCGACAGGCGGTGGTAACTCATCAACTGCTCAAGCACTACTGAGCCGTAAAGTGACCGATGTGTTGCGTTCTGAAATCGGTTCACGTGAAATTAAACAGATCGTTTCAGGCCCTCGTAATGATGACATCCTGCCGGATAGCGCTGACAGCGAAGTCGTGACCACTGTAGCCGCGAAAGAGGCCTTAGAAGTCGACGGTGAGCGCGATATCATTATGAAAAACGTGCTCAATGATACGCGTCAAGACGCAATGGGAGATTTAGGTATTCATGTCTTCGATTTCCGCATGAAGAAAATTAACCTTCCAGACAGTATCAGTAAGTCAATCTATGACCGCATGAGAGCTGAACGTGAATCAGTCGCAAGACAGTTCCGTTCTCAAGGCCGTGAGCAAGCGGAGATAATCCGTGCGCAAGCCGAGCTTGAAGTAGCAACCATTCTTGCTGAAGCAGACAGAGCCGCTCGAGTAACACGAGGTGGTGCGGATGCGGAAGCGGCGAGTATCTATGCTGGGGCGTACAATAAAGATCCAGAATTCTTTAGCTTTGTCCGTTCACTACGTGCATACCAATCGTCGTTCAAAGATAAGAGTGATATCTTGGTCCTTGATCCGAAAAGTGATTTCTTCCAGTACATGAACAATGCTGCTGGTGGCACATCGAAATAAGCAAATTATTGCTAGCATAAAGGCTCCTCTGGGAGCCTTTATTTTTATTGGGATAACTATGTCGAACTCACTATGGCTAGCGTTTGGGCTAGTATTGATCGTCGAAGGGTTGGGACCTTTGATTGCACCGAATGGTTGGCGCACGATGGTGGCACAACTGAGCCAACAACCCGACACTCAATTGAGACGGATTGGAGGGTGCTTAGTGGTCGCTGGGGCAGTAATCGCGTATGTGTTTAGCTAAGCTTGCCCATTAGTAATGGGGAGGAGGCGTCTCTTGCGCAGCATCGGCTAAGTTAGAGCTATCGATGTTTTTCACTTTGCCAACCATGTACTTCATCTGATCTTGCATCTTAACAATCAGCAGTTGTTGCTGACTCAAGGCTTGATTCAATTCTTCAATGGTCTGTTCTTGGAAAGCTAATTGACACTCTAAGTCATTCACTCGGCCTTCCAACTGCTTAATTTGCTGTTCTGTCGTCATGCTAATAATCCACATTCCAAGCTTGGGCGATACCCGCTGAGGTGCCCGAAATTACGCGGTTTTGCGTATCAAAGGCTGCATCATACACCACTGCACGGGGAGGACGGGTATCTTTTAATGGCTCGGCCTCAAATCCATCGACTCGCTTTCCGCTGTGGCTATCCCACACCATAATCCGACTTGAGGGCGTTCCGGTAACCAAGTAACGCCCATCGTCAGAAAATCGTGCGGTAGAGAAGATCAACTGACGAGAAAAACTGCGTAATTTGGCGAGTTGCTTGCCGCTTGATAAGTCCCAGATAATGGACTGATTGCCACCATCCGAGGTAAACGCATAGTTGCCATCCCGGTGCAGCGCGACTCGATTGACTCTTTGTTCATGCTCAAATGTCTTCAGTACCTGGCCAGTTTGGGTATCCCACAAGTAGGCTTTGTGATCATTGCCTCCTGACAGTGCGAAGCGACCATTCGGCGACAAAGCGACAGTATTGACTTTTTCATTGTGGGCAAGGAACTCTAAGCGCCTGCCGGTGACTAAGTTGACGTAGATGGCCTTACCGTTGGATAGTCCAAGCAGAACCTGTTCGCCATTGCTGGCAATATCAATGTCTCGAATAAGACCATCTGATATTGACCATAGTCCTTGTGCCTGAGTCCAGGCGAGGTCCCATACGGCGAAATTTACTTGTGTCGCGGTCACGGCAAAGCGGCCGTTGTCTGAAATACGAATGCGTGACACGGTGCTAGATTGAGGGTCTTGCGAGCCCAGTTTAGCGAGCTGTTGGCTTTCGTAAAGGTCCCACAGGACAAGTTGATGTTCTTTAGAGTAGAGCAGCGCAAAACGCGCATCTCGGCTCAATGCGAAGCTTGTGGTTCCTTTGGGCTCAATTGTCCAGCGTTGGCTGTCTCGAGTGGAGAAAAAACAGCCATTTAACGCGGTGATGACAATCGCAATAATAAGTGAGTTAAAAATTACACGCATTGAGTCCAAATATCCGCTTGGTTTAGTTTAATTACAGCGCATATTGGTTATATTGGTACAACATGCAAATGTGTACCAGTCTTTCTTAAAGATTTGTGCACAAAGACAAAAAGTCTCAATTGGAGAGTTAAATGAAATCGATTTTTAAAGTGTCACTGCTTGCTGCAACTGTTGCACTGGCTGCTGGCTGTCAGAAAGAAGAAGAAACGAAAGTAGAAACCGCTGCTGCGGTTGAGCAAGTACAAGCTGAAACTGGCAAAACGGTTGCTTTTACAACAGAAGATGATAAAGCGGCGTACGCGATTGGTGTTTCATTTGCAAACTATCTTAGTACCAGCCTAGATAAACCGAGTGAAATCGGTATCACGCTAAATAAAGATTTGGTACTGAAAGGTATTGAACATGTGTTTGCTGGTAATGCAGAGCTTAACGAAGAAGAAACGCGTGCGGCTTTAGAAGCGTTAGATAAGCGCGTTGCTGCGACCATGCAAGAGCAAGCGGCTGAAAAATCAGCAGAAGCGAAAAAAGCAGGCGATGACTTCCGTGTTGAATTCGAGAAGCAAGATGGCGTAAAGAAAACGGAAACAGGTCTACTTTACCAAGTAATGACGCCAGCTGAAGGCGAGCAGCCAAAAGATACCGATACCGTTCAGGTGCATTACAAAGGCACATTGATCGATGGTACTCAGTTTGATAGCTCATACGATCGCGGTGAACCGGCCACTTTCCCACTTAATCGTGTGATTTCAGGTTGGACGGAAGGCGTACAATTGATGCCAGTAGGCTCTAAATTCAAGTTCGTTATCCCGCCAGAGCTGGCATACGGTGAACAAGACACGCCAACGATTCCTGCCAACTCCACCTTAGTATTTGAAGTTGAATTGCTAAAAATTGATAACGGTGAAGAAGCCGCGCAGTAGTTAGCTAACATGATTTAAACCAAGGTCTAGCTTCGGCTAGGCCTTTTTTGTTGTCATAAACCTGTTCATTAAGCCATAATTTTTTGTCCTAAATCACTAGATAGCAGGTTAGCTAGGTGTGCTTATCAAAATTTCTGATAAACTTACACCAATTTGTTGATTTTTCGTGCGAAGGCTTAAAGAAGTGACAACTACAGAAACAGTAAACACGGATATGTTGCTCGAAATGGAATCTGTTAATGTGATGCCATTTAGCGAGCACGATAAAATAATTCTCAGATCGTATGAAGCCGTGGTTGATGGTATCGCGAGTCTGATTGGCCCGTTTTGTGAAATTGTGCTGCACTCACTCGAAGACCTCAATACCTCGGCGATTAAAATTGCCAATGGTGAGAATACCGGTCGCCAAGTTGGTTCGCCGATCACTGATCTTGCGCTCAAAATGTTACGTGATATTGAAGGTTCGGAGCGAAATTTCTCGCGTTCCTACTTTTCGCGCGCCAAAGGTGGCTTATTGATGAAGTCGATCACTGTCGCGATCCGTAACGGAGAAAACCGCGTGATTGGCTTGCTGTGTATTAACGTCAATCTTGATGCCCCTTTCTCTCAGGTACTGCAATCTTTCATGCCAACGGAAGAAGCCAAGCAAGCGGCGTCATCGGTCAACTTTGCGAGTGATGTTGAAGAGCTGGTGGACCAAACCGTTGAGCGCACCATTGAAGAGATCAATGCTGACAAGTCAGTATCAAACAATACCAAGAATCGCCAGATTGTCATGGAGCTGTTTGATAAGGGGATTTTTGATATTAAGGATGCGATCAACCGTGTGGCCGATCGGCTTAATATCTCTAAGCACACGGTTTATCTGTACAT
Source organism: Vibrio pacinii DSM 19139 (assembly GCF_000711795.1). GTDB lineage: Bacteria > Pseudomonadota > Gammaproteobacteria > Enterobacterales > Vibrionaceae > Vibrio > Vibrio pacinii. Next base: position 5,138 of record NZ_JONH01000027.1, on the reverse strand, counting down.
TCGTCAGCGCAAAATTGAGGAAGATGAAAGTTGAATCCACTGACCTACACTTTGGTGGTTAACGGTTCTGTGTATGGTAGTCAGTCGGCGCGTCATGCTCACCAATTTGCTTGTGCCTTGATAGCCAAAGGGCACACCTTAGTCAGTGTGTTCTTTTATCAAGAAGGCGTGACCAATGGTAATGGCTTAACGGTGCCTGCCAACGATGAATTTGATTTGGTTAAGGCGTGGCAAGAGCTAGCCTTACAACACAATGTGCGTTTAGAAACCTGTGTTGCCGCCGCACTGCGCCGTGGCATCGTTAGCCAAGATGAGGCTAATCAGCATGGTTTAGCCCAAAGTAATCTTGCTTCAGGTTTCCAGCAAGCGGGATTAGGCAGCCTTGCAGAGGCGATGTTAGTTCAAGATAGGGTGGTACAATTTTGAGCCAGTTAACTTATCTTTTTCGCACCGCACCTCACAGCAAGGCTTCAGGTCGAGAAGGGGTTGATGCCTTGCTCGCGGCTTCAGCCTATTGTGAAGACATCAGTGTTATTTTTACTGGCGATGGTGTCTATCAACTGCTGCAAGGGCAGCAAACGACAGCCACCCTTAGCAAAGATTACGCGCCGATGCTCAAACTGTTCGACTTATATGATATTGAACAGGTATACGTCTGTCAGGCGTCCTTAGCGTTGCGAGGGTTAGCGCAAGCGGATCTCATTATTGCCGCTGAGCGACTCGATGAGTGGCAGCTGAGCGAGCAACTCCATCGCGCTGGTAAAGTGCTTACCTTTTAGGTTGTTTATGCTACATATTGTCAAAACCGATCAAGCGTTAACAGAGGCATGTCGTGTCTTCTCTCAGCAAGATGAAATGGTGCTTATTGAGCAAGCTGTTTATGCGGCGAATCCTCAACATCATGCTTTTCCGCTGCTTCAAGGGCGCAAAGTTGCTGTGTTACAGAGCGATGCTGAAGCTCGAGGCATCGTGAATCGAATCAGTTCAAATTTCGCCATTATCGACTATTCTGGTTGGGTCGATTTGACGGCAACACACGCCAGCTCTATCACGTGGGAATAGCCCAACCTGTTAACCTGCATTTCTCAGTCTCTGTTTTCTTCGCTTTTTACTCAAGTTGAGCAAAAAAGATTCGTATATTTCTTGACACACCTCTCACTGCTGAATAGAATTTTGCGTCCCTAACTGGCTATAGCCGTTGGGGCTAGATTTTTCACAAAGCTTACTTTCAAGTAATTCAGGAGCTAGTTAATGGCAACTATTAACCAGTTGGTACGTAAGCCTCGTGCAAAGCAGGTTGTTAAAAGCAACGTGCCTGCACTAGAAGCGTGCCCGCAAAAACGTGGTGTATGTACTCGTGTTTACACTACTACACCTAAAAAACCTAACTCAGCACTTCGTAAAGTATGTCGTGTTCGTCTAACGAACGGCTTCGAAGTGACTTCGTACATCGGCGGTGAAGGTCACAACCTTCAAGAGCACTCTGTTGTTCTAATCCGTGGCGGTCGTGTTAAAGACCTTCCGGGTGTACGTTACCACACTGTTCGCGGCGCACTTGACTGTGCTGGCGTAAACGACCGTAAGCAAGGTCGTTCTAAGTACGGTGTGAAACGTCCTAAGTCTTAATGCCCTTCTTTTGATAAAGAAGCGTTAAGTAAGGCCAAACACTAAAATTAAATTTTAATTTTTGAAGAAACTGAAAAGTTTTGGATAACCTGAAGAATAAGACAACGGAGAATATCCATGCCACGTCGTCGCGTAATTGGTCAGCGTAAGATCCTTCCAGATCCTAAATTCAAATCAGAATTGCTGGCAAAGTTCGTTAACATCCTTATGGTTGACGGAAAAAAATCTACTGCAGAGAAAATTGTTTACACTGCACTAGATGCTATGGCTGAGAAATCTGGTAAAGATCACTTAGCTGTATTTGAAGAAGCTCTTGAAAATGTTCGCCCTGCGGTAGAGGTTAAATCTCGCCGTGTTGGTGGTTCAACTTACCAAGTTCCTGTAGAAGTACGTCCGGTTCGCCGTAACGCACTTGCTATGCGTTGGTTGGTTGAAGCTGCGCGCAAGCGTGGTGAAAAATCTATGGCTCAACGCCTAGCTGCTGAAATGCTAGACGCGTCTGAGAACAAAGGTACTGCGGTTAAGAAACGTGAAGACGTTCACCGCATGGCTGATGCTAACAAAGCATTCGCTCATTACCGCTGGTAATACCTTTCAGTGCCACAAGGTTCCTTGTGGCACTTCTTTAGTTCCTTCGCGTAAGCCTAGGAACTATTGCTATTTTTAGGACATGAGTTTTTTCATGCTGCTCGACATAGCAATAGTCCCTAATTCAAGAGGATTCAATCGTGGCTCGTAAAACACCTATTGAGCGTTACCGCAATATCGGTATCGTTGCTCACGTCGACGCAGGTAAGACAACCACAAGCGAACGTATTTTGTTCTACACTGGTCTTTCTCATAAAATCGGTGAAGTTCACGATGGCGCTGCTACCATGGACTGGATGGAGCAGGAGCAAGAACGTGGTATTACTATCACGTCTGCTGCGACTACAACTTTCTGGCGTGGTATGGAAGCGCAATTTCCCGATCACCGCATCAACATCATTGATACTCCAGGACACGTAGACTTTACTATCGAAGTAGAGCGCTCATTGCGCGTACTTGATGGTGCGGTAGTGGTTTTCTGTGGTTCGTCTGGTGTTGAACCTCAATCTGAAACAGTATGGCGTCAAGCTGATAAGTACCATGTTCCTCGTATGGTGTTTGTTAACAAAATGGACCGTGCTGGAGCTGACTTCCTGCGTGTTGTTGATCAAATTAAAAATCGTCTTGGCGCAAATCCGGTACCAATTCAACTCAACATTGGCGCGGAAGAAGAGTTTAAAGGTGTGATTGACCTGATCAAGATGAAGGCGATCAACTGGAACGATGCTGACCAAGGAACTACATTCACTTATGAAGATATTCCGGCTGACATGGTTGAAATGGCACAAGAGTACCGCCTAAACCTAGTTGAAGAAGCCGCGGAAGCGTCTGAAGAGTTGATGGAAAAGTACCTTGAAGAAGGTGACTTGACTGAAGAAGAGATCAAACAAGCGCTACGTACACGCACACTAAATAACGAAATCGTATTGGCTACTTGTGGCAGTGCGTTCAAAAACAAAGGTGTTCAAGCGGTACTAGATGCAGTTGTTGAGTATCTACCTTCACCCATTGACGTTCCTGCCATTAAGGGCGTGGATGAAAACGAAAATGAAGTAGAGCGTCATGCTGACGATAAAGAACCGTTCGCTGCATTGGCGTTTAAAATTGCAACTGACCCATTCGTTGGTACGTTGACCTTTATGCGTGTCTACTCTGGTGTTGTAAACTCGGGTGATGCAGTTTACAACTCTGTGAAGCAGAAGAAAGAGCGTTTTGGTCGCATCGTACAGATGCACTCTAACAAGCGTGAAGAGATTAAATCGGTTTGTGCTGGTGATATTGCAGCGGCTATCGGCTTAAAAGACGTGACCACTGGCGACACTCTTTGTGACCAGAATCATAAAGTGATTCTAGAGCGTATGGAGTTCCCTGAACCGGTAATTCAGATCGCCGTAGAGCCTCGCTCAAAAGCGGATCAAGAGAAGATGGGTGTCGCGCTAGGTAAACTGGCGGCAGAGGATCCATCGTTCCGCGTTGAAACTGACGATGAAACGGGTCAGACACTGATCTCTGGCATGGGTGAGCTTCACCTAGACATTATCGTTGATCGCATGAAACGTGAATTTAGCGTTGACTGTAACGTCGGTAAACCTCAGGTTGCCTACCGTGAAACGATTCGCGGCACCGCGGAAGTGGAAGGTAAATTTATCCGTCAATCTGGTGGTCGTGGTCAGTACGGTCATGTTTGGATTAAACTTGAGCCGGCAGAGCTCGGTGAAGGCTTTGTCTTCGTCGACGCAATCGTAGGTGGTGCGGTTCCTAAGGAATACATCAGCTCAGTTGCGAAGGGTATCGAAGAACAGATGAACAGTGGTGTTTTAGCTGGCTATCCAACGCTTGATGTTAAAGCAACACTGTTTGATGGTTCTTACCATGATGTTGACTCTAACGAAATGGCGTTTAAAATCGCCGGTTCGATGGCATTCAAGAAGGGTGCACTAGAAGCGCAACCTGTTATTCTTGAACCAATGATGAACGTTGAAGTAACCACTCCAGAAGATTGGATGGGTGATGTTGTTGGTGACCTAAACCGTCGTCGCGGTATCATTGAAGGTATGGACGAAGGTGTGGTTGGTCTGAAGATCATCCGTGCTCAAGTTCCACTGTCGGAAATGTTTGGTTACGCAACCGATCTTCGTTCTGCGACTCAAGGCCGTGCGTCTTACTCTATGGAGTTTCATGAGTACGCTGAAGTACCGAAAAACTTCGCAGATAAAATCATCGCGGAGCGTGGCTACTTGTAAAATGCTTTGATCGAAAAAAAGTCTAGCTTTTTTTAAAGATCAATGCGTCCAAATATTGCGCTGACTGACGTTGGCGCATAAAATAGCAATTTCTGGCGCGTCTCGATCAATAAGGATCGCGGCGAATCATAACTAGGAAGGAACACGATCGTGTCTAAAGAAAAATTTGAACGTACGAAACCGCACGTTAACGTTGGTACAATTGGCCACGTTGACCACGGTAAAACAACTCTAACTGCTGCTATCTGTACTACACTTGCAAAAGTGTACGGTGGTGTTGCGAAAGACTTCGCATCAATCGATAACGCTCCAGAAGAGCGTGAGCGCGGTATTACAATCGCTACTTCTCACGTAGAGTACGACACTCCAGCACGTCACTACGCACACGTAGACTGTCCAGGACACGCGGATTATGTTAAAAACATGATCACAGGTGCTGCACAGATGGACGGTGGTATCCTAGTTGTTGCTGCAACAGATGGTCCAATGCCACAAACACGTGAGCACATCCTACTAGGCCGTCAGGTTGGTATTCCTTACATCATCGTATTCATGAACAAATGTGACATGGTTGACGATGAAGAGCTACTAGAACTAGTAGAAATGGAAGTTCGTGAACTTCTTTCTGAGTACGACTTCCCAGGTGATGACCTTCCAGTAATCCAAGGTTCTGCACTAGGC
>NZ_KL543979.1:3587-26847 GCF_000711795.1 Vibrio pacinii DSM 19139 | reverse complement strand
AACGAAACCACAGCATTGAAAATAGAACACAATTCAGTAAACTTTACCCAGACACAAAATCAAGCAAAACAACATAAATCGTTAACCTCAAATTTTCTGCTTTAGCTGCGTTTTTTCACTGGCAACTAACGCTGCGTTAAGGTGTGACAAGCGCTTGCCATACTTGAGCGAAGCGAAACCGGCAAGCGTTTGGAATCACCCTTAAACGCTTTGTTATGTGTATTTTTCGACTGCAACCACTATACCCTTATTTTCTATGGGTGGTCCGCTCTTACTTTGACCGCTACACTGTTCAAGTCAAATAAAATAAGGAATACAGACATGATCCAGATAGGCCAAACATTACCAACCGCTACCCTTAGTGAACTAGGTAACGAAGGAATGGTAAACCATAACACTGACGAGCTTTTTGCAAACAAGCGAGTTGTACTCTTCGCTGTACCCGGAGCATTTACACCTACTTGCTCAGAGGCCCATCTACCTGGTTACGTTGTACTCGCTGACGAAATTAAGGCAACAGGTATCGATCTCATTGCTTGTGTTTCAGTTAACGATGCTTTTGTAATGCAAGCTTGGGGTGAGGCACAAAACGCCACGGAAATTATGATGTTAGCCGATGGCGATGCCAGCTTTACAAAATCGTTGGGGCTTGAAATGGATACGGCGACTTTCGGTGGAATTCGTTCACAGCGCTATGCAATGGTTATCGAAAATGGCGTGATTACACAGCTAAATGTCGAGGAGCCAAAACAATTTGAAGCTAGCAAAGCCGAGACTATTTTAGCTGCTCTCAAGTAACCTTCAAGAACAACAACGGTTCAGAGTAGCCTATTCTGAACCCTTTTCCCGTGAATACACATAACGCTGCGTTAAGTAGTGAGCAACATTGCCACCTAACCTAAACCATTGTGCCATAGACACTAAATTCAAAGAAAACCAAAAATGCCCAGCGTTGCGAATCTGCCTTAAACGCCTTGTTAGTTGCCATTCTACACCTTTGATTTCCAGTTAATTTACACTTTGCCAACACCGTTTTTGAGCGCTTTGAAATACTCAAATCAGGCGCAGTTTCAAAGCGCCTGTCACTGAAACCACTTGGAACTAGCAACGCCGTAGAAAACTGGCTGAAAACACCAAAAAGACCTTTTGGAAAGGCAATGTCACAAGGCTGACTTTCAACAAGTACATTCGCGTCTGAAACGGCAAAACAAAGCCACAATATTAAAAATCGAACGCAACTTCAGCACACCACAACCAGACAAAAATCGAGCAAAATTGCATAATTCATTAGCCCTAAATTTTCTGCCTTAGCTGCGTTTTTACCACTGGCAACTAACGCCGCGTTAAGTAGTGAGCAACATTACCACCTAACCTAAACCATTGTGCCGTAAACACGAAATTCAAAGCAAACCAAAAATGCCTAGCGTTGCGAATCTGCCTTAAACGCTTTGTTAGTTGCCATTCTAAACCTTTGATTTCCTCTTTATTTCCACTTTGCCAGCACCGGTTTTGAGCGCTTTGAAAAACTCAAGTCAGGCGCAGTTTCAAAGCGACTGTCACTGAAACCACTTGGAACTAGCAACGCCGTAGAAAGCTGGCTGAAAACACCAAAAAGACCTTTTGGAAAGACAATGTCACAAGGCTGACTTTCAACAAGTACATTCGCGTCTGAAACGGCAAAACAAAGCCACAATATTAAAAATCGAACGCAACTTCAGCAAACTTGATATAGAGAAAAATCCGAGCACAATTGCACGATTCATTAGCCCGAAACCTTCTGCTTTAGCTGCATTTTTCTCACTGGCAACTAACGCCGCGTTAAGTAGTGAGCAACATTACCACCTAACCTAAACCATTGTGCCGTAAACACTAAATTCAAAGCAAACCGAAAATGCCTAGCGTTGCGAATCTGCCTTAAACGCTTTGTTAGTTGCCATTCTAAACCTCTGATTTTCAGTTCATTTCCACTTTGCAAACACCGTTTTTGAGCGCTTTGAAAAACTCAAATCAGGCGCAGTTTCAAAGCGCCTGTCACTGAAACCACTTGGAACTTACAACGCCGTAGAAAACTGACTAAAAGCACCAAAAAGACCTTTTGGAAAGACAATGTCACAAAGCTAACTTGCAACGAGTACATTCGCGTCTGAAACGGCAAAACAAAACCACAACATTAACAACCAAACGAAACTTCAGCAAACCACACCCAGACGCAAAACCGAGCAAAAATGAAAAATTTATTAGCCTTAAATATTCTGATTTAGCTGCGTTTTTTCCACTGGCAACTAACGCCCAATTAAGTTGTGAGCAACACTGCCACCTTACTCAAACACTGCTCCGTAATCACCAAACCGATTGAAACCGAAAGCGCCGAGCGTTGCGAATCAACTTGAATTGTTTGTTATATGAATTTTCACCCAAATTTGACTATGTTTACTTGGGAAAGATCTATTCGATTATTTTGGACATTAAAACCTTCTGCTTCTAGTTGAACTGACTGTCCATGAACATCGGCGACTCGGCCGTCTGTATAGATAACACGATTTGTAAAACGTGCATTTGTATAGTCGGCATTAACAGCAGCTTCGAGCATTGAACGAATAGCTTGACCACCCATTCGATGACCAAGAAGATGCTCTGATAGTTCACCATAAGTCGTAATATTTCCAACTGGAAGTCTTAATTTCAGCTGGATTAGTAAATGTTCCCATTTCATTTCAGATACTTAGCAAAGTCAATGTAATAAAGGAGTTACTATACCATATAGATTTCGAAGGTAAGTAGATGCTATTCATATAACGCCGCGTTAAGTAGTGAGCAACATTACCACCTAACCTAAACCATTGTGCCATAAACACTAAATTCAAAGAAAACCCAAAATGCTTAGCGTTGCGAATCTGCCTTAAACGCCTTGTTAGTTGCCATTCTAAACCTCTGATTTCCTATTTATTTCCACTTTGCCAACACCGTTTTTAAGCGCTTTGAAAAACTCAAATCAGGCGCAGTTTCAAAGCGCCTATCACTGAAACCACTTGAAACTAGCAACGCCGTAGAAAGCTGGCTGAAAGCACCAAAAAGACCTTTTGGAAAGGCAATGCCACAAAGCTGAATTTCAACAAATGAATTAGCGTCTGAAACGGCAAAATAAAACCACAACATTAAAAGTCGAACGCAACTTTAGCAAACCACCTCAGACACAAAACCGAATAAAACTGCACAATTCATTAGCCTTAAACCTTCTGCTTTAGCTGCGTTTTTACCACTGGCAACTAACGCCCTGTTAAGGTGTGAGCAACGCAATACCGAAGCCGCCGCATGCCACTTTATACACTAAACGCAACGCATAGCAAAAATGCCAAGCGTTGCGAATCACTCTTAAACAGTTTGTTATATTTTTAGGCGACTTTAGCCTGAGGTGGCTTTTGAATATGCTCAAGAATTGAATAATACATACCCTTATAGTCATCTTCCACAACTTCGAACTCTACAACTTCAACGTTAAAGGATTCTAAGAGTTCCTTTTTCTCTAGCGGAATACCTTTACTGTCATAGAAGTAAACTTTGTTGTTAACTAAACCATCAGCATAAAATCGAGCACGTTTATTAAGCAACCACCAAATATCTGTTTCACTGTAATCTAACGAGAAACCCAGTATGTGAACATCGCCACTAAAGAAAAGATCGACCCATGATGTTTGACAGTATTCGTTTGAAGCTAACTTTTCACGCATTGAATTAACGGAAACTGTATTACCACTAACCTTATGAAGGTACTTACCTTTTACGTAACTATCTAGTTTGCTGACCGAACCGCAGTAATGGTCAAGACCGAGCATTATTGACTTTGGATGGTCAATTTCACCATGTATGTTCCATAGTAACTTTTCACCGCTAGCAGTTTTATAGCTGCGCTTTCGGCGTAAACTATAAATGTCTTCAGTACTCAATTTCTGTGGACTACAATCTATAGCCTGCTCGAAGGCATAGTCGTAATTAGTGGTGATATAGTCAGTAAAAGGCATCTCGGCTAGTAGTTCGAATATTTCATTGGAACCCTGTGACTTCATAGCATCTGCGATATGCTGCTTTAACTGCAACTCATCTGATTTTTCGCTTACCTCTGGTTTGTGCTTTTCCAAAAATATACGTTCGTAGACCATCGTATTTGGTAGATCCTGATGGTCGAACTGATTTTCATTCTTTATATTGTTTAGTAAGTCGTTCCAACTGACTGCATTATACGAAATCCGATTCAGACCATTTCCAAAAAAGACTGTGTTTTTCATAACTTTCCCAAAAAATATAACGCTGCGTTAAGGTGTGACAAGCGTTTGCCACACTTGAGCGAAGCGAAACCGGCAAGCGTTTGGAATCACTCTTAAACGCCTTGTTAGGTTTATTTTTGTTCCACGTATATTAATTGCTCAACATCAAAACCGTTCTGTTCAGCCAGTTCTTCAAACCTTTCGATGATATCTGCACTTACACTCGGTGACCGCGATAACAACCAAAGGTAATCATTGTTCGGACCCGATACAAAAGCATATTCGTAGTTTTCTTTTTCTAGGTCAAAGACCACATATGAGCCATAAAATGGACCAAAAAACGACACTTTCAAATACCCTTCGTCAGGGTTGTTAACGAAATATGCTTTACCTTCCGCTTCTTTCCATTCTTGGGTTGCTGCGGAATAACCGCGGTTCAACACCGAAACACCGCCATCTTTACGCAATCTATATTCGGCAGTGACCTGACTCAAACCTCGTTCAAACGAATGATCTAAGCGAGCTATTTCGTACCACTGACCTAAATAATTATTAAGATTAAAATCCTTAACTGGTTGTATTGTTTGAGGCATGCCTAAACAACCACCTAGCGATAATAAAACTATGAACAGAAGTACTTTTCTCATGGCTTCCTCCGTAAAAACCTAACGCCCAATTAAGGGGTGAACAACGCCTCCACCCAAACCTAAAGCATTGTGCCATAAACACTAAAACTGAAGTAGAAGCAAAAGTGCCAAGCGTTGTGAATCCCTCTTAAATTGCTTGTTATGACGCTTTTATATTCTTAGACAAAGAAAAAATTGCATCAGACACGCTACCTAAAAAACTGCTGTACACAGCCAAAGCCACTTCTCTTTGGGGAGCTTCGATTGCAATAAATCCCTCGCGATAAGTTTCTTTGTCGTGAGACTCTATTAGTTTTAACCTACGAGGAAGCTCATCTATTAGTTGGTAAGCTAACATGACTTTCTTCGTTTCTTCAGCCCCCAACAGCCCTAGGCGCTGGACGACATGACTATAAGTATAAATATGGACTGAAGTTGGAAAGTACTCAATTGTGCCGGGTTCACACTGCTCACTGAGACCTTCAATGTTAGATTGATAGCTTTTTGAAACAATTTTCAGTTCCTCAACCAAAGCTACCCTCATAGCATTCCTTTCACTTTCAAGTTCTGTATCGTGCTGTTTTCTAGCTTGTTTAGCATTAAAACTAATAGTTAGCATTACACCGATAAAACCCAGAATACCTGCAATGAAAGTTTGATATTTTTCAAACCAGTCCATTATTTACTCCAATGTTAAGAAAGCTTCATAACGCCCAATTAAGTAGCCCGAAACGCACAATGATTGTTTCTGCATACCGCCATAAACACCGAATTTCCTGCAAACCCAAAATGCCATGCGTTGAGGGTCTGCTTGAATTGCTTGTTATATTTTGTTTTCTACGACCTTATCGTGGTAGCTACTAATTTGTGCATTCACCTCACGTAATTTACCATCAAGTTCCGCCACTTTCTCTCTCACTGCTTGCATGCCACTTGAGCTTGATTGCAAAGTGTCTGCTAATTTGTATTGATGTTCGATTAACTTAAGGTAATGCTGCTTCATGGAAAGTAAGGCATTTAACCTACCAATATCATTAGCTCGTTTGGCTTGATTCGCTGACCATCGAGCATAAAGTGCAGATAAGCAAGCGGCTAGCAGAGCCAATATAGATACAACTAAAGACATTTCCATACGCTTATCTCCAATAAAAATATAACGCCGCATTAAGGTGTGAGCGGCGCTTGGCTATACTTGAGCGAAGCGAAAGCGCCAAGCGTTGCGAATCACTCTTAAATGCTTTGTTATACAACAGGTTTTTGCTCTAGACTTCTTATTGTCACCTGAGAGTTGAAATCAGTAGAGTTGATAACATCCAGCATTTCATACGCATTGTCACCATGCTTAATTACAGGGACTTTAGTTTTTATTTTGCCATGGCTTGTTTCATGATCTATTTCGAAAACCCAAGCCAATACTCCGTGATCAATCTGTTCATAGCTAGATACCGTCATGGGAAGAAGGTGATTATCGTAAGCATATTGAACAACCACATTTAAACCAACCCGGATATATTCGCCATTCATGTTGCAATATAGAACCAAGCGTCTGTCGTTTTGAAACGTAAAAGAAGCCACGTCTTTTACTATTCCTTTTGCGTCATAATGTAACTCCTTGATTAAAGGAGATAGTAATTCGACTATAGACATGTTTGAGACTTTGTCTGTAGACCATATTTTTTCATTTGAGTGCATGATTTGAGAGTCTAGTAATGCTAAATCAACACTGCCCTTCTCGACGCAACAACTCAAAGCATCTATACCGGTAATACTGACGTTTTCATATGCCACATACAAGGACAAAAAGTTCAGTGGAAGTGTTTCTGGAGTTTCTTCTTTTAGGTTAATCAGAAGAACCCTATTGCCTTGAAACCTTGCTACTTCCTTTACACTTTCTGGGAATTCTTTCCGCGAAATACAAATTAAGCTGTTAGCGCCGACATCATCTAACTTCGTTAACCAATCGTTAAAGGTAGCAATATTAACTTGCGAGTTACGGTCTTGAACCTCAACTATTGTTACGTTACAACGAAATTCAGGGCCACTCTCAATTACAACGTCACATTGCCTAGTTCTTCCTGTTGGCGAATTCAACACTGGCAACAACACATTCTGACGAATAACTGAAGATGGAGAAATAGATCTTTCTATTAACTCCACTATTTTTTCAAGATCATCCCCTGGCTTCGCCATAAGATTGGTACTCCTCATTCTGAATGTTGTATAACGCCAAATTAAGTAGTGAGCAACGCTACCACCTTACCTAAAGCATTGTGCCGTAAACACTAAAGCTGATTCAAACCGAAAGTGCCAAGCGTTGCGAATCTGCTTAAATTTATTGTTAGTTGTGAGACTTACCACCTGCTGAGTACTACCAATCTTAATCTAGGTAATCTGGTGTACGTAAGTTTGTACCACAGACTTTGCACTTGTAATCACCGGTAGGCTCACCTTCCATTAATGCACTCGCTATTGCAGCAAATAAGCCAGAAAAGAAACCTTTAACTTCTGTTTCCGTGGTTTCACCGGATTTAGAGAAGCTTTCATACTTATGAAGTGTCACCTTTTTGCAATTACAGCAGAACGCTTTAGTCTCTTCAGTACCGTATGTTTGAACCAACTTGATTATCTCCAAAAAGCTAATTTTTCACCTAGCAACTAACGCTGCATTAAGGTGTGAGCGGCGCTTGGCTATACTTGAGCGAAGCGAAACCGCCAAGCGTTGCGAATCACTCTTAAATGCTTTGTTATACATTTTTTTTGTCAGCGATCATTTGTGGCATTGTGAATGTATACATTAAAAATAGTTCACAAAAATCAATTAGTTCCTGCGCATATTTTTCATCTACAGGGTCGATTTCGTGGGCGGCGACATTACCATCTTCTCTAATGATATGTGCCCAGTCTTTTAAAGATACTGTTATTACATTGTCATCGTACAGCTTTTCAATTCTACGATATAAGCTACCACTTCCATCTGGATCTAACGTTTTTGTTGCAACTTCGAGCGCTTTACGACTCATCATTGCAGACGCATCAAATGAATTCTGATGCAACGACTTTTCAGCTTGTACATAAAACGATGCAATATTGCTAGGAACGTGATCTGGAGCTTCGGGTTCTTGGGCTTCTGGGTACACTTCCAATACTTCACAAGCTTCTGGATTGGAGTCAATTGTTCCCATAATATTGCTCGGGGTTGGACCCCAGTTATATTTTACTTCCGCAAATAAACCGCCATTACAGCCATTACACATTAAAGGAACCAGAAAATGCCTCCCGCCTCTATCATAGTTGCCCGTCGCTAGTTCTCCAAAAGCCTCGAAAGTCATGCTTACCGAGTTGCAATGAGGGCATGTTCTAATTAATGTTGCCAATTCAATTCTCCTAAAAATGTATAACGCCGCGTTAAGTAGTGAGCAACATTGCCACCTAACCTAAACCATTGTGCCATAAACACTAAATTCAAAGAAAACCAAAAATGGCCAACGTTGCGAATCTGCCTTAAACGCTTTGTTAGTTGCCATTCTACACCTTTGATTTCCAGTCCATTTCCACTTTGCCAACACCGTTTTTGAGCGCTTTGAAAAACTCAAATCAGGCGCAGTTTCAAAGCGCCTGTCACTGAAACCACTTGGAACTTACAACACCGTAAAAAACTGACAGAAAACACCAAAAAGAGCCTTTGGACAGGCAATGCCACAAAGCTGAATTTCAACGAGTAAATTAGCGCCTGAAACGGCAAAACAAAACCACAACATTACAAATCGAACACAATTTCAGCAAACTACACCCAGACAAAAATCGAGCAAAACTGAAAATTTCATTAGCCCTAAATTTTCTGCCTTAGCTTCGCTTTTACCGCTGGCAACTAACGCCGCGTTAAGTAGTGAGCAACATTGCCACCTAACCTAAAGCATTGTGCCATAAACACTAAATTCAAAGAAAACCAAAAATGCTTAGCGTTGCGAATCTGCCTTAAACGCCTTGTTAGTTGCCATTCTTAACCTTTGACTTCCCGTTCATTTCCACTTTGCCAACACCGTTTTTGAGCGCTTTGAAAGATTCAAATCAGGCGCAGTTTCAAAACAACTGTTACTGAAACCACTTGGAACTTACAACGCCGTAGAAAACTGCCTAAAAGCATCAAAAAAACCTTTTGGAAAGACAATGTCACAAGGCTGACTTTCAACGAGTACATTCGCGTCTGAAACGGCAAAACAAAACAAAACAACAACATTAACAACCAAACGAAACTTCAGCAAACCACACCCAGACACAAAACCGAGCAAAATTGCACATTTCATCAGCCTTAAACTTTCTACTTTAGCTGCGTTTTTATCGCTGGCAACTAACGCCGCGTTAAGTAGTGAGCAACATTACCACTTAACCTAAACCATTGTGCCATAAACACTAAATTCAAAGAAAACCAAAAATGCTTAGCGTTGCGAATCTGCCTTAAACGCTTTGTTAGTTGCCATTCTAAACCTTTGATTTCCTGTTTATTTCCACTTTGCCAGCACCGGTTTTGAGCGCTTTGAAAAACTCAAATCAGGCGCAGTTTCAAAGCGACTGTCACTGAAACCACTTGGAACTTACAACGTCGCAGAAAACTGGCCAAAAATACCCAATAAACCTTTTGGAAAGACAATGACACAAAGCTGACTTTCAACGAGTTAGTTAGCGCCTGAAACGGCAAAACGAAACCACAACATTAAAATCGCACACAACTTCAGCAAACTACACCAGATCACAAAACTGAACAAAATTGCACAATTCAGTCGCCTTAAACTTTCTGCTTTAGCTACGTTTTTACCGCTGGCAACTAACGCCCAATTAAGGGGTGAGCAACGCTACCACCCAACCCAAAGCATTGTGCTATAAACACTTAATTTGAAGTAGAAGCAAAAATGCCAAGCGTTGGAAATCCCTCTTAAATTGCTTGTTATGCCTGTGGTGATTAGAGCGATTTCGTTTACTCTACGTCCAAGCCAGACCTTTTGGCAATTTCAGTTTCAAAACCATCGATACTCTTTTGGTTCTTTTTAAGCCAGTATTTTTCTATACCCGCTGTACCTTGTTTTTCTGACCAATTCGCTAGGTCTTCACGATCTCCCTCATAAGCAAAGTAAGGAACTGACATCCCGCAAGAAGACTGTACCAAATCGACGTCTAGGACAAAGATTTGTCTAGAAGCAACACTTTCAGGAAACATCGGTGCATACTTACCCCAACGATCGTCTTGAGAGTGCAAAACAGTAGCCTTACCATAGGCTCGAAGTATTAGAGGAGAGCCCTCAAAAGCACAAAACATGACGGTCATTCTTGGGTTTTGAATGACATGTGATGCTGACTCATTGCCACTTCCTGTAAGGTTTAACCAAGCTATTTGCTTCGGGTTGATAACCCGTAAGGAATCGCCACCTTTAGGGGACAGATTCACACTACCACTCTCTGCTGCGGTAGCTACAAAATAGATTTTTTGCTGCCCTATAAATTCAATGTGTTTATCCGATAACTCTGAAAATTGCTTACCCAAAACGATTAACCTCCATGTTAATTTTCGATAAAAGGCATAACGCTGCGTTAAGTAGTGAGCAACATTGCCACCTAACCTAAGCCATTGTGCCATAAACACAAAATTCAAAGAAAACCAAAAATGCCTAGCGTTGCGAATCTGCCTTAAACGCTTTGTTAGTTGCCATTCTAAACCTATGATTTCCAGTTCATTTCCACTTTGCCAACACCGATTTTGAACGCGTTGAAAAACTCAAATCAGGCGCAGTTTCAAAGCGCCTGTCACTGAAACCACTTGGAACTTACAACATCGCAGAAAACTGGCCAAAAATACCCAATAAACCTTTTGGAAAGACAATGCCACAAAGCTGACTTTCAACGAGTAAGTTAGCGCCTGAAACGGCAAAACAAAGCCACAATATTAAAAAATCGACCGCAACTTCAGCAAACTAGATCATAGAGACAAATCTGAGCACAATTGCACGATTCATTAGCCCTAAATTTTCTGCCTTAACTACGTTTTTTCCGCTGGCAACTAACGCCCAATTAAGGGGTGAACAACGGCTCCCCCCAAACCTAAAGCATTGTGCCATAAACACTAAAACTGAAGTAGAAGCAAAAGTGCCAAGCGTTGTGAATCCCTCTTAAATTGCTTGTTAGTTGCGAAACTTACCGCTTGCTGGGTACTACCAACCTTAATCCAGGTAGTCTGGTGTATGTAAGTTTGTACCGCAGACTTTGCACTTGTAATCACCTGTAGGTTCACCTTCCATTAGCGCACTTGCTATTGCAGCGAAAAAACCTGAAAAGAAACCTTTAACTTCTGTTTCCGTGGTTTCATCAGATTTAAAGAAGCTTTCATACTTATGGAGCGTCACCTTCTTGCAATTACAGCAGAACGCTTTGGTTTCTTCAGAACCGTATGTTTGGACCAACTTGATTATCTCCCAAAAGATATTTTTTCACCTAGCAACTAACGCCCAATTAAGTAGTGAGTAACGCACTGACCAAGCCGCTGCAAACCACTTAAAACACAAAAGCCAACGCATAGTAAATTCGCCAAGCGTTACGAATCTGCTTGAATTGTTTGTTATGTTTTACCACAAATGACTGATTTATTTGGCAAGGAACTGCATTATTGACCGCATTTCAATAAGTGAATCACACACTCAAACTCACTTGGCCGCCAGATACGCTAGACACAAAGCGCGTAAGTCCACTTCCCTGCCCAATGAGGCAACCCGACGAAGGTTCAACAAACGCCCTCTCTTTCCAACCACAGCGCAGAACAATGGCAAATTGCCGAGGCAACTGCCAAGCCAACATGCTACTTGGCAAATACGCAGAAAGCGACTTAGAGCCAATGACATTTAAAGCCAACCGCCACGACCTGAAAATGAAGCAACCCACGAATATTGGCATGTTTTACGGGCTGAGAAATTCAAGAATTTAGGCCGACAATGCGGGTTTGCTGAAGTAACTCGGACGAACTGCCAAAGGGACAAAGAACATAGATCGAAGAAGCTTTAAGCCACTGAAATACAAGTAAACATAACGCTGCGTTAAGGTGTGACAAGCGTTTGCCACACTTGAGCGAAGCGAAACCGGCAAGCGTTTGGAATCACTCTTAAACGCTTTGTTAGGCAAATTTTATAGATATGCACCGACTACTGACATGCAGTGCTCAACCGTGCTTTCTTTTTCACCGACTGGCGCGACATAATGAATTGCCGATTCAGCGTCCGCCCTACCTGATAACTTGCTAATTACCCACGCAGCCAAGTACTTTGATGACAAACAACCACCTGCTGTCGCAAGATTACCTTTAGCATAAAAGGGTTGCTCTAAAACAGTAACTCCTGATTCGACAACCCAAGGTTTCGTTGTTAAATCGGTACAAGCTGGTATTTGATGCAGTAAACCAAGCACTGACATGAGCAACGTACCTGAACATTGTCCACCAATTAACTGAGTTTCAGGGTTTAGCTTTAGCCTTGAAAGTATATCTCTGTCTTGAGCAATATTGCGCGTTAGTACACCGCTGCCAAATAATTCGACGTTGGCTTGATTAGCAAACTCAAGGGGTTGTTGAGATTGGATTGTAACTCCGTTCATTGAAGTGACGTGATGAGATGGGCTCGTTATTTGCACATTCCAACCGGCGTCTTTCATGCGGTTCAAAATGCCCGCTGCTATAAATGAATCCAGTTCATTAAATCCGTCAAAAGTTAGTACAGCAATGTCCATATTTACTCCTATTTGCCTAACGCCGCGTTAAGTAGTGAGCAACATTGCCACCTAACCTAAACCATTGTGCCATAAACACTAAATTCAAAGAAAACCAAAAATGCCCAGCGTTGCGAATCTGCCTTAAACGCCTTGTTAGTTGCCATTCTACACCTTTGATTTCCAGTTAATTTACACTTTGCCAACACCGTTTTTGAGTGCTTTGAAAAACTCAAATCAGGCGCAGTGTTAAAGCGCCTGTCACTGAAACCACTTGGAATTAGCAACGCCGTAGAAAACTGACTAAAAGCACCAAAAAGACCTTTTGGAAAGACAATGTCACAAAGCTGACTTTCAACGAGTAAGTTAGCGCCTGAAACGGCAAAACAAAACCACAACATTAAAAATCTAACACAACTTCAGCAAACCACGCTCAGATACAAAGCCGAGCACAATTGCACGATTCATTAGCATTAATTTTTCTGCTTTATCTACGTTTTTTCCACTGGCAACTAACGCCCAATTAAGGGGTGAGCAACGCTACCACCTTACCTAACGCATTGTACCGTAGCCACTAAATTTGAAGTAGATACAAAAATGCCAAGCGTTGGGAATCCCTCTTAAATTGTTTGTTATACGAACATTTCCTCGAAACCCAACGTAAAATGGGTCTTACTTAACTCAGCTTTAAATGTGGGTATATTCTTACTGCCTATAAGGGTCTGAATTCGCTTGGCATCTTCGTTAGACGTTCGACAACCAACAAAAACTGCAGTAATACAGTCTGGTGGTAACTGGAACAAGAAAACTGAGGTTGGTAAAACGGCTAAAGAACCATAAATTTCATTCAAAATCACATCACTGTGGCTGTATTTCATTTCTTCACGGTCATCAGTCGAACTACCATCCCATTCTTGATTATTGAACTGTTCATATTCGACAAGATCAACCTCAAACGTTACCGAATATTCATCTTCCGCGACGATGTTAAACAAGTCTACATACAAGTTATCGTAGAACTCATGGAGTTGTTCAAATAGTTCACGGTCAACACGAACATAATCAGCGAGTCTCAGTTTAGGTAATATACGGTGCTCTTTTTCGTATATCCAATCGTCACTTTTAGTGAGAAGTAAATCTTTGACACATACTTCCTTTTGTAAAGGTGAAAACCGTTCTCTATTGTAGAGTACTCGTTCGATCGAATCTCTCATGGAGAGCCTGTAATTGAAGAAGTAATCTAATTTTTCATAATCAAATTCAACAACAATACCTTTGTGTTCATGTGCATAGTGAGACCACATGAGTAGGTTGTTGTAGTTTTCAGTAAATGAAATGACACCAACTTCATTGAAGTTACCATCAGTAGCAAACTGTTCAGCTTGCTCAAAGAAATCCTCACCCAGCCCCTCACGAAGAACTTTGTCAACTAAGTCTTGTGCTGGACTTAGTTCAAATGGGTCATTCAACACCCCGCGTTGACTAGCCCGAAGACAGTAGTTAGTAAAGAACTCCTCTCGAAAAGGCATATATTTATAGATTTTCTTCATACTTCTCCGTTCGTATAACGCCCAATTAAGTTGTGAGCAACGCTTCCGCCGCACTGAAACACTTCACCGTAATCACAAAACCAATTGAAACCGAAAGCGCCGAGCGTTGCGAATCAGCTTGAATTGTTTGTTATGCGAATTCATCTACCAAGCCAAGTTGGGCACTGAAAAGATTACCTCAGACATGAAAAATCACAAACAAACCAAGTACTTTTTGTGAGTCACTGAACAACCGAAGTCACTATGTTACAGACCAGTTTCCTACAAGTGACTAATGGTAAATTTCAGCCAGTGACTCTGCTTTTACTACGAGAAACTCAACGCGGCGGAAGACCAGCGAAGAAAAACTACCGATAAACTTGCCCTTACAGCGCTTTGAGCCAGCGAAACTCACCTCCAACCGACTACGAAAGCCAATGAGGCAACCCGCGAACTTTGGCATTTTTTACAGCCTGAGTGATTCAAGAATTTAGACCGATAGTGCTGATTTGCCGACACCGAAAAACAGATGGCCAGAGAGAGCGATAAAGAGAGATAGAGAAGATTTTTGCTCAGTCGCATAACGCCGCGTTAAGTAGTGAGCAACATTGCCAGCTAACCTAAACCATTGTGCCGTAAACACTAAATTCAAAGCAAACTGAAAATGCGTAGCGTTGCGAATCTGCCTTAAACGCTTTGTTAGTTGCCATTCTAAATCTTTGATTTCCAGTTCATTTCTACTTTGCCAACACCGTTTTTGAGCGCTTTGAAAAACTCAAATCAGGTGCAGTTTCAAAGCAACTGTTACTGAAACCACTTGGAACTTACAACGCCGCAGAAAACTGCCTAAAAGCACCAAAAAGACCTTTTGGAAAGACAATGCCACAAAGCTGAATTTCAACGAGTAAATTAGCGTCTGAAACGGCAAAACAAAGCCACAATAATAAAATTTGAACGCAAACTCAGCAAATCACAAAACCGAGCAAAATTGCACGATTCATTAACCCAAAATTTTCTGCTTTAGCTGCGTTTTTCTCACTGGCAACTAACGCTGCATTAAGGTGTGAGCAGCGCTTGGCTATACTTGAGCGAAGCGAAAACGCCAAGCGTTGCGAATCACTCTTAAATGCTTTGTTAGCTTTGTACTCCCAACTCATGCATTAGTTTCTTTCTGCACTTTTCGACAGACTCAATGGCTGACGAATAACCTGAGACTGCTGATTTTAAAATTGCTTCGTCAGGATCATTGCTGAGAGCAAGTTCCATACTAGATAGCATACCTATAGATTTAGATAAGTCTGACAAGGCTTGCTTTGCTGCTGAAGTAAGATAAAGACCGTGGACCATTTTAACTTTATCTATAGCTACGCGATAATAATGAAAATGTCGATTGTCGGCTAAAGTGTCGACGTTACTCCAAACGTAATGTTCATTTGGTGATCGTTCTGCGAGTTTTTTCCAGCTGTATAGATGAATTTCTACGAGTAACTCATCAATTGCAGTCAGCGCATCCAAACTCTTAGATTGAAATGACTGACGAAGAGCCCCTTTCACATCTAGTTCTGTTTTGATTTTTTCGAGTTCAACAGCATGCTGACGTTTAATGGATTCTACTTGGTCTGTAATCTGCCCAATATCTTCTTTTGTCGCTAAGTTTTTGGCTTTTTCAGATAGATACTTGGGAAAGTAGTTTCTAACAAGAAAGCCGCCGATGGATATGGATACCACCACAGCAATGTTTAAGATTAATACTAAATCTTCCAATTGACCTCCAAAGAAGCTAACGCTGCGTTAAGGTGTGACAAGCGTTTGCCATACTTGAGCGAAGCGAAACCGGCAAGCGTTTGGAATCACTCTTAAACGCTTTGTTAGTTGCCCTTACCTTATGTCAGTGCTAACATTTGTACACACGCAAGTTTAGGAGCAACTCATGGATACTAGAATTCAATTTCGCGTTGATGACGAAATTAAACGCTTAGCTCAGCAAATGGCTGAGAGCCAAGGTCGCACACTCAGCGATGCTTGCCGTGAACTCACAGAGCAAATGGCAGAGCAACAAAGAAAAACATTATCTCATGACGCTTGGTTAACTGAACAAGTAAACTTAGCATTTGAGAAGTTTGACTCAGGAAAAGCTTCATTCGTCGACCATGAAACAGCAAAAACGAGAATGGCTGAACGAAAGGCTAAAATTCGCAGCCGAGGTCAGCAATGATTTTATGGGAAGAAGAGTCGTTAAATGATCGTGAGAAGATCTTTGAGTTTCTTTACGACTTTAATCCTGACGTCGCTGAAAAAACTGACGAAATCATTCAAGCTAAAGTAGAAAGTTTACTTGAACAACCTTTAATGGGTGTTCAACGTGACGGCATTCGAGGCCGGCTACTCATTATCCCCGATATTTCAATGATCGTTTCCTACTGGGTTGAAGGCTCATTAATTCGCGTAATGCGAGTTCTACACCAGAAGCAAAAATTCCCCATCGATTGACTATGTCCGGTGGGCAAACTAACGCCGCATTAAGGTGTGAGCGACGCTTGGCTATACTTGAGCGAAGCGAAACCGCCAAGCGTTGTGAATCACTCTTAAATGCTTTGTTATGCCGCTACTTACATTGAACACCCTCGGGTAGTTTTATTTTATAGTCGTAATCCACAGGTCGTTCAAAGTCCGTTCGCGAAATAGTTTCATCGATTAGGAAGTTGTACAAAAAGTCACTATTGCAGGATTTTTCAAAAGTTGAGCCCATAGTGAATAGTACTTTCTTTTCAGTAGCTAAATCGTAATAGTGTAAAGCGAAAGAGTGGTAAACCATACTCCCTGTTTTTGTAGATTTACCAGTAACACCAAACGTTTTCTGTTTTGTTGTATTACAAGTGGCTGTGATACCAAAACCTGTACAATTTGTCGTCGAGTAACCACTATCAACCATGCCATAATCTGCAGACTCATAGGTATAAGTGTCGTATTTTTCCTCTAGCTTTATATATGCAGCAGCGACTGGAGTTATTTGGTTTTCCACCAACTCTCGGCTAGAGTAAACATTTGTAAAACCTCGTTCTTTAAGAGCATCAATTACTGAGCGAATATAAAACTTAGAAGATAAGTCATTTTCATCAAACGTCGAAACCACTATTGGAGTGCTTACATAAAAGTTGACGTCAGGATCTAATACGCTGTACTGGCTTGCTTCAATAGTAGTTTGACAACCAGAGAGCATTGCCACTAATCCTAATGGGAATAAATACTTATTCATGATGATTCCACATTAAATTCAAAAGTATTGATTATCCCACATAGTCTACTTTATGAATATGACTCAAGTCAGAAATTCATCGGGCGGCATAACGCCGCATTAAGTGGTGAGCGACGCTAAGCACCTATACCTCGACAAACCACTTAAATCACAAAAGCTGAATTTACACTAAAACCGCCAAGCGTTGCGAATCCGTCTTAAATGCTTTGTTATAACACAGTTTTACACGTCATCTTCCGACAACATTTGACGACAATTACGAACTGTTAGTACGCGGATCTCATGGCTTAAGCTATAGATAATACGATAGTGACCAAAAATGATTTCACGATAGTTAGTATTGGGCATTTCAGGAACAAAGCGCCCCATTTCAGGCATACTTCCAAGTAGTTCAGTTTTGTCAAAAACTTCGTTTACCCACTTTTCTGCCGCAGGTGGATTATCCAAAGAAATAAATTCCGCTGCATCGCCTAACTTCTGAAGCGCTAATGGAGACCAAACTACTTTCATTTCTTAATGCGCCCCAGTACTTGAGCACGAGCATCATCATTTGAAACACCAAGGCCTGAAGCTAATTGAGCTTCAGCTGTGCGCATTTCTTCCAGTAACTCGATCTTCTCTTGCATTGCTTCATACTCTGCAACATCAAGAACAACTGCAACACCTTTACCACGTTGTGTAATGACCAATGGACGACGAGTCTCATTGATTTGTTTGATGTAAGAAGCTACACCTGCACGAAATTCAGATAAAGGTTGAATATCTTGATCGAAATGAATACGACTCATATTGAACTCCAGTTAGTACAAAATAACGTACAAACAATAGCTCAATTAACCGTTTTGAGCAAGGAGTTGATTCTGTGTTATAACGCCGCATTAAGGTGTGAGCGACACTTGGCTATACTTGAGCGAAGCGAAACTGCCAAGCGTTGCGAATCACTCTTAAATGCTTTGTTATGTGCAAATTTCCAACAAATGACTGACTTGCTTTACATTGTGGACAGCACTAACACTTTGTTTTGTAGGATTAAACCAAATTACATCAATGCCCGCTGTGATTGCTGGCGCAATGTCTTTATCGTATGTGTCCCCAACCATCACAACTGATTTAGGCTCCATGCCTAACACCCCGATTATCTTGTCGAAAAACTCTGGCGTTCCCTTACCAATACCAAGGTTCGCTTTACAGAAATAACCTGAGATATATAGAGACAAACCAACTCGGTCAAATGCAGCCTGGATATCAGCTTCTGATGAATCTGAAGCATTTGTGGCTACGTAGACTTTATTGTTTATTGATAGCTTTCTGAGAACTTCAAGAGCCCCATCGACCGCCTGAACCGTCACCCAGTCACACATTTTTCCGCTGCTTTCTGGGAAGTCGATCATCAGCGTGTCACCCCAGTCAAATAGGTACACCTTGGTCATATTGCCTCCTTGCACATAACGCCGCGTTAAGTAGTGAGCAACATTACCACCTAACCTAAACCATTGTGCCGTAAACACGAAATTCAAAGCAAACCGAAAATGCTAAGCGTTGCGAATCTGCCTTAAACGCTTTGTTAGTTGCCATTCTAAACCTCTGATTTCCCGTTCATTTCCACTTTGTCAACACCGTTTTTGAGCGTGTTGAAAAACTCAAATCAGGCGCAGTTTCAAAGCGCCTGTCACTGAAACCACTTGGAACTAGCAACGCCGTAGAAAGCTGGCAGAAAGCATCCAAAAAGACCTTTTGGAAAGACAATGTCATAAGGCTGACTTTCAACAAGTTAGTTAGCTCCTGAAACGGCAAAACGAAACCACAGCATTGAAAATAGAACACAATTCAGTAAACTTTACCCAGACACAAAATCAAGCAAAACAACATAAATCGTTAACCTCAAATTTCTGCTTTAGCTGCGTTTTTTCACTGGCAACTAACGCCCAATTAAGGGGTGAACAACGCCTCCACCCACACCTAAAGCATTGTGCCATAAACACTAAATTTGAAGTAGAAGCAAAAATGCCAAGCGTTGAGAATCCCTCTTAAATTGCTTGTTATGTTGCCGTTCCGAAGAGCTGATGTAGAGACTCTATCGGAAATTTCCACTTCAAAGTTCTTTGTGGTGTGCGATTGATGCGTAACATTGCATCAGTGAAGTCACAGTGCTTTAACCCACCGTCCATGTAGATAAAGTGCTCGTAGCCACTTAAAACATCTTTCATATTACCCAACAGCTTTTTACTCGCTGTTTTGGTAAAGAGAACATTTTCCGGTGCTTTCTCATAAGCTTCGATAATTTCAGAAGGAAAGCCCTCAAGTTCAAGTAGTTGCAAGACACCATTTTTAAAGATTTTACCTATGTCTTTTGCATGCTCCTTTCGATAGCCAACCAATATGAACGACATTAAGGTTTGTTCTTCCATGAAAACTAGACACTTTCTACGGTCAGCCGTAAAAAGGTTTACATACCAATTACCTATGGTGAAGTTTTCATCTTGAACTTCAATTAAATCTGCTGGTTTCAAGCCTAACGCATCTTGAACTTTCTTTGTGCATCGTAACTGGTACATAAGCGCAACATCCTGATTTATCGTTACTTTCAGCTACGGTAATACGTGCTAGATTCGATTGCAACATAACGCTGCGTTAAGGTGTGACAAGCGCTTGCCATACTTGAGCGAAGCGAAACCGGCAAGCGTTTGGAATCACTCTTAAACGCCTTGTTATGTGCCAGATATTAGACTAAGAAATCTAGCTCTTCTGACGCCTTCGTTGGTACGATTTCTGTCACTTCATAGCTGGCTAAACCTTCTCGGTGAAAAGGGTCTTGAGCGATTACGTCATTCAGCTTGTTTCGGTCGCCAATAGTGGAAATGATGACACCACCAGTTCTTGGTTCTTTGCGCCCGGATAAAATAAAATGACCGTTTGCATATTGCTCATTGAGATAGTCCACATGCTCAGGGATAAAAGCATCTACTTTCTCTAGAGGCACTTGATAAGTCAAAGAGATGATAAACATACATAATCCTTATATCTTTTACGCTGAAACACAGTGGCACATAACGCCAAATTAAGGTGTGAACAACGCTAACCACCTAACCTAAACCATTGTGCCATAAACACTAAACTTACTTGAAGTGAGAGCGCCAAGCGTTGTGAATCACTCTTAAATTTCTTGTTATGTACGTGCTCCCTCTGGCACGACCATAGGCAGGTCAGTACAGCCAAAGTCTAAACCAAACTGGCTTAACAAACAGGTTAGCTGACCTCTGTGATGCGTTTGATGATTGAAAATATGTTGGCAAAACTCACCAACTGTTCGTTCGATTACCTGACCCTCGGTTGTCGTATACCTGACTACTTGGTTACAACTACCAGAGCTAAACTGATTAGTAACTTCAATATAGATCGAGTCTACAAGTTCTCGTAATTCAGATAGTTCGCCGAGATTCGAAGCGAACGTGTCAGAAACTGACTTAGCGACAGGTAATTTATCTAAAACTGTAGCTTCAACTGTTACTAACTCATTTGCTACAAGGCGCTGTAGCATAATCAAGTCACCGAACAAGATATGATTCCAGTGAGCCATGATTGTAGGAAAAAATGAGTTGGTATTCTGATACAACTGCTCATCAGTCAGCTTACTGCAAACACCAAGTAACTGCTTATTCATTCGCTGATTATACAGCGCCAACATCCTGAAATTTGAGGATAAATCCATTTGACCTCCAAAGTACATAACGCCCAATTAAGTAGTGAGTAACGCACTGACCAAGCCGCTGCAAACCACTTAAAACACAAAAGCCAACGCATAGTAAATTCGCCAAGCGTTACGAATCTGCTTGAATTGTTTGTTATGTTTTACCACAAATGACTGATTTATTTGGCCAAGAACTGCTTTGTTGACCGCATTTCAAGAAGTGAATCACACGCTTACACTCACTTGGCCGTCAGATGCGCTAGACACCAAGCGCGTAAGTCCACTTCCCTGCCCAATGAGGCAACCCGATTTCGGTTCAACAAGCGCCCTCTCTTTCCAACCACAGCGCAGAACAATGGCAAATTGCCGAGGCAACTGCTAAGTCGACATGCTACTTGGCAAATACGCTGAAAGCGCCTTAGAGCCAATGATATTTAAAGCCAACCGCCACGACCTGAAAATGAAGCAACCCACGAATATTGGCATGTTTTACGGGCTGAGAAATTCAAGAATTTAGGCCGACAATGCGGATTTGCTGAAGTAACTCGGACGAACTGCCAAAGGGACAAAGAACAGAGATCGAAGAAACTTTAAGCCACTGAAATACAAGTAAACATAACGCCGCGTTAAGTAGTGAGCAACGCTACCACCTAACCTAAACCATTGTGCCGTAAACACTAAATTCAAAGCAAACCAAAAATGCCTAGCGTTGCGAATCTGCCTTAAACGCTTTGTTAGTTGCCATTCTAAACCTATGCTTTCCAGTTCATTTCCACTTTGCCAACACCGATTTTGAACGCGTTGAAAAACTCAAATCAGGCGCAGTTTCAAAGCGCCTGTCACTGAAACCACTTGGAACTTACAACGTCGCAGAAAACTGGCCCAAAATACCCAATAAACCTTTTGGAAAGACAATGCCACAAAGCTGACTTTCAACGAGTAAGCTAGCGCCTGAAACGGCACAATAAAACCACAACATTAAAAATCGAACGCAATTCCGGCAAGCTACACCAAAGCACAAAACCGAGCAAAATTGCACGATTCATTAGCCCTAAATTTTCTACCTTAGCTGCGTTTTTTCCGCTGGCAACTAACGCCCAATTAAGTTGTGAGCAACGCTGCTACCTGACTAAAACACTGCACCGTAATCACCAAACCAATTGAAACCGAAAGTGCCGAGCGTTGCGAATCAGCTTGAATTGTTTGTTATGTTTTACCACAAACAACTGATTTATTTGGCAAAGAACTGCATTCTTGACCGTGTTTTCTGAGCCTAATCACACGCCAAAACTCACTTGGCCGCCAGATGCGCTAGACACAAAGCCCGTAAATCCACTTCCCTGCCCAATGAGGCAACCCGATAAACGCTCAACAAGCGCCCTCTCTTTCCAACCAAAGCGCAGAACAATGGCAAATTGCCGAGGCAACTGCCAAACCGACATGTTACTTGGCAAATACGCTAAAAACGCTCTAAAGCCAGCGGAACCTAAAACCAACCGACCCGATTTGCAAATGAAGCAACCCACGAATATTGGCATGTTTTACGGGCTGAGAAATTCAAGGATTTAGGCCGACAATGTAGATTTGCTGAAGAAACTCGAACGAATGGCCAAAGAGACAAAGAACATAGATCGAAGAAGATTTAAGCCACTGAAATACAAGTAAACATAACGCCGCGTTAAGTAGTGAGCAACGCTACCACCTAACTTAAGCCATTGTGCCGTAAACACTAAATTCAAAGCAAACCAAAAATGCCTAGCGTTGCGAATCTACCTTAAACGCTTTGTTAGTTGCCATTCTAAACCTATGCTTTCCAGTTCATTTCCACTTTGCCAACACCGATTTTGAACGCGTTGAAAAACTCAAATCAGGCGCAGTTTCAAAGCGCCTGTCACTGAAACCACTTGGAACTTACAACGTCGCAGAAAACTGGCCCAAAATACCCAATAAACCTTTTGGAAAGACAATGCCACAAAGCTGACTTTCAACGAGTAAGCTAGCGCCTGAAACGGCACAATAAAACCACAACATTAAAAATCGAACGCAATTCCGGCAAGCTACACCAAAGCACAAAACCGAGCAAAATTGCACGATTCATTAGCCCTAAATTTTCTACCTTAGCTGCGTTTTTTCCGCTGGCAACTAACGCCCAATTAAGT
>NZ_KL543979.1:0-2117 GCF_000711795.1 Vibrio pacinii DSM 19139 | reverse complement strand
CCTTAAACTTTCTGCTTTAGCTGCGTTTTTACCACTGGCAACTAACGCCGCATTAAGGTGTGAGCGGCGCTTGGCTATACTTGAGCGAAGCGAAACTGCCAAGCGTTGCGAATCACTCTTAAATGCTTTGTTATGTGCGTACTAAAGACATGGGTACGAACCTAATTCCGTTGAACTCAGCTTCTTCACCTGTTGCTACGAAACCATTACGATTGTAGAACTCAACAGCATTCACCGATGAACGCAGGCTAACTTCACGAGCATCTGTCTGATTGAGCAAATGATTCAATAAAGCACGACCTAAACCTGCCCCTTGCTGTGAATTAGCAACAAATAAATGTGTTAGATAATTCCCATCACGTAAAGCAGCAAAACCAAGGACTTCCCCACCTGATACGGCCTTAACAGATGAAAACTTCTCATGGTCAAAAGTTGTCACTAGGTCAGGTAAAACTCTGTCCTTATACTCTTGCTTTCCCTGTTCATTAAACAATGGAAGCACATCCTTGTCTGAGACCTCTGAAACAAGCCTTGTCACTGCCTCTAAGTCCGATTTTAGGACCTTCTGAATTTCCATATTCCCTCCAAGCACATAACGCTGCGTTAAGTAGTGAGCAACATTGCCACCTAACCTAAACCATTGTGTCGTAAACACTAAATTCAAAGCAAACCGAAAATGCCTAGCGTTGCGAATCTGCCTTAAACGCCTTGTTAGTTGCCATTCTAAACCTTTGATTTCAAGCTTATTACCACTTTGCCAACACCGTTTTTGAGCGCTATGAAAAATTCAAATCAGGCGCAGTTTCAAAGCGACTGTCACTGAAACCACTTGGAACTAACAACGCCGTAGAAAACTGACTGAAAAGCACCAAAAAGACCTTTTGGAAAGACAATGTCACAAAGCTTACTTTCAACGAGTACATACGCGTCTGAAACGGAAAAACAAAACCACAATGTTAAACATCGAACGCAATTCTAGCAAGCTACACCAAAGTACAAAACCGAGCAAAATCACACGATTCATTAGCCCGAAATATTCTTCTTTAGCTGCATTTTTACCGCTGGCAACTAACGCCGCATTAAGGTGTGAGCGGCGCTTGGCTATACTTGAGCGAAGCGAAAACGCCAAGCGTTGCGAATCACTCTTAAATGCTTTGTTAGCAGACTATTTTGAACATGATATTTTCAGTTCATTGTTCTCTTTTGCAATAATCGTTACCGAATACTTAGCACTTTCTAAGATATCAGAGACCTCGGAACTGGAGAGTTGGAAATAAGATATTGTCTGAAAAGCCCTCACACCACTTTCACCGCTTAATCCTTCAATATCTGATGATAGCTTTTCTTGGCACTTATCTTTGGAAAGTGACGCTACAGGCGCTGAATAGTATGCATTAAACACCAGGTTATTCTCTTGATCTATGTGAGCCTTGAAAAACTCGTTAACGAACTCTTCACCATTGCTCTGAGACTTTTCTTTCATACTTTCCATTTTTGTAAGCATGAACATGTTCATATTGTTAGCCAAAAGCTGCAAATGACTTACTTCGGTCTTGGCCAATTTTTCATTCAAACTTTGAGCAAAAACCACATTTGATACAGAAGCCAGAATTAAGGTTGCCACTGCCAACTTTTTCATACATATCCCTGATTTTTATACCGACTAAACATACATTTAAGCTACAACGACAATAAATTTATCACAACCAGTTTTGTCATTTTCGTGAAGCTAGAGCTAATAGACTGCTAACGCCCAATTAAGTAGCCCGAAACGCCCTGACTCACTTTCCGCATTGCACCCTAAACACAAAATTTAACGCAAACCAAAAGTGCTAAGCGTTGAGGGTCTGCTTGAATTGTTTGTTATGTTTTACCACAAATGACTGATTTATTTGGCAAAGAACTGCTTTATTGGCCGCATTTCAAGAAGTAAATCACGCACTCAAACTCACTTGGCCGCCAAAAGCACGAAACACAAAGCGCGTAAGTCCACTTCCCTGCCCAATGAGGCAACCCGATAAACGCTCAACAAGCGCCCTCTCTTTCCAACCAAAGCGCAAAACAATGGCAAATTGCCGAGGCAACTGCCAAGCCGACATGTTGATTGGCAAATACGC
>NZ_JONH01000024.1 GCF_000711795.1 Vibrio pacinii DSM 19139 | reverse complement strand
TTACTGTGGCGTTTTCAAATAAAACAGAGTTTATCTCGCAGAGGAAATTGCTGGGATAATGCGCCAATGGAGCGCTTCTTTAGAAGTTTGAAGACAGAATGGGTGCCGACGGTAGGTTATCGTAGCTTCGCTGAGGCTCAACAAGAGATCACCCGCTACATTATCGGATATTACTGCCAACTCAGGCCACATCAGTATAACGGTGGCCTAACGCCCAATGAATCAGAAAGATTATATTGGGAAAACTCTAAAACCGTGGCCAATTTTAGTTGACCACTACAGTCATCCTGTTTACTTGCCACATTTAAATAGGCCGACAATAGTTTTTCGGCAAGTTGGTTATGTGCCTGAGATAATTCCAGTTGAGATTTTAGGTAATTCGCCTGCGCCTGATCTAAATCTGACCACAAACGGCTATCCCAAATAGTTTGCGCAAGTGATGCGCCATAACGATTAGTGTTATCTGTACTTTCATTCCAATTTGCAGAGGCTGTTGCGCTTAACGATGGCACCAAAAAACTGCGACTAGATGCAACACCCGTCTCGCCTAACTGCACACCAATTTTGGCTTTCTCATAGCTAGGGTCACTCATTTTCGCCTGCTGCCATGGTTCGCGCTCATCATGCTGGTATCGATAACCTCTTGATTGAGCTCTACGCCCTCAAGCACTTCGACATTGATTCCGTCAGACAAGCCCAACTTCACCTGACGTTTATGGAAACCTTGATCTGAACTATCCGGGATCAGCACATTAGGCGTATCACCTTCAAATTGCAGCGCTCGCTCAGGTAGCACAAGTACGTTTTCTGATTTTTGTAGGGTGATCGTTGCCGTTGAAGAGAAGCCTGAACGCAACATTATCTCCGAAGGAATCGCCAACTCGCCGACCTCAACACCAAAACCATTGTCAAAACTCTCTGCTATGGCGTCTGGAGAGTTTAAGTTTTGTGACTGAATAGCGACTTTAGTTAGCTCCCCCTTAATGACCACATCCGAGTAAGGAGCAACGGTTAGCAATACTGGCATTCCTGGAAATAACTGGCTGGCATCTTGCTCGCTGACACTGCCTTTAAAAATAAGGTTATTCATATCGGCCAAAGACATCATCTCTGTTGCCGCCTGACTTGATTGAGTTGAAGTGATCGGTTCACCCACTTCCACTTTACGATTTAGCACCGTGCCGTCAATGGGAGCATAAATAGTCGAGGTTAAGCGCACCTGCCCAATCGACGCTTCGCCACTGCGAATTAGCTCTAGGTTCTGACGCTTTTGCAGTACACTGGCCCGAGCAGATTTAACCATCGAGCGAGCACTAACATACTCATCATAGTTATTAGGAATAATGTCTTGCCTAACCAGACTTTCTAGGTTGGCGAGTTTCTGTTTAGCCGATTCAAGCTCGGCTTCGCTGCGCATTAACTCAGTTGATGCGTTAGTCAATGCTTGAGGCGTAGGGTTTGGTCGCACTTTAATCAGTGCTTGCCCTTGTTTTACCTTCTCTCCTACTTGAACATAGATTTCTCCTACAATTCCATCGAGCTGGGATTTGATTAGCACCGAATGCGCCGGGACAATTTGACCGACGGCCACAGCTTGCTTCTCTAGTGTCCCTTTCCCTACCATTAAGGTCACAAAGGTTTTAGGTTGCATCGATGACTGCAGATAGGAATACATCCCACTGCCGAGCAATACAACACTCACTGCGCAAGCAAGCCAAGTTTTCGCCATTATAGAATCCAATTATTGTCGTGTAGTTATTATTGTTGAGTAGTTCATATTGTTGTGTAGTTCTGTCGCGACTCCAAGTTCACAAAGTTCTGGGACAATGCACAACTTTAGGTAGATAACGTTGTAGCATTTTATCAGTACAGCCTTCCACCTCGTTAACCCAATATCGACCTAAACACTCTGTTCAACTCACTCTCATTCTCGCGCGTTGCCTCACAGCGATTGCATTGACTCATCACTCAGTTACCTGTAAAAGTGCTGAATGTTCGCAACTCTGATTGATTTTGATTTACTTACCGCTTGCTGGTCAGCACAGTTCAAGCAACAAGAGTTAATCAGAGTAAGTTATGCAGATTATCCACCACGGCGGTAAAGAGACAGTAACGGGTTCGTGCCATGAGTTCCGATCAAATGGCCAAGCGGTGTTGATTGATTGTGGGCTATTTCAAGGCGCTGATACCCGCCCATTGGATATTGAGTTTGACACCAAACCGCTCTGTGCCCTGCTGTTTACCCACACCCATATTGATCACATTGGCCGCCTGCCCTGGCTGCTCACGAACGGTTTTAATAAGCCGATTTACTGCACTGCAGCGACCGCAGAGCTTATCCCTTTGATGCTCGAAGACAGTTTAAAGCTGCAGCTCGGGTTAAAATACAAACAAGCACAGCGAGTGCTGAACCGCATCCGTAAATTGTTGGTTGCCAAAGAATATAATCAATGGTTTCCGATTGATGTGCAGCAACCAAATGGCCTTTACGCTCGCTTTCAACCTGCGGGTCACATTCTGGGTTCGGCGTACATTGAACTGCAATTGCCCAATCAAGAGGTAGTGGTTTTCTCTGGCGACTTGGGGCCAAGTAATACACCATTATTACCTGACCCAGTTTCTCCTGAGCGAGCTGATTATCTATTGATTGAAACCACTTACGGCGACAATCAACACGAAGAGATCGCGTCTCGCGCTGCGCGGTTGAAAGCCATTATCGACCGTTCATTACAAGATGGCGGATCGATCCTCATCCCTGCGTTTAGCGTTGGCCGAACGCAAGAGCTACTGTTTGATATTGAACAACTGATTCATGCCCACGACATCGACATTCGTCTACCGATTATTCTCGACTCCCCGATGGCGCAGAAGGTCACTCGATCTTATCGACGTTTTAAAAGCTTGTGGGGGCAAGAGGCCAAGCAACGCTTGCAATCACACCGTCATCCGTTAGCCTTTGAGCAATGCATCACGGTAGAAGACCACCGTACCCACCAGCGACTAGTGAACCGTTTAAAATCGACTGGCGAGCCTGCGCTTGTGGTGGCGGCCTCAGGAATGTGCCAAGGCGGGCGCATAATGGACTACCTGAAAGCACTGCTGCCTGATCAACGAACCGATGTGATATTAGCCGGCTATCAAGCCGAAGGAACGCTAGGCCGTGCGATTCAATCGGGTGACAAGCAGGTACACATTGATGATGAATACGTTGAAGTTAACGCACATATTCACACCATGTCTGGCTACTCAGCCCATGCCGACAAAACCGATTTACTGCGCTTTATCGAGGGAATAGAGCCTAAACCTAAACAAGTGCATTTGATTCATGGTGAGCCACAAACCCAATCGTATTTTGCTCAAGAGCTGAAACAGCGTGGCTACTCGGTAAAATAACAGCGGCCACGAGAAGCATCAATCAAATCAAAATCAAAATCAATCAAAGGACAGGTGTAAGGAACTTTAAATAAAAAAGCAGCAAATAAGCTGTTTGTTATAAATTTAAATGTCTTAGCGCTGCATTTTCGACTAGAATCATAACGTTAATCGATAATATTGATTTCCATATTAATCTTGCAATTGTGACTGGGTTATATTAGTACCAGCACGATTGCTTCATAGGGAGATGCAAACGTTGGCAAACTTTATTCACTCAGTGTTTCAACGCTTTCACTGTGCAATGATTAGCAAAAAGAGTATTCAATCTGTTGCTCTGTTGTTGGCAAGCTTATTACCTTTCTCAAATGCATCCGCACAGACCATTTTTGAACAGTACGGAATACCTAATCACTTGCCTAAATATGGCATCAGCTCTCTGACACAGGGAGACCATATTGTTGAGCATGTAGAGAAGGTCACCACCATTGATGGCGATGCCTCTAAGTCCTCTTTCTATTTGGTTCAAACAACCGATGACAAAGGCATCATAGACCTGCGAGTGAAATATTTTCCGGATCAACTTTCCCAAGATGAAGACGGTCTTTCGCTTGTTGATGATGGCGATGTAATTGATTCAATTGAATATTTATCACGAACGGAGTACAAGCTACGTCAGTATGCCGATAGTTATGATCAATCCTCGGTGGTGGTTAAAGAGATTGATGATAAAACCGCGATTGTGAGTTTCAATTATTCAAAATACGCACTACCGCAAGATGTCGCTTACTTTCGATTTATGAAAGTCGATGTCCATGTGATTGACCGTCAACCACAAAAAATGGTCATCGTGAACTCGGCGCCATTCGAGTATGGCCGTTATATCATTGAGAACTACCATCAAGAGATCATATTCGACAAACTGAGTGATGGTTCACTGTACGTAAAAACAAAAGCGGTCACAGCAAAAGGCACCTTTAAAGGCAAGCCAGCAAAATTGGAAGTAACCACCACTCCCGTTGTTTTCTATGATGATGTGACTGGCATCGAAGTGAAAAACGAAGAACTGTTTAAAGTCGTCTCTGACCCGCGTATACGAGAGAAGAAAATCGAGCTCAACAGAACCTTCCCTATAATGGCGGATTTGGTTCGAAAACAAGGGATTGATTTACCCCTTCCCTACGGATTTTCCGTTGCATACCGCAACCAAGCGATGGACTTAGGCTTTGAAACCTTTAATCTAGGTTTAGGGGAAATTGGTTACAAAAATTTAGACAAAGACTTTGACCCGAGTAAAAGTTTTGCGACAGTCAGCGCTGAAAGTATTTCACTGCGTGGTGATGTGTTTATTTTACCATTTTGGAACGTTTATGCGTTGCTAGGAAAAATCAAAGTACGAGCAGATATTGACGCAGAATATACCGCCGAAACCTTAAATGATTTTCGTGACGAAAACCCTATCATTGGAGGGCTCGCTTGTCGTGTGCTAGCCAAGGAAGGATTACCCTTGTGTGAAAGAGGTCGACTTGGCATTCCTCTATACCTCGATTACGATTTAGTCGGTGTAGGCACAACCTTAGCAATTGGGTACCGAGAGTTTTTTGCCACATTAAATGCCACCGTATCCCAAACACGTTTAGAGGGCCAGAGCGAATGGGGAGAGCCGTTGTTAGTCGTTCAACCGATGCTTGGTTATCAGTTAGTAGACTATCGAGCGCAAATCTTGGTTGGCGCGGAGTATCAAGGTCTCGACTCTCGTCTTAGTGGCAACTTAGGCTACGTGGACGAATTAGGCGGTGACTTTGAATATGATGTAGGAGTGAAAATCAATGAGTGGGCTTACTTGATTGGCTTTAACAAGCAGTTAGGCAGGCACTACAACGTGACGGCATTGTACAACAAAGGTGAAACGCGTGAATCGGTCACCATCAGCCTTGGTTATCGCTTCTAATCGCCTTGATTTGACGTCAATAACGGTTTGTTTCAAACCATGATTTTATTCAAATTTAAGTCTATTCGCGGAGCTTGGTGCAATCAAATACTGATTGCACCAAGCAGACGACATTTATCAATTCAAAACAGTGTAACCTCTATGCACCATGCAGTTGCGGGTTACCTCAAATTTTTGCTCTTCACTTAACTCAGAAGCATGACGTTTTTCGGCTCGGTGGTGTAACGCGCCGCCAACCAGACCGATGCCAGCACCAACCTTAGCGCCATCGCTACCACTACCACCTGCAATGGCAGAGCCTGCTGCACCAAGTAGTGCACCTCTGGCGGTTGAACCAACAACACTCCTACCTGCAGAATCCACCTCTTCAGGTGACACTTGCTGCGCATATTGCTGACACTCATACATATCAGCATGATATTGGGTGGTATCAACACCTTTAGTGTCCACAATCACATTTGGCGTAGCATAGGCGGTACTTGTAACCACCAGCATAAAAGCCGCAACCTTTAGCGCTCTCATGATTTATCTCCAACAACTTTCAGTCACCGAAGTTTAACGCTGCAATACGATTAATCGCTATCGGATAAGAAGGATCATATCCTCGCTTTAAAGACGCACTTTAGGCAAAACCTGAAATGATGAGTTAACACGTACAGTTCTGACAATTAGGCTAAGAGATAAAATGAGCCCAACAATTACAACCCTTTAAACAGCTCACCTCGGTGATAGCGAAGATAAGGCTTATGTTCACGCATAACCCTAAATGACATATCTTCTCGAAGTCCTATAACCTCAGGTGCTTCAAGATAGTCTGAGATAATGAGATAACGCAGCACTGTAGTATAGGGTCTGAATGAACATTAAAAAAACCACCGCTTTTGACGGTGGTTAAAAATTAACAACTTGAAGAATCGGCAAGATGGTTTATTTACTCAAAACCTCCACTGGCGGTTTTGTTCGACACAATAGCGCATAACCTAGAGAGGCAACCAGAATCGAATCTACTGAGGGAATACCCGTTAGAGTAAACATGCCATTTACAGTAGCAAAACCCGCTAATGAGCCAATACCCCAAGCCACAAATGTCATCGGTTTTACCGCAGCCTCTTTCTCTAGTAATGATTCATCGTAACCTTGACGGCGATTAATAAAAAAGTCAGCAATGTAAATACCAGCAATTGGTGGTGTAGCAATACCAAGGAATAATAAGAATGGGATAAACCAACCCATAATGTCCATGCTACCTAGAATCGTCGCTAGGACACCCAGCGCGACTGTTATCTTCCATTTCGCAATGTTAGTAAACAGTGTCGAGACGGCTAACGTGCCTTGGAACATATTACCTGCGTTACCAGTGACACAAGCAAAGATCAGCAAAATAGCAGCTGGTAGCGTGGTGCCAATTAAAGCCATCGCACCAAGTAACGAACCTTCTGACGTCAGCGAACTAGGAACTGCGCCAACAAAAAACAACACAGGGTAAGCCAAGCCAAACGTTAATGCGCCAGCAATCATTGCGTGTTTGCGATTGTGTACGAAACTGCCAAAATCAGGAGAGGTTGCCACTAGCACGATAATCGTACCCACAACTGATGAAACCGCAGTACCAAATGGCAATTGTTGCAACTTCTCAGTTGAAGCAATATCGGCACCTGTTGCCAAAAATAGAACCACAAACATAAGTACCACAATTACAGGCACTGCCATTTTAGACACTTTACCCAGCATATCGAAACCAGCTGCGGTAGCAGCGACAAAAATCACACACCCAATAGCAACTAACACTGGCACGGGGATCGACAAGCCAAAGCCGGATAACAAGTCATGGACACTGTGACCGAACATGTTTGCCGTAACGGCAATCCAGCCAAAAAGACTGATCGCCATAATCACGTTGATTGCAATAGCGCCTTGCTTACCAAATGAGAATTTAACGATACCATAGGTAGGTAAACGAGCTTGCTCGCCAATTGAAATGTTGATTACCGCTAGAACTGCAAGAATCAAACTACCGACGGCAATAATCATAGCCGCATTGCCCAGCTCCAGCTGGCTACCTAAACTTGATGAAGCCAAAAGAACCGGAGTAACCAGAATACCAAGGAGGATCATGGAAATCTGAAAACCTGATGCGGTATTCAGTTCATCATTGCTTTTTCTATTATTAGACATAATTCAAACCCTTTATTTCGATTGTTATTATTTCCAGCCATCTCGGTATAGGGTTTAACAATAAAGCTAATGAGATGGCTGGAATAAAAATCTAGGACATTAGCTCAACGCTTCGGTGTATTTACGCCATCCACCACTATGAGTTATCTCTTTTTGGCCTTCGACCAAACAAGGTTCACCTAGTACACCAAGTATCTCGCTACCATCAGCCAGTTTAACTTTGCCAATTGAAAGGCCTGCAGGCTCATTGCTTAATACCGTGGCAAACGCGGCCATTGGTAATGCCCATATTTCCAGATCAACTGAGTTGTTCTCTTCAATGGTACGAATCATCGCTGGGTGATCATCATTGATCGACCATAAACGGTAGTGCTTGTCTGTCACATCTTCTCGTACAAACTCAGCACCCACATTAATTAAGTTGTGGTTCAATTTAAGGCCGCGCATCAATGTGCCATTCACGGCTAGTAGTGTTGTCTCAGTAGACATAAAACATCTCCAATAACGGCCCAACAAGTGAGCCAAAATAAAATCAATTGCGAATCCAAGTGCCAGTGTTGCCATCAAGCGCTTGTAACAATGTGTTTGCTTGAGTAATGAGGCCCGCTCCATTAGGGTTTGCGGCAACAAACTGCAGCAAAGCTTCGACTTTCGGTTTCATAGAGCCTTCACCAAATTGGCCATCATCGCAAAGTCGCTTCGCCTCAGCTGGTGTTAGGTCATCAAGCCATTGCTGATTTGGCAGGCCAAAGTTGATCGCCACTTTCTCTACGCCTGTTGGAATAATTAGCATGTCAGCCTGAAGCTTCTCTGCAAGTAACGCTGATGCAACGTCTTTATCAATTACCGCTTCTACACCAATCAAATTGCCTTGCGGATCACGCTCAACGGGAATACCACCGCCACCACAGGCAATCACCAAAGTGCCGCTAGCAATTAAGTTTTCTATACTCGGTAATTCGACGATTGCTAAAGGCTTAGGGCTCGCTACGCAGCGGCGCCAGCCACGACCTGAGTCTTCCATGATGCTCCAGCCCAAACTGTCAGCACATTGCTGTGCAACTTCTTGAGTCATAAATGAGCCAATTGGTTTATTCGGTTTCACAAAAGCTTCATCACATGCATCAACGCAAGTCTGTGTCACCAGTGACACCACAGGTCGAGCAATCGCTCTTCGATTTAACTCATTGGTTAGTGCTTTTTGGAACATGTAACCAATTGCACCTTGAGTATCACCTACTGCGTAATCCACCGGGACTGGTGCGACTTCGTGCTCTGCCAACTCTGAACGTCGCAAAATAAAGCCAACTTGAGGGCCGTTACCATGAGTAATCACTAAGTCCCAACCACGTTCGATTAGGTCCACTAAGTAGCCAACGTTGTTTTCTACCGTGCGATACTGATCTCGAATGGAGCAATGGTCGTTATCATCAATTAATGCATTACCACCAAAGGCGACAACGGCGAGTGGACGCTTACTCATAAGATCACCTCACTGCGACGCTGCTCATCAAGTGCGCACAACGCATCAACAAAACACTGCATAGGCGCAGTCGTAATGCCAGCACCAATTTGGCCAACACCCGCTTGTTTATGGGCAATACCAGTATTAATGATGGGTAGTACGCCATTATCTACCACCTTACGCGCGTCAATGCCCGCCGCTGTTGGCGCAAAGTTCAATGCTGGTAGAGTAAAGGCTGGGTTGCCTCCTAGCGTAATAGTCTGCATAGCACGGCTATTGTTAGTGGCATCATTTGGTGTACCGCCAACAAACTTAACAATCGCTGGAGAAGAAGCCATCGCAAAACCGCCTACGCCGGCAGTTTCTGTAATCGCACTGTCACCAAGATCGGCTGCTGCGTCTTCAACACCATAACCTGGAAAGAACAGACCATTGACAGGGTTAGCTGGCGCCTGGAACCACTGCTTGCCAGTACCCGATAGCTGAATACCAAAGTTGACACCATTGCGCGCCATCACAGTTACCATAGTGCTATTTTCAACCCCTTCGGCTGCTTTAAGCATGCTCTTACACGCCGCCATAGAAAGGTTCAAAAAAAAGTGGTCATTGCCAGTTATAAAGCTGATCACTTGCTTTAGCTGGCCTTGCTCTAACTGAGTAGAAAGTAACGCTGGAATCAATTGTTTTAACAATAAGCCCGTAGCGGCCGCATTACGGTTATGAACTTCATCACCCATATGCAGCGCTTGCGCCATAATTGGTTTCAGCTCTAAGCCATTAATTGCACGCACTGCTGCTTTCATAGCTTGCGCTAGCTCAGTCCCCATCCAATCTAAACGTTCAATCACATCACTATTGTTAGCGCCAAAACGTAGAACTTTCCCTAAACCTTCATTAAAGTTAGAAAAGACACGCTGAATGCCAGATTCAGTTTGGTTCTCCACAACCCAAACCGGCATTGAACGACTAATAATTCCTGCCATTGGCCCGACCGCATCGTAGTGATGGCAAGGTTCAAACTGCACTTCGCCGCAATCAATCATCACTTGCGCTTGTTCAACTGTTTCCGCCCACTGTTCATAGACGATCGCGCCAAGAATCGCGCCTTGCACTGGGCCACACATATTTTCCCAGGCAATCGGAGGACCCGCATGCAGAAT
The DNA here is from genome assembly GCF_000711795.1 of Vibrio pacinii DSM 19139. Taxonomy (GTDB): domain Bacteria; phylum Pseudomonadota; class Gammaproteobacteria; order Enterobacterales; family Vibrionaceae; genus Vibrio; species Vibrio pacinii. The sequence goes on along the minus strand of NZ_JONH01000024.1, from coordinate 17,202 downwards.
GAGTTTTCGTTCTGCAAGTTCAGGGATAGCCTCACCCGCTAACATCACATCAGTTAACGTTGGTTGAGCAGCCAAATAGCGACTCATTGCAACTTGGTTCGCTTGCTCTATATCCAACTGGTTCGTCATATCAGCCAGTGCGGTACCACCTTGCTTATCGCCATTGGCTGGCGGCTGCCAGTTCATGGCAATCGCACGACCACCCGCACGTTCAATATTGGTTGCAAAACTGGCTAAACCCGCATTTAGAACTGACAGTTTTTGACTAAATAAAGCTTTCATTCTGTAGCTCCTTATCGACTTTGCTGATTAATGATTAGAGCGGCAAACTCTGCAGCTTGTGCATTGCAGTCTGCAACGATTACACCTTGGTCACTTAACGCTTGTTTAATTAGATCGCGCGACTGAGGGTCATTGTATGTGCCACATACATGAGCAACAAATACAGGTAATTCAGCTTGCTCTTGTTTCAATTGCTCTAATACCGCCAAGAGTTCTGCCAAAGGCTGCTCAGATGCACCATAACCAAGTACCACATCAAAGAGAATGACGGCCGTTTGTGGGTCACGCGCATCTTGTAAAATTCGTTGATTACGTAATGTTGGGTCAATCATGGGATGAGGACGACCTTGAGTGAAGGCATCATCACCTAGATCAACAATGGTATTTCCTTGGCTTTGCCATACGTCATCTAGCATGCTGTAGGTCGAAACTGGCGTATTGGAATAACCCGTAATACCTGCTTGATGACAAATAAGCTGAGCTTCAAAACAGAATGTACCGCCAGCAAAAACGCCGCGAACAAATTTCTGAGACGCCACTAACGATTTCGCACGCTCTAATATTGATTTAGTCATATCAACGGTAACCGTTTGAGGTGGCGTGACAGTTTGTCGGTTCAACAACGCCACAGCGACTTCGGCTGAATGCGCTAAGCTAGCAGCTGGGTAAATACCTTCACGCTCAATGCTGTCAGTCGGCGCGCCGAGGAAATGCACAACCACTGGCTTTTCGGTTGACTGCGCCACCTGCAAAATGCGCTCTGCGATTTGTTGTGCTGGTGGTTTTGAAATCAACACAATAATCTTGGTTTGCTCATCTTCAATTAGTGCCTCAAGACCTGTCAGCATCGAAATACCACCAATGTTTTGGTGTAAGTCGTGGCCACCGGTTCCTAAAGCTTGTGATATGCCTGCACCTAGCTGGTGTACACGACATGTCGCCTCTTGCAGCCCCGTGCCAGAGGCCGCCACAATACCAATTTCACCTTGACGAACCACATTGGCAAAACCCAGCGGAATACCATTGATTATCGCGGTGCCACAATCGGGTCCCATCACCATAAGCTGTTTCGCTTGTGCCAATTGTTTAATTTTTAGTTCATCTTCTAGTGAGACGTTATCGCTAAACATCATCACGTTAAGGCCAAGATTCAGCGCTTTCATTGCTTCTGCCGCAGCAAACTCACCTGGCACAGAGATCAATGCTAGATTCGCCTCTGGGTGCTGCTCTAAACCCAATGCAAAACTAGTTAATGGCTGTACATAATCACTCGCAGCACTCGCCTCGCTTTTACGCGACGTTAATTGCTCTTGAGCCAGGTTAATGGCTTGATCGCACGCTTGCTCTTCCCCTTTCACTGCAATAACCAAATCATTAGGCTTTGCGCAGATATCAGAACCAAAGCCCGCATCTGCCATACGTGTCAGGTTCGCCTCGGTCCCCATTGCGACTGAAGCTTCTTCTATCCCATCAAGTTTATTTAGTTGTGCGGACAACTGCATCAAAGACACAGAGTCCTGATACAAATTTTCAAATGCTTTATATTTTATTGCCATAGTAAGAACCATTTTTTAGCATTATTTACAATCGTTAAGTTTTATAGATATAACCTCGCAAGCTAATCTATATTCTGTTGTAAAAAATGAGCGCCAAATAATATACCTGAAACGATATCAATTCCTGAACTCGAACCTATTTCAAGTACGTCATTAATTATTTCTTCCACTTCATTAAAACAAGTAGAATTAAATATTGAATACACCAACCACGTAACTGGCTGGGAGAAGTCACCTTCACATGCCTGCTGTAAATAGTGGCGGCTGACATCCGTCGTCTTATGCCATTGCACACTGCATGCGTTGGCGATCCTTTCTTGCACTATGCGATAAGAGCACCGCGAAGAGCCTAAATACTGAGTCACATAGTTCAATAGTGCCAGTACTCCACAAATAAAATCATCACCAGAAGGAGTAAGACCTTGGCCTCTTCCCAAATTGTCAACTATAGATTCAGGCTTACTCACTAAATCAAAATCAAAATCAATCGCGATATAATTTAAATAGTCACTATAAGTAGTGACATGTAGCTTTGGATTAATCCGATTGTTTACATATTTAATAAAATGGTTTTCTATATGGTGAATGTTATTTTTTAATTGACTCAACGAATATTCATTTACTTGTGGTGGATACTTCCATTTTATTGCTGAACGACTATCTACGCTCAATCTGGCATCCGTCGAAAAACGTAAAATACCACCACGAAGATACACTTTGTCACCAACTTGGCATTGGCTAAATAGTGGCTCACTAGTAAGAGACACAGATAAACCACAAGGTGTATTGGGTAGAGAGAGGTCGAGTATAGAAACCCACTTTTTAGTCTTCGAATCATTACTGATGATATTGATGGCATGACTAAAAACGCTATGAATTCGACCATCAAATGCCTGCTCTGGAAATCGGCATCCTTTCTCTACCGCAAGTAACATGGCTCAAGACCCAGTTACTTAATCGCTTCGATAATGTCTTTTGAGTGCGAAACCCAACCGAAAATACCACCTTGAGCTTTAATCATCTCAAGTGCGTATTTTTGGAATTCTGGAAAGTAAGAGCCAACACAATCCTCAGGTACGATGCACTCATAACCGCGGTCATTTGCTTCACGTACCGTGGTAGTTACACACACTTCTGTCGTCACACCACACACGATCAATGTTTTGATATTACGCGTTTGTAGAATTAGGTGTAGATCTGTTTGATAAAATGCACCTTTACCTGGTTTATCGATGATTGGTTCACCAGCAATTGGGTACAACTCAGGAATGATGTCATGGCCTTCTTCCCCACGAATAAGGATGCGACCTTTTGGTCCAATCTCACCAATAAATGTTTTACCGCCACGCGTCAGTTTTGCAGCAGGGCAGTCAGTTAGATCCGCACGGTGACCTTCACGTGTATGAATCACAGTAAGACCAGCTTGACGAGCCGCTTCAAGAACGGCAACACAAGGTTCAATAGCGGTGCGTACTAGTGATACATCGTTACCAAGCGCTTCGCCAAAACCACCTGGTTCGACAAAGTCTCGCTGCATATCGATCATAACCAGCGCAGTAGTTGTAGGGTCAAATTCTAGGGCAAAGGGTTCAGCATTAAATGACTTAATCATAACTATCATACCTTTTTTGTTATTAGTGTTTGTTGACGCTCTTTTGCGTTCGTTATGAAGTGTAGATCTACGTTAAATACAAAAAAAGTGAGAAAATTAAGCCTCATTCATCAAAGAATTTGCATCAAGAAAAGATAAATAGGATCGCCATCACAACAATAACCAATTCGTTACTAACAAAAGAGTAAACAATAAAATTGAGTGACAATATCGAGAACTTTTTGCATTGAAGCATCAATTTTTTACGCGGTTAAAGTGTAGAAAGTGAGATCTGAACGACCCTATAAACGTGATGCAAGCACACAACTAAAAAAGCGAGCATAAAGCTCGCTTTCCAATCCGACTAATTGTGCCAGTTGAACTTATGTTCATTTTTAATCAAGTAGTTGACACACCACTCTAGAACCGGACTTTGCCTCTGTGCATGCCATGCATAAAACAGCTGTGTTGGTTGTTTGTGCTCTACAATCGCTTTTTTCAGCACTGTGCCTTGATTCAACTGCTCTTTAATTCGATGATGAGGAATATATCCAATGCCAATCCCATGCTCAATCATACGAATAGCGGTCGTCAATTCAGGCGCATAAATCACCTTTTGCCCCGTTAATGACCATGAATCTTGTGGTGAAATATGTTGCGAGGTATCCCGTACTACGATAACTGGATAGCGACGCAGTTCTTCAGTGGTCAAAATATCAATATGGGCTGCCAATGGGTGGCTTCGGCCAACGATAAAATCCCATTCAACCTTACCAAGAGTGTGATAAACAATCCCTTCCAGCTTTGGAGCAGAATGTGGCGCACCAATCACTAAATCTGCACGACGTGAATAAAGAGCATCCCAACAGCCGTTATAAACTTCTGTCTTAATCGCAATTTGTGTCGCGGTAAACTGCTGGTTAAGATGGCTAACTAACTCGATGACACCATCACGGTTAATAATGTTATTGATCGCAATATCAAAGGAAGTATCAACACCGCTACTAATTAGGGTACTGTTGCGAACCAATTCCTCAAACGAGTCCAACATCCAGCTACTTTGCTCAATGAAATAATGCCCTGCTGGAGTTAACTTAACTTGACGTCCTGAGCGATCGAACAAGTCGAATCCAAGCTCTTCCTCTAACTTCTTAACCGTGTAACTCACCGCAGATGGTACGCGATTTAATCGTTCTGCAGCTACGGCAAAATTAGCTGAACTCGCAATGATATGTATCGTTTTTAGCGACTCTTTTGATAATGGCATAGCAATAATCACAATTAGGAAATCGCAAATATAATACCAAACTCGTTGGTCATTAGCTCTATTGTCAGTAGTTAATGTCCGTTTTCTTGCCTCTAAAATCGTCTTAAATAGACTTCACTTCATCAATCGTTGGATTAACTAGGGGAAGGAGCCAACCTGCTAAGTCGGAAGCGAACCGAACAGCCGTTAAGTAGTCTCTGGTTTTTAAACTCAATGCAGGCTGGTGAGCCATTATTCCTAATGCTCCATCGAAAGGTATAGACACCTGTTCTACTAGTAAAAAGGTACAATGCTTTGCGTGAGGGTAAACGATGATTTGATAGCATGTGTTAGCTCCAGTGTGGGCTGCAGCTATCTTGTCGAACCTTCAGATATGAAAAAAGGCCTGACAAATCAGACCTTTTCGAATGTGGCGGGAGTGAGACAGCAGAGTTAATCCCATAACACACTGATTCATAATGATTTATATATAGAGAAAGTCAAAAGGTATTACCATAGGTATTACTTAATGAAAAACGTTGAGTTTTAAGCGATCCTATGAAAATTGTCCTTTCGGCCTGTTATAGCATAACGACTCGCTGCTTGTAATATCTATAAGCTGGCGTTGACAGGCTAACATGGCGCTTAATGAACAATACTTCAAAGCTGATGATTTGCTACACCAGAGGCTGCCAAAGGCAGCCAATCTATTACAGGATCTAAGAATTTAAAGATAATCTAGAATCAGATTTGGAGTAAATGATGACTAAGCTCATTTTTTAGCAAACCGCTTGTCTTGTTTAAGCGCTCAATTAACTCTTCTTTGAGCGTAAACTCTTTATCCAGGCGAAGCAAAAGCTCTTCAAGCTCAATCTGAATATGAAGTGGAGGCAACTTGATCTCAATGTCCTTAACTTTAGTAACTGTGAGATGAGCTTGTGCAGTACCAGAAGCTAATCTTCGTAAATCTTTATTTGAGAGTAATCTTGCAAGATATGGGGGATGTACTCTAGCTAGGTCTGTACATTCGAAAACTATCGAGTTATTCGTAACCCAAATATCTCCCTGGACATAATGCACATTTCCACACAAAGCACCGACGCGACCGACAACAATGAATTCTCCAGAATGAATAAATTCATCATAGTACCCAATTACACCATTTCCACCATAAACTTTATAACCACCTTCATTTTGCAGTTTTTCTTTAGAGAGTGGTACTGTTTTTAGTGATTTAACTAATTCCCCAACCTTAAATTTAGAATGATTTATTGAACTACTAATGTCGTTAACTTTACGCTCAACATTCTTCATGATATTATTTATAGTATCGACACGAACTACAACTTCATCCTTAATATTATCAATCACAGTTAAAGATTCAAAGAAACAATCAAAGTCAGAAAAATCCTTTTTACTTTTTATTCCTTCAAGAAGGTTATAATTTCCCACTATCTTATCAATAGGTATTAACCAAGAATTGTCAGATTCCTCTTTATTTCTTTCTCTCTTGAAAAAATCATCAAAATCTTCGATTTTTAATTTTTTGTTTTTAGTTAATTTTTCATTTTTCTCTAGTTGATAAAACCAAACATTACCACTTGGATAGGTGTTTGAGAAAAAAACTATGACTAACTTAACTCCCGTATAAGGCAGCATGACTCCGGATGGCAATGATAATATACAATCAACATCAAATTGATTGAATAACTCCCTCTTTAATTCTTTAGCTTGAAAACTAGAATCATAAATAAACCTTTCTGGAAGTATAACTGCTGCTCGACCATTAACTTTCAGAGAAAACATTACCAACCTTAAAAAGTTATAATCAATAAATTGTTCTTGTTCATGCCAATGAACGTTACTAGCACTCGCTTTACCAAAAGGCGGATTAGTTAAAATAATATCATACTTTTCATTCGAACTATCACGACTGTAATTATAGTCTATTATATTTAGTGAATCTCCAAGATTAATGGAAAAATCAGATTCACAATTTAAAATCAAGTTAACTTTAGAAACAATACATGCAAAGAACGATATATCAGCACCATGGAGAATTAGATTATTTGAGCAGACACCATCATTGTTTTCAATATACTTAGCTGCCTCAACTAAAAATCCTGACGTACCACAAGCTGGATCAAATATGTTATTGAAAGCATTTGGTTTAAGATAAGAAACCACTACTTCAGATATGGTTTTTGGCGTATAAAATTCACCCGACTGAGAAGATTCCAAAGTCATCTTATTTATAAGATCATTATATAACTCCTTCAATTCCTTTAATTCAAAAACATCATCCATGCTATTTAAAAAATCAGAAAGACAATATAAAACCCCCGTATTACTTGAATTTAAAATATACCTTTCAGCTGAATTAATAAGTAAATCGTCAATATCAAAACCATCACTATGCCAATATAATCCACACCGACTATACTTAATTATCTTACGACAATTTTGACTAAGTTCATTTACTTCATCTCTATCAAAACAAAAGTGGGCATCTTCACTTAACGAGCTTAACTGAAGATACTTTATATAAATAAAAATCGATATAAATTCAACAACTTGATTTGTGTTTTTTATTTTTCTTTCTTTTTTTAACAACAACAACAATTCACTAAATAATTGCTTACTTTTATTCATGACAGACTACCCCGTAAGTAGTTATACATATTTTCTATATCTTCACTTATCTCAGACTCGGGGATTTTACTAACGTAAGCGTTCAACTTAGTTTCATCAAGACCAACACCAGCAGTATCAATAAGATCAGTAATGTAACTTTTAACGTCTAGTGCTCGGATAGATTCGTTGTCTCCAGGATCATCTACACGTAAATGGTAGTCTGCTGGTAGTTTTCCATTGTTAACTTCTCCAATAACACCACTTTCATTAAGAGCTGTGAAAGAAAGTAAGTACGTTTTAATTTCTCGTCTTTTCCAAGCTAAGAAGTGTAATTCTAGTCGTTTTTGATTTCCTTTTGCTTTCTTTATTGCATCTTTACTTTTCTGACCAACAACCGATACGCCATTATGATGAAAATCAACAAGTGCTTCATCTCTATCACAAATTAGGAATATATTCTCTGTACATCTATTAGATTCTGAAGATAATAAAGACTCAACCCACTCAAACTTTTTCTTCCCTAGTTCTTCGTTTGCACCTCCACAACTAGATTCTTGTTTAATTACAAATATTGAAGATAATTGTGAGATATCCAAACCTTTACGTTTAGCTAACGCTAAAAATATCGTCCAATCATTATAGTCATCCATTAAAACTATATTTTTTAACTTATTACAAATATCAAACTGCACAGACTTCATTCTAGACAAATTAGAAAGCCTATCAATTACGGCCTTTACCTTACCATGTTCCTTTATCGTTCCATTTTGAACTATTTTAAGGTTATCAAAACCATTCTTTGGCGAAGTGATAGAATCTAGCAAATGAGTCGTTGTAATTGCATAACCTTCAATTGAGTGTAAAGCATCCCATAAATTTTCAATATTCTTATAGTGTAAATGTGAATCTACTTCATCTAATAAAAATAGAGTATCCTCGCTATCGAACAAGTCTATCAACGCATATAGAAACAATATTTGATATTCACCATCGCTAAGATCATCTAACGTTAACTCATTTTTAAAATGTAAGCTCATCGACAAGCGTTTAAAAAAATAATTATTATCAGCCGCTTGAGTAAAAAACGTTACCTTTTCATCAAAAAAATCACCTTCTTGTTCTTCGAATGATGGAAGAAAAAAGTTTTCATAGTTAATAACTACTTCTTGTTCTGGTAAAGGAACATCAAAATCATAAGCAGTATCCACTATTGTATTAACGAAGCTTTCTAGAGTTCTATGATAAGCCGATGTTCTAAAAGTATCTTCTATTCCCTGTTCTTCATCTCTCAGAGCGTCATTAATTCGATTAATATATGGCTGATCAATTTTTATATATGTGACTAGTTTGCTAGAGATATCGTCTAGTTCTTCATCTGATTGCTCGATATATTCTTTGCTAGTTAAAAAGCCTCTCACACGCCCATTGCAACTCATAGATGCAAGAAAAATCAAAAGATTAGACCATGATTTATCGTAGTAACAACAACCTAAGGTTAGCCCTCTATTAGCCTGTCGTTCACTAGCTAAATATTTTGAAAAATATCTGGAAAATTTTTCATTCTGCCCAGACGAAAAGCAAACAATCTTCTTATCGTGATAAACTCCACTTTCCAATCGATTATTAAAAATCGACTGAAGAATGGATGACTTACCCGCACCATTTTCACCAATTAGTGCAGAAACTTTTTGAAAATTTATATTTTGCTCTTGAGTGCAAAGATTATTCTTGGGTAATAGAAGTTCCATGCTTGTTCCTAGCATTTTTTATTAGTAGTGTTCTTCAATATAACCGTACGCCTTAGCGAACAGTTCTTTGTCTTTTCCTAAACCAAACTGCGCTAATGTTAGTAGCAATGCCTTTTGAATCTCTCTCGGGCCACTGTTCGAGCTCTGCCAGCCTTTAAAGCGTTTGGCTTTTACAATCTTGTCAATCTGCTCTACAACATCGCCGATTAGCTTAGGAGTGCTCTCGGGGCGAGTTTCTAAGAACAGTTTTGTTAGAGCTTGTTTGTTATCTTCTTGGGTTACAGGTGAGTCGCCAGTTTCACGTTCAGCCTGGACGGTATCCTTAGCAGTATCAAGTAGCCCTTTAAGCCAATCTATTGCTTTGATTACACCAGCTTCATAATCTTGGCGCAATTTTTCTAAGCGCTCACCGAGAGCGATAAACTTCGGATTACCGCTACCACGTAGGCGACCCATTAGATCAATCTCTAGCTGGCTTGCGCGCTTCTCTTGTTCTTTCTCAGTCAACGTGAAGATAGCGTGCTCATCCATAACCAACTCATCAATATCATCACGAATACGATTAATATCGGTATGCTCGTGAATCATTTTGATAGTTTCTGGACCTAGCGCAGCCCACACGAGAGAGCCTGTCTGCCCTACAGGACGGACAGATTCATATATTTGAACCAACCATTTATAATCAGCTCGATAAGGCGTTAAGAACGCATCTGGGTTAATCGCCGACCATAATTTAGCTAATACACCAAAAGAGGCCGCAAACTCATCGCGTTTCTCGTTAGTTGGTAAGCAAGCTTGCGCTGCCATAATCCCTTCAAAGCCGTCGATGGTTCTGTCGACGTTAGGGAAGAAGCTTAAACACTTATCTAGCTGAGCTGGCAGGAGCTCCTTAAAGGCCTCAATGCCTTCTACAACACCATCGATTTCTTCAGGATCATAAGCAAGTGCGGTACGCAAGTTCTCAAATACGCCAAGGTAATCAATGATAAGGCCCATTTGCTTACTGACATTATCAGTCTCGTACAAACGGTTAGTACGGCACATTGCTTGCAACAAGGTATGGTCACGTAATGGCTTATCTAGGTACATGCAGTAACAGATAGGTGCATCAAAACCAGTTAACAGTTTTGCGGTAACAATCAGCAATTGAAGTGGTTGTTTTGGGTCTTTGTAATCCTCAATCAGGCTCTTCTGCTTTTGGTCATTACCATCAATCTCTTGCCAACGTTCAAAGTCGGGCTCTTTGATAGGCAGCTCAAGGTCTTGCTTCCATTTACGCCAGTCCTTGTTAACCTTACCTTTCTTACTTGCGTCTTCATCTTTGATCGGTGCTTGGTCGACATTCATGACCACTTCAACCGCATCAAAGCCTAGTTTCTTGCCAAGTAAGTAATACATCTGAACGCAGGCATCTCGGTCATAGACCACAACCATGCCTTTCATCTGCTTCGGCTTTACATGGCTTACAAAGTGATTGGCAATATCTTCGCTTACTGCCGCCATGCGTTTTGGCGCCTTCAACATAATCGCTAAGCGGCCAGCACGTTTAGACAATGCCATTTTCTCATCATCGTCCAGGTCGTTGTCTTTGACCATTTGTTCAAAAGCTTCATCAATCGCTGCACGATCGACACGAAGCTCAGCCAAACGAGGCTCGAACTTCACTGCATTGGTCGCTTTATCTCTTATGGACTGCTTATAGCTGTAGCGGTTCATATAACGCCCTTCATCCTCTTCGGCGCCAAAGAGTTTGAAGGTGTTGCGGTCGATACCAGAAATCGGTGTACCTGTTAAACCATAGAAGTGAGCGTGAGGCAGTGCCCAGCGCATTTTGTCGCCAAGAGAGCCTTCTTGAGTACGGTGCGCTTCATCCACCAGCACGATAATATTGTCTCGACTATTTAGGCCTTTTTCATTGCTCTCATCGATTTCGACATCTTTGAACTTGAAGACTGTGGTGATCAAAATGCCACGACTATCTTGCTCTATATGCTCGCCGAGCTTTTTACAGCTTTGTACTTTGATGAGGTTTTTAACATCCGCTCCACCAAAGGTTTCATTGATTTGGCTATCGAGATCTCGACGGTCTACCACGATCAACACGGTTGGATTTTTCAATTGGTTGTCAGCCCTGAGCATGCGAGCGGCATAGAGCATAAGCAAAGACTTACCTGACCCTTGGAAGTGCCAGATAAGTCCTTTTTTGGGATAACCTTTTTTTACACGCTCAACAATTTGCTTTGCGGCTTCAAATTGAGGGTAACGCGGTAAGATTTTAATGCGTTTAGGTGGTGTGTCTTTCCCTGTTTTCACTGTTGAAAAGAGCGCAAAGGACTCTAGCATTTGCAGCAATGTTTCTGGGTTCAGCAAGCCTTCACAGCTATCAAGAACTGTCGCTAAGCTAGCTGGAATCTCATCTCGCTGATCGGTTTTATGCCATGGGCCCCAATCTTTCACTCGGGCATTAATTGCACCATAAGCAAAGGTGCGACCTTCAGAAGCAAAACACAGAAGGTTTGGCACGAAGAAAGGCTCAACATTTTTCCAATAATGCTTTTGGCCACCCATAAAATCGGCGGCACCATCTTGCCAAGTCACACTTGGACGAGTGGCAGATTTCACTTCTCCCACCACCAGTGGGATACCGTTCACATACAGAACGATATCGAAAAACACTTCTGTCGCTGCAATGAAATGAACCTGCTGAGAAACGACAAAGTGGTTGTTTTCGGGAGTATCAAAATCAATCAACTTGATAGTGATATGATCACCATTTTCACCAAACGGTAGGCTTTTTTCTGCCATTAACCATTCATGGAAATTCTCGTTGGCTTTGACTAAGCCCGTGTGCTTGGCTTCCAACATCAAGCCACGAAGTTTGTAGATCACCTCATCAGCATAATCGGGATTTTTGCCAATATCAGGGTTTAACGAACAAAGCGCGTCTTTAAGCCAAGTATCAACGAAGATATCGTGAGTTTTTTTGGGCAAATTCTCACCGTGGCAGTAATTCCACTTCACTCCACTTAAGCCTTTTAAGCGGTCAATTATTCCATCTTCAGTGACTGTTTGTTCGTTAAACATTTGTTATTCCTTAAGCTGTTCCGCTAACATCGAGTGATATAAACTTTTCACACTGATTAACTTTGCATCAAGAGCAAAAATATTAGCTCTTGTAATCTCCAAAGCATTTATTGACTTATCTAAAGAAGAAATATCTTTAGGCATTTTGACACTTAGCATTGAAGTATTTTTTGTCCCTATATGCTTAATCTTCGTTCCGGCAGCTATCGCTCTAAACGTTCCGCTTTTATGTAAAAAAGTCATTAACCAGAATAAATTCTTTGAGCTTATTTTATTTTTTTTTGCTCGCAATCTAATCAGCGTATTTTGAAAACAGACAGTTTCAGAGATATTATCTTCCCAAAATGCTGGGTCACCTACGTCTTCTGCTTCCCCACCCTCTACAAGTAAAATATCACCAGGAGTTAATGAGTATATTTTCAGCTCATCTTCAGAAAAGTCCATGTCTTTAACATCATCAAGTCGCCATTCTCCTCGCTTGATATTGGCTGGTCTCAGATATTTATATGGGCGTAATCCTGTTGTGTTTTCTGGATTTCGTTGTCTACCACCTTTAACTTCACATAGCTCTGACAATCTGTAGCTAGTCCAATCTTTACTTGGTCTAAAGGTGTTTATGATTTGTGAAACCAGTAGTTTCTTTGCTGACTTTAGAAGCTCATAATTTGCATCTATCAACCGCTGAACGGCTCTTTGATTGTCCACAATTTTTATTTGCAACTCAATGGAAGGAAAGATAAAACTCTGAAGGGCCAAAGTTTTCCATTTTATGGTTGGTGACAACGACCCCTCCGATATAGCAATAGCTCTATCCATAAATTCTTTAGATTGCATGAATATCGGTAAAAACTCAGGGATGACTAAATTTCCTATAGGTCGAATTACCATACCATGAGCAGAGAATATTCCGTCAAAAGGTGCAATCGCTACTCTTTTTAAATAAGCATTTCTTTTAGCAAATAGAATATCACCTTTTCTAATAGCCAACTTCTGTCCTTTTAAAGGTACAGAGCTACCCCAACGTTCTACTACTAAACTACCACTGTCTAGGTGTTCAAGGCCTATGTACTTCGCCTCATCTCCCACAACAGGGTTGATACGCTTAGATAAATGTTCAGCAATATCGCCAAACTTAACCATTTGCCAACCTTCTGGTAATTGTTGCTCGGTCATTTATTTCTCCACCTTACTTTCAACTGTATATCCAAGTGCAGTAAGGCTTTGGAATAACTTATTGATTTGCTTTTTCAATTGCACACGGTTTACTTTCCATTCCTCGATAGCAACTTCAATATCATGCACTTCACTATTGTTTTGTGCCTGCACATATAGAGGAATCGACAGGTTGTAGAGGTTTTCTTTAATGGTTTCGATATTCACCAAAGCAGTAATATTACTTTGGTTGTCTGGCTTGAAATAAGCTTCACAAAGCACATCTAAATCATCATCAGATAAGCGGCTGTGGGCACGCTCGCGGGTTACATGTTCTACACCATTGATAAAGAGAATCTTGTTTTTGCGCTCAGCAGGTTTATTGCAGTTAAGCACTACCACGCACGATTCCATTGGCGAGTTGTAGAACAGATTTGGCCCAAGTCCTATTACCGCTTCAATGATGTCAGATTCAATTACCTGTTTACGGATCGCTTGCTCAGAATCACGGAACAACACCCCATGAGGCCAAAGCATGGCTGCACGCCCTGTCTCGGGTTTCAAACTCTTGATGATATGGGTATAGAATCCATAATCAGCACAACCCTGCGGTGGTACACCGTACATATTGCGGCCATACGGGTCAGCGGCGAACTTTTCACGGTTCCACTTTTTGATAGAATACGGAGGGTTAGCGAAAATAACATCAAACTGTTTAAGTTGATCGTTCTCGATAAACTTAGGGTCGCCTAAGGTATCGCCACGCATAACATCGAACTCTTCAATGTCATGTAGGAACATGTTCATACGTGCAATGGCAGAGGTTAACAGGTTTACTTCTTGGCCATACAAATGCACGCCACGCCACTGTTGTCCGTTGGTTGAAGACTCCTCACCTTGAGAGCGTAAATCCATCACAGCATTCAGCAGCATACCACCCGTACCACAGGTCGGATCGTACGCACTCTCGCCAGGCTTAAGCTTCATGATACGAGTCATCAAATGCACGACTGTCCGGTTGGTATAGAACTCGGCAGCCGTATGGCCTGAGTCATCCGCAAACTTTTTTATCAGGTATTCGTAAGCTTCACCCAAATCATCTTGAGCAACCGACTTAATCCCTAATGGGATTTTGCTGAAATGATGAATAAGGTCAGAGAGTAGATGATCCGGAAGACGCTCTTTATTGGTCCATTGCGCATCACCAAATACACCATGCAAACGCTCATTCTTTGCTTCAATCAAACGCAGTGCATTTTGAATCGCTTCACCAATGTCTTTGCTCGTGTTGCGCACTTTCTCCCAGCTCGCTTCTGCTGGAATATCGAAACGGTGATACATCGACATAGCTGCATATTCGGCATCACCTTCGTGCAGCTCGAGTGCTTCGTTATACTCTTCTAGATATACATCCGATAGGCGCTTAAAGAACAACAGTGGGAATACGTACTGCTTATAATCAGACGCATCAATTTGCCCACGTAGGAACTCTGCAGCGCCCCAAAGTAGGTCTTCTAGTTTGTTTTTATTCATTCGCTGCGCTCCTGAACGCTCAGGGCTGATTTGTTCTTATTCATAGCTCAAAGCCCTCTTTGATTAACAAGGCTTCTAACTCTTGTTCAGCTACTTCTAGGGCTGCTAACTTTTGCTGGAAATCTTTCAACGCTTCTTCTACGGTAATGGTTTCTTCTTCTAGCGGCTTTTGTACATAACGAGCGATGTTTAAGTTGAAATCGTTCTCTTCAATCTCGCTATGTGGCACCCAACGTGCAACACCTTCAATGTCGTCTGCCTTAGGGCCTTTGGTACGCATCTTCTGATAGATGTCGTAAATCTCATCAGCTTGAGGCTCTGACAAGGTGTTTTGCGCTCGGCCTTTAGTAAAGATCTCTTCCGCATTCACAATCAGCACATGGTCTTTATGCTCTTCTGGCCTAGCTTTACGCAACACGAGAATACAAGCAGGGATGCCTGTACCGTAGAACAGATTTGAAGCCACACCGATTACTGCAACAATGCGGTTCTCTTTTAATAGCTTGGTCCTAATTTTACCTTCAGCACCACCACGGAAAAGCACACCATGTGGCAGCACTACCGCCATTCGCCCTTCATCATTCAATGAAGCAAACATATGCTGAACCCAAGCAAAATCCCCGTTAGTTTTTGGTGCTAGGCCAAAGCTAGCACGGCCATAAGGATCACTTGTCCAATGATCATGCCCCCACTCTTTTAAGCTAAATGGTGGGTTTGCGATTACACAGTCAAAGTTTTCTAGTTGGTCATTTTTCAGGAACTTAGGATCACGAAGTGTATCACCACGAACAATTTCAAAATCTTCTTGTCCGTGTAGGAACAAGTTCATTCGCGCAATGGCTTCGGTGGTCAGGTTCTTCTCTTGACCTTTGATTTTTAGAAGACGTGGGTCGCCGCCACTCTCTTTAACATGGTGGATGGTTTCAAGCAGCATACCGCCTGTACCACAAGCCGGGTCATAAACGCTTTCGTTAGCTTGTGGGTCTAGAATATTAACCATAAGACGAACAATGGTACGCGGTGTGTAGAACTCACCTGCTTTCTTGTTTGCTTTATCTGCAAAGCGCTTGATGAGATATTCGTAAGCACGGCCCATGTCATCATTACGTACACTCGATACACCAAGGTTAACCTTGTTGAAATGGTTGAGTAGTGTCGATAGCAGTTCGTCTGATAGACGCTCTTTGTTGGTCCAGCTCGCATCACCAAAAATGCCATGCAGCTGTGGGTTTTCTAGCTCAATGCCACGGAATGAATCTTTTAAGGCTTGGCCGATGTCCTTAGTTTCTGCAAACACATCTTTCCAATGACAGTTAGCTGGAATTTGAATGCGGTGAAACATGTCGCCTTTCGCAAGCTCTTCATCACCCACTTGCTCCATCGCCTCTTCGAATTCTTCATCGTAAACATCACAGATGCGCTTAAAGAACAAGATTGGGAAGATGTAGGTTTTGTAGTCTGAAGCGTCAATTGGTCCCGTAATAATGTGGGCCGCATGCCAAAGGTGCGCTTCTAAGTCTTTGAGATTTATTAATGTCATTGCTTGCTCTTATTCTCTTCTATCCACGCCTCAAGGTCTTCACGTTTGAAGCGCCAAGAACCGCCGACTTTGAAACCAGGAAGCTTTCCTTCGCTTGCTAATCTATATGCTGTTTTTTCGGCCAGCTTTAGATAAGCGGCCACCTCTTTCAAGGTTAAAATTTGGTCTACCATTCAGAGTGTTATCTCATGTTGGTTTTATTCATCAGAATTAATAGTGAGAGAATATGGGAAAATTGGGGAATCGGCAATGTGGGATGACTCAATACAAGACTGAGTGCATAGAAAAAATACGAATCCCCACCAGCTTTTGCTGGTGGGGACAAATCAGATAGCATTCAAAGGGGCAAGGTCGATGATCAACGAGTCCTTCACTCGATTAAATTCTTCACTTTCTATATCGCAGGCTGTAAAGCTTTCCAAGAGTTCTTGCTGTCTCGGTTGTCCAAATGCTAAGCGATAGAGCACCAGTATTTTTTTCACTTCAGCATATTTTGCAACTTCCTTACTCATTGGGTAAGTTGGCACAATTCGTTCAATCTGAGCCTTCCCATTAGGAGTAAACCAGTACGGGGCTTTGTTGCTGAATTCAGCTTACGAGCGGACGCTAGCTTAATCGTTCACCTTTTAGACGATATACTGAGTTTCGGGCATTCCTATCCCTGTTAACTTGTTGAGTGCTTTGATCATCGCGTAAGTCTCCCCAACTTGTGCATTGTAATTACGAAGAGTGAGTGATGCATGTAGTGGTCAACTAAAATTGGCCACGGTTTTAGAGTTTTCCCAATATAATCTTTCTGATTCATTGGGCGTTAGGCCACCGTTATACTGATGTGG
>NZ_JONH01000023.1 GCF_000711795.1 Vibrio pacinii DSM 19139 | reverse complement strand
TGGAGCGACACACGAGGTTCGAACTCGTGACCTCAACCTTGGCAAGGTTGCGCTCTACCAACTGAGCTAGTGTCGCATCAACAACGTTTCCGTCGTTCAGGGCTGCGAATTATAAGAGCATTTTTTTGTGATGCAAGTCCTTCATGCAAAAAAAATGTTTTTTTTTGCATGTGAGCAAAAAGCGCACAGCAATTGCTTAAATAGCTTGAAATTCACACAAAATACGCGAAGGAAAATCATCTCAGTTGCTCTCAAGCTACAAAATGGGATGTTGACCTGCCTTTTTAATCATCTCCATCGCAGTGCTGAGTAATTTTATATATAACGGACAGCTCTCTCTTTGATGCGCTCAATCATTAACATGGACGTGATGTGGTATGCACTTTTGCAGTTTTCGTTTCAAAACACCTTTGCTCATCATTGTCATGCTTGCGGTTTCAGGGTGCGGATCTCTACCCAAGCCTGTGCGCAACCTTGGAAAAAGCGATGTAGATTTTGTAATGGATACCCATGCGCGTCAACTCAAAATACACATTGCCGAGCTAACGCGTAAGCTGTACGTACGTAATCCAATTCAACTTAGTAAAAACCCACACGCGACCATTGAAAGTCGGATTAAGCAGATTCTAGGGCCTAAAGACCAAATCGAACTACCGCCATTGGTTTTTGATGAGCTTAATGGGTTAACTAGCATTGATGCCATATTGCTGAGCTTTGAGCAGGATTACGAAGGTGATCGCGTGTTTGCGGCGATGGTAGGGTTAGCTGAGATGCTCCGTCGCTCTTACAACCACCAGCAAGAGTTTTTTATTCTAGATTCACTTGACGAGCAAGCGCTGTACAACAGTGCCAGAAACATCGAAATTTTTGTCTGGCGTCTCTATCACCGCAGGGACGCATTGGGCAATCCACTCATCTTTACCAATGACACCGATGAACAAGGCGGCGATTTTAGCTTTGACCGCTTGTTTACCAAAATGGTCACGATCCAAGACATGATGGCGTTGATTGTGGCCGACAAAACCAATCGCAGCATTACCAAAGTGGCCCATGGCGTTGCACAATTTGTCTTCTTACCCATTCCCTAAAAACACACAAAGCCGCACTATGGGGTGCGGCTTTGTGAGCAATTTAAATCTGTATAACAGACTGGAACACGACGACTAGATGCTGAAAATCGTTTTTCGATAGTACTGCAGTTCTGCAATCGACTCGCGGATATCATCCAGCGCTAGGTGGCTACCTTGCTTGCTAAATCCGTCCAAAACGTCTGGTTTCCAACGGCGTGTCAGCTCTTTCAGAGTGCTGACATCAATGTAACGATAATGGAAATACTGCTCCAACTGCGCCATATGTTTGTACAAGAAACGGCGATCTTGGCCTATGCTATTGCCACAAATTGGCGATTTACCTTTTGGTACCCACTGTTCCAGAAACGCGATCGTCTGGCGAATCGCCTCTTGCTCATCAATATTACTGGCTCGAACACGTTCCACCAACCCACTGCCTGTATGAGTTGTCGTACACCACTCATCCATTTTTTGCAGCTCTTGTTCAGATTGATGAATAGCAAGTACTGGTCCTTCAGCTAAAATATTCAGTTCACTATCGGTGACTATGGTGGCGATTTCGATAATTTTGTGAGTTTCCGGGTCTAGCCCTGTCATCTCTAGATCCACCCAAATTAAATTTTGATCGCTAAAGGACATAAATCGTTGCCTATTGGTTTTGCGCTAAAAGAGGTACTATACCCAAATTCCGATCCCCAAGATAGTTTGAGATAGAGGCTGTCACTCAGGGGTCACTCGATAAATTAAACAATTGAAGTAGAGAAACGTGGCTAAAAAGAAAAAGCTAACCAAAGGTCAGGTCAGACGTGTACGTCATAACCAAAGACGCAAACTCAAACAAGAAGAGACCATTCAATGGGATGAGTCCATGTTGGGGAGTAGCAAAGCAGGCCTGGTTATCACTCGTTTTGGACAACACGCCGACATCGAAGATCTCGACACTGGTGAAGTTCAACGCTGTAATCTTCGCCGTGGTATCGAAACATTGGTCTCGGGTGACAAAGTGATTTGGCGCGCGGGTTTAGAATCGATGGAAGGTATCAGTGGCGTTGTGGAAGCGGTTGAACCTAGAACCTCAGTACTGACTCGTCCTGACTATTACGATGGCTTAAAACCCGTTGCTGCGAACGTTGATCAGATTGTCATTGTCTCTTCGGTACTTCCGGAACTTTCTCTTAATATCATCGATCGCTACCTCGTTGCCGCAGAAACACTGCAGATTTCACCGCTGTTGGTTTTAAATAAAATCGACTTACTTGAACCACAGCAGTTGAGTGAGTATAAACAGGCGCTAAGTGAGTACCAACGGATCGGTTATAAGGTTTTGTTTGTCAGTAAACAAACCGGAGAAGGCATTGCTGAATTGGAAGCCGAACTGGCCGATCGCATTAATATTTTCGTTGGCCAGTCTGGCGTGGGCAAATCAAGCTTAGTCAATGCGTTAATGCCACAATTCAACATTGAAGAAGGCGCGGTTTCAACCAACTCTGGTTTAGGCCAACACACAACCACCGCCTCTCGCTTGTATCATATTCCGACCGGGGGCGATCTGATTGATTCACCCGGGGTGCGTGAATTTGGTTTATGGCACCTAGAAGCCGAAGAAATTACCAAATCATTTATTGAATTTAGACCTTACCTTGGTGGCTGTAAGTTCCGTGATTGTAAACACAATGACGATCCGGGTTGCGCACTACGCCAGGCGGTCGAAGACGGTGAGATTAATAAAACTCGCTTTGCAAACTATCACCGCATTTTAGAAAGCATGGCTGAGATGAAGGCAAACCGACAGTACTCACGCAGCAAAAAAGCCGATTTGTAGCCGCAAATTTGTAAGCAAACGCGCGCAACTGCTGACATTTACGAGCAAGTTGAGTAACATCTCGCGCCCAGAAACTCGTCAATCGTACACATAACATTGGAATTGAACACAATGGATAAGATTAAAGTTGGACTGCAATATTGGATCCCACAGCATGGTCTAACACGCCTTATGGGCAAGCTCGCATCCGCGCAAGCTGGCGGTCTGACAACAGCAGTCATTCGCTGGTTCATTAAACAATATAACGTCAATATGGCAGAGGCTTTGCACTCAGATCCGAAGCACTTCAAGACGTTTAACGAATTTTTTGTTCGTGAGCTCAAGCCTGACGCACGACCAATTACAAATGATGAGTCTGTGATCACTCACCCGGCAGACGCTTGCGTGAGCCAATTCGGTCCGATTACTGATGGTCAGTTGATTCAAGCTAAAGGCCACAACTTTAGCGCACAAGAGCTATTAGGTGGCGACGGCGCATTAGCCGCTGAATTTGCAGACGGCGAGTTTGCCACGCTTTATCTGTCACCACGTGATTACCACCGCGTGCACATGCCATGTGATGGTACCTTACGTCAGATGATTTATGTTCCTGGCGACCTGTTTTCGGTTAATCCACTCACTGCAGAAAACGTACCTAATCTGTTCGCACGTAACGAGCGTGTCGTCTCTATCTTTGATACTGAATTTGGCCCTATGGCGCAGGTGCTCGTCGGTGCCACAATTGTTGGCAGTATCGAGCAAGTATGGGCAGGCACCGTGACTCCGCCTCGTGGTAACAGCGTGTACAAATGGGACTACCCAGCTCAAGGGAATAACGCCGTTATTCTCAAAAAAGGTCAAGAAATGGGCCGCTTCAAACTAGGTTCAACGGTGATAAACCTGTTTGCCAAAGGCGCGATTGAGTTTGATGAGACGATGCAAAATAGTCAGGCCACTGTGATGGGTACACCATACGCTCATGTGACGTCCACAGAGTCTCAACAAGACTAACTGCCTTTTTCTACCAAAGCTCTACTACTGGCCTCGCTTATGCGGGGCTTTTTTGATTCAAAGCAAATCCACGTGAACAAATTCAACTGTTTATCAAAATTCTAGGCTCGGTCGAAGACCTCAATATGATTGTAAATTAATCTATGAGCTGGCTTTTGTTTATCACGAGGTAGAATCCGCTATGCTCAAGGTTGAGTCTGGAATTCTAATAAAACTTTTAATCAGTTTCGCGATTCCTGTTGGGGTACTATTCATGCCCATCGACTGGATTCCGATTGATGATCTAACCCTCATCCAGCATCGTTTGTTGGCTATCTTCTTGCTCGCGGCATTATTGTGGGTACTTGAACCTGTTCCGGTGTTCGCAACGTCGATTCTGATCATCGCACTAGAACTGGTGATGATCTCGAATAAAGGGCTGCACCTGTTTCGTACGCCTCCCTCGGGACACGAACTCGGCGAGTTGATGAATTACACCGACATTTTTAGCGCCTTCTCATCACCGATCATTATTCTATTTATGGGTGGTTTTGCCCTAGCGATTGCGGCCTCTAAATACGAACTCGACAACAACCTAGCGCGCGTTTTACTGCGACCTTTCGGCCACCAGCCGAAATTCATCATGCTCGGGTTGATGTTAATTACTGCTGTCTTTTCGATGTTTATGTCCAATACCGCGACCACAGTGATGATGTTAGCGCTACTCGGCCCGATTGTGGCCTCAGCTCCGAAAGGTGACATCGGCATCAAAGCTCTGGTGTTGTGTATTCCGATAGCGGCCAATACTGGTGGTATTGCGACACCCATTGGTACACCGCCAAATGCGATCGCATTGCAATATTTGACTGGCGAAAACGCCATCGACTTTCTTACATGGATGATGATGGGACTGCCCTTTGTTGTTATTCAGTTGACGATCGCTTGGTTCTTATTGCAAAAACTGTTTCCTTCTTCACAGCCGACCATGACGTTGAAACTCGACGGTCAATTTCAAAAAAATTGGCGCGCTATTGTTGTCTACATCACTTTTGCATCAACGATTTTATTGTGGATGACGACCAAACTTCATGGCATGAACACCTATGTGGTTTCCATTATTCCTCTCGCGGTTTTCACGTTGACTGGCATCATGGGCAAAGCGGAGCTGAAGCAGATCAACTGGGATGTACTGTGGTTGGTTGCTGGGGGGATTGCTATCGGGATTGGTCTTGACAAAACAGGCTTGGCATCGGCGCTAGCCCATGCGATAGACTATGAGTCTCTGTCACCAATCGCGGTCGTGTTAACCTTGTCACTCGTTTGTTGGATCATGGCAAACTTTATGTCGAATACTGCCACGGCCAACTTATTGATGCCGATTGCTGCGGCCATTGGCGCCTCGATGGAGAGCCTAGTCAGTGTTGGCGGCTTGCAAGGCTTGTTAGTGGTCGTCGCCTTCTCTGCATCATTAGGTATGATTCTGCCAGTTTCAACACCCCCCAACTCTCTGGCCTACTCTACCGGCCTTATTGAGAGCAAAGATATGGCAAAAACAGGCCTAATCATCGGTGTCATCGGCTTAGTGTTGGTTTACATCGGGGCACTGATTCTCACCTAAAATAACCGTGACCTCTGGTTTATGGACTAGAGGTCACATTTTGTTCAAATATCACTAAGCCGCCACACAGTGAATCTGCAATTCCATACTTAGATCAACCTAATCCATCAATAAGACATATAAAATAAATTCAATAATAACAATAACATCCAATTCAATTTTCAACGTAAGTCATTCTGGCGGCACAGATCAATTTGTCCATCAACGGTCCAATGCAGATGCGGCAAATTCACTGCCACACCGCCCTTCTCGATTGATTGTCTAGTAACTAAAGGAAAGGCAATGAGAAATACCATTAAATTAAAAATGCAGATTGCGATAGCAATCGTCATCGCCATTGTTAGTGGCGTTCAAGCTTGGATCTCGGTAAGCCAACTCAAAAACGAGACAACCTCAGCCCTCAATAGTGAAATGGCCAATGTCAGCCATGCTACCTCGCGCTACATCAGTGACTGGTTAGAGATTCGCAGTGACATGATGTTAGCAAACGAAAAAGTCATTGTAGCGGCGCAAAACCCTGAACGTGAGATGTTAGTCACCAAGCGCGCCGGAGACTTTCTTTCGGTCTACGCTGGCTTTGAAGATGGTTCGATAGCCTACGGCGATAAAAGCGAAGATTGGCCTGCCGATTACGATCCGCGCACTCGCCCTTGGTATCAAGATGCAATGAAAGCCTCAGGGCTCATCTTAACCGAACCCTATCAAGACTTTGATGGCAGCATCGTCGTCAGTTTTGCCAAAGCTTTTACTGGCCAAAAACCTGGCGTACTGGCAGCTGACCTTACCGTCACTAACATTATCGATGAAGTGCTGAACGTTACGCTCGACAACGACGGCTTTACCTTTCTCATCGACGGCAACAACAACATTGTCGCCTATCAAGATGAAAAATTGAGCCAAAAGCCCGTCACCGAGCTAAACCCAGCATTAACGAGCAATACCATCGAGCAACTGATCGACAGCGCGCAAATCTCGACGATTCACTGGCCCAATCAAGGTGACAAGTTGATCTACATGATCAGCGTCCCTTCGACGGATTGGTCACTGGGCATCGTTGTCGATAAAACACTCGCTTTTGCATCGGTCAGTGAGCAGATTCAGTTTACGGCGCTCGCCTCACTGATACTGTATTTTGTGATTGCGACCTTTAGCACTTACACCATCACCAAGCTCCTTAAACCACTGCAAGACTTATCGGCTTCTTTATCACAGCTGTCAAAAGGGGAAGGAGACTTAACTCAGCGTATTGAAATTAAACGCCGCGATGAAATCGGCGAAGTCGCGGAGCACGTCAATCAATTTCTCGCGCAGATGCAAGCAATGATCAGCGGTATTATTCAACACAGTGACACGCTGGCAGCTCAAGCAGTACAAGCGAACCAACTATCACAGCAGTCATCGCATCAAGTTGAAGTGCAGCAAAATGATGTCAATCAAATTGCCACCGCGATCCATCAAATGTCAGCAACGGCCGCTGAGGTTGCGAGCCACGCTGAACTGACGGCAAACGCTTCACAGACCTCTTCGCTCGCCTGCCAAGATGGCCAACAAGTCATTCAGAAAAACCGTCAAGCAATTGTTGATTTGGCTGACCAAGTCATGGCCGCTGCGAGCGTCATTTCAGAGCTTGAAAGTAACACTCAGAGCATCAACCAAATTCTATCTACCATTCAGGGAATAGCCGAGCAAACCAACTTGCTTGCCCTCAACGCAGCCATCGAAGCGGCGCGTGCAGGAGAACAAGGACGTGGCTTTGCCGTGGTCGCAGATGAAGTTCGAGTCTTGAGTCAACGAACCCATGGCTCGACCGAAGAGATTCGCAACATGATAGAGACGTTGCAGAACAACACTAAGCAAGCAGTTAATAGCATGCAGAGCAGTACCTCTTTGGCCGATACTAGTGTCAATTACGCACAACAAGCCGCAGAAAGCTTAGGCCGTATCACCGATGCGATTACCGAAATCAATGATATGGCGCTACAAATCGCTAGCGCGGCTGAAGAGCAACGTGCGGTCAGTGAAGACATCAGTCGTAACACTCAAGGGATTAAAGACGCCTCTGATGTACTTGCAGCACAAGCGATACAAAGCAGTGACAGTGCCGATAACATGCGTGAGTCTGCTCAGACCATGCGTAAAGAGGTCGGGCGCTTCAAAGTTTAAGGTTTGTTTTAACGCATTTTTAATGCATATTGTCAGCCATTACTGTTCCATATTCACAAGGATAACGTGTCGATGGGTTATGAATGGCTGGCATTGGCCGCGGCCTTTCTCTGGGCCGTGGCCAGTCTTCTCTCTGTCGTTCCGGCGCAACATTTAGGAACCTTTGCCTATAGCCGTTGGCGTATGGGTTGCACCTCAATTATCCTCGGTTCGATGGCGCTCTATACAGGGGGGTGGTCGAGCGTTGAACAAAGCGCTGTTTCTGCCATGATGCTCTCTGGTGTTATTGGTATTTTTATTGGTGACACGGCACTGTTTGCTTGCCTAAATCGGATGGGCCCGCGACAAGCAGGCTTGCTGTTTTCTTGCCATGCTGTTTTCTCCGCGATTCTTGGCTACTTCCTGTTTAGCGAAACCATGACTCACATCGAGTTTATTGGCGCGCTATTGGTGTTTTCTGGCGTGCTGACAGCGATTTTCTTCGGCCGCAAAGGTCAAGCGGCCAATCAACTTGAATCGATTAAAGGCAATGTGTGGGCAGGAATCAGCCTCGGCCTCCTTGCGGCATTATGCCAAGCTCTGGGCGGGATTATCGCCAAACCAGTGATGCAGACGGATATTGATCCGGTCGCCGCTTCTGCAATCCGAATGATGACCGCCTTTGCCGCTCACTGCCTGCTTTTCATCAGTGGCGTTAAATTGGCCCGAGCCACTTTGCCGATGAATATCAAAATCTTTGCTATTACCGCCGTCAACGGTTTTTTAGCCATGGCAGTAGGAATGACGCTGATTCTCTACGCTCTAAAACAAGGCAATGTAGGAATGGTCGCGTTACTCTCATCGACTACACCGATTATGTTATTGCCTATACTTTGGATTTATTCAGGAAAACGCCCCAATCGCTTCGCTTGGATAGGCGCGATGATGGCGGTCGCAGGGACAGGAATTCTGGTCGGTTAACGGCTATCTAGTTAATAGCCAAAACCGAATTTCTTTTTTCTGACCAGATGCGACAATAACCACTAACCGGCATTCGACGCAAACGAGTTGAAATCACGCCAATAGCGAGTAAAGTGAAAGATAGCAACGATATTTCCCAAACAATAATTGATCTTAACCTACAGTTTTGGTTAAAAAGTGTAGTAAAATTACGCTAATTTTGTTTCTAAAGTTATTTTGAAATTTGACGAGGTCATCACTATGTCAGCTAAGAAGCCAATGGCTCTAGTTATTCTTGACGGTTACGGTCACCGTGAAGATACCGCAAGCAACGCGATCGCAAATGCAAAAACACCTGTTTTAGACGGCCTTTTTGCTAACAAACCGAACACTCTTATCTCAGCTTCTGGTATGGACGTAGGTCTGCCTGATGGTCAAATGGGTAACTCAGAAGTGGGTCACACCAATATTGGTGCTGGTCGTGTGGTCTATCAAGATCTAACTCGTATCACTAAATCGATTGCAGATGGCGAATTTGCTCACACGCCAGCATTGGTTGAAGCGGTCGATGCTGCCGTCAAAGCAGATAAAGCGGTTCACATCATGGGACTAATGTCTCCAGGTGGCGTTCACTCTCACGAAGACCACATCTACGCAGCCGTTGAAATGGCAGCAGCACGCGGCGCTGAGAAAATCTACCTACACTGTTTCCTAGATGGCCGTGACACGCCGCCACGTAGCGCACAAAACTCACTACAGCGCTTCCAAGATCTGTTTGCGAAGCTGGGCAAAGGTCGAGTGGCTTCGCTTGTCGGTCGTTACTATGCGATGGATCGTGATAACAACTGGGATCGCGTTCAAGTTGCTTATGATCTTCTAACTCAAGCTAAAGCTGAATTTACTTTCGATACAGCAGTAGCAGGTCTTGAAGCAGCATACGCTCGTGAAGAGAACGATGAATTCGTTAAAGCGACCGCCATCAAAGCAGAAGATCAAGAAGATGCAATCATGCAAGATGGCGATGCTGTTATCTTCATGAACTACCGTGCTGACCGTGCACGTCAAATTACTCGCACCTTCGTTGCTGACTTTGATGGTTTCGAACGCGCGGTATTCCCTAGCACTCATTTCGTGATGCTCACTCAATACGCAGCTGACATCCCTCTTGCTACTGCTTTCCCACCAGCATCACTGGAAAACACTTATGGTGAGTGGCTCTCTAAACAGGGTAAAACTCAACTACGTATTTCAGAAACAGAAAAATACGCTCATGTGACTTTCTTCTTCAACGGCGGTGTTGAAAACGAATTTGAAGGTGAAGAGCGTCAACTTGTCGCATCACCAAAAGTGGCTACTTATGATCTTCAACCAGAAATGAGTTCTGAAGAACTGACCGAGAAAATGGTTGCCGCGATCAAATCTGGTAAATACGACGCGATCATCTGTAACTACCCGAACCCAGACATGGTTGGCCACACTGGCGTATATGAAGCGGCAGAAAAAGCCATCGAAGCTGTCGATGCCTGTGTTGGTAAGGTCGTTGCTGCTATCGAAGAAGTTGGCGGTCAAATGCTGATCACAGCAGACCACGGTAACGCAGAAATGATGGTCGATCCGGAAACGGGTGGCACTCACACCGCGCACACCAACCTACCCGTACCACTGATTTACGTTGGTGACAAAGCGGTTGAGTTCAAATCAGGTGGTAAACTGTCTGATCTTGCGCCAACGATGCTAGCGCTTACCGGCCTAGAGATCCCATCAGAAATGACTGGCGACGTGTTATTTAAGTAACCCTGTCTTCTCTGTTTCTAGCCCGGGCCTATGCTCGGGCTTTTTTATTGAAGTGAAATACCTCGCACCTCGACAAGTTTTGACTTTCCCCTTTCTTCTACACAAGAGGTTTGGGTATACTGATTCTCTCTCAGATAGTTAGGACATTCTTACTCAATGGTGGTGATTGCAAACCGGATACTCTTAGCCAAAAGAACAGCTTTTGCGCTCGGATTGATACTATCCACCTGTTACCTAACTCCTAGCTATTCGGCTAGCAATGATGAGCTTAAAGGCGTAAGTGGCGAAATCTCTCGTCAAAAGCAATCGCTGTCGAGTCAGCAAAACAAGCTTGATACGCTACAGCAATCGCTTAAAAACCAAGAGATTTCTATTAACCGCATAGAAAATGAAATTAAGCAGACTAAAGCCTCGTTAGCCAACACCAACAGCAATATTGATCAGCTAGAAAGTAAAGTTCTTAATCTTGAGCAACAAAAACAGGCGCAAAGCGACAAACTGGCCGCGTTACTGCAAACCTATTATGTCACCCAAAGAGCTAAGTCTTCTACCAAGATCCTCAATCAAGGTGTCGAGGAAGATAGGATCAGCCAATATTTCCAAAATTTGGCCAAACAACGCGCCAAAACCATCGCCGAACTTGAAACCGTGGTGACTGAGTTGGCCAATAGTCGTGAGCAGTTGGATCTCGAAAAACAGCAGATCACGACCTTGCTCAAACAGCAAACCAATAAGCGCGATCAATTAGCCAAAGCTCAGTCACAACGCAAAGGCACTGTCTCCAAAATCCGCAACAGCATTTCCAACGACAAAGTCTACCTATCAGAGTTGCAACGTAATGAAACACGACTCAAAGCGGAAATAGCCAAAGCCGCCAAACGCAATTCAGTCCCTATGGATGGTTTAGCACGTCAAAAAGGCAAGCTACCATGGCCGTTAAAAGGGCAAACTCTGCACAACTACGGCACGCGCCAAACTGGGCAAATTAATTGGAAAGGGATGGTGATTGACGCAAACTATGGTCAGGCAGTGAAATCCGTCTATTCAGGCACTGTCGTGTTTGCTGACTACTTACGCGGCTATGGCTTAGTGGTGTTGCTTGACCATGGTAAGGGCGATATGACTCTTTATGGTTTTAACCAAACCTTGCTGAAAAAAGAGGGCGACAAAGTCACGGCTGGCGAAACCATTGCCCTAGCCGGAGACACAGGCGGCCAACCACAACCCTCACTCTACTTCGAAATTCGCCGCAACAGTAAAACACAAAACCCAAAGTCTTGGCTCACGCGCTAAGCCTCATATCATGGTGATTTTACTGCCGCATCATAACCTATTGTGCAGCATGCTGATGCCAGCCTAGCTAGCGGTAATAACCTTCTACCGCATCGATAAAGGCCGAGACTTGATCTTTCGCCAACGCATTGATACCCGCTGCTGCCGCGCGACCGCCTCCCGATGAAAACTGTGAGCAGATATCACCAGCTCCGTGCTTATTATTTAAAGGCGCTCGCAGCGAAACGGTATAAGTCCCATCTGAATTTTCGGTAAGTACCGCATGTGCAGCATGAGGGGCCTGGTTCGCCAGCAAGTTGCCATAAACACCGCTAATACGACGTGAGGAAGCTTCATTAGGCAGCTCAAACACTGCTAACAACTCGCTTTGATATCGTGGTGCGACAGCAAGCGCTTTCGCCATATCTTGCTGATAAGCGGACTGCAGCGCTGCAAATGGCGAATGTTGATCAGCGATAACAGCAAAAGGATCATCATAAGCCAAAAGCTGTTTAAACAAGACGGCAGGATCAAAATGTAGGTCTTTAAGTTCGGATCCATAACCATTGTAGTTGATCAAGGTTCCTAATTCTTTTAACTGAGCTTTCTGCTCTGAGTTCAAACCCGCTTTTGCTGCCAAATCATCGGCTTTCGCGATCAAGTTGTCGCCATAAGCGGCCGTAATCGCCCAAGTATGGAAACGCCCCTCTAGTAACGTATCGACAATCAAAGCGGTGCACGTATTGGCATCTAAGTCGATATGCGCGTCTAAATTGGGATGAGAGGGAATCTCGCCAGCTTTATGATGATCGGCATAAAACACATGCGCGCTAGCTGCGAGGAGCTTTTCTAGCGCCGCTTTGTTGCTCTCCATCGAGATATCTAATACCGTCACCGTGTCTCCTGCAGCAACAGCGAGCTTCTCAAGCAGTTGAATATCTCGCTTAACCCCAGTCACCAATGTTGAGACTTTTGGCTGAGCCAAACGCAGTTGAAGCAGCGCGATGATGCCATCTGCATCACCATTAAAAACATCGTAGTGCATAAAATAAACCGATTAAAATATCTCTCGATACTTTAATCGGTTAGCAAACGGGGAACAATGTGAATTGGTTATATCTTAGCTAAGATTCAATGCTAGCCAATGGCTTAAGCATGCATAGCTTTAACGCCATCTTCAAGCAGTTGCAACTGTTCAAGGCCCTGTACTGTTGCTCGTGGTTTGACCACAGAAATCATTTGCAACATACCCTGATGGATCACCTGCTCGGTAATCTGGGTTTTGGGTGACATTGCAGACTGATAGCCAAGCCAACTTGTTGCAATCATATGCAGTGTTTTCACTAGTGACTTAAGGTCGTCGTTATCAACGGCCACTAATTCGAGCTCAACAAACGCACGCATAATATTGACTAGGTTACCTTGCAGCTTATCTTGTACTTGAATGTACTCTTCGTGTAGCTGCTCATCACGCTGCAAAATTTCCGGCAAATTAGCGTAGAAAAAACGGTATTTCCACATCAGGGTAAAAATTGAATCTAGGTAGTGCTTGAGTAGCACTAGACTCTCTTGTTGACCTTGAATAGGCGTAAAACGTTCCAGTAACTCATTGGAATAAAGCGTAAAGATTTCACGCACTATCTCTTGCTTATTGCGAAAGTGATAATACAGATTACCCGGACTGATATCGATATGCGCTGCAATATGATTGGTGGTGATATTGCGCTCACCGTGTTCATTAAAAAGTTCCAGTGCGGCTAGCACTATCTTGTCACGAGTTTTCATGAATGATCCGGATTCCCTAATAATTATTACAGCGTACAGCAGTTAGTATAACTGATAATAAAAAAGCGCCTGGTCATATCAGGCGCTTTTCATAGATTACTCAATTATTTGTGGTATGGCTTAGATAACTCATGCACAGCTTCAACGAACACACCCGCATTTTCTGGCGGCACATCTAAGTGAATACCGTGGCCTAAGTTGAAGACATGACCAGTACCTTGATCGCCAAAACCGTCAAGGATGGTTGCAACCTCTTCACGAATACGTTCTGGTGACGCATACAGCATCGACGGGTCCATGTTACCTTGCAGTGCCACCTTATCGCCGATACGTGCTTTGGCATCCGCGATATTAATTGTCCAGTCAAGGCCAACTGCATCACAACCGGTTGCTGCGATCTGTTCAAGCCACATACCGCCGTTCTTAGTAAATAGCGTAACCGGAACACGGCGACCATCATTTTCACGAATAAGACCATCGACAATCTTGTGCATGTATTGCAATGAGAACAGGTTGTAATCACGCGGAGTCAATACACCACCCCAAGTATCAAATACCATCACAGACTGAGCGCCGGCTTTAATTTGTGCGTTGAGGTAGTCAATCACACTATCAGCAAGCTTATCGAGCAACAGGTGCAGCGTTTGTGGTTCGGCGTACATCATTTTCTTAATCTTGGTGAAGGCTTTTGAACTGCTTCCTTCAACCATATAAGTGGCTAATGTCCATGGACTGCCAGAGAAACCAATCAGAGGAACATCGCCATTGAGATCTTTACGGATCTGGCGTACCGCGTTCATCACGTACTTCAATTCACCTTCAGGATCAGGAATGCCAATTTTTTCGACATCCGCTTTACAGGTGATTGGTTTATCGAACACCGGACCTTCACCAGCCGAAAAACGGAGCTCAAGCCCCATCGCATCAGGAATGGTCAGGATATCAGAAAATAAAATCGCAGCATCAAGAGGAAAACGGCGCAACGGCTGAAGGGTTACTTCTGATGCAAGCTCGGCATTTTTGCATAACGACATGAAATCGCCTGCTTGTGCACGTGTGGCTTTGTATTCTGGCAGATAGCGACCTGCTTGGCGCATCATCCATACCGGAGTGCAATCAACTGGCTGTTTTAGTAACGCGCGCAGGTAGCGATCATTTTTTAATTCAGTCATTCCGTTTTTCCAATTATTAGGCTTACTTTTTGTGGCGGCTATTCTAACACTGTTTAGCTCGCAAAAGCGGCGTGCTTTGCAACCTAGATCAAGTTATTAACTTTTAAATTAGTGCTTAATTTGCACCCACTCTGTATCAGTGTTAAATATTTGTTTGCTAGCGAAAACTACAATAATAAACCGAGCACTCAGTGCTTGGCATCTCATAACGACATCTTACTTACCCCCTCCTTCTTGGAGGGTTTTTTTTGGCTTTTTTTCAGAGAGATCGATTAATTTCACCTACGGTGTGCTCAATCAACTCGCGTGCAATGGTGCCCGGCGGCGCCACGAGTGGCATCTGATCGACATCGAACCAACATGCATCACTTAATTCGCTATAGTCAGGCTTGAGTGTACCTGAATGATAGTCAGCAACAAAGCCAACCATCATGCTCGATGGGAACGCCCAAGGTTGACTAGCAAAGTAGCGAATATTGGTCACATCAATACCGGTCTCTTCTTTCACTTCTCGTGCGACACACTGCTCTAACGTCTCTCCCACTTCAACAAAACCCGCGATCACCGTGTACATGCCATTACGATGACGTGGATGTTGAGCCAATAAGATCTGCTGCTGCTTTCTGACCGCAACAATAATGCACGGGAAGATGCGTGGATAATGTAAGGTCCGGCAATCACTACACTGCATGGCCAGTTGATTGTGATTAAGATGGTTACGTCCACCGCACTGAGGACAAAAGCGCATGGTTTGGCTCATATGACCATATTGCACCGCTTTGCTCATCAGTAGAAATAACGATTGAGGAAAGTCTAAACATTCGCGTAGAGACACTAACTCTAGCGGTTTTTCAACATCACACTCATTGAGCCACAATACTGGAAAATTTTGGTAGCGCCCCACTTCAATCGCTTGCTGATAAGGTAAGCCTAACGCCTCGGCGGAGCCGAAAGGAAGCGTATCTTGACTGAGCCAAATGTCACTTCCTGATACCACACACCAATAAGCCGCCTTCGTACGGTTTATGTCACCTTTCTTTAACATGAGCTCACCTCTTCGCTTGCAGTTGTTCTATTTTACTGGCAATCTAAATTCATACCAGAGTTTGTAGTTACGTATATTTGCGACTATAAATTTTTGTAAGGACAAGAGGTTATATCTCTGTAGGTGCTTTGTGATTCAAAGCGTTACGATCACCGGAACCGTGATCCGATCATGAGGATATGGTCATGCTAAATAAATTCAAAAAAACACAAGAACAATGGGGTGGCTCAAACGAAGTCATCGACCACTGGCTTGACACCAGACAGTCACTGATCATTGAGTACTGCAAGCTTGCAGCACTGAAACCTTGCTCATCGAAACAAGCACTTTCATCTCTTCCTACTCCTGCTGAGCTACAAAATTTCTGCCAACATGTTGTCGATTACATTTCCGAAGGCCATTTCAAGATTTACGATATGGTCATGGGAAAATGGAGCGCCACGGGCTTCGAAGCCACCGACGAAATCAATAGCACTTACAGCCAAATCGTTGCAACGACCGAACCACTACTGGATTTCACCGATAAATACGCAGCCATCGATGAAGATGACGACCTCGAAGCGTTTGATAGTGATTTGTCTTTGATCGGTGAAACCATTGAAGCACGCTTTGAAGTCGAAGATCATTTGATTCAATTAATCGCCGACAGTTTAGCCGTTCCACCTGGCGCGTAGCGAGAAGCGAGAAGCGAGATAATTCCTGAGGGTTGACGTATGTTCGTCAGCCCTTTTGCGTTCTTAGAGCGGTCATTCACCAGCTAATACAGATTCCCTATTCGATCCTTCGTCGCTCTATGGAATGACACTTTCCAACAATGACTATAATCGTCATCCTCAAGAAGAGACTTTCCCTTTCTCCAAAAACAAAAAGGCACCCGAAGGTGCCTTTTATCATGTCTTACAGAGCGATTACTCGTCTGAAGATTTATTCATCCGAAGAGAAACCAGCGTTTAGTAGCGCTGCAAGGTTGTCTGTCGCTTGTTCAGCAGACGGACCTTCTTGCACTTCTACACGTTTAGCTTGACGCTCTTGGTGGTAAGCGAAACCAGTACCTGCAGGAATTAGACGTCCTACAATTACGTTTTCTTTCAGACCACGTAGCTCATCACGCTTACCAGAAACCGCAGCTTCTGTTAGTACGCGAGTTGTCTCTTGGAACGATGCCGCAGAGATGAACGATTCTGTAGCTAGCGACGCTTTAGTGATACCTAGAAGCTCACGTTCGAAGCGTGCAGGCTCTTTGCCTTCAGCTTCAAGTGCACGGTTAGCAATCTTAACGTTAGCAAATTCTACTTGCTCACCCGCTAGGAAATCAGAGTCACCAGCGAACGTAATCGTACACTTACGTAGCATTTGACGAACGATAGTTTCAATGTGCTTATCGTTAATCTTAACACCTTGTAGACGGTATACTTCTTGAACTTCGTTCGCGATGTATTGCGTCACAGCGTGAATACCACGTAAACGTAGAATGTCATGAGGAGACTCAGGACCATCTGCGATTACATCACCACGTTCAACTTTCTCGCCTTCAAAGACGTTAAGCTGACGGTGCTTAGGAATCATCTCTTCGTACGCATCACCACCCTCACGAGTGATAATTAGACGACGTTTACCTTTGGTCTCTTTACCAAAGCTCACAGTACCTGTGTGCTCAGCAAGAATCGCAGGCTCTTTCGGCTTACGTGCTTCGAATAGATCCGCTACGCGTGGTAGACCACCCGTGATGTCTCGGTTACCACCAGATTTCTGAGGAATACGAGCAAGGGTATCACCGACACCTACTTCTGCACCGTCTTCCATGTTCACGATCGCTTTACCAGGTAGGAAGTAGTGAGCTGGCATATCAGTGCCAGGGATCATTACATCTTTACCTTGCGCATCAACAAGTTTGATAGCTGGACGCATATCTTTACCTGCTGCTGGGCGAGCGGCTGGTTCACTCACTTCACTTGAAGATAGACCCGTTAGGTCATCTGTTTGGCGAGAAACCGTTACACCATCGATCATGTCTACGAACTGGATGCGACCTGCCACTTCAGTGATGATTGGCATGGTGTGCGCTTCCCAGTTTGCCACTGTATCGCCAGCTTCAACTGCGTCGTTGTCGCCTTTGCTTAGTAACGAACCGTAAGGAAGTTTGTGCTTCTCTTTGGTACGACCAAACTCATCAATGATGGTAAGTTCAGAGGCACGAGAAGTGATGACAAGCTTCTTATCTTTGTTGATTACAAACTTAGCGTTGTGTAGCTTAACCGTACCAGTTGTCTTAGCTTGGATGCTGTTCTCTGCGGCTGCAGTCGATGCTGCACCACCGATGTGGAACGTACGCATGGTAAGCTGTGTACCTGGTTCACCGATAGATTGAGCAGCGATAACGCCGACTGCTTCACCTTGGTTCACTAGGTGACCACGTGCTAGGTCACGACCGTAACACTGTGCACAACAACCAAAGTCTGCATCACAAGTAACCACTGAGCGAACACGCATGCTGTCCACTGAGTTCTCTTCCATGATCTGACACCACTTCTCATCGATCAGGGTGTTACGTGGAATAAGAACTTCATCAGTACCTGGCTTAAGAACATCTTCTGCAACAACACGACCTAGTGCCAGCTCAGAAAGGGCAACTTTAACATCACCACCTTCGATATGAGGCATCATGTCAACACCTTCATGCGTGCCACAGTCATGTTCGTGTACTACAACGTCTTGAGCAACGTCTACTAGACGACGAGTTAGGTAACCCGAGTTTGCTGTTTTCAGTGCGGTATCCGCAAGACCCTTACGAGCACCGTGCGTTGAGATAAAGTACTGAAGTACGTTTAGACCTTCTTTAAAGTTCGCAGTGATTGGCGTTTCGATGATTGAACCATCTGGACGCGCCATCAGACCACGCATACCGGCAAGCTGACGAATCTGAGCTGCAGAACCACGAGCGCCCGAGTCAGCCATCATGTAGATGCTGTTGAATGACTCTTGTTGCTCTTCTTCACCGTCACGGTTAACGACCGTTTCAGATGAAAGGTTTTCCATCATCGCTTTCGCTACGCGATCGTTGGTCGATGCCCAAATATCGATCACTTTGTTGTAGCGCTCACCCGCCGTTACAAGACCAGATTGGTACTGCTCTTGAATTTCGCGAACTTCTGCTTCTGCTTCTTCGATCTCAGTGTACTTAGCCGCTGGAACAACCATATCGTCGATACCAACAGACACACCAGAAAGTGCCGCGTAAGCAAAACCTGTGTACATGATTTGGTCAGCAAAGATAACCGTGTCTTTAAGACCAAGCTTACGATACGCTTCGTTAAGTAGGTTAGAGATCTGTTTCTTACCTAACTTTTGGTTAACGATGCTGTACGGAAGGCCTTTTGGCACGATTTGCCATAGCATTGCACGACCAACCGTTGTATCAACTAATTTAGTCTCTGTGGTGCTATTACCATCTTCGTCGACAACAGTCTCTGTAATACGAACTTTAACACGAGCATGTAGCTCAGCGCTCTTAGTGCGGTATGCCTTCTCAGCTTCAGCTGAGCTAGCAAGGTACATACCTTCGCCTTTTACGTTGATCTTGTCACGAGTCATGTAGTAAAGACCCAATACAACGTCCTGAGAAGGTACGATGATCGGATCGCCCGATGCTGGCGACAGAATGTTGTTCGTCGACATCATCAGAGTACGTGCTTCAAGCTGTGCTTCTAGAGTTAGAGGCACGTGAACCGCCATTTGGTCACCATCGAAGTCCGCGTTGTACGCCGCACACACTAGTGGGTGTAGCTGAATCGCTTTACCTTCGATTAGTACTGGTTCGAACGCTTGGATACCGAGACGGTGAAGTGTCGGTGCACGGTTCAATAGTACTGGGTGTTCACGGATAACTTCGTCTAGGATATCCCAAACAATCGCTTCTTCACGCTCAACCATTTTCTTAGCAGCTTTGATTGTCGTCGCTAGGCCACGAGTCTCTAGTTTGCTATAGATGAATGGTTTGAATAGCTCAAGTGCCATCTTCTTAGGAAGACCACACTGGTGCAGACGAAGGTATGGACCTACTGTGATTACAGAACGGCCAGAGTAGTCTACACGTTTACCAAGAAGGTTCTGACGGAAACGACCTTGTTTACCCTTGATCATATCAGCAAGAGATTTCAGAGGACGCTTGTTCGAACCTGTGATCGCACGACCGCGACGACCGTTATCTAGAAGCGCATCAACAGACTCTTGCAGCATACGTTTTTCGTTACGTACGATGATGTCCGGAGCCGCTAGCTCTAATAGACGCTTCAAACGGTTGTTACGGTTGATCACACGACGGTATAAATCGTTCAGATCAGACGTCGCAAAGCGACCGCCATCTAGAGGTACTAGAGGACGTAGATCTGGCGGAAGTACCGGAAGCACAGTTAGGATCATCCACTCAGGCTTGTTACCCGATTGAACGAACGCTTCAACTAGCTTCAGACGCTTAGTGACCTTCTTACGCTTAGTCTCTGAGTTAGTAGACTGAAGCTCTTCACGCATCTCTTCGATTTCAGCAGGCAGATCCATAGACCCTAAAAGGTCTTTGATCGCTTCCGCGCCCATCTTAGCCGTGAATTCATCACCCCACTCTTCTAGACGATCGAGATACTCTTCTTCAGTCAGCATCTGCGATTTTTCTAGATCCGTCATACCTGGTTCTGTTACTACGTACATTTCGAAGTACAGAACACGTTCGATATCACGTAGCGGGATATCCATCAGTAGACCGATACGAGACGGTAGCGACTTTAGGAACCAGATGTGAGCAACTGGCGAAGCAAGCTCAATGTGGCCCATACGGTCACGACGAACTTTAGTTTGTGTAACTTCAACGCCACACTTCTCACAGATAACGCCACGGTGTTTTAGACGCTTGTACTTGCCACAAAGACATTCGTAGTCTTTTACTGGACCAAAGATACGCGCACAGAACAGACCATCACGCTCAGGCTTGAACGTACGATAGTTGATTGTTTCTGGTTTCTTAACTTCACCAAAAGACCATGAACGGATCATGTCTGGTGAAGATAGACCGATTTTGATTGCATCAAATTCTTCGGTCTTATGCTGCGCTTTTAGAAAGTTTAATAAGTCTTTCACAATCAGCTCCTGTAAGGAGTTAAAAGGAGCTCACCCGCAAAAGTGAGCACCTTCTACCAAATAATCGCATTCTCTAAAGAGAAAGGATTACTCTTCGTCTTCTAGCTCGATGTTGATGCCTAGCGAGCGAATCTCTTTCAACAATACGTTGAACGATTCTGGCATACCAGGTTCCATGCTGTGGTTACCGTCTACGATGTTTTTGTACATCTTAGTACGGCCGTTAACATCATCCGATTTAACGGTTAGCATTTCTTGAAGCGTGTAAGCAGCACCGTATGCTTCTAGTGCCCATACTTCCATCTCACCGAAACGCTGACCACCGAACTGAGCTTTACCACCAAGTGGTTGCTGAGTTACTAGGCTGTACGAACCAGTTGAACGAGCGTGCATCTTGTCATCAACAAGGTGGTTTAGTTTCAGCATGTACATGTAACCAACGGTTACCGGACGCTCAAACTCATCGCCTGTACGACCATCAAATAGCGTTAGCTGACCAGATGTTGGTAGGTCACCTAGTTTTAGAAGCTCTTTGATTAATGTCTCGTTTGCACCATCGAATACTGGCGTCGCGATCGGTAGACCACCACGTAGGTTGCCGATTAGCGTGCGAACTTCGCCATCAGTCAGTGATGCAATATCAACTTTCTGACGCGTATCACCAAGGTCGTAAACTTTCTGTAAGAAGTCACGGAACTTAGCCAGTTCTTGCTGCTCTTTAACCATCTGGTTAATCTTGTCACCGATGCCTTTCGCTGCTAGACCTAAGTGTACTTCTAGGATCTGACCGATGTTCATACGTGACGGTACACCCAGTGGGTTTAGCACGATATCAACAGGCTGACCTTTCTCATCGTAAGGCATGTCTTCAACAGGGTTAATCTTAGAGATAACACCCTTGTTACCGTGACGACCAGCCATCTTATCACCAGGCTGAATGCGACGTTTAACCGCGAGGTAAACTTTCACAATCTTCAGTACGCCAGGGGCAAGATCATCACCTTGAGTGATCTTACGACGCTTAGTTTCAAACTTCTTATCGAAGTCTGAACGTAGCTCGTCATATTGCTCGGCTAGTTGTTCTAGCTGAGTTTGTTGAGCATCGTCTTCAAGCGTTAGCTCTAGCCACTTCTTACGATCGATAGCATCTAGCTTAGCTTCAGTGTAACCACCATCAAGAAGTACCGCTTTAACACGGTTCAGAAGGCCACCCTCAAGAATCTGGAATTCTTCAGTTAGGTCTTTCTTCGCTTCTTTCAGCTGCATCTGTTCGATTTCAAGTGCACGCTTGTCTTTTTCAACACCGTCACGAGTAAATACTTGAACGTCGATGATCGTACCTGAAACTGAGTTTGGTACGCGTAGAGACGTGTCTTTAACGTCTGACGCTTTCTCACCGAAGATAGCACGCAGTAGCTTCTCTTCTGGTGTTAGCTGAGTTTCACCTTTAGGCGTTACTTTACCTACAAGGATGTCACCGCCTTTCACTTCCGCACCGATGTAAACGATACCTGACTCGTCTAGTTTAGACAGAGCAGATTCACCTACGTTTGGAATGTCAGCTGTGATTTCTTCAGCACCAAGCTTAGTATCACGCGCCACACAAGAAAGCTCTTGAATGTGGATCGTGGTGAAACGGTCTTCTTGAACAACACGCTCAGAAACTAAGATCGAGTCTTCGAAGTTGTAACCGTTCCAAGGCATAAATGCGATACGCATGTTCTGACCAAGCGCTAGCTCACCAAGGTCTGTTGAAGGACCATCAGCAAGAACGTCACCACGTGCGACTGGTTCATCTGGCATCACACATGGACGCTGGTTGATACACGTGTTTTGGTTAGAACGTGTGTATTTAGTTAGGTTGTAGATATCGATGCCGGCTTCGCCAGGAATCAATTCGTCTTCGTTAACTTTAATAACGATACGAGACGCATCTACAGACTGAACCATACCACCACGTTTGGCGACAGCAGTAACACCCGAGTCAACAGCGATGTTGCGCTCAATACCAGTACCAACAAGCGGCTTATCAGCTCTAAGTGTTGGAACGGCCTGACGTTGCATGTTGGCACCCATCAATGCACGGTTCGCATCATCGTGTTCTAGGAACGGGATAAGCGATGCAGCGATAGATACAACCTGGTTAGTTGCAACGTCCATGTAATCAACATGTTCGCGTGGGTGTAGGCCTGATTCACCTTTTTGACGAGCTGTGATCAGCTCTTCAGCGAATGTGCCTTCTTCAGTAAGAACCGTGTTCGCCTGAGCGATAACATACT
Organism: Vibrio pacinii DSM 19139; assembly: GCF_000711795.1. GTDB lineage: Bacteria > Pseudomonadota > Gammaproteobacteria > Enterobacterales > Vibrionaceae > Vibrio > Vibrio pacinii. The sequence continues at coordinate 5,895 of NZ_JONH01000023.1, read as the reverse complement.
GGCCTTCCTGAATAGCAGATAGGTAATCTACTTCGTCTGTTACTATGCCATCAACGACACGACGGTATGGCGTCTCAAGGAAACCGTACTCGTTACAACGTGCAAACGCAGACAGAGAGTTAATCAGACCGATGTTTGGACCTTCCGGCGTTTCGATCGGACATAGACGGCCGTAGTGCGTTACGTGTACGTCTCGAACTTCGAAGCCAGCACGTTCACGAGTTAGACCGCCAGGACCCAACGCAGAAATACGACGCTTGTGCGTTACTTCTGATAATGGGTTGTTTTGGTCCATAAACTGTGACAGCTGTGAAGAGCCAAAGAATTCTTTAACCGCAGCAGAGATAGGCTTAGCGTTGATTAGGTCTTGAGGCATGATAGCGTCAAGATCACCAAGGCTTAGGCGCTCTTTAACAGCACGTTCAACACGTACTAAACCAACGCGGAATTGGTTTTCTGCCATTTCGCCAACACTACGGATACGACGGTTACCCAAGTGGTCGATATCGTCCACTTCACCGATGCCGTTACGGATAGCGATTAGCTTCTTCATCACTTCGATGATGTCAGTTTCATCAAGCGTGCCTTGCTCTTGAGCATCTTCACGTTCGATTGAACTGTTGAACTTCATACGACCAACAGTCGATAGATCATAACGATCTTCAGAGAAGAACAAGCTATCAAATAGAGACTCAGCAGCTTCTTTCGTTGGCGGCTCACCAGGGCGCATCATGCGGTAGATTTCTACCAATGCAGAAATACGATCAACGGTGCTGTCGATGCGTACGGTTTCTGACATGAATGGACCGTGGTCTAGATCGTTCGTAAATAGAACTTCTAGCGCTTTGTGACCCGCTTGAGACAGATTCGCTAACGCTTCTAGGCTGATCTCGTGGTTCGCACCCACAATGATTTCGCCTGTTGCTTCGTTGATGTAATCTTTCGACGCAACTTTACCTACGATGTACTCTACTGGTACTTCGATTTGATCAACGCCATCTTTTTCAAGCTGACGGATATGGCGTGCAGTTACACGACGACCAGTCTCAACGTAAACGTTACCGTTCGCTTCGATATCGAATGACGCAGTTTCACCACGTAGACGATCTGGGACCAACTCCATCATTAGGGTTTGGTCTTTAACTTCGAAGTTAATCTTCTCGAAGAAGAGGTCTAGGATCTCTTCTGTCGTTTTACCTAGAGCGCGCAGGATGATCGATGCTGGCAGCTTACGACGACGGTCAATACGAACGTACAGGTTATCCTTAGGATCAAACTCGAAATCAAGCCATGAACCACGGTAAGGAATAACACGTGCGTTATAAAGAACTTTACCTGATGAGTGGGTTTTACCCTTATCGCTGTCGAAGAAAACGCCTGGGCTTCTGTGCAGCTGGGATACGATAACCCTCTCGGTACCGTTGATAACGAAGGTACCATTGTCTGTCATAAGCGGAATTTCGCCCATGTAGACTTCTTGTTCTTTAATGTCTTTTACAGTACCCGCTGGCGCGTCTCTATCAAAAATAACTAGGCGCAGTTTTACGCGTAGTGGTTTTGAATAAGTTACGCCGCGAATTTGACATTCTTTAACGTCAAAAACTGGCTCACCAAGACGGTAGCTAACGTATTGCAGCTCGGAATTGCCGTTGTAGCTCTGAATTGGAAACACAGAACGGAAAGCAGCTTCAAGACCATATTGACCTTCAGGATCCTGTTCGATAAATTTCTCGAACGAATCGAGCTGGATCGATAGCAGGTATGGAATGTCCAACACTTGTGGACGAGTACCAAAATCCTTTCGGATGCGCTTTTTCTCGGTATAAGAGTAAACCATGGGGTTCCTCAGCTCGCTGATAAGTGACCCAAACTGTCTCCAATCGTTATGAGACAGTGACTGAATATCTGTTTGATCGTAGTGACATTGCATTAAGAGCTAATGAAATGTTTTTTGCTAGAGATTAGGTGCTCAAACAGCGGAAAAATCACCCGACCCCTACAGCGCAAAAAGGCCGGTGGTTATAAAACCACCAGCCATTAGCCGTTAGGCTAAGAAACTATACAATGATTACTTAACAGTAACACTTGCACCAGCTTCTTCTAGCTGAGCTTTAAGAGCTTCAGCTTCGTCTTTCTCTACGCCTTCTTTAACAGCTGCAGGAGCTGAGTCTACAAGACCTTTAGCTTCTTTAAGACCTAGGCCAGTTGCGCCACGTACTGCTTTGATTACAGCAACTTTGTTGCCGCCAGCAGATTCTAGGATAACGTCGAATTCAGTTTGCTCAGCAGCAGCTTCGCCACCAGCAGCGCCGCCAGCTACAACAGCAGCTGCAGCAGAAACACCGAATTTCTCTTCCATTGCTTCGATTAGTTCAACAACTTGCATTACAGACATTTCTGCAACTGCGTCTAGGATTTGCTCGTTAGTAATAGACATAACAATTCTCTTTTAAATCAACAATAAGTTTATTAAGCAACCAGAAAAAAGCAAGGCTTACGCCGCAGCTTCTTCTTTTTGATCGCGGATAGCAGCGAAGGTACGTACCAGCTTGGCTGCAGAAGCTTCTTTCATGCACATCATTAGGCGTGCAATAGCTTCGTCGTAAGTTGGTAGTGTCGCTAGTACTTCAGCGTCAGTTAGCGCGCCTTCAAATGCAGCAGCTTTGATCTCGAAGTCTTTGTTCTCTTTAGCGAAGTCTTTGAAAAGACGCGCTGCGGCACCTGGGTGCTCGTTAGAGAATGCAATTAAAGTAGGACCAGTGAAAGTGTCTTTTAGACACTCGTAGTCTGTACCTTCAACTGCACGACGCATTAGAGTGTTACGAACCACTCGTACATAAACACCAGCTTCACGAGCCTGTTTACGTAGAGAAGTCATCGCGCCCACTTCAACGCCACGAGAATCAGCTACAACTGCAGAAAGTGCACCACTGGCAGCTTCGTTGACTTCAGCAACAATTGCTTTTTTGTCTTGAAGGTTTAAAGCCATCTTGGATTTACTCCTGGTTGTCGTTACACCACTCACTATTATCACAACAGTGAGAGCTATTGAGGTGCTTCCCAGAAGAAAGGTAACTATTTACATAGAGCTTTCTGTCAGTTCGGGCACCATCTACGTAGGAGGATTAAGCCTATTTAAAAAACAGACACCTACGGTCTTGGACGGAGACTGGGTCATAATTCACAGTGAATTCTTAACGAATTCGATGAACCAAAGTTCAGCCCCAACCACAAATATTAGGCGCAAAATTATACATAAACTTTGCGCCTAAGTAAATAAGTGTTTCGTAAAACTAATTACGCAACTGTATTCAGGCTACCCTGATCAACAGCAACACCAGCACCCATAGTAGTAGAGATGCTTACTTTCTGCAGGAATGTACCTTTTGCAGAAGATGGCTTAGCTTTCTTCAGAGCCACTAGAAGTGCTTCTAGGTTCTCTTTGATCTGCTCAGCAGAGAAGTTTGCTTTACCAATAGTAGTGTGGATGATGCCGTTCTTGTCGTTACGGTAACGAACCTGACCAGCTTTAGCGTTCTTAACTGCTTCAGCAACGTTAGGAGTTACAGTACCAACTTTAGGGTTTGGCATTAGACCGCGAGGACCTAGGATAGTACCTAGTTGACCTACAACGCGCATTGCATCTGGAGAAGCAACAACTACGTCAAAGTTCATTTCGCCTTTTTTCACTAGCTCAGCTAGATCTTCCATACCAACGATGTCTGCGCCAGCTTCTTTGGCTGCTTCAGCGTTTGCACCTTGAGTGAACACTGCAACGCGGATGTCGCGGCCAGTACCGTGAGGTAGTACAGTTGCACCACGTACGTTCTGGTCAGATTTACGAGCATCGATGCCTAGGTTAACGGCAACGTCTACAGATTCAACGAACTTAGCAGTTGCTAGTTCTTGAAGAAGAGCTACAGCTTCGTTGATTTCGTATTCTTTAGTTACGTCAACTTTATCGCGGATTACGCGCATGCGCTTAGTTAGTTTAGCCATCTTATTAACCCTCTACCACTAGGCCCATTGAACGAGCAGTACCCGCAATTGAACGCTTCATTGCTTCGATATCAGCACCAGTCATATCAGAAGCTTTAGTTTCTGCGATTTCTTGGATTTGAGCGTCAGTTACCGTACCCACTTTTTCAGTGTTTGGACGACCTGAACCAGACTTAACGCCAGCCGCTTTCTTAAGAAGAACTGCAGCAGGTGGAGTCTTAGTGATGAACGTGAAAGAGCGATCGCTGTATACAGTGATAACTACTGGAGTAGGAAGACCCTTCTCGATAGATTCTGTTTTTGCGTTAAACGCTTTACAGAATTCCATGATGTTAACACCGTGTTGACCTAGAGCAGGACCAACTGGTGGACTTGGGTTTGCAGCGCCAGCAGCAACTTGTAGCTTGATATAAGCTTCAACTTTCTTAGCCATGATTATTCCTAATTTTGGGTACGAACGCTAATCGACTGATCAGCTCCCCGTTTCAACAAAAACTTTTTACTTCACAGGAAGTAAAAAGGCGCGAAATTATAGTCATAATTCGCGCCTTATACAAGCCTAAAAAGCTGGTTTTTTAATCAAGTTTTTCAACCTGACCAAATTCAAGCTCAACAGGTGTCGCTCGACCAAAGATCGAAACAGACACTTTAACGCGGCTCTTAGCATAATCGACTTCTTCAACGGTACCGTTAAAGTCAGCAAATGGGCCGTCAGTAACACGAACCACTTCACCCGCTTCGTACATAGTACGTGGACGAGGCGCTTCACTTGCTTTCTCAAGACGGTTAAGAATCGCATCAGCTTCTTTATCAGTAATAGGAGCTGGACGATCAGAGGTACCACCAATGAAGCCCATGACGCGCGGCACACTGCGAACCAAGTGCCATGATTCATCTTCCATAACCATCTGAACAAGCACATAGCCTGGGAAGAACTTGCGCTCAGACTTACGACGCTGACCTGCACGCATTTCCACTACTTCTTCTGTAGGGACAAGAACTTCACCAAACAGCTCTTCCATGCCATGCATTTTGATATGCTCACGAAGCGATTGAGCTACGCGGCCTTCAAATCCAGAGAAGGCTTGAACCACATACCAGCGTTTTTTTGGAGCTTCACTCATGAATTAAAACCCTCTATACCCCAGTCACAAATGCAACAAGACGAACCATAATGCCGTCAATGCCCCAAAGCACTAGAGCCATTACAATACTTACAGCTAAAACGATAAATGTCGTTTGCATCGTTTCTTGGCGTGTAGGCCAAACCACTTTACGTACTTCCATACGCGATTCTTTTGCAAACTCAATCGCAGCTTTACCTTTAGTTGTTGTAGCCGCGACACCCAGTGCCCCAGCGATTAGTACAACAACACCTGCAGCGCGAATCACTACAGACATTTCACCATACAGGTAATTACCCACAACAGCGGCAGCTAGCAGAGTAAAAGTGACAATCCACTTAAAAATGTCTGCGCCATTTGAGCTATCAGGAGTTTCAGCATTATTTGCTTTCATAAAACCAACCTGTCTAAGTCTTAATATAGACGACAACAACCCCGCTGTTGCAGGGCAAATCCATGAAACGGCAATTAAACTTAATTGACGTACTCTTTTATTGGTTGAAACGCAACACCTCAACCAAAAAACCTGCGAAATGACTATTTGAATAAGAAATCAACAGACATTTTCTTTAGTGCAGAAAAAGGGCATCAAATGATGCCCTTTTTGCTACTGGTTCGTCAAATCTTATTCCAAGATTTTCCGAAGACTTTAGCTAATTCGTTAGAATTAAGCGAAAATCTTAGCAACAACACCAGCACCAACTGTACGGCCACCTTCGCGGATTGCGAAACGTAGACCTTCGTCCATCGCGATTGGTGCGATTAGCTCTAC
>NZ_JONH01000022.1 GCF_000711795.1 Vibrio pacinii DSM 19139 | reverse complement strand
TATATGTTTCTTTGCGGCTAAGCGGCCTCTGCTGTCGTTAGAGCGATATCTTTTACGCCTTTGCTTAGTTGACTGGCGTAGGTGTTTCCATAACATTCCGCCTTCTGCTTTGTTATTCCAAACATACTGGTAAATCAGTTCGTGACTCATCGTTTTTTGACCAATTCGCCTTAGGAATCCAACTATCTGTTCAGGGCTCCAGTCCAGTTGCAGCAAGGCAGCAACGAGCCTGAAGTCGGTTTCGTCATAGCGCTTGTTTCGCCTTGAGCGAGCGAGCCTATTTCGAGCTCGTTGTTGAGCGTACTCAGGTTGGTACGAGTACCTGTCAAAGTACTTGTTATAGCGCTTATTACGTTCTATCTCACGATAGATCGTAGACTTATGACGGTTGAGTAATCTAGCTATTCCAGCAGTACGTAGTCCTTGCTTTCTTAAGATAGAAATCGTATATCTTTCTTTCTCAGTGAGGTGTGTATATTTCATGGTTTTACTTCTTGGCGGGAGCAAAAATCATGATTATCGCATCTCACTGTTTTATTTTTCAGTGGTGTCGCACTTCGTACTTGAATCCAAGTACACTAACAAGGCGTTTAAGGCAGATTCGCAACGCTAGGCATTTTCGGTTTGCTTTGAATTTAGTGTTTACGGCACAATGGTTTAGGTTAGGTGGCAATGTTGCTCACTACTTAACGCGGCGTTATACCAGTTAGCCGAATGACACAATTGGTAGGGGGTTGACCATATGTCTGATAGAATCCGCGTCTTCCAGTAATCACGTTGATAGCACTGGATTTACCTAAGACTAGGAACTATTTTGACCAATAATGATATTTTACGCCGTATACGCTATACATTTGATTTAAAAGATAACGCAATGAGCGAAATCTTCTCTTTAGCCGACCTGAATGTGACAGATGTACAGATCACTGGCTGGCTTAAAAAAGAAGATGATGAATCTTTTGTCGAACTGAGCGACACTGAATTGGCGATATTTCTCAATGGTTTTATCAATTTTAAACGTGGCAAACGCGAAGGTGAACAGCCTAAGCCTGAAGATAAATTGAGCAATAACATCGTATTTCAAAAATTACGAATTGCGTTGAACATGAAAGCCGAAGATATTCTTGATGTGTTACAGCTTATCGATTTTCGTTTAAGCAAGCATGAACTCAGTGCGTTTTTCCGTAAACCTGACAACAAGCACTATCGAGAATGCAAAGATCAAGTGCTACGAAACTTTTTGTTAGGACTTCAACGCCAACTGCGCCCAAATGACGACGAATCAGAGTCTTAGTATTCTCGCAAGGCAAATTAAGCCCCTAGGATATGATAACCCATGTTCTAGGAGCTGGTTTCTCACTTGATACCGGACAAACTCCAATATGCACACTGTAAGTTTAGGTATTTTGGTTCAAAAATCGCGTGACTTGTAGCAGTTTAAGATAGTTATATTAGATTTAAGATATCACAGCCAATTAGTAAAAATTAATCACCCATGAATATACCAATTAAAAGCACTTATCCCTCTGATGTCTCGTGTTCAAACTGCAAAGCGTGCTGTTGTCGTCTTGAAGTTATGATTATTTCAGACACGGGCGTACCTGAAGAGTTTATCTTACGTGACCAATATGGTGGCGAGACAATGAGACGATTAAATGATGGTTGGTGTGCGGCTCTAGACAGAGAAACACTGATGTGCTCTATTTACGAAAATAGGCCTTGGATATGTCGCGAATTTGAAATGGGATCTTATGAGTGCATTGATGAAAGAGTGAAGTTTTTATAAACATAGCTCCAGTTCTGATTGCTAGAACAGAGATGTTTGGAGCAGTATTAATAGTATAAAAACTTGGTTGGATCCAAGTTGTAGAAAGTCAGTTCTAGCCTTTCTGAAATCTCACACCCGCCAAATGAAATTGGATCGACGTTTAAGCGGCGATTCTCTACTGGACCGTGAAGTCCGGCATGTTGTCCCTTGTGTAATCTCCCTTGTAATCAGTGTTTATTTACACCATCAACATCACTTATTAACAATAGTTCCACGCTAGATCTGGATTTTTCCCAGTTAACGGCCACACTTAGTTACAAATTTAATTATAAAGTTTAGTCAGGCTCTATTGCCGTTTAGGCATTGTCTTTAGCACATATTGTATAAGGAATTATCAGTGATGCGAAACTTAGGATTTAAGACACTACTGCTTATTTCAATTATCGCTTTAGTGGTGGTGTCGGTATCGTCATCAAGTTACGTTGCTTATGTAAAAGAGCGAGATGTTTTGATCGATCTTATTACTAACAGTAACCGAAATTATGTTGATGCGGAAGCAGAGCAAATCGCGACCCGCTTACAACAGAAAGTGTCAGGGATAGAAAAACTCGGCCAGCGTTTTCAAAACGCACCTATCGAGGGAGGGCCGCAAGACTTTATTATGATGACACATACGATTGCAGCAGCGATGAACTTAAACAGTTCAGTGGTAGCATTTACCAATGGTGATGCCTACTGGAACCAAACAGGCAGTAGTTGGCCAAACAACAAATATGCCGGTGATGTCACGACTCAAAGTTGGTATCAGGCGGGGCGTCAAGCTGTATCCACTAGTGTCACAGAGCCGTATGTAGATTCTGATGACTCAAGCATTTACTGGGTGTCGATCGTACGCAAAACTTTTAGTGGTATGATTTCGGCAGATATGCAATTGGGCTTTCTCAATGAGATTGTTAAGTCTGCCAACGAGGTTGCGGGGAAAACGGCAATAATTCTCAATCATGACGGCACGATATTAGCCTCGTCAATACAAAATGTGAAAGCTGGTGATAACGCTGAGCGTTATGCATGGCTTAATAACGCGGTCAAGCAGGTGGTAGACAAAGAGGCTAGCCATTTTGAGTCGACTATCAATAACCAAGAGAAATTGTTTTTCTCTCGTAAAATTAAAGTAGCGGATAAAAGTTGGTATCTTTTAGTTGGCTTAGACAAGGAGATCATATTTTCTGAACTTTCCGCAGCCAAGCGTAATGCAGTGATCACGGCTCTGATTGCTACCTTTGTCAGTATCGTAATAGCGTTAATCATACTCCGTGTACTATATCGTCCAATTTTGGTGCTGAAAGAGACTATTGTTGGCTTGAGCCAAGGCAATGGCGATCTCACCCAAAGAATTGAAGTGAAAACCAACGATGATCTCGGGCAGATTTCACAAGGGGTTAACGCCTTTATTGAAAGCTTGCAATCTATGATGCTAGAAATTCGTCAGGTCACGGATCATCTCAATGAAAACGTCGACCGAATGAAGGACCAAAGCCAACGCAATAGCATCATATTACAAAACCACGTCCAAGAGACAGAGCAAGTGGTAACGGCTATTGAAGAGATGAATTCAACGGCAGACTCGATGGCAACTGACGCAGCTAACACGGCAGAGTTGACCAATAAAGCGAGTGAGGCCAGCAACGAGTCAAAACGAACAGTTAATCAAGCCCAAGCCAACGTGCAAGAACTGGTCGACGATGTAAGTGCTGCCTCTGAAAATGTTAATAAGATGGCGTCAGAAACGGATGATATCAACACCATCTTAGGTGTTATTGGTGATATTGCCGAGCAAACCAACTTGCTTGCGCTCAACGCTGCTATCGAAGCTGCGCGTGCAGGTGAACAGGGTCGAGGTTTTGCGGTAGTTGCAGATGAAGTTCGGAATTTGGCCAGCCGTACTAAGACTAGCACTGAAGAGATAGAAACGGCGCTAGCGAGTTTGCAACGTGGCAGTCAATCCGTTGTGAGTTCGATGGAGACGACCAAGCAGAAATGTGCTCAAACCGCTGAAGGTGCTGGCGAAGTGGCAGGAAGTCTTGATGTTATGGCTCAATTTGTCACCGATATTAATGACCTCAGCACTCAAATTGCCACAGCGGCAGAAGAGCAAAGTAGTGTTACCCAAGAGCTTAGTCGCAACATGTCGGCCATCAACGATATCGTTGGTGAGCTAGACAGCAACGGTCAGCAAGCGCTAGAAGAGGCGCAAACCATTTCAACGATGAACCAAACACTCACTGATATTGTAAGGCGTTTTAAGCTTAGTTAAACCAAAATCTATATGGTAATCAAAGGCGCGTTGAGCGCCTTTTTGATGTTGTAGCTATGTGACTCTGAAGTAGAGAAAAGTGCTAATCATTAATAACCCAATCCAATACAATCAAAATCTTTCGCTCAAATAGTGCTGAGTGCTATGGGTTATTTGGCTTCGCAGTCTCTTCCCCTATTGTGCTTCCCTTGTGCAAAATTACTCACTTATTGTTAATCTAAAAGCTCAAGTTAACTTAAGGAAAAGGGTGTTTAACACCGAGGGAAAAATATGGATTTGAGTGTTGGTGAGGTGGCAAAGCGTGCTGGAGTCAAAGTATCTGCGCTGCATTTTTATGAGCAAAAAGGGTTAATTCATAGTTGGCGTAATCAAGGTAATCAGCGTCGTTATGATCGCAGTGTATTACGCCGAATAGCTGTGATTAAAGCTGCGCAAGAGGTTGGATTAACGTTAGAAGAGATCGTGCAGTCGTTAGCACATTTGCCCAAACATAAGGCCCCGAGTCGACGAGAATGGGAACAGATGGCTTCAGGTTGGAAACAGATGTTAGAACACAGAATTTTGCAACTGCAAGCCTTACAACAAGATCTCGGTGGCTGTATTGGTTGCGGTTGCTTATCGATGGACTCGTGCGCTATCTATAACCCAAAAGATATTCGTGCTGAAACTTTCCAAGGAAAAACCATGCTTACTCATCCGGAAGAGTGGTTACAAGGACAAAGCAAATCCGAGCAATAGTGGCAAGGTTAAGATGCTAAAAAAATTACCAAACAGAACCATCGAAGCGACTTTCGCCGGTTCAATATTAAAGCGTTCTGCGAACAGGTAGTTCATGACCGCGGGTGGCAGCATAGTAAACAGAACCATCATTTGCAATTGCAAGGTTGGCAGCGGAATAAACCAATAGATAACCGCAAACGCAATGGCGCCAGTTAATAACGATTGCAAGGTGCAGAGTAAACCGACTTTCAATCCACTTAGACGCAGATGACACATCTGAGCGCCGAGTGAGAGTAACATGACGGGGACCGCAGCTTGCCCGAGTAGCGCGGTGGCTTCGTAGAGCGGCGTCCACACGGAAAATCCGCCAAGGTTAATGACTAACGCGGCAATGGCGGCAAGGAAAATCGGCATTTTGATGATCTTCTTAAATGGGTTACCTTCACTTAATAATGCAAGGCCTAGACTAATATGAATACAGGCCGACACAACAAACAGCAGTACCGCCGAAGCCAGTGCACTGTCACCAAACGTGTAAGTAAAAAGGGGAATGGCAAGGTTACCGCTGTTGCGAAACATGTGGGGTGGCGCCCAAGCTTTAAAACTCAGTCCAGACAGCTTACACAATGGGATCATGACTAACCCAGGAAGTAGTACCGCGACAAAAGAGGCGGAGAGCAGAGGCACTTGTTCTGTATCAAGTGGCATTAACACAAGCGATGAGAACACCAGAGCAGGGGTAAAGGTGTCCATGTTAATACGGTTTATGGGTTGAAAATCAGGTTTGAGCCACTTTCCCACACAAAAGCCAACGGTCACTAATGCAAAGACTGGGAACAGTATTCCGACCACTTGTTCTAACATGCCTCACCCTGATGTAATTGTTATTGTTAACGATCAAATTACCTGATTTTTGTGCATTAAAACAGCGTCATAGTGATCAATGATCGACGTCTCATCACGATTTTAACAAACCTAGTTACTGCAATTAACACCAAGGGTATTTAAAGGCCCCTAACAAAGATACTTACTCCTTGGTCTTCGAAGTCGGTGATCGATTGTGCGCAAGTCAGCGTAACAGGTTTTGAGTCAACGCGAAGCCTAACAGGGCTTGGCCTGAAAAAACAAAGGAAGGAATCATGTTTAAATACACAATGTCGCTAGTTACCGCTCTATTTGCACTTTTCGCTTTTGTTCTACCAGTGCAAGCTCATGACCATGGAATGAAAGCCGATATCGTTGATGTCGCTGCAGAGAATGGTTCGTTCAACACACTCGTCGCAGCCGTCAAGGCGGCAGGTTTAGTCGATACCTTGAAAGGCGAAGGTCCGTTTACCGTGTTTGCTCCAACTGATGATGCGTTCGCCAAATTGCCCGAAGGCACAGTTGAGTCACTGCTGATGCCTGAAAATAAAGATAAGCTAATTGCTGTGTTGACGTATCACGTGGTGGCTGGGAAAGTTATGGCAGCGGATGTTGTCAAGTTAGATAAAGCAACCACCGTGCAAGGTCAGGCTATCACGATCAAAGTGATGAATGGCAAGGTGATGGTAGATAATGCCAATGTTGTAGCGACAGATGTCAAGGCGAGCAATGGTGTGATTCATGTCATTGATACCGTGATACTACCTAAATAATTCGAACAACATTATGGTTAATCTTGGGCAAAGCAAGGCGCTTTGCCCTTGTTTTTTATTTATTGGGAAAAGCTATGCAACAACGCAAATTTACCAGTGAACAGCTCGCACAAATGGAGAGCCGCTACCGTGCGAGGCTTATTAACAGCTTAAGCGGTTTCAAAAGTGCCAACTTGGTCGGTACTATTGACGCGCAAGGGCAAACAAATCTTTCGATAGTCAGCTCTGTCATTCATATTGGGTCAAATCCTCCGCTGTTAGGGTTTATCAATCGTCCCAATTCTGTTGAGCGTCATACCTTAGAGAATATTCTCCAGACTGGCGTATTTACCCTCAATTCGGTTGCTGCTGACTTTGCCCCTTTGGCGCACCAAACTTCAGCACGTTACGCTAAGCAACAAAGTGAATTTGATGCTGTTGGCTTAACCCCACAGTTCGAAACCGGTTTCGATGCCCCGTTTGTGTTGGAGAGCGAGCTTAAAATGGCGTTAACTCTCAAAGAGCATCATAGGATTAAGGTTAACAAGACTGAAATGGTGATTGGCCAAGTTGAACAGATACATCTTCCTTCTGACGCATTAAAAGCGGATGGATATCTTGATGTTGAAGCGATGGATTTAGTCACCCTCAGTGGACTTGATAGTTACCATACGACTCAGCGCTTGTTTCGCCTCGAGTATGCAAAGCCTGATAAAAAGCTGTCGCCGCTAACGGTTGACGGCGCAGAGAGTCAATGGCCGAGAGGTCACGATAAGTACTCTTAAGGTAATCATCGTGTCTGCTATTTAGCTCGATATTTGTGTAACAGGTCGATTGGGATATGACAATAATCATTCGGAAAACGTGTCAATCTGTCTTGGTGTTCATCATCACTTTTAACGTAGTTGGTGAGCGCTAGCACTTCAACGGTAATCCTGTCTGCATCTGGTCGGTTGAGAATATACGCTTTGGCTTTGGCAATATGATGCTGGTCATGACTATAGATACCCGTTCGGTACTTTTCACCAATATCTTGTCCTTGCTGATTGACGCTGTAAGGGTCGATGATTTCAAACAAATGGCCGATGAGCTGCTCGAGTGAAATGACGTCACTATTGAATACTGTTTTGACACATTCTGCATAGCCATCGTACTCTGCTTGAGTCGAGTCACTGGTGCCATTGGCTCGTCCCGCTTCGGTATTGACAACCCCCGGTAGGTGTTTGAAAAACTCTTGTACGCCCCACAAGCATCCACCAGCAAAATAGACCTCTTGTTGCATTTTAGTCTTTCCTCTTATTTAGTCATGGAACGCTTGGTATATTGCCTCTGTTTGAGAGTCGAGTCCACCCTGACCAAAGGCCATTGATGATGCTGTTTTTGAGTTGGCATTTTGCTCTCAAGCGAGGATTACTGCGTAACAGAGTATGGATGGGCAAAAAAGAAACAAATAAAAGTATGGCAAGGTGTCTGATTGAGGTTAAAAATCGGACTAATAGTTTTTCGCCTTACTTCGAGATTTAGCATGCCGAATAAAATAAAAAAGCAGTACTTACCTAAGAAAATTTGCGCTGCTTGTCAGCGGCCCTTTAGTTGGCGTAAAAAGTGGCAGCGCTGTTGGGATGAGGTACGTTATTGTTCAAAACGCTGTCGCTCATTTGGTGCTCAGCGCTGCGATACTATCGGCTAACGAAGGCTACCAAGGTAGCTCCTCACCGCTGTAGCTATAAAATCGGCCACTATGCTCTGGTGTACTGCGCTCTATAATGGCAATCAGATCACGCGCGACATCGTCCGGGGTGAACAGTTTGCCAGTTGGTACATTGGCTTGAAATGGTTTTGACAGCGCAGTGTCTGTTGTTCCGGGGTGGAGGGCAATGATGGTTGCCTTTCGGCAGGTGCGTTGCCATTCAATGGACACTGTTTTTACAATCATATTGAGCGCCGCTTTTGAAGCGCGATAGCTATACCATCCTCCTAATCGATTGTCCTTAATGCTGCCTACTTTGGCTGAGAGTATTGCCATCTTACCCGCCTCACTGCGTTTCAGTATTGGAGTAAAGTACTTGCTCAGTAGCAACGTTGGTAGCGTATTACGCTGGATGTTTTCACTAAAGAAGTCGCTCGATACACTCGCTAAACTTTTCTCCGGGCCTTGATGCTTGTTATGCAAAAATCCAACACAATTTATTATCCAGTCAATATGAGTCAACTGCTCACTTAACTTATGCACTTGGCTTTCGTTACTGACATCGACCTGATGCCAAGTCACTTCATCGGGTTGCGACTGAGGTTGAGTTTGTCGATAGGTCGCGTGCAACTCAGCGCTAGGGTAACGTTGCTGGCAAAGCTGTAAAATGGCACTGCCGATACCGCCACGCCCACCAATGATTAATATTTTCATTTTTATGTCTCAATCTGATGTAAGAACCTGTCGTTCAAATGAACTTGGAGTGTGATTAGTTACGAAAAAAAGGGCTACACGACTCAATATAGACCGAGATGTGTGATCAATCGCAAGATTCTCAATGTTTATCAGGCCCAATCGGCTATCAAATTTAGCTTAAGCCAATAGTGCGTCAATAGTGGTCTAGATTTATATGAGCTAGGTTTCTTAAATTTGGACGTGGTCAGATGCAGGTGTGGTCAAAGAAAAACGGATTGATGTGGAGTGTTATCGTTGTGCTGGCGATATCGGCACTCTACCTCTATCAACGGAAAATGCCGATGACCGTTGCAACGGATCAAGTTAAGATCGGAGTCTCATTGACGCCGCTCTCTTCACCTTTTTTTGTCGCCGAGCAACTGGGGTTGTTTAAACAATATGGACTCAATGTTGCGTTGTTGCCCTGCTCAAGTGGGGTGAGTTGCGCAGATTCTATGCTTAATAGCGATGTCGATTATGCGACCGCCTCGGAATCGGTGGTGATGTTTAAGAGCTTCAAGCAGGATGATATCTTGCTTTTGGCGAGTTTTGTTGAGTCGGATAATGATCTCAAATTGCTCAGCTTAGGTCCGTCAAAAATTAAATCCGTTGCTCAATTAAAAGATAAACGAGTGGGTATTGTGAAAGGGTCGGCGAGTGAGTTCTATTTTGACTCTGTGCTGATTGGTAGTGATTTACGCGAATTGCCTGTGGAGAAAGTCTATTTGTCTGACAAAGAGCTTGTCCCGGCATTGCTCTCATACCGAGTTGACGCCATTTCTGCTTGGGAACCAATGGGTTACCAAACTGACTTACTTTCAGTGGCGCAAGTACACAATTTGGGTATCAATGGGGTCTATCAGCTCTCGTTTAACCTTATTTCTCGGCCTTCTCATCTTGAATTTGCAGGGGATGAACCCGTTCGTTTACTGCAAGCACTCCAAGTGGCAATCGATTGGATTAAAACTCACCCGCAGCAAGCCATCACGCTAGTGTCGCAACGACTTGAGGTGCCTGTAGAACAGATTGACTGGTCTTGGGACGACTATGTTTTTCGCCTATCGCTAGGTAACTCACTGTTATCCAACCTACAATTGCAAGCACGCTGGGCGATAAATAGCGGTTTGGTCAGTAAGTCTCCGCCAGATTTTAGGCGAGTGTTTTACTCATACCCATATCAACAAATGTTAGCAGAAAGGAACTGACGTCATGCTTGATTCGATGTTTAAGAAGATGTTTGTTCTGTCGACGACGACGATGCTACTGACGCTTTTTATTGTGGTGTCGTTTACTAAAATTCATGCCGAGCATAAAGCAACCAAGACCGATTTGGATCAAGTGATTGATCTGCAGCTTAGTGTTGATTTATTACGTAGCCAACTATGGGCGTTTATGCAGTTTCGAGATCAGCCGAGTTTAAATCAGGTCGAGCTTGCCCAAGCGGATCTGGCGACTAAGTTTACGGCCTACAAAAATAAACACATCCAATTGGATAACTTGCAGCGAATGAATAGCAGTTTGATTAATCTTCTTGGCCAAGAGAAGGCGTTGTTTTTTAACAATTTCAATGATAGTAGCCCAGCCATACAAACGGCTTTAGATACTCGAGCACTGCTGCAATCTCGTTATAACATGATCATGCAGAATATGACGGAAGAACTCGCTTATATTCATAGGCAAGTGCTCAACAAGAATACCATCAATTTACAAAACGTGATGGGCACGGCTGCGGTATGGTTAATTGCCTGTTCTTTGCTGGTCAGTGGGGTCGCTTGGTTGATTCTATTTAGGTTTAGAGCGGGAGCCGGAGCAATGAAGAAAGCGATCCTCGACTTAGCGAGTGGGCAACTAGATACCAAAGTAGAAAATGTCAAAATGGACAGTGAATTCAGAGTGATATCGAGATTCTTTAATCAGATGACGGCATCTTTACGCCAGTCTACGGTTACCAAGCAAGAATTAGAAGAAGAGGTCAAGCGTCAGACCATGCAGTTACATAAAAAACAGCAGCAACTACTATTTTTGTCTGAACACGATCCTTTAACTAATTTGATGAACCGCAGAGCGTTTGATAAACAGTTAGAGAGCGCATTAATTAAAGCCAATCGTACTGAGCGAAAATTGGCGTTGCTGTTCCTCGATTTGAATGATTTTAAACAGGTTAACGATACTTATGGACATAATGCAGGCGATATGGTTTTGACGGCCGTTGCACAGCGGTTAACCGATTGTATTCGTGAATCTGATTTTGTTGGCCGCTTAGGGGGAGATGAGTTTGTCGTCTGTTTAGATCTGCTGACCAGTTTCGATGTTGTTAAGCAAAAGGTCGAACAGATAAAAAAATTGGTCAATCAACCCATCTATTATGACGAACGATATTTGCAGGTTAGCGTCAGTGTTGGTATCAGCCGCTATCCGGATGACAGTAAAAACAAAGACACATTAATGAGTATTGCAGATGAAGCGATGTACTGTGCTAAGGAACGCAATCAGCGTCATCAAGCTCAAGATCCTCCGCTTGAAGATGATGAAGGTGAGGCTAAGGTGGTCAGTATTTCGCTAAATAAACACTAACAAATTGGCGCTGGCTCACAAAAGTGTAAATATTAGTTAACACTGTTGTTAACTTGCCATTTCGACTTCACTCTCGACATCAATATCAATAATAGACATCTTATCCGGGTTTGATTCACCCTTTTTGGTGAGTCGTTAAGGGATAGGAAGCCTAAAATGGATAAAGAACATAGTATGCGCGAAAATTTACTCGCGTTATTGTTGGGTAGTGCCTTAGTTTCACTGGGCGTGATATTTTTTAACAAAGCGGGGTTACTGACAGGTGGAACCGCCGGCCTCGCGATTTTTCTCACTAAGGTCAGCAGTTTTAGTTTCGGTCAGATCTTTTTTGCTTTGAATTTGCCATTTTACCTTCTTTCTGTGGCTCGTATGGGCTGGCGTTTTACCATTAATACCTTTATCGCGGTGTCGATCGTTTCGTTCGCTGTCGATCATCTTCACCACGTGATTGAAATCGCCCGTATTGATACTTTCTATGCGGCACTGATTGGTGGTGGGCTGATCGGGATTGGGATGTTGGTTATTTTCCGCCATAAGATGAGTTTAGGCGGTTTTAATATTCTGGCATTGTTCCTTCAAGAACGTTTCGGTATTCGAGCGGGTAAGGTTCAAATGGCGCTCGATTGTACCATCGTGGTGTTATCACTGTTTATCGTTGATCTTTCACTGATTTTGCTATCGGTGATGGGCGCTGTGGTAACGAATTTAATTTTGGCCATGAATCACAAACCAGGCCGCTATCAACCCAAGCCGTCCGCGGCGTATGCGGCCATCGTTGAAAAGGCTTAGCATTGCTAAGCCTTTTTATTTGACGAGCGCTCTGGAGTTTCAACCACATCGCTTCTAGAGCCCCCCATCTTGAGTGTCATACCCCTTAAATTGTTTGTAATAATCGCAAGGTAAATTTGACTAACAAATGACTACATTCACCATGTGAATTAGTTGACCAGTCGAGGCCTATTCTTAAGTAGCTGTAAATGTTGGACAAATAGTTGGTCTACGACTTGCTTGGGTGACTTTGTGTTATTTGTTTTAAAAATTACTTGCTCGATAATGAGAATGGATAAACTGATTGTATAAAATCATCCTGGTCAATGGATAAATTGGTCTGATTTGGTGTCACACGTAAGTTCATTCGTATAACCATACTATTAGAGCCCGCTACTTAAGGCGGCATTTTACAAGCATTACAGACAGATAAGGAACTCACATGATGAGTAAGTCGTTACGTTGGCTACTGCCTTTTGTTGTTTTGGGCGGCGCTTATGCAGGCTATTCAGCGATTGCCTCCAGTGCACCTGATCCCCTGAAGAGTAAACCACCCAAAGCGCCACCAGTGGTTCAAGTTGCCAAAGCACAATCAAGCAATCATAAAGTAGTGATTACCGGCCATGGTGAATTAAGGCCTGTTGAAGTCACTCAACTTTCAGCGCAGGTATCTGGCGAGGTAATTAGCTGGCACCCTAATTTCCTTGTTGGCGGTGTTGTCGAACGTGGTGAAGTGCTCTTTACTATCGAAAGTGATAACTACCAAGCTGCGGTACTTCAAGCACAAGCCGAACTTGCCAGTGCACAAGCGGCGCTAATCGAAGAGCGAGCGCGTGCAGAAGTGGCAAAACGCCAAGCGCAAAACCTCCCTAAAAATCAGGTCACGGATCTATATCTACGAAAACCGCAACTATTGAGTGCTGAAGCGCAACTTAAATCGGCTCAAGCGTCACTTAAACGCGCCAAGCGTGATTTAGCCAACTGTGAGGTTGTGGCACCTTATGATGCGTTGGTGGTTGAGAAATCGATTGGAGTTGGTCAGTTTATCTCAGCAGGAGGACACGTTGCGACGTTAAATAATGTTGAAGCCGGAGAGGTGCATATCCCTATTGCGGGCTTTGACAGTGCGTTTCTGCCAACCAACTTTGCTGGTTTACCCGCACGTGTTATTCAACGAGGGATCAGTAGCACTCAACGTCAAGGTGTTATCGATCGCGATTTGGGGATTGTCGATAGTAGCACCCGTATGACAAGTTTGGTGATACGCGTTGATGACCCTTATGCGGTCAATAGCGAGCAGTTTCCCATCCAGTTTGGCTCTTATGTTGAAGTGCAATTTACCGGTAAGGAGCTCAAGCACATCTACCGATTGCCGCAAGAATTGGTCAATAACCGCCAAGTCTGGGTGGTCAATCAAGACAATCAACTTGAGCCAAGGACCGTCAATGTATTGCGAGCAGAAAAAGAGTTCATGCTGATCAATCAAGGCTTGAGTGATGACGATCAGATAGTGATTACCGTTCCCGAGTATCCTCAGCAAGGGCTAGCAGTCACTGTTGCCGATATCGTCAGTACTAATCAGGACTAAAGTATGCACGAGACCAAACAAACAGGCTTAATCGCGTATTTTGCCAATAACCCAGTCGCGGCAAATTTGCTGATGGTGTTCGTATTGATCGTTGGTACCGTCAGTTTCTTCTTCATTCAAAGGCAAATGTTTCCCAACATTGAGGTGAACTACATCAATGTTAGTGCTCAATACCCAGGGGCGTCTCCCCAAGAAGTCGAAGAGAGCATATTAATTAAGTTAGAAGAGTCACTTAAAGACGTTACCGGAATTAAGAAAGCGGTCTCGAGTGCTAACCGTGGCAGCGGCAATATTGAACTCGAAATCAACGTTGATGAAGACATTGATGATGTATTGGTCAAGGTTAAACAGAAGATTGACGCGGTCTCGAACTTGCCAGCGAGTATGGAGCCGATCCAAGTTTATCAGTATGAGTTTCGTCAAGATGTCATAGAAATGGCGCTGGTGGGCGATCGCAGTCTACTTGAGTTAAAACCGATTGCAAAACAGATTGAAGACGAGCTATTACAGCTTGGCAATGTAGCGTTGGTGGAGCTTGGCGCACCAAATTATGAAATTGCTATTGAAGTAGAGCCGCGTGTATTACAAAAATATAGCCTCACATTGAATGATGTGGTCAATGCTATTCAACGTTATTCTGCTAACTACTCGGCAGGTGAAGTGCGAACCAATGCCGGCATGATTTCTGTACGTATCGAGAATCAGTTTTATCGCGGTGAGCAATTTCGCGATATTCCGGTCAAAATCGGTGCCAATGGCGGCAAAGTTCTGTTGCAAGATATCGCAACGATAAAAGACGGATTTACTGAAGATGACCGCTATTTTAAGTACTCGGGTCAAAATGCGATGTATTTATCGGTGAAGGCGACCAAGGACCAAAACATGGTCACGGTTGCAGACACTGTCAAAGCGTATATCGAACAAAAAAATCAAACCTTGCCAGCGGACTTACAGATCAAAACGTTGGTCGACATGACCTACTACTTGAATGCCCGTCTCGACATGATGTTGAAGAACTTGCTGCAAGGGGCAGTGTTGGTTGCATTGATGTTGAGCTTGTTCTTGCGAGTTAAACTGGCGATGTGGGTAATGATAGGGCTACCAGTCTGTTTCTTAGGCGCGGTGATGATCATGCCTGCGATCGGTGTCAGCATTAACATCGTCTCTTTGTTTGCTTTTATCATGGTTCTTGGGATTGTTGTCGATGATGCGATCGTAATTGGTGAAAGTGCCTACAGTGAAATCGAGAAAAAGGGTGGCGGGGTCGAAAATGTCGTGCGCGGTGTCAAGCGGGTAGCCACACCAGCGACTTTTGGCGTATTAACCACCATGGCCGTTTTTGCGCCATTTCTGATGTCGAAAGGCATTGAACGGGCATTTTTCTTCGGTATTGCCGCGATCGTGATCCTTTGTCTGCTATTTAGTTTGATTGAATCGAAATTGATTCTTCCGGCACATTTAGCGCATTCTCATTTTAGTCCGATTAAGAAAGGCAGTTGGCGCGACCGATTTAACACTCGCTTTTTTAGCTTTGTTTATGGGCCATACCAACGCTTCGTTGAACTGTGTACCTATTGGCGCTGGAGTGTGTTAGCCAGTTTTACTGCCATTCTTGTGCTTAGTGTGGCGTTAGTGATGGCGAATTATGTGCGTATCGTCCCGTCGCCGAAAGTGCCGCATGATTTTCCGAGCATTAAGCTGGTGATGAATGACAATATTTCTAGCCAACAAACCATCGCAGCACTCAAGCTGATTGAGTCAACTGTCATGGCCGTCGACCAAGAGATAGAGCAACAGACCGGGCAAAAAATGGTGCGAGATATTCTGACTTTCAGCCAAGGCCGCAAAGAGGGGTCGTTAGTGATACCTTTGGTGGATGAAGAACTGAGACCATTTGACACTTTTGAGCTTGCAAGACGCTGGCGCGAGAACATTCCAACCATACCCGGAATGAAGACTTTCACCGTGTCCGATAACGTCAACGATAATGGCAAAGGTGATGAGTTTGGATTCCTGCTGTACGGCTCAGATATTGACTCTCTTAATGAAGCTGGGCGCGCGTTAATCCTTGCCCTGCAACAGCAGCAAGGCTTGTTTGATATCTCTTCATCGATTGATACTGGCAGTCAAGAGGTGCAACTTTCATTAGCGCCAGTGGCTTATAATCTTGGCTTAGATCTGTTTGATATTGCGACTCAAGTTGGTGGCAGTTTTTACGGCGGTGAGGCGGAACGAGTACTGCGTGATGGTGAAGAGGTCAAAGTGATGGTTCGTTACCCTCAATTAACGCGCGAGGCATTTTCGTCTCTGCGTTATGCGGTGATAACCACTCCCGATGGCAAAAAGGTCATGCTCGGTGACGTGGTTGAAATCAAACAAAAGCCGGGCGTGAGTAGTATTCGACGCGAAGAGGGTTATCGCAGTGTTTACGTTTATGGATCCATTGATGAAGAACGAGTGGAGCCTAACGCGATTGTCGAGCGAGTGACTAGCGAAATTATGCCTGATATTCTGGCTGGTTATCCGGGCGTTAAAAGTGAGCTTGGCGGCACGATTGAAGAGCAACAAGCGCAGCAAAGCGAACAGATTATCTTCTTCGTCGCTGGGATGATCTTGGTCTACATTTTGTTGGCCGTGCCACTGAAAAGCTACACACAACCACTGATTATTATGTCAGTGATTCCATTTAGCTTAACTGGAGCCATTTGGGGTCACTATTGGTTTGGTCTTGATCTGAGCATGATGTCGACCTTTGGCTTGATTG
Source organism: Vibrio pacinii DSM 19139 (assembly GCF_000711795.1). Taxonomy (GTDB): domain Bacteria; phylum Pseudomonadota; class Gammaproteobacteria; order Enterobacterales; family Vibrionaceae; genus Vibrio; species Vibrio pacinii. The sequence continues at coordinate 25,460 of NZ_JONH01000022.1, read as the reverse complement.
CTGCCGCCGGGGTGGTGGTTAATGACTCATTAGTGATGACTGACTATGTCAATCAGGTTAGAAAAGAGGGCGTCAACACTAAGCAAGCGGTTATTGAGGCGGGCTGCGCGCGGTTTAGGGCCATCATTCTGACATCGATTACGACCTTTGTTGGTGTGTTGCCGATTATGTTTGAAACTAGCCTGCAAGCACGTTTCGTCATCCCAATGGCAGTCGCCCTTGGTTTTGCAGTGTTGTTCGCCACCTTGCTGACATTGGTGTTGGTGCCTTGTTTGTATCTGATCTTAGAAGACATCAAAGCACTGTTCACTAAGCTTAAGAGCCTTATGTTGCGTCGTCGTTACCCGACGCAACAAACGCTAGATCAATCCTCAGGTCAGTAGACCCACTGGTTATGTAGCAATGTTTTTTAAAGGGTTCTTTAAGGGAAACGGATGACTTTAAATTAGGCTGTCAAATCGCAACCGTGAGGTCAAAAGAGCCAGAAAATTCTGGCTCTTTTGATTTAAATCTCTTGATGCTTATGGACTAAGCCAAAATCGGCCAGCACGGCGTACGCGGCTGGGATCATAAACAGCACCAGCAGTGTCGAGGCGAAGATGCCAAACACGATCGAGATGACCAGTGGTTGAATTACTTGTGCCTGCAAACTGGTTTCAGTCAGCAGTGGCAATAAACCTGCTGCGGTTGTCATTGATGTCAAAAACACCGCTCGAAAACGTTCGCGGCTGGCTTTGACGACAGAGTCATGGACGCTGTCTCCCTCATCAACGTGATGGCGGATGTACTGAACTAACAGTATTGAGTCGTTGACGACGATCCCGGCGAGTGAGACAAACCCCATCATACTCGGCATGCTCAGCGAATGTCCGAGCAAAATATGTCCCCAAACTACGCCGATAAAGGCGAGCGGGATGGCAAGCATAACCACTACTGGCTCTAGGTAGCTTCTAAATTGGTAACTCAAAATAGCAAAGACACCAAATAGGCCTAACAAAAAGCCTTTGCCCATTGAAGCGCCAGTTTCTGCGGTGTCTTTTGCTTCACCTTCAAAATCAAAACGTAACCCTGGGTATTTGGCGAGAAGTTTGGGCGCCTCTTCACGTTGAAATTGAGCAATAATCGCGGTGGAGTTGGCTTTACTGTTGTCGATATCGCCAAAAACGCTAATGGTACGTAATCCATCTATCCGTTGAATTCGCACGTAGTTACGTTGAAAGCTCAATGTTGCGATGGTCGCCAGTGGAATCTGGCTGCCACTGGTCATAATAATAGGGAAGTTAGCCAGTTGTTGTAGATCGCCAGCTTGGATCTTATCTAGGCGGACATCAATGGTGATGTTTTCAATGCCGACTTGTATTTCGTCTGCGGTTTGACCAAAGAATGCCGCCCGAAGCTGACTGGCAATCATCTGTCCGTTGACGCCATAACTCTCTGCTCCTGGGCGCAATTTAACCAACACTTCCTCTTTACCCATTCGCATATCATCCAAGATTCCGTGAACACCATCGAACTGATTAAGGTATTGTTGGATATCGATAGAAGCGGCCTTGAGTTGATCAAGATCATGATGTTTAGCTCGAATCTCGATCGCACGACCGCCAGGGCCCATTGTCGGTTGTTTAAATACCAATGAGATTGGGTCGGCTAATTCACCCACGTCATTGCGCCACGCTGTAATAAAGTCATCAATCACAGTGTTGCGGCTTTCTGCGCCGAGCAGATCAAGCCTAACGGTTGCAATGTGTGGGCCCGATTCGTTGGCATCCGCGTTGGTATTGAATTGACTGGTGATGTGTTGAATAAGCGGTGTACCATTTTCAACCTTTGCTGACCACTCCCGCCCAAGCTCGGTTGCCGATAAGACGATTTTACTTACGACGGCTTCAGTCTGCGATAACGATGAGCCTGGCGGGAGAATAACTCTGGCCTCTACGATGTCACCATCCAGTTCGGGAAAGGGTTGAAACTTTAGCAAGCCGCCAGCAATCGTTGCGATAGAGATAAGCAACAGCGCGGCAACACTGCCTAAAAACGCATAACGAAACTCAACCACTCGTTCAACGCCATTGACTAAGGTGGTGTTGCGAAAGTACTCAAATTTATCGAGTAATTTTTGCTTGAATTTCGCTGTCGGTTTGTCGCTTTTTTGTTTGTGTAATGAGTGAGATAAGTGGTTTGGTAGAATTAAAAAGGCTTCGACCAAGCTCAACGTTAACACCAGTATTAATACTTGGGGAACGGCTTTGAGCACCGCACCCATCTCGCCTTCTAAAAATAACAAGCTGCCAAAAATACAAACTGTGGTAAGAAACGAGGAAATCACACCCGGAAGCACTTTTTTTACGCCCTTTACGACCGCGTCATCGATCTCTTCACCGCGGTCGAGGTGGGCGGCGATAGATTCGGCGATCACAATGGCATCATCCATCATGATCCCGATAGCCATCAGTAAGCCAACCAAGGACATAATATTGATCGAAAGGCCAAGCTGCGCCATTAAAAATAGGCCGCCAAGAAAAGCTACCGGCAGACCTGCCGCCACCCAAAACGAGTAGCGCAGCGAAAAGAATAACCACATGGTGGCAAACACCAAGATGATCCCTTGCCAACCATTACGAACCATCATAGTTAAGCGATCCCAGAGCACTGATGATAAATCGTTGGTCAGTTCTAGTTTGACTCCCATTGGCGCCAGTGCTTGTTGGTCGTTAACAAACTGTTCGACGCGCTCTTTGATTCTGAGTGCATCATCTTCTTTGTTCTTACTCACTTTGAGCAGTGCCGATGGGTGCCCATCAAACAATACTTTCTGCTCATCAAGTTCGAAGCGGTCGGTGATAGTGGCGATATCTTTTAAGCGAATTAATGAACCGTTAGCGCCAGACGCTACCACGATAGTTTCGAGTTGCTGTGGAGTGATACGACGTTCATCAAAGCGAATAAGGAAATTTTTGTCTGGCGTTTCAACATTACCGCTGGGCAATTTAATGTTCTGTCGTCCGATTTGGTCGGCGATGTCACCGACACTCAAGCCAAGTTGGCGCATGGCTTGCGAGTCAAGCTCAACACTAAATTGATGATCGGAAAACCCTGTAACACTCACCAGTGATACGTCATAGTCTAACTTTAACGTCTGTTTAAGCTGCTCTGCGTATGCTTTTAATTCAGGCCAAGTGGTTTCGGCGGTAATCGCAACATCGACCACAGGTTCATTCCAGTCAAGCTCTTGTACAATGGGTGATTCGATCTCTTGGGGAAAATCGTTGATCGAATTAATTTGGGTTTGCACATCGACCAGCATGCGACCGATGTCTGCTTTCTGATTAAGTTTGAGGATCAGGCGAGCAGAACCTTCAGTGGCTTCACATTGCGTCTCTTCAATATTCGCCAAGCCATCGACGGCATCTTCCATGCGTACACAAATGCTTTCTTCGACCTCTTGTGGTGAAGCGCCGGGATAGACCACGCCCGCCATAATGTATGGGGGATCAAATTCTGGAAAGGTTTCGCGTTTAATATTAGTTAGCGAGGTGACCCCTAGTACCAATAGCCCAAGCATCAGCAGGTTAGCGGCGGTCGGGTGTTTTGCGAAGAATCGAATCATTGCGGTGACTCCCCGTTGTCGGTCGCTTCTTTCAGTGACATACCTTCAATCGCGGGCAACAAGTCATTGATAATTAGCTTGTCCCCTTGCTCTAACTCGCCGTCAATGATCACGTGATTATCTCGGCGATATAACACGTCAACAGATTTGAATACGAGGCGGTTGTCCGCGTCCATCAGATAAATGGTGTCACCATGCAAAGCACGTTCAGGGATCACCCAGCTTGGATTGGCTTGACCTTCGATAGTGGCGCGAACGAACATACCATTCACTAGCGGCGGTGCATTGGTCGGATCAAGATGGCGATAATCTTGGGCGATTTCTAAAATTACTCCTGCGGTGGCTTGATTAGGGTCTACCGTTTCACTAATACGACTTACTTTCGCCGGCCAGGTTGCGTGTAAGTTACCGCTGCTTAAATCAATACTGGCGTTAATAAAAGTCATGTCAGGTCGAGGAATGCCAGACTCATCGCGACTAATTTCCCCCAAACTTGACGCGAGGGTTTGCATATCATGAATAGAGAGCTGTGCTTCGACTTCCATGACCGCCATCCCATGCGCACTGACCATGGTTTGTTGAAGATTAACCACCTGATCTTGCTCAATATCGACAGACGCGATACGCAGATCATAGGGCAGGGTAATAATGGTTTTGCTTAATGAGCGCTTTGCCTCATCGACTTTAGAGGTGTTCACTTTTACGAGTGCTTGGGCAACCCGTTTTTCATCGGGAAGCAAGGCGATTTGATTTTCAATATCTTGGACCAATTTGCGTTGTGATAATGCGCTTTGTTGTTGTTGATCGACATCCGATTGTGAGTTGAGCCCTTTCTTGCGCAGGTTGAGCTTTCGTTCCAGTTCTTTGTTTGCGATCTCAAGTCGATTGCGTTCAATCTCTAAGGTCAGTTTAAGATTGCTCTCTTCTTGACTCAACTTTGCCAGAGACGTTTGCGCCGAGGTCAAATCTGCCTGAGCCTGAACTAGCTTAAGTTCATAGTCGAGGGGATCAATGCGTAAGATCTCGGTGCCTGCTTTCAGTACCTGACCTTTTTCTAATTCAGGGTGACGGTAAACCACCTTTCCGCTCACCTCGGCGATGGCTTTCCACTCAATTTTTGGCGTGATTTTACCAAAGCCAATTGCTACTGGTGCGATGGCGCGTAAATTCAGCGGTATGGTCTCAACTAACCGAGCGCGATCGCTAGCTGGCTTAACGGGTAGATCCGGTTTTAATGCGACAGCAGTGAGTAAAACCACAACACCAATAGTGACGGCGGGGAAAAACAGTAGCTTTTTATTTATTTTCATCGTGACTATTCCTGGTTGTCGCCGGTTAGAAGAAATCCATGGGTCATTAATTTAATATTGTGTTCAAGCAATTGGTTAAGAAAGGTTTCGTTTATCTCAATACCATGAATCGCTAACAAAGCCGGTGGGGTAATAAAGGGAAACACCATTAAGCTAATGTAAGAAACCCGACACAATTGTGGGTCTGCATCCTTTCGGAGAATACCGCTGCCAATAAAATGTTCGAACATCATTTTTTGCAGCGGTTGGCTGATATCGATGAATACTTTCTCAAGCAACTTTCGTTGGGTTTCTGAAGGGTTCATATTCATCACTTGCGCAATAAGGCGCGGGAACTGAGGTACCTTCACCATCTCGCGATAATAAGTTTTCATCAGGTCTAAAAAATTCTTTTGTGAGCTCTCTTTGACTAGCAACTGCATCTGGCGCTTCATCGGTGCTAAGGTTTCACGCAGCATAGTTTCAAATAATCCTTCTTTGCTGCCAAAGTAATAGCGAATCATGGCGGCATTGACCTCGGCTCGATTCGCGATCAAACGGATGGAAACCTTTTCATAGGCCATGACCATGAAGAGTTCGCGAGCGTGGTGAATAAGCGCTTGTCTGACATCAACTGGTTTGCTGGGGCGACCTACTTTGCGATTAGATGGGGCCAAGGTATTGCTCTCAAATATTAATCGATGGTTAATTATAGTGTGCGCTTGAGCGGTGTGATATGACATAAATTAATCGATATTTAATCAAATGATTAATTTCTAGTGTGTGTGGCTAAAATGTGACGCTCAAGAAAGAAAAACCCATACAGTGGGCAACCGTATGGGCAAAAAATGGGCAACAATTCTTTATGATTGTTTGGAGATTGTTGGTCCAATATCCTTATCTTAACTGTTATCAACTCACTTCGGTCTTTAAAGGAAGTTTATATCAGTGTAACCAATGCTGCTTAAAGTAACACTTTTGTCACGAGTGGTTAAATAGTAAAAATGGAAAGATAACTTTCATTAATGGTAAGTTCGGGCTACAGCATTGGTCCGATAACCGAGGGCAAAGCTGTGCTGACACCGCCTATCTCAGTGAGTCGTGATAACTGATATTCAAGCAGAGATAATAAGGCAGAGAGGCGTGTTTGGCCTCTCTGTCATAGGGTTATGAATTTGGACGTCTCATAAACCCACGGTGAGATTGGAACTCTTGCATATCAATCAACTGATCTTGGTTGGTGTCTATCAGTTCAAACATTTGCTCACTCTGAGTCGCGTTTTTCATTAAACGCCCCTCGGCTTGACGCGCTTGTTGTCTTGCTTGCAGGAATTGTTCAAATTCTTGCTGAGAAATGAATCCGTCTTGGTTAAGGTCAATATCAGTGAATACAGGGGGTTGTTGCATGCTCATTGGGCCGTTCCCTTTCGCTTGGAGCGCAAACGGTAGTGAAAGTGAGACAGTGACGAGCAAAGCAGATACGAGATAGCGTTTCATGGCATCCTCCGGTCATTTAGGTTTCACTTTAAGTATACGATCAAATAACCATCAAAAGTGTAAGGTTATGTAAAGGTGCCATTGACGTGCCCATTCTCTTAATAGTAAGACACATTATGTCTCTATGTTGATCGGAGAATATTTTTGCGCAAGTTGATCTGCGTTAATCGGGCGCTCAATAAGATAGCCTTGTAACACGTCACAACCATAATCGATCAAAACCTGTTTTTGTGCTTCAGTTTCGACCCCCTCGGCAACGATCCTCATCTTAGCTGATTTCCCGATGGCAATAATGGCTTTAACCAAGGAGTCGCTATGCTCTGAGCTGAGCATTTTATCAACGAAGACGCGGTCAATTTTGAGCTCATCTAACGACAAACTGCTCAAATAACTGAGTGATGAGTAGCCAGTGCCGAAGTCATCCAGTGAAATGGTAAAACCAAGCTCTTTAAGTTGGTTGATAATAGGGCCTGCTTTGGGTAAGTCACTAATTAAAACATTTTCAGTTATCTCTAACGTGATCCTACGATTAGCAAGTTTGTGTTTGGCAACCACAGTACTCAACTCATGGACAAAACCATCACACATCAGCTGAGCAGGCGAAATATTGATAGACAACATCAAGTTATGCTGTGGAGATGGAAACATGTGGCTGAATTCCTCGCACGCTTTATCGAGGACGAAGCGACCAAGCTCACCAATTAAGCCAATCTCTTCAGCCAATGAAATAAACTCAAGTGGAGAGACATGGCCCAATTGACGGTTATACCAACGAACTAATGCCTCTGCGCCGTAGATCTCACCGCTGTCGGCATAAACTTGAGGCTGGTAGACAAGAGATAACTCATTACGCTCTATCGCGCCGCGCAGCTCTCTTTCTAATAGGAAATCATACTGAACTTGTTTGTTAATGGATGAGTCAAAGAACAGAACATCGCCTTTTTGACGAGCTTTCGATTTGTAGAGCACAATATCGGCTTTAGAGATTAGTGCCTCTGGATCATCGCCATCGCTTGGAAACATTGACACACCAATTGAGCAACTGGCAAACAAGACTTTGCCATCGATGACAAATTGTTGTTTAAAGACGGATTTTATTTGCTCAACTTTCACTTTGGCTTCGGCAAGATTATTTAAACCCGCAAAGCAGAAAATAAACTCATCACCGCCAAATCGGGCGACATAATCATTAGGGCCGATGAAGGCTTCAAATTTATGACTTATTTCACTTAGTAACTTGTCACCGGCAGAATGGCCGTATAGGTCGTTAACTTTTTTGAAGTCATCAAGGTCAACGAACATAACCGCTAGTTGCTGACAGTTGTGACTAGAATGCGCTATGCCTTGGACGATTTTATGGTGTAATTGAGAACGATTGGGCAGGCCAGTCAGTTCGTCATGATTGGCCAAAAACTCTAGCTTGTCTTTGGTGGTTTGAAGGTGCGCAAAGTCGCGGTTGATGCGTACTTCGAAACGTTTAAAGCGCGCGGCAATCATGCGGCTCAGCGCAATAGAAAATACGCCGACAAACAGTATCGTCACCAGTCCAATTGCGATCATCTGTTGCATGCTTTGCTGCTGCTCTTGCTTAGTGATTTCTTCACGTTGTGCAAGATATCGCTGGCTGAGCTCATCATATACACCAGCGCCGATAGTCCAGCCCCAGCTTGGGTCTTGTACTACATAGCTGGTCTTCGCTAGGTTGGTCAGTTCCGCTGGGCCTATCGGTGCTATGTAATGGACCAGCTCCTGATCGGCTGACATGAGCTTCTTTACTCCGCTAATATTGGCTTCACTTCCCACTTGCAATGCGTTTTGACCTAATAGGTCTTGATTGATGTGCGAGAGAATCGTTCCATCTTTGTCTAAAACAAAAATATAGCCAAACTCACCAAAGCGAAGATTCGTTAACCAATAAAGCACCGTTGCCTTGATGTCGTTTTCCACGTCGACCACGTAATCACCGGTTCCGATAAACCAGTCATAGGGTTCGAAGTACTTACCGAAGCCTATTTTTTCGAACTCTTTATTCTTATTGTCCGGTTTAACAAACCACCAGCGATAAAAGGCTTCACCGCTTGATTTTACCTGTTCACCCATTTCACGAACAATATAACTACCACGAACGTCTTTAAAGTCCCACAGAGAGGTGCCTTCGACTCGTGGTAGAAGAGGGTGCATGATACTCATACCCTCAGTTTTATAGATGAAAAAGTAACCACGGCCATTATTGAAACGGATATCACGTAAAGCGTCGGTGATAAGCTTAGTGACTTGCTCTTCTGGCAAGTGCTTGTTGTTTTGATACAACCGAGTGGCGATGTTGTGTGCTTCGTAGATGCGCGCTTGAATGGTGCTCTCAAGTTGTTGCTCTGTTTGAGCGCGTGCGTGGGTTATCTGTTGTTGGACATAATCGACTCGGTTGGTCAACGTAACAAACTGGCGCTGCCTTGCTTCCTCTCTGAGTGACAGCAGCTCTTGTTGGGAACTGAGCACTTGATCTCGTGCGGCAACCAAAACCCAGACCAAAGTAAAAACGGCGACAATCAACGCTGGAGCGTAAGTAATGAGGTTTAGCAACTTCTTGTCGGTGAGTTTGGTCATAGAGCTCCATGAAGATGAAAGATAAGTCGTCGATTTTTGTAATAGTGAGTTATTACATTATTACATTATTTGTTAAATGTAGGCGATTGGTTTTAAGAACTTGAAGTAAAGGGCAATAATATGTGTCACTTTTGTGCAGCGTCTCAACTATGAGATGCGGAGTGGGTTGGATGATAGATAAGTTCTGCCCATCATTGTGCAGCATATCCTCTTCTCCACGTCATTTTTGACCCATACTGAAGTGAATAAGTTAGGAGATGGCATTTGATTAAACGTGGACTTATTTGGCTGGTTGTTTTTAGCCCTGCTGTAATCTGGGTGAGCTTAAGCTTTTATGAAGCGGTGTGGTGGATCGAAAACATCGTCGCATTCCCAGCGCTATTTATTGTCACTTACATTGTGTTAGCCGTGGGGATGTTACTTTTAAAGGCTTGGGCACCGTTGATTTTGTGTGGTGTATTGCTGTCGTTTTTTTTACTGCTCAGCCCACACCGCAGTCAGCACTTAGTCGCTAACTGCGTGAACTCTATTACGGTCGCGCAATACAACCTTTATTACCAGAACCCAAATATCAACGCGTTGGTTAATCGTCTGCTTACCTCACCCAGTGACTTGGTGGTGTTGCAAGAGGTGGCCCCAGAAGTAGGAGAAAAACTAAAAACACTCGACGACGTTTATCCATATTATTACGGTGGGCAAGAAGGGGTCGGGTACCCATCCAGTCAGATGATTTTGAGCCGCTTTCCTTTAAAGCAGGTATCCGTTTACATGACGCCCGATCAGCAAGCAATTATTCGTGGTTTATGGTACCCAAATACCCAAAAGGCACTCGCTTTTATCGCCGCTCACCCACCATCACCAAGAACAAAGGCTTTATGGTATCGGCGTAATGCGTTGATTCGAACCATTGAATCGCTCATCGATATTTACCCGAATGATGAAATGCTGGTGGTCGGCGATTTTAACCTATCATCCGTCAGTTTACGTTTTAGCAAGATATTACCGAGTTTCCAAACAGCCCCAGTTGCTAGCTGGCCCAATTGGCATCGTAGCGTCGATACGCCAAGCTTTAGTCAAATCGCGATCGATCACTTGTGGCTAAAAGCTATTCAAACGGGGCGTAAAATTTGCCAACGCCACAGTGATCCGCTGCCTAAAGGCTCGGATCATAAATTCGTGCTAACGACGATAGGTTACTAAAAATGCCAAACTTGTGTTTGAAGTTATGCAGTATGAGGGAGTAGAGCCGCAAAGTGGCCTTTGTTGGCTTTGCTATCTTTGCTGCTCTCTCGTTTGGAGTTAGCACACCACACAAGGGAGTGTGCTAATTTTCAACTATTAAGGTTTACGCTTTAGCACTTCATCAATATCACTAGCATCATGACGTTCAGCCAGCTGTTCCCACTCTTCTCCAAACGTGCGGTTGACGATACGACCACGCTGCACACCTTCTCGAGCTTCAATCTGTTTTGCCCAACGCACAACATGAGTGTAGGCGTCGACTTGCAAAAACTCAGCGGCGTCATAGAGCTTGCCAAGAACGAGATTGCCATACCATGGCCATATGGCCATATCTGCAATGGTATATTCCTCTCCCGCAACATAGCTATGTTTGGCTAATTGTTTATCCAGTACGTCAAGTTGGCGTTTGGCCTCCATGGCGAAGCGATTGATTGGATACTGTTGCTTTTCATCTGCGTATGCGTAGAAATGGCCGAAACCGCCACCTAGAAAAGGCGCTGAACCTTGTGCCCAAAATAACCAGTTAAACGTTTGAGTGCGCGATGGCCCGCTGCTCGGTAAAAACTGGCCGAACTTTTCAGCGAGGTGAACCAAGATAGACGCTGATTCAAATACATTCACCTCTTCGTCTCCCGACTTATCAAGCAAAGCGGGTATTTTCGAATTTGGATTAATTCCCACAAAGCCGGATGAGAATTGGTCCGCTTCACCGATGTTAATCAAGAAGGCATCATACTCGGCTTCTTTAATGCCCAATGCCAACAGCTCCTCAAGAATAATGGTTACTTTTTGGCCATTGGGTGTGCCCAATGAAAAAAGTTGCAGCGCGTGCTTGCCTACGGGGAGATCACGTTCGAAGCGGGCACCTGACTCTGGGCTGTTGATATTCGCCCACTTGTTGCCACCACTGACGTCATTAACCCAAACTTTCGGTGGTACGTATTGGTTTGTCATTGTGAATCCTTTTGCAGTTATTATCTTCCTGTTATTGATATTGGGATCAATAAAGCAGATAAAACCCCGTTTTGCTCGGATTTATTAGAACGCTTGGTTATTGGTCAGCGACAAAGCGGAATAAAGAAAAGTTAAAAGCATGTCGGATGGCCATGCTTATCTTGGCTATGCTGGATGTTTTAAATAGCTAAGTGCATCGTGCAGCGACGGCATGATCATTGGGTTGAGCGCTTTGACCTGTTCACAAGGCTCGACCAGGTCAGGGATTTGGAAGGTGGCCATATTGGCTGCAATGGCACTACGAACGCCGTTGTTAGAATCTTCAAAGGCAATGCACTGCTTAGCATCAACCCCAAGTCGGCTCGCCGCTAATAAATAGATTTCAGGATCTGGTTTACCATTAGAGACTTCACATCCACAGGTTAGGCCGCTGAAATAGTGGCTCAGTTCTGCCAAATCAAGCTTTACCTGCGCCACTTCTCTATGCGTCGATGTCGCAACCACGGCGGGGATATGTTGGGCTTTTAGCCACTCAAGTAGTTCGACAACACCTGCTTTGACCGGAATCGCTTGATGCTTAACGACTGCATCGTACTGGGTGCGCCACTCTTGATGAAGTTTGTCGTAGCTATCCCCATAAGCTTGGCGAAAAATCGTTTCAATTCCGGCAGAATTACGGCCAATAATAGAGAGGTAGGTCTCTTGGTAGAAGGGGACATTGACGCTCTGACAGGCTTGTTTAAATACGCGCATACATAGGCGCTCTGTATCGAGTAATAGGCCATCCATATCAAAGATAGCGGCTTGGAATTTCATAGCAACAGCTTCATCTACAACAAAAGTTACCGCATTTTGGCATACTTACTCGCGATAGTAAAAGCGCCCGATTTGAGTTATCTACTGGGTTAAGGTGATGGTTTCGCTTCGGAATATTCGCATACTCAATCCTAGTTTGTAAGGTGAGTAAACAGTGGCTGCGCTGAAAATGGCGCGGCACTTGATTATTAAAATTGACACCTCAGTATGTATTGAAGGCTTGGTAAGACCTTAGTAGAAAATAAACAGTTCTTTGGTATCAAATAGCTTAAAGAAGTTAAAGTCGCTCATTGCCAGTTCCTTCTATCATTATGCTCATCTAGCAAAGCGCCGATATGCACCTTTGCTCGTATTTTTACTACCTTTGTTAAAGTTAGTGCATGATTGATTATTGCGCCACAAGATTGGTAGATGTTTTACAAACACGATACAAGGCTAAAGGTATTTAGAATAATCGCTTGTTGGTATTAAATTGATAGGTGAGAACAATCAATAAGGGGAGCGTGATGCTCCCCTTGATATTAACCGTATTGCGCTTCTAGTTTTTGTGCTTTTTGATAGCCATCATGACCAGCCAGTTGCTTGCTGTAGCGATGGATGTTCGGATAGTGCTCAAGTAACCCAAATTTAGCGAGAATATCAAACACAAATGACATCATGATATCCGCGCCAGTTAAACGCTCCTCAACCAGATATGTCTTTCCTTCGAGTTGTTGTTCAACATAACTCATCACTTTTTTGATTTCTGCATCGGCGTAATCGGCGATAAAGTTAGTTGGAGCGCCATCTTTGGCAATAAAAACTTTTAACAGCAAAGGCAAAATCGCTGAGCTTTCAGCAAAGTGTAACCATTGCAAGTAGTCAATATAGGCTGCACTTTCTTTTTCAGGTGCTAATTTTTTCTGAGCGTACTTGTCAATTAAGTACTCGGTAATCGCACCAGATTCACTGATCACACGGCCGTCTTCTTCAATCACAGGTGATTTACCTAATGGATGCACGGACTTAAGTTCTGGCGGTGCAAGAAAAGTGACACTGTCTCTTTTGTAAGGCACAATTTCATATTCAAGGCCTAACTCTTCAAGCAACCAAATAATGCGCATTGAACGTGATTGGTTGAGGTGATGAAGTTTAATCATGTTGGTTTCCTATAGTGGCTGGTTGGTTTGAACAACTAACTTGCCGAAGTTTTTCCCTTCAAGCAGACCGATAAATGCCTGTGGTGCATTTTCTAGCCCTTCGACTAAATGCTCACGGTAGTGGATTTTACCCTCTGCTAACCATTGACCCATATCGTTGGCAAACTCGTTGTAACGATGTGCATAGTCATCAAAAATAATAAAGCCTTGCATCTTGATACGCTTAACGAGCAATTGTCCCATCAGCATTGACAGTCGGTCAGGGCCTTCAGGTAGTGAGGTTGCATTGTATTGTGAGATCAGGCCACACAACGGAATTCGTGCGCTGGTGTTCAGCAGTGGCATCACTGCATCAAATACCTTACCACCGACGTTTTCAAAGTAGATATCGATGCCATTGTCGCAGGCTTTCGCTAGTTGTTCGGCAAAATCGTCAGCTTTATGGTCGATACACTCATCGAAACCAAGTTGCTCTTTAGCAAAACGACATTTTTCTTCACCGCCAGCAATACCAACGACACGGCAACCTTTAAGTTTACCAATTTGACCGACCATAGAGCCGACTGCGCCAGTTGCTGCGGCTACGACTAACGTTTCCCCTGCTTTTGGTTGGCCAATATCAAGTAGCCCCATGTAAGCGGTGAAACCAGGCATACCCATCACACCAAGTGCATACGATGGATGAGTTGGGGTCTTGCCTAATTTGATCAGACCTTCACCATTTGAAATACCGTAATCTTGCCAACCTGTGTAAGCAAGAACCCATTCTCCTGCTTCGAACTCTGGGTGATTAGAGGCTTCAACCTGACAGACGGTAGCGCCGACCATCACGTCATCAATGGCGACGGGTTCAGCATAAGATTTAGCATCACTCATACGGCCGCGCATGTAAGGGTCAAGTGATAGGTATACACTGCGCAGCAGCATTTCACCTTCGCCAGGCGCTGGTTTGTCGCTGTTTTCGAGACGAAAATCGGTGTCTGTCGGTGCGCCTACAGGGCGTGAAGCAAGCACAATGCGTCGATTAGTAGAGTTTGTCATGGTTATTCCTCGTTATTAGACCAGTCGTCTAGTATGGTCTTTAAAAAATCCCGTCAGTGTATTTGACGGGAGTTATTAAGCGGTTAATAAACGTTTTGTTGCCACAAAACAGTGTTGTAAGTTGGTTTGATCTTGATTGAGTTTATTGAGCAAACTGGCACCCAACCATTGTTGATACAAGAGTCTTGCCGTCATCTCGGCATCAAGGGCTTGGATGGAACCGTCATTGACACCCACTTGTATGCTGGTGGCTAACTGACTGATGATTTTCTCTGCACCTTGCGCGAGCGTTATACGCATGGTGTCGGATAAATCCGAGACTTCGGCGCTTAACTTAACCACTAAGCACTTGTTGGCGTTACATACCCCATTTTCTATCTCAAGCCATTTTGAAAAATAGTCTAATACACGTATTAAGCCTGTGTCTTGCCCAGTATTGAGTACTGAATGAAGACGAGCGATATAGGTGCGGAAATACTCTTCAATTAATGCCTGACCAAACTGCTCTTTTGACTTGAAGTAGTGATAGAAAGAGCCTTTCGGTACATTGGCCGTTTTAAGTAGTTCAGATAAACCAACCGCAGTAAAGCCCTTGGTCACCACTAACTGGTAACCAATGGCGAGTATGTGTTGGCGAGTGTCTTGAGTTTTTGCGTTCATGGCGAGACTATAAATTAAATTAGACCAGTCGTCTAGTGGCTAAAAAAACAAACCAACGGGATGGTTAATCAAAACACCAAGCGATCGTTTAATGATCGCTTGGTTGGTGAACTTGAACGTTAAATTAGCTCGTAGCTTATTTCAAATAATCTGTCGGTATTTGGATAGATTTCACGGATCAGCTGCTTGAGTTTTGGCAGTTCAATCGCTTCCTGCTTAGCGTGAAACTGATTGATATCATCGAAGCGAAGGGGCTTTACCGACAAAATACGAATGTTACATACCTTTTGGTCGGTCTCTAAGGTATAGACTTCGACCGTGGTTCCGGGCACATAATGCGACTCCGATTCGTCTCGAATGGTAATGGTCTTTTGGCCAGAGGTGATTAACGGCGTCAAAAACTCAAAAAAAGTAATTTTGCTTGGTGCGCTCATGATTCCTCCTGGTTTTGACGTTTGCTTTTGGGAACGTAATTAAGCACGGAAACCGGAATGGGTTTACGCGGCTCAAACCCTTCTATTTCACGACGTTCAATCAAATGACCTAGACGACTTTCAATCATGCACAGGTTTTTGAAATTATCTTTAGACACAAATGAGATGGCCTCACCACTGGCATCGGCGCGGCCAGTACGACCAATCCGGTGAACGTATTCATCCGCTGGTAAAGGAAGATCGTAATTGATGACACGTGATAACCCTTCGATGTCGATACCACGAGCACCAACCCCAGTTGCAATCATATATTGGATTTTTCCCGCTTTGAAGTCGGCCAATAACTGTGAACGTACTGCTTGGCTACGACCGCTGTGGAATGCTTCTGCAACAATGCCACGCTTCTCTAACTGAGCAGCCAGTTTTGCTGCACCATGTTTGGTCTCAATAAAAATAAGCGCTTGATCCCAGTCATTAGTTTTAATCATATGGCTGAGAAGTGAAGACTTTTGATCTTTATCGACGGTGATAAGCCATTGCTCAATGTTTTTCTTTGAAGCTTGATTGGCCGCAATTGAGATTTCGTAAGGGTCGTGGACTGCACTTTTAGCGAGATCGCGAACTTTATTCGATAACGTCGCAGAGAACAACAAATTCTGGATGTCAGTTGGTAATCGATCCAACACTTTATTGATGTCATCGATAAAGCCCATATCCAACATACGATCGGCTTCATCAAGCACTAATATTTCGACTTCATCAAAATGCAGCGCTCGCTTGCCATACAAGTCGAGCAGTCGACCCGGAGTGGCGACTAAAATATCAACGCCTTCGATCAAGGCTTGTTTTTGTGCTTTTTCATCAACGCCACCGTACATTGCCAATGAGGTTAAAGGCAGATGCTGCCCGTACTCTTGCACTTTCTGTTCAACTTGTACCGCCAGTTCGCGGGTTGGTACAAGAATAAGCGCACGAATGCGTTTTTTGCGCTGAGTTTCGCCTTGGCTTAGCTTCTCCAAGATAGGCAAGACAAAGCTCGCGGTTTTACCGGTTCCTGTTTGCGCCGCTGCGATTAGGTCTTCTCCTTTGAGAATAACGGGAATCGCTTGGTTCTGAATAGAGGTCGGTTTTGGGTAGCCAAGCTGGGAAATAGCGTCGACAATAGGTTGGCTGAGGCCAAGTTTTGCGAATGACATGATTACACTCTGGATCTTGATAGTGACGAGGGCAAATAACACCCTTAATTGAAGCAGAGTGTAGCATGAAGATGACGATAATGAGCAGCTTTGTTTATGGTCGCTGAGTCACTATTTCTGTGGTAATTTCGGTTTTCACTGAGTTAGCAATAAAGCAGTGTTGGTGAGCAAGGTGATGCAGTTTCTCAAGCTGTTTTAAGTTTGGCTGTTTCTCACCGGCGAAGACAATTTCGGGCCTTAGGGTGACTTTAGTGACTGCCGTTCGACCGTGTTGGCCTTGTTCCATTACACCTACCGCATTATCAATATAGCGATCAATGACATAGCGTTGTTTGGCCGCAATGCCAAGGAAAGTCAACATATGACAACTGGATAGAGCGGCAATAAAGGCCTCTTCTGGATCAACATTTTCGGCTACCGAAAAAGGTAATGGAACGACATGAGGTGAAGATGAGGCAGGAACGACAACCCCACCATCAAAGTGCCATGTGTGGCCTCGGCTGTATTGATTGTCATTGAACGCTTCGTTGTGTGCACGTTGCCATTGTATTGTTGCACGATAATCAGACATATTAACCTCCATGTAGTGTTGCCATGGAGGTTAACCTTTATCGACCCAAGTTGTAAAATTCACCTCTAACGTCGTGCGCTACATCTTATATTCACCTCGGAATGATGCGTCACGGTAAGCGTCCAGTTTCCCTTCTGCTTTTAGTTTGGCTAGGCCGCGGTTGAAAGCGTCAATCAGTTCTTGAGCGCGAGGCGATTGCTTAGAAATAATCACAAAATAATCACGGTCTGAGAGCGTTTTTGCATTTGGCTCAATACTGTCGGCTAGGTTCAATTGGGTAATCAGTTCCATGCCTACGTCTTTATCTTCTAGTACCACGTCTAAGCGACCTGCGCTCAGTTTCTTGTAGTTGTTGTCTGCACTGGCAATTCGTTGAATCTTAACTTGGCCAGACTTTTCATATTCTTCAATACCATAAGCATAACCAGTGACACCACCAACTTTGAGCTTGCCGAGATCGCTAGGATCGCTCCATGAAATAGGGTTGCTTTTTTGTTGGAATAGGGCGGTACTTAAGGTAATAACAGGGTCAGTAAAGTGGAAGAATTGCTCGCGTTCTGAATTACGGCCCCAAATTAGCGAGCCATCAAATTTGCCAGCCTTGGCTTCTTCAAAACCACGTTTCCAAGGTAGGTAAGTAAACTCAACTTGGTATCCTTCTGCTTCGAAAGCTTCTTTGACTATTTGTGTCATAAAGCCACCTTGTTTGAGTGACTTTGACATGTAAGGTGCCCACTCACCATTAGCGAGGGTGATGGTATTGGCGCTAACAACACTGCTGAGTGACGCGATAGCAGTAATACAAAGTAAAGAAATGATTCTCATGAGCATGTTTCTATCCTTGTTTGTCTTGCATATTGCATAAAGGATAGATGATGATGAAATTATCAGCAAAAAGTTTACATACTCACCGTTATCCACTCACTCTTTGTCGTGACTTAAAACTCCGCTGCAACCTGAAACGTCATTCGCTCTTTACTGTAGGGGTGAAAAAGTTCTAGTCGTTCGGCGTGCAGATGCAAACGATCGGCTTTTTCACCATATAAAGTATCCCCAACCATGGGCGTCGCCAGTCCTAGATGATGCGCGCAGTGAACACGCAATTGGTGGGTACGGCCCGTTTTGGGATACAGATAAAGTTTGGTGCGATTTTGTTGCTGTTCAATGGTCTGCCACGAAGTTTGGGCAGGTTTACCGTGTTCAAAACACACCAGTTGACGAGGTCTGTCAATCGGGTCGCCACGCATCGGCAAATGGATTTCGCCTTCGCTGTGTTCTAGCGTCCCTTCAAGGAGAGCGACATAACGTTTTTCAACACTGCGAGACATAAATTGCTGTTGTAAGCTTTTGTTGGCACGCTTGGTGAGTGCAAACACCAACAGCCCCGAGGTCGCCATATCGAGGCGATGAATAACAAACGGTCCTTCAACGTCTGGGTAACGCGCTTGCAAGCGAGTATAGGCCGAGTCGTTGATCACCTTGCCCGGAACAGAAAGCAGCCCAGAAGGTTTGTTGACGACCACGATTGCCTCGTCTTGGTAGATGATCTCGAGCTCTTTGTCTTGCGCCCAGTTCTCTTCTAAAGGATTATCGTCGACGTTAAGCCCTTTCAGCATATGACCCAATATTGGCTGACATTTACTGTTACACGAAGGATAAAACTGTCCGTGTTGTCGAATTTCTGACTTAGGTGATGCCCCCCACCAAAACTCAGCGATGGCAAGCGGCTTAAAGCCATGCTTGAAGGCAAAATGAAGCAGTTTAGGTGCCGCGCATTCACCAGCGCCTGCTGGAGGGGTAGGCGAATTGGTGTTTGCAAAAATGGCTTTCAGTGATTGATGCTCGCCAAGTGCATTTAAGAAACGGTACTGATCAAACAGTTTATTTTGTAGTAGGTTGGAAAGCGTCGCGCGCTGATTTTTAAACGCTGAAAGCTTTGTGTCGAGTGTATCGAATTGATGTTGTATTTGAGCAATTTTTTGTTCCCACTCAAGCTTTAAGTACTTCAGTGAATTTTTATCGGCCACGCTTTGCTTACTGAGTTCAACATTGAACTCAGTAAAGGCTTGTGGGGCCATGTGCTGTTGCGCTTTTTGCCGCTGCGCCTTACGTGTTGCTCGTGCGTTGATCATCTGCTCTCGAAGTTGAGACTCCTCAATCGCATATTGTTGCTGTAGGGTACTTAACGCCTGTTTAAGTTGCGCTAATTCGAGACTGGTTTCTAGCTGGTTAACCTCATGATTCAATTCGGTGATCTCGGCTAGCTCGCGGCGAAAAAAACTTTGTTCAGTGAGCATGTCAAACACTGGTGGAACGAATCCGGGTAATAGGTTTTTGTCGGCGACTTTACCAGAAAATGCAGCCAAAAAGCCTACTTCACCTTGGGGGCTTTCAACCAGTAATACACCGAACATTTTGCCACTTGCTGACGCGTCATTCGATAGGCCGAAATTATGCTGCCACTCTTGTTGTTGTCGCAGGTAATCTTGCAATTGTTTCGCTGCCTCAACGCACAAGGGATGTGGTTGATAATAAAACGGATAGGTAAACTTTTCTGGCAGTGAATAAGATTCTATCGATGTGTTAAAACGGGTAAATAAGCGGTCTGGATGGTGCATCTGGTCATTCATAAACAGGTAAACTCAACAAAGCGTGATTTTACCTGTTTAGCGGTGGATTACTAGTGAAGCTTTAAATCATCGGTAGTGTCGAGCCAACCAGCAGTAACGCCATGATGATGTTAAAACTTCTGATACGCAGTGCAGTTGTCAGCCACCGTTGTAACTCCCTTCCGGCCAAAATCCAAAAGGTGCCGGATGGGAAGTTGACGACCAGAAACGTGATAGAAATGATCATCAATTCAACCCAACCACCGCTATTACTGTACAAGGCCACAGAGCTGAGTGCCATTGACCAACCTTTAGGATTGACCCATTGAAAACTGGCTGCACCCATAAACGTCATAGGTGTAAAATTATCGACATCTTTGGCCTGACCACTTAGTGCAATTTTTATCGCCAAATACGCAAGGTAAGCCAAGCTGAGGTATTTCAATATCATATGAACAATTGGATAAGTATTAAACAGTGCTGATAACCCAAGCCCAATCAGTAGCACCATAAATGCAAAGCCGAACGCGATTCCACACATGTGGGGAAGGGTGCGGCGATACCCCACGTTTGCTCCGGACGTCATTAACATTAGATTGTTCGGTCCGGGGGTAAACGTTGAGACAAAAGCAAAGACAATCAAAGCACCGAGCTGTTCAAATTCCATGGCATGTTCCTAATGTCAAAGTAAGCGCAATAATATTGCGTGCTAATAGCGGATAACTGAATAATGATTATCTTATGTAGAAAGCTGGGCAATTATGTGCTTTTATTTGCATGATTTTACGTATTTGCACAACAAAGGTTAATTATGGATAAGTTTGACGAAAGAATATTGCACGAGCTTAAAGCCGATGGAAAAGTGTCGAATGTTGAGCTTGCTGAGCGCATTGGGTTATCGCCCTCGGCGACGTTAAGACGCGTGCAAGAGCTAGAAAAGCGCGCGGTGATCAAAGGTTATCGTGCGGTATTGGATAATACACAGCTAGGTGTTGGTTTTATCGCTTATGTTTCTATCGGGTTGTGTAGTCACAAAAAGCAGTCTCAGCAAGAGTTTGAAGACCACGTTCGTTTTGTCGAACAGGTAGTTGAATGTCATAACATTACTGGTGCTAATGAGTATCTGTTGAGGGTAGAAACTAAAGATCTTGCCAGTTATAAAAAGTTTCATGCTGATGTGCTCGGTGAGTGTACTCAAGTGCAATCGATCACAACCATGGTCGTGATGGACTCACCAAAAGACGAGCGATAACACAGTCCCCTTGTCCCCTCAGGTTAAATAGCATCTACTGACAGCCTTCATTGAGATTAAGCAGCCAAATAATAGCTAAAGTTTGTGGCTCTTTGCCGCTGTTTTTATTAGTGCTCTGCATTCCAGACAAGAAATACCTAACTGATTGATTAGTATATAGTCACTTTAGTGCTCTGCATCTATTTTATAAATTGATTGCATAGTTTGATTTGAGTATCCTTACTCAGTCTATGGATTATGTAACTTAATCGATCACTGCAGCGCGAGTAGTCGAATGAGATTTACACTCTTTGACTCGATTATCCCAAGAAAAGCCGTTGATTATAATTCGGCAGCAACGACGTCATGAGAACAAAATAATGAATATTTCCCTGAAAAACTTATCAATACGTACTCAGGTACTTTTACCTGTCTTATTCACCACGTTGACCTTACTTGTCACCCTGTGGATAACCAAAGTGAATCTCGAACAAGAGCAAAAAACGGTAAATGCGAGTATCGACTCGTTGATTGTCTATAAAGATACATTAGCTGAAATTGGTGATCAGCTTTATCCTTTACGAATCAGTGCGGTTTATGCGATTTATGACTCATCAAGACGTAAGCAGTTCGTTGATGAATTGCAAACAACGCTAAGCAGTATTGATAAAGCTCTTGATCTTATGGCGAATAACGCTGAATTTCGTCAAGACGTTAGCGTAACGCGCAGTGTCATTGAAAACTACATTCAATTTTCCCATCGAGCGGTTGAAACATTATCTAGACGCGATCTTGGTCAAGTGACCGATCAGGAATACAACCGTTTCATCAGTCAATATCGTCAGTCGGGTATCGAGATGATCGCAGCGCTCAACGCACTTTCGGTTAAAGTGAACGATTACGCGGCGAATACCATGGCTCGCAGTGACGCGCAAAACACCAAAGTTAAAACGACCGCGATGATATTGGTGCTGGTGGTATTGTTTATCTCTTTGATGGTGGCTTGGATCTTGTCTGGACTTATCGTCAACCCAATTTTTGCGTTGCAAGAAGTGATGCGTAAGCTGGCACAAGGAGATCTCTCTATTCGCGCCAATGTTGAGGGGCAAAATGAAATTGCTAAATTGGGTCAAGATGTCAATCTGACGGCTCAACAGCTCCACACCACGGTTGAACAACTGAGCCGAATTAGTGAAGAAGTGGCCTCGGCCTCAACCGAGTTAGCCGCAGTAATGACGCAAGCCCAAGCTAACGCGCAGCAAGAGTTGGCTGAAATTGAGCAAGTCGCCTCGGCGGTGAACGAGCTATCGAGTACCGCTGATAACGTGAGTGATAATGCTCAAATTGCTGATTCAACTGCTCGTGAGGCCGATCAGCTTGCTCAGTCAGGTTTGAATATTTTTGAAGAAAGCAAACAGACCAGTGTGCAGATGGGCAATGCCTTGAATGAGGCGGCGCAAGTTGTGATGAATCTAAAACAGCAATCAGAGCAGATTAGTGATGTGATTGAAGTTATTCGCAGTGTCTCTGAACAGACGAATCTACTTGCATTGAACGCCGCTATTGAGGCCGCGCGTGCGGGTGAATCGGGGCGTGGTTTTGCCGTTGTCGCCGATGAAGTGCGTATGCTTGCGGCGCGCACGCAAGAATCGACAGGTGAAATCCAGACCATTATTGAAGATCTGCAAAAACAGTCAGGTTGCGCTAACGACAGTATGCAGGTGAGCTTAGACGTTCTAGCTAAGAACAATCAGCTTGCAGAGCAGACTAATAGTGCGTTACTGGGGATTACTGAATCGGTAGCCAACATTAATGATGCCAATGCGCAGGTCGCGACAGCGGCCGAGCAGCAATCCCAAGTGACGCAAGATATTAACCGTAACGTTGTTAATATGTCAGAACTGGTAAATCAAAACGTATCAGGTATTTGCCAAAGTGCCAGTGCGAGCCAAGAGCTATCGACTCTGGCTGAAAAGCAAAAAGCACAACTGGCGTTCTTTAAGCTGTAATCTAAGCTTATTAGATAAAAAGCAGCGTCAATCGCTGCTTTTTTGTTTATTTATCTCATTTAAAAACCGATAAAAATCATGATTAAGTGATGCTTTGGCTCACAGATACTCACTTTAGTCATTGAATAGGTCAAATAGACGTCAGCAGTCAAATCGTGAAAGGGTGCGCAAACGCTTGCTAAAATATACGGTAAGTAATTGTTTATTATCTTTTTAGTGAGATTGAATCAGGAAGGGGGCGTTGTGTAGGTATGCAACTTAACCGAACTGTAGCATAAAAAAATGAGGAATATCAGTCTTGCGAGAATTAAATTGCGACCTATAATGCTGAAAACCGGAGCGTCTGCCAACGCTCCGGTTTTTTTGTGTCCGAAACTCAGTAAAGCGTCTGCCAACGCTGACTGAAAACGCACCGACACTCCGATTTTTACGAGAAAGGAACTGTATTAATGCGTATCGAACAAGAACTTAAGTTAGGCTTCAAAGACGTGCTATTTCGCCCTAAGCGATCAACGTTAAAAAGTCGCTCTCAAGTTGAATTAACCCGCGATATTACCTTCAAGCATAGCGGGCGTCAATGGTCAGGGACCCCCGTAATCGCCGCTAATATGGATTCAGTCGGTAGTTTTGAAATGGCGCGAGCACTTGCAGAGCATGATGTCATGACGGCTGTGCATAAGCATTATACCGTTGAAGATTGGGCCGACTTTGTTAAAGGGGCCGACAGCGCGACGCTAAAGCATGTGATGGTCTCAACGGGGACGTCTGAAGCGGATTTTCAGAAAACCCAAGATATTATGGCGCTAAGTGATGAGCTGATCTTTATCTGTATCGACATTGCTAACGGTTACTCAGAGCACCTTGTTGAGTATGTAGAAAAAGTTCGCGCGGCGTTCCCTGATAAGGTCATTTCAGCGGGCAATGTCGTGACAGGGGATATGTGTGAAGAGCTTATCCTTGCGGGCGCAGATATCGTCAAAGTCGGTATCGGCCCAGGGTCGGTTTGTACCACGCGAGTCAAAACTGGCGTCGGTTATCCGCAGCTTTCGGCAATCATTGAATGTGGTGATGCAGCGCATGGCCTTGGCGGTATGATCATTGGTGATGGTGGCTGTTCTTGTGCTGGCGATGTAGCTAAAGCATTTGGTGGCGGCGCTGATTTCGTTATGCTTGGCGGTATGCTTGCTGGCCACGAAGAAGCGGGCGGTGAACGTATCGAAAAGGATGGACAAACGTTCATGAAGTTCTATGGCATGTCTTCTCAGTCAGCCATGGCGAAGCACTCTGGTGGTGTGGCTAAGTACCGCGCAGCTGAAGGAAAAACCGTACTATTGCCATTCCGTGGTAGCGTTCATGAGACGATCTCTGACATCCTCGGCGGTGTCCGCTCAACGTGTACCTACGTAGGCGCAGCAAAGCTTAAAGAGCTAACTAAGCGTACGACTTTTATCCGTGTACAAGAGCAAGAGAACAACGTATTCGGTAAAGAGTGAAACTAGAACGTTTCGTAAATTCCGAATGATTAAGAGCCGCTTTTTGCGGCTCCTTTTTTTGCCTTTTCCATTCTTTTAGCTCTTTCAACTTACTAAACATGGCTTTAAATCGGGCGAGCTCAGAGTTCAATGTCGCAATACTAGGGGCGCCTTTCTGCCAACGTAAATCGACAAAACAAATCTAACCATCCATGCCAATAAACTGGATGGCATTAAAGACAAAACCGCCGAGAAACGACTAGCTCACAATACCATGCTTATCAGTCAGGAAATCTGACTACGCCAAAGCAATACCAAGCCAACCAACCACTAACGAGTCAACCTTAAAAAGCAAATCCGAAGTAGAACTCCGAATTAAGTCAGATAAGCCTGTCACAGTATACAAAGCTAAGAGCGAGAAGGGGGCAGAGCTGAATTTGGACGTGAGTAGTATAGGATTGAATTTTTAGCATTGAAAAGTTCTAAATGTGCCTTTGTTATCACAAATAAAATTTGAGAAGTCTCTTTGGATTCATGGCTTGTGTGAGTCATGCTTAATATATGATAAATGCAATATGATTCATATTGTGCATGTAGTGATTGCTTCTACACTGAACCGGTCAGTTAGATAGTTATACTGATAAATTAAATATTATTAGTTAAATATAAGGCTTAAAACATGACTACAGAATACAAGATCAATATCGTAAATGAACAGTCTAAATCTCGTAAATTTTGGTTGTTCCTAAGTGAACCAGAAAAAGCGGCCGGAAAGGAGGTTTTCGCGAATTCCTCTGCATATATGACATTAGATAAGACAGGCCCTGGAGACCTAAGTAACTTTACCATTCCTTTACAGTACAAGTTGAAAGCCAGTGCATCAAACCACGCTGTAGGACTGGACACAAAAATAATGACTCGAGCCATGACAGATACAGATTTGGGGATGAGTTGGGATGCAGAGTTTTTCCCTGGTGAAGAGCATCGGAACCCCTGTAACCCTCCCCAAAAAACTGGTCATTAGCTATTAGAGTTTTTCCGTTTACACTGAAACAAACGGAGAACGCATGATGAAAAAATCACGCTACA
>NZ_JONH01000021.1 GCF_000711795.1 Vibrio pacinii DSM 19139 | reverse complement strand
GTGGACGAACCTCTGGTGTTCGGGTTGTCACGCCAGTGGCATTGCCCGGTAGCTAAGTTCGGAATCGATAAGCGCTGAAAGCATCTAAGCGCGAAGCGAGCCCTGAGATGAGTCTTCCCTGGCACTTTAAGTGTCCTAAAGGGTTGTTCAAGACTAGAACGTTGATAGGCAGGGTGTGTAAGTGCTGCGAGGCATTGAGCTAACCTGTACTAATTGCCCGTGAGGCTTAACCATACAACACCCAAAGGGTTTTGATTGGACTCAAAGCAAGAATATTGAATGTGTGACGAACTTTTACAGCTTTCCGAATTTTAAGAATTTGCTTGGCGACCATAGCGATTTGGACCCACCTGATTTCCATGCCGAACTCAGAAGTGAAACGAATTAGCGCCGATGGTAGTGTGGGGTCTCCCCATGTGAGAGTAGGACATCGCCAGGCTTTAATTTAGTGTTTGCCTTTTATAAAGGTGAAGACAAAAAATGGACACTTGCGAATGCGAGTACGCCACTGCGGAGTGGTAGTTCAGTTGGTTAGAATACCGGCCTGTCACGCCGGGGGTCGCGGGTTCGAGTCCCGTCCACTCCGCCATTATACTAAGCCCAAGTCGAAAGACTTGGGCTTTTTTACGTCGGTATAAAATCGGCTTGGTGATGGCTAGACGGTGAAATGTCTGCGTCTCAGTAAAAAGGCCAGCTAGTGCTGACCTCTCATATCGCTTGTGGCTAAAGAATAATGTCTCTTACTTCTGGATCTTTGCGCTCTAGATAGTGAATAGACTTAATACGGCGAATGGTACGGCAACGGCCTCGGATCAATAGTGTTTCTGTCGTTGCAATATTTCCCGAACGAGTGATCCCTTCTAATAAATCACCTTTAGTGATGCCTGTAGCAGAAAAGATAACATTATCACTACGTGCCATGTCTTCCATGGCAAGTACGACGTAGGCTTGTACATTCATCTCTTCACAGCGCTTGAGCTCATTAGCACCATAAATACGATTTTCTTCACTGTCGCCTTTCACTTGGTGGCGTGGTAGTAAACGGCCATGCATGTCCCCATCAAGAGCGCGGATCACTGCGGCAGAAACAACGCCTTCAGGAGCACCACCAATGCAGTACATCGCATCGACTTCGCTATCTGGCATACAGGTGAGAATTGATGCCGCTACGTCGCCATCAGGCACCGCAAATACGCGCACGCCCATAGATTGCATTTGTGCAATGACATCGTCGTGGCGTGGCTTAGCGAGCGTAATGACCACTAAAGTGTCTAACGTCTTATTGAGCGCTGCGGCGATATTCTCTAGGTTTTCTTTTAATGGTTTATTCAAATCGATACAACCCTTTGCGCCAGGGCCTACAACCAGTTTTTCCATGTACATGTCTGGGGCTTTTAGAAAGCTTCCTTTTTCGCCAGCCGCCAATACTGCCAATGCGTTCGATTGACCCATTGCGGTCATGCGAGTCCCTTCAATTGGGTCAACTGCGATATCGACTTCATCACCACCAATACCAACACATTCACCAATGTAGAGCATGGGTGCATCATCAATCTCGCCTTCGCCAATAACGATCTCGCCACTGATATCGGTTTTATTAAGTAGGCTGCGCATCACTTCCACGGCAGCGCCGTCGGCTGCATTTTTATCGCCACGGCCAAGCCACTTATATCCTGCAAGTGCTGCCCCTTCAGTAACTCGAGAAAAGGCCATTGCTAAATCGCGTTTCATGATGACTCCAAAGTAAAAGGATTGAGAGAAATTAAATCGGCAGAATTTTATCACATCAAAAAGGAAACGTTTGCCTTTTCGCTTTTGTTGGTATTGAACTGGATCAATCTTGTTGGTTATATTGGCCGGGAAACACTCAAACACCTTAAGATGTAAAGGTATTGTCAATTAGCGCTGAATTTTTAATCAAATGATGCAAAAACTACAATATAGAGAGTGTTTCTCTGCGCATGGCTGAGTAGAATGGGGATAAATAAGGTTTAGGTCACCGATGATCAAAACCCTTCTCCGGATAACCTATAGGTAGGCTAAAATGTCTTTTGAAGTACTAGAACAACTAGAAGCAAAAATTCAAACCGCTGTTGATACAATTGCTCTTTTACAAATGGAAGTAGAAGAACTAAAAGAAGAGAAAGAGAAGCTGGCGACTGAGGCTAACGAGCTACGTAACAATCGTGCAGAGCTTGAACAGAAAGCAGAACTAATGCAACAAGAGCACAACGCCTGGCAAGAGCGTATTCGTAATCTACTGGGTAAAATGGACGACGTTGAGTAATACGTTTTCATATCAATCAAAAAAGGCTGAACCTAACGTTCAGCCTTTTTTCTGGTGTATTTTGTCTACATTGGCTTAAACTCGTGGGCGTACGCCGAGAGTATGGCATAGCGCGTAGGTCATCTCTGCACGGTTGAGTGTGTAGAAGTGGAAATCCTTTACGCCTTCACGACTTAAAATACGCACCATGTCGATCGCCTGGCTTGCTCCTACCAACTGACGAGTTGTTGGATCGTCATCAAGGCCTTCAAACTGTTTTGCCATCCATCCTGGAACCTTAACTGCATTTTGCGCTGCGAAGCGCGAGGCTTGTTTGAAGTTTGAAACGGGTAATATCCCCGGTACGATCTCGACATCAATGCCAGCCGCTACACAACGGTCACGAAAGCGTAAGTAGCTCTCGACATCAAAAAAGAATTGAGTGATTGCTCGATTGGCGCCAGCGTCGACTTTACGTTTTAGATTAAGAAGATCTGACTGAGCGCTTTTGGCTTCTGGGTGCACTTCAGGAAAAGCGGCGACTGAAATATCAAAATCATGGCGTGCTTTTAACAGTTCAACTAAGTCAGAGGCATACATATCAGGTTTTCCGCCACTAGGTGGAATGTCACCGCGCAGCGCCACAATGTTTTGAATGCCATTTGCCCAGTAGTCATCTGCAATCTGGATTAGCTCATCACGAGAAGCGTCGATACAGGTCAAGTGCGGGGCTGCCACGAGACCCGTTTCGGCTTTAATCTCTTTGATGATCGAGTGAGTTCTATCACGCTCACCAGAGTTGGCGCCGTAAGTGACTGAAACAAATTTAGGTTTGAGGTTTTTTAAGCGATGTACAGAGTTCCACAGCGTTTCTTCCATTTTCTCGCTGCTCGGTGGAAAAAACTCAAATGACACATTGATATTGTCAGATAGTTCCGCGACATTCTGATTTAAAGCGTCAATATGACCCGCGTGTGTGTATCCCATCTTGCTCTCTCCCTGTGGCATCCCAGCCAACAAACATAAATTTTAAATCGACGTTTAGACGTCTATATGTCTACAGAATGTATTGAATACGTTTTAAAGTCAACTGCGTGTGTATGAATTTTTCTCAAGTTAATAATGAGCCAGTTTCAAGTTTAGTGACAGAGCCACTGTTAGCACTAACTAGACACAAAAAAGGCGCTAGATAAGTCTAGCGCCTGATAACTAAAGTAGGCTTGATAATAGATTGAGATCCGATTGAATAGCCCCTGCAGTGACCTCTCTACCCGCACCAGGCCCTCGAATTACCAGTGGATTATCTTTATACCATTTACTCTC
Organism: Vibrio pacinii DSM 19139; assembly: GCF_000711795.1. GTDB lineage: Bacteria > Pseudomonadota > Gammaproteobacteria > Enterobacterales > Vibrionaceae > Vibrio > Vibrio pacinii. Next base: position 63,955 of record NZ_JONH01000021.1, on the reverse strand, counting down.
AATAGCAAAGATATTGTCGCAAGGCAGCAGGTTAGCGAGTGCATGCTCTTTCGTTAATGCCTCTACGCCAACCGTTGCTTTACCATTTTTCTCTAAGCGCGCTACGTAACGCAGTACCTTGTCTTCGCGTTGGGCTTTTTCAAGCCGCTCTGCGAGTAACTCACTCAATAATTGGCTCTTATCAAGGAACTCATCTAATGAAAGCTGAGCTAACTCATCAGGCACTAAGCTCTCAACTTTGACCGCTTCCGGTTCGATAGCTAATCCAGACTCACGGGCAAGAATGACCAATTTACGCATCACGTCAGAGCCATCAAGATCGCTACGAGGGTCAGGTTCTGTTAAGCCTTGTTGCCAGGCAAGATCGACAAGTTCTGCAAACGGCACGCTGCCATCGTATTGTTGAAATAACCACGAGAGCGTACCGGAAAAAATGCCCGATAAAGCACTAATGTCATCACCACTTTCACGCAAATCTCTGACGGTGTGATTAATTGGTAAGCCAGCTCCGACGGTGGCGTTGTACAGCCAGTGGCGGTTAATTTTGGCAAACGCATCTTGAACTTGATGATAGTAGTGACTTGATGCTGATCCGGCGACTTTATTGGCCGAAATTAGGTGCATTCCTTGTTCGGCGATTTCTAAATAGCGTCCGGCAAGCTCTTTACTGGCCGTTACATCCAGTACCACTAAATCGTCATACCCTTGTAGTGCACCGAGCTTTTCGATCCAGTCGCTTCCTTGGTAACTGATCGCCTCTTCATCGAAATGCGCACTCACTTCACTGGCTACTATCCCTTGATCGTTAAACCAATAGGTTTGACTATCGACAACGGCGACGAGCTCAAAATTCATCCCGTGACGTTTTTCAAGTTCAGATTTTTGTTCACAAAACAGCTCTAACCAACTTGAGCCGATATTACCTTTACCACATAACGCGATGGCGACGCGCTTTTGTGCTTGAAAAAGCTGGCTGTGGATCGCTTTGACTAATGGGTTGGTATCAATGGTGCGTAGCACGGCGACTAAACTTAGCCCCGACAGTGACTCAGAAATAAATTCCACTGGTGCATTTTTTAGTTGCTGATAGAAGCCGTAACAATGGTTAGGGTTCTTAGTGACACCAGCTCCAACCGCCGCGACCATGGCGTAACCTTCTTTGAGTTTGAGCTCAGCTTCAATCGCGGTGTCTTGCAAGTACTCTAGTGCACCACCAACGATTTCGCTGGTATAGGCCAAACGCAGACGATGTTTGTCAGGTTGTGACTCGTAGGTCAGAGGCTCAAGTTGAGCGCGTTTAAGGCTCGCTAAGACTTCGTTCTCGAAGCGTGTGAAATCATGCCCTGACGAGAAGCTCAGTTGAATCAATTGCACTTCATCAAGTGAGGAGATGATTTTTGCACCGCGGCCAGAGGCAAGAACGCGCTCAATGCGGGTTGAGCCTGATTCTGGTTGATAGCTGCAACGTAAGTGCAAATCCATGGTGCTTTGCGCAACAGGCTGAAGAGTCCGGCTGTGCAACACGGGCGCAGCTAGGCGAGCCAATTCACTGGCTTCATCTAACCTTAATAGTGGAAGTAAACAAGCATCAGAGACCAACCTAGGATCAGCACTGTACACACCAGCTACATCGCTCCAAATCGTCACTCGACTGACTTCGGCCAATGCGCCAATCACAGTTGCTGAGTAATCAGAGCCGTTCCGACCGAGTAGTACTGTACGGCCTAACGTGTCCTGAGCCATAAAGCCAGTAATGACGATTCGGTGGTGCGCGTGTTGCACCAAGGCTTCTTTGATCAGAGGATAAGACGCACCGAAATCGACCTCGGGTTGTGTGCCAGTTTGAGCTCGTAAAAAAGCGCGCGCGTCTTGCGCGGTTGCAGGCAGATCTGCTTGATTGAGTAAAGCGGCGAGTAAGCGCGAAGACCATACTTCACCGTGACCGAGTACCGCCGCTTTATCGGCGTCGGTTAATGGCGCCGTTAGCTCACCTAGGGTCGTGAACTCATCGCGCAGCGTGGCAAGCAATGGTTGCTTTTCATCGCCTTCAACAAGCGCTTCAATTAGCTCACTTTGATATTGGCGTAGCGTCTGAAGCTCTTCGTGTGCGAGGCGGCCATCTTTGTTGAGCGCGTCCAAAAAAGCAATCAGACGGTTGGTGGTTTTGCCCGCCGCGGAAACAACGATCAAGTCCTCAGCAGTGGAATACTCTTTGAGTATGCCAACGACTCGACGGTAACAATCTGGGTCAGCAAGGCTACTGCCACCGAATTTATGCAGTTGACGTGGCGTGGCAGACATTACGCAGCCTCCTTCACTTTAATAAATGCTTGAGTGAGGTCGTCAATCAGATCTTCACTATCTTCTAAACCAACAGATAAGCGTAATAGCTGTTGTGATATACCCGCTTCGGCTAGCGCAATTTCACCCATAGCTCGATGCGTCATTGAGGCAGGGTGGCAAATCAAGCTTTCAACACCGCCTAATGACTCTGCTAGAGAAAAGAGTTCGAGATGGCCAACAAAGGCTTTAAGTTGTTCAAAGCTACCTGCAAACTCAAAACTTAACATTGAGCCAAAGCCAGTTTGCTGCTTTTTAGCGATCTCATGGCCGGGGTGATTTGGCAGACTTGGATGATAGATGGCGCTGACCAAAGACTCGCTCTGTAGGAACTGTAAGACTTTACTGGCACCTTCTTCGTGGGCTTTCATACGCGCGCCTAGGGTTCGCAGACCGCGTAGCGTCATATAGCTGTCAAATGGCGTCCCTGTTGCGCCAATGCAGTTGCCCCACCAAGCAAGCTCTTCAGCATGTTGCTCGGTTTTGGTGATCACGACACCGCCAATCACATCCGAGTGACCATTAATGTACTTAGTGGTTGAGTGAATAACAAAATCTGCACCTAGCTCGAGCGGCTTTTGGAATACAGGCGTTAAAAAAGTATTGTCGACCGCGACCAGTGCACCGACTTGTTTGGCTTGTTGACACAGTTTTTCAATATCGACCACGCGTACTAATGGATTTGATGGCGTTTCTATCAAGATAAGTTTTGGCTTTTGAGCGAGCGCATTAGAGAGCGCTTTTTGATCAGATTGGTCAACGAATGCTACTTTGAAGTCTCCTTTCTGAGCGCGGGTATTGAATAGGCGGTATGTTCCGCCGTAGCAGTCATGGGGGGCAACAATTAAATCCTCAGGCCCTAGGAAGGCCGAGACCCACAAATTCAATGCAGAGGTACCACAGTTAGTCACTACCGCCCCTTTGCCTGATTCAAGCTCATACAGTGCGGTTTCAAGCAAGCCTCGGTTTGGGTTGCCCGAGCGGGTGTAGTCATATTGAGGCACTTCACCAAAGGCCGGGAAGCTATAGTTCGTTGAGAGATAAATAGGGGGAACAACGGCGTGATGTTGAGTGTCTGACTCGATACCAGTACGTACCGCGATTGTGGCTGGTTTACGGGTGCTCATGGGCGTTTCCTTTCGAACTATAGTGACTTGTTGCAGGGAATGCGCTATATCTTGAAGATGTCAGATATGAGCAATTCCAACTCCATTTCTGACCACTTTACTTGTCATTTTTGTGGACGTCAATGCTTCTAGACGTCTATATGTCTTTGCTTGTGGACATAAATGCCGCTAAAATTGCGGCTTCTAATTTCAAACATACATTTTTACAAAGGTGCGCAATGGCAGACTGGAATGGCGAATACATTAGCCCGTACGCTGAGCATGGAAAAAAAAGTGAGCAAGTAAAGAAGATTACTGTTTCTATTCCATTGAAAGTATTAAAGGTTTTAACTGATGAACGTACGCGCCGTCAGATCAATAACCTGCGCCACGCGACAAACAGTGAGCTATTGTGCGAAGCGTTTTTGCACGCATACACAGGTCAGCCACTGCCAACGGATGAAGACTTGCGTAAAGATCGCCCAGATGATATCCCGACAGAGGTGAAAAAACTAATGACAGAAATGGGCATTGAGTTCGAAGCGTTTGATGAATAATCACCACGGCATGTCATTTTTTTCTGCAAGGTAAAATTCTTAAAAAAAACCGCTGTATTAAACAGCGGTTTTTTTGTTCATCACAACAGGCTTACTCTGCCATGTAGTTTTCTGGCATTTCTATTCGCGCGACACCTGAGTCGACAGCCGCTTGCGCGACTGCTTTAGCTACGCGAGACAATAGGCGAGAATCCATTGGTTTTGGAATGATGTAATCTGGGCCAAATGACAGCGCGCTAACCCCCGCGGCTTTTAATACTTCTGCTGGCACTTCTTCTTTGGCGAGCTGACGAATGGCTTCAACCGCGGCCAGTTTCATCTCATCATTGATTTCGCTAGCACGCACATCCAGCGCACCACGGAAGATGAATGGGAAACACAGCACGTTATTGACTTGGTTCGGATAGTCACTGCGTCCGGTTCCCATGATCAGATCTTGGCGAACGGCTCTGGCTAGCTCTGGCTTGATTTCTGGATCTGGATTCGAACAAGCAAACACAATCGGCTTATCGGCCATCAATTTAAGCGCCTCGGGCGGCAGCAAGTTTGGACCTGATACACCTAAGAACAGATCGGCCCCTTCAATTACATCTTCTAACGTTCGTTTATCAGTATTGTTAGCAAATAGCTGTTTGTATTCATTGAGATCTTCACGACGAGTATGAATAACGCCTTTGCGATCCAGCATGTAGATTTTCTCACGCATTGCGCCACATTTGATCAGCAGTTCCATACAAGCAACGGCGGCAGCGCCGGCACCAAGACAGACTATGGTTGCGTCTTGAAGTTTCTTTCCTTGCAATTCAATCGCATTTAACATCCCCGCAGCCGTCACAATCGCAGTTCCGTGTTGGTCGTCGTGGAACACAGGTACATCACAACGCTCAATCAACTGTCTTTCAATCTCAAAACAATCCGGTGCTTTGATATCTTCTAGGTTAATACCGCCAAAGGTATCGGCGATGTTGGCAACGGTATCAACAAATTCTTCGATAGTGCGGTGTTTGACCTCAATATCAATCGAATCAAGACCTGCAAAGCGCTTAAAGAGCAGTGCTTTACCTTCCATAACAGGTTTTGATGCCATTGGACCTAGGTTACCCAAGCCTAAAATTGCGGTACCGTTTGAGATTACAGCTACCATATTGCCTTTTGAGGTGTACTTATAGACGTTATCGACGTTTTGGGCGATTTCGCGTACGGGTTCTGCAACGCCTGGGCTGTAGGCGAGCGCTAGGTCTCTGGCGGTTTCGGCTGGGGTAGTCAGCTCAACAGAAATTTTGCCTGGCGTCGGGTAGGCATGGTAATCCAATGCTTGCTGACGGAATTGCTCTTCAGGAGATAGTTGTTGAGGATTGTCATCGGACATAGGTGTAGGTACTCGTTAATAATTATATGGAAAGGGGAATCCATTTTAGAGTAACTAAGTCAAGCTGCCTAGGTCAGAATGCGAGCGGAAGCAATAAAAGGTTGTAAAAGTCGGCTGATAAGACCAGATATCAAGAGGGATCACTGGTAATGCCTAGTATCAATAACACAATACTCTAAATGAATGCTAATTACCCTATGATAGATAACAAAAAAGGACGCCTGAGCGTCCTTTCTAGATTCGATATCTAAGCAGAAATTACTTCTTGCTTGATAGAGCACCGAAACGTTTGTTGAAGCGATCAACACGGCCGCCTGTATCTACGATACGTTGCTTACCAGTGTAGAATGGGTGACATTTGTCACATACGTCTAGGTGGATAGACTCTTTGCTTAGCGTTGAGTTGAACTCGAAAGAGTTGCCGCAAGAACAAGTCGCTTTAACTGCTTTGTACTCTGGGTGGATACCAGCTTTCATGGGAGAACCTCTGAATATAGGCCGTGTCGCTATCCGATTCTAAGCCGGACACCACACGTAGTTAATAAAAGTTGCTTGGATACCGCCGCCAAATGACAGCCATATCTCTAAGGCGCGATATAGTAATGAATCGCGCCACAGTGATCAACCGATTTAACCATAAATCTGCTACTTTTTTAGCCGAAACTTGGCGTTGTCGTGGGTGCGGAGTCGCTTTCTTGTCGGTCATTTTTACCTTAGACTAAGCAGCGTTACCTCCCCAAGAGCTCGATAGCCACTATGCGACCAACGATTGCCCGAGTAGCGTTACCTGTGCCACTCGATAAACAATTCGATTATCTGATACCGAATCACCTGTTTCCGATTATCGGTGGCCGTGTATCGGTGCCTTTTGGTCGGCAAACGTTAGTCGGTTTGGTGACGGCTTTGGTTAATGAGTCAGAATTTGAGCTGACAAAAATCAAGCCGATTAAACAAGTGCTTGATAGTCAACCAGTTTGGCCTGAACGGCTTTATGCCTTACTTCATTGGTGCAGCCAGTTCTATCAATATCCGCTCGGCGAGACTTTATTCAATGCGATGCCAAGTGCTTTGCGCAAAGGGAAGCCCGCTGATTTTGCCACGCTGGTTTCGTGGCAACTGACCGCGAGTGGTCGCGATCAACTGATGCAGGGATTTGGTCGCGCGGTGAAGCAGGCGAAGGTCATGCACATGCTTGAAGCCGGATCTGTCGCACACCAAGAGTTTATTGATCAAGAGATCAGCTCGTCAGTATTAAAAACCTTAGTGGAAAAAGACTGGATTGCATCGTTAGAAAGCAAGCCAGTGATTCGCGATTGGCATCAAGATGTTGAGGCCAACGTCGACAAACCTAAGCTCAATGCTGAGCAGGCCGTTGCGATTGCGACGGTAAACAGCGCGCAAGGGTTTGGCTGTTATTTACTGGAAGGGGTGACCGGGTCGGGTAAAACCGAAGTCTACTTAAATATGATAAAGCCAGTACTAGAGCAAGGCGCGCAAGCGTTAGTGCTGGTGCCTGAAATCGGATTGACTCCGCAAACCATCAATCGCTTTAAACGCCGCTTTAATGTACCGGTTGAAGTGATCCACTCAGGTTTAAATGATACCGAGCGACTCAATGCTTGGCTGAGCGCGCGTGATAATGCCGCAGGGATTGTCATTGGCACGCGTTCTGCGCTACTGACACCATTTGCTAAGCTAGGCATCATTATTGTTGATGAGGAGCATGACGCTTCATATAAACAGCAAGATAGCTTGCGTTATCATGCCCGCGATGTCGCGGTGATGCGTGCCAATAAAGAGCAAATTCCAATTGTATTAGGATCGGCCACGCCAGCACTAGAAACATTACACAACGCCTTAGTGGGAAAGTATCATCATCTGGTTCTGTCTGCGCGCGCCGGAAATGCGACCCCAACCACCAACAAAGTACTCGACGTTAAAGGTCTCTATCTTGAAAGTGGTTTATCGGCGCCCTTGATTGCTGAAATGCGTAAGCACCTTAATGCAGGCAATCAGGTCATGCTGTTTTTGAATCGACGCGGGTTCTCTCCGGCATTGATGTGTCATGAATGTGGCTGGATAGCCGAATGTAAGCGTTGTGATGCGTACTACACCTATCACCAAAACAGCAGTGAAATTCGCTGCCATCACTGTGGCTCTCAGCAACCGATCATTCACCAATGCCAAGGGTGCGGCTCGACACACCTAGTGACCGTTGGTGTTGGTACTGAACAATTAGAGCATCAGCTATCCGAGTTGTTTCCTGAGTACAAAACCATTCGGATTGATCGCGACAGCACACGTCGTAAGGGAAGTTTGGAAAGTGCCTTGACCGCCATTCGCAATGGTGAGTATCAAATCTTAATTGGAACTCAGATGCTGGCTAAAGGGCACCATTTTCCTGATGTGACGCTGGTGGCCTTACTGGATGTCGATGGTTCGCTCTACAGTAGTGACTTTCGAGCATCTGAGCGACTTGCTCAATTATTTATTCAAGTTGCTGGCCGTGCGGGGCGAGCGAGTAAGCCTGGCGAGGTTGTATTACAAACTCACCACCCAGAGCACAGCTTGCTGCAAGCCTTGCTGAGCAAAAGTTATCGTCACTTTGCTGAAACCGCACTTGAAGAGCGCAAAGTGGCTCAGCTACCACCGTTCTCGTTTTTAACTCTATTTCGTGCAGAGGCCAATCAATCGGCATTGGTTGAAGAGTTTCTTCGCCAGGTGCGCCATACGTTAGAGGCACATCCGTTGTTTGACCAATACTGCCAAGTGCTTGGGCCAACGCCCGCCCCACTGGCTAAGCGAGCTGGCAAGTTTCGTTGGCAATTGCTGTTGCAAACGCAAAGTCGCCCTATGATGCAAAAGTTACTCGCGAGTGCGAAACCAGCAATAGCCCTGTTGCCAAATGCGAAAAAAGTACGTTGGACACTCGATATAGAACCGCAAGATCTTAGTTAGTGAAAGGTGGTCTGAAGGAGATTTTATTGGCAGAGCCTTGCTTGAATCATAACTACAGCGTTCTCTATTCACCAACTTTTCATTTATTTGTGATGTTAATCACTGGCTGGCTGCCATTTTTGTTAAATCCCCCGTAACTTTGTGTTATGAAATGAATACACTAGGTAGTCTGCAATGCGTTGTTTTCACTTCATACTTTGCAAGTTAAACGATTGCTTAGTGCAGGTAATTACAAGATAGGCTTTAGCCTGCGAATTTGTGTCACTCTGCTCACAGAGAATATGATTATTTTTAACTAGAGGCTTAGGTGGCATCTGCTACCGGATTGGAACATTTAAAGAGGGTTAGTACACTATGGCGACAATGAAGGATGTTGCCCAGCTTGCGGGAGTTTCAACAGCGACGGTTTCTCGAGCGCTGATGAATCCGGAAAAAGTATCATCAGCGACGAGAAAACGAGTAGAAGACGCTGTTTTAGAAGCTGGATATTCACCAAATTCGTTGGCACGTAATCTACGCCGCAACGAATCAAAAACGATCATCGCGATCATTCCTGACATCTGTGATCCTTACTACACTGAAATTATTCGTGGCATTGAAGATGCCGCGATGGAGCATGGCTATATTGTGCTGCTCGGTGATAGTGGTCTACAGAAACGACGTGAAAGCTCATTTGTTAACTTGGTTTTCACTAAACAAGCTGATGGCATGCTGTTGCTGGGCACTGATTTACCATTCGATGTCAGCAAACCAGAACAAAAAAATCTACCGCCGATGGTGATGGCTTGTGAATATGCGCCTGAGCTTGAGCTGCCTACCGTGCATATTGATAACTTAACGTCTGCCTTTGAAGCCGTTAATTACCTTACTCAGATGGGCCATAAACGTATTGCCGAAATTTCTGGACCAGAGAGTGCGGCATTGTGTCATTTCCGCCATCAAGGCTATCAGCAAGCTCTGCGTCGAGCGGGCTTGACAATGAACCCTGCCTATCGCGCATTTGGCGACTTTACCTTTGAAGCCGGGGCGCTAGCGGTTCGTCAGCTATTGGCCCTGCCAGAACCTCCGACTGCGATATTTTGTCATAACGATGCGATGGCGATTGGGGCGATTCAACAAGCTAAAAAGCTTGGTTTGCGTGTGCCTCAGGATTTGTCATTGGTGGGCTTTGATGACATTCAATTTGCTCAATTTTGCGATCCACCGTTGACGACGATCTCTCAGCCACGCTACGAAATTGGTCGTCAAGCGATGTTGATGATGCTTGAGATTTTGCGTGGTCATGATGTACGAGCAGGTTCGCGTCTGCTGGAAACCACATTAGTAATACGTGAAAGTGCTGCACCACCGAGAGTGCTATAAGTTGCAGCGATAGTCAGCGGCGCGTTTTGATGCGCCGCTGCCATTTCAAGTCTGTCATCGTGCAGCAATCTGCATTAACATGTCGGTCAGTTGTAACCAATTACATTGATGTTCAGTCGTGGCGAATAGAGATTACGTAAAAAGAGGTCGTGGCACCCAAAGCCGAAAACCTGCAAAAAACAAAGCCGCTCCGCGTCGAAAGCCGTGGCGTAGTGGTTTGCTTGCCTTAATTCTGTTAGGCGTGTTTGGCTATGGATTGTATTTACTCAGTCAGGATCCTGAACCGCCAACGCCTGTGGCTCAACCCACGCAGACAAAACCGCAAGCGAAGCCTAAGTCGATACTGCCGCCGCCTCCTGAAGAGAAGTGGGATTATGTCGAGTCTTTGCCAAGCCGCGAAGTTGCGGTGAAAGCCAAAGAGCAGGTCGTGTCTGAAATTCCCTACATTATGCAGTGTGGTGCCTACAAAAATGGCAAAGATGCGGAAGCACGTAAGCTAGACATCGCGTTCCAGGGGATCAACAGTAAAATCCGCAAGAAAGAAGACAGCAGTTGGTATCGCGTGGTATTAGGCCCATACAAATTTAAGCGTGATGCAGAGCGAGATAAGCACAAACTCCAGCGTGCCAAGATCGAGCCTTGTGCGATTTGGAAAGAAACGCAATAAATCCTATAAAAACGAACCGAGAGGTTCGTTTTTTGTTCTTGACGATCCTGAGTTTCTCCCTTGAATTCCTAACGAGCCAACCTCATATAGTTTCTAACACTAAAAATTCATAATTATGAGGCCCTACTCGTGACTACCATTGTCTCTGTACGTCGTAATAATAAAGTCGTCATCGCTGGTGACGGACAAGTATCTCTCGGTAACACAGTAATGAAGGGCAATGCGCGCAAAGTGCGTCGCCTCTATAACAATAAAGTACTGGCTGGCTTTGCTGGTAGTACTGCCGATGCTTTTACCTTGTTTGAGCGCTTTGAAAGCAAGTTACAAATGCACCAAGGTCATTTGACCAAAGCCGCGGTCGAACTGGCGAAAGATTGGCGTAGCGATCGTGCGCTGCGTAAGCTTGAAGCTTTGCTGGCCGTAGCGGATGAAACCGCGTCGTTGATTATTACTGGTAACGGTGATGTGGTTCAGCCAGAGAACGATCTGATTGCGATTGGCTCGGGTGGCAACTTTGCACAAGCGGCAGCCACAGCTTTGCTAGAAAATACCGATTTAGATGCCCGTGAAATTGCTGAAAAAGCACTAAAAATTGCCGGTGACATCTGTGTTTTCACCAACCATCACCACACTATTGAAGAACTAGAAACTGCGCAAGATAAAGCAGAATAAAACCAAAGATAGTGGCGATAAACCTTAAGGAAATTAATTATGTCTGAAATGACCCCTCGCGAAATTGTGCATGAACTAAACCGCCATATCATTGGTCAAGACAATGCAAAACGTTCAGTGGCGATTGCACTGCGTAACCGCTGGCGCCGTATGCAACTTGAAGAAAGCTTACGAGTTGAAGTGACACCAAAAAACATTTTGATGATCGGTCCAACGGGGGTCGGTAAAACCGAAATCGCCCGTCGTCTAGCTAAACTTGCCAATGCGCCTTTCATTAAAGTGGAAGCAACCAAGTTCACCGAAGTCGGTTACGTGGGTAAAGAGGTCGAAACCATCATTCGTGATCTAACCGATGTTGCGGTCAAGATGACTCATCAACAAGCGATGGAAAAAGTGAAGTTTCGCGCTGAAGAGCAAGCGGAAGAGCGTATTCTTGATGCCTTGTTACCACCAGCTCGTGATTCTTGGGGCCAGAATGAACCGCAAGAAGAGAGCTCATCGAACACCCGCCAAATTTTTCGCAAGAAATTACGTGAAGGAAAGTTGGATGACAAAGAGATAGAGATCGATGTCGCCGCACCGCAAATGGGCGTTGAAATCATGGCGCCTCCTGGCATGGAAGAGATGACCAATCAGCTGCAAGGCATGTTTCAAAATCTCGCTGGTGACACCAAGAAGAAGCGCAAGCTGAAAATCAAAGATGCCTTCAAAGCTCTAGCGGAAGAAGAAGCTGCCAAGTTAGTGAATCAAGAAGAGCTTAAAGATCAGGCCATTTACAACGTTGAGAATAACGGCATCGTGTTTATCGATGAGATTGACAAAATCTGTAAGCGTGGCGAAAGCTCGGGCCCAGATGTCTCACGTGAAGGCGTACAACGCGATCTATTGCCGCTTATCGAAGGAAGTACCGTATCGACTAAACATGGTATGGTCAAAACCGATCACATCTTGTTTGTTGCTTCTGGCGCTTTCCAAGTGGCGCGCCCATCGGACTTGATTCCAGAGCTGCAAGGCCGTTTACCTATTCGTGTTGAGCTAGAAGCGCTGTCGAGTGAAGATTTCAAGCGTATCCTGACGGAGCCGAAAGCCTCGCTAACCGAGCAATACATCGCTTTGATGAAGACCGAAGATGTTGATATCGAGTTTACCGAAGAAGGGATTACTCAGATCGCAGAAGCGGCTTGGACAGTGAATGAGACCACCGAGAACATTGGTGCCCGTCGTCTTCACACTGTGATGGAGCGCTTGATGGATGAGATCTCGTTTGAAGCGACGGATAAGGCGGGATCGAAAATGACCATTGATGCCGACTATGTTAAAACACGCTTAGATGAGTTTATTGAAGACGAAGACTTGAGCCGCTTTATTCTGTAATTGGTGAGCAAAGTATAAAAAAGCCCGCAGTCGCGGGCTTTTTGGTGTTTGCACTTTATTTGGCTGATTAGATCATAATGATAAAAATCACGGCAAGTGCAGAGATTAAGCCAGCAAACGCATAACAAGCCACTTTGCCGACAATACCAGTGTGGAACTTAAGATCGTGCATGCCATGATGAACACGGTGCATGGCATGCCACATTGGCAGCGCGAGTGTGGCGATAATAAACAAAGCACCAATAATGCTGGTGGCGAAGTCGACAACGCGCTCATAGCTTAGCGCTTGTGCATCTATGATACCAAGCGGGGCTAACAGGCCGAGTACCAGAATGGTCACAGGGGTGATCATGGCAAACCAGGTGCCACCTGCGCCAAATAATCCCCACCAAATTGGCTCGTCTGAACGTTTTGGAGCGCTATCCACAGAATAGTTTGGTTTCATCGTTACTGCTCCTTACACCACGATAAGTACAATGAGTGAAATGAACGCGACCGCTGCCCACTGCGTGAGAACAATGATCTTCTTGTCGACCAATTTACCTTTGAGGCGAATCGGCATCACTTGCGGCATCATGCTAAAAAAAGTTTGTGCATGCATTAAGCTACCCGCTAGCGCAACAATATTGATGGCTACAACTAAAGGATTGGCCATAAAGCTTAACCAAGCTTGCCAGGCTTCAGGTCCTTTAACTAATGAACCTAGACCAAAAGTCAGGAAAATAGTGAATAGAATCAGCGGCAGCACGGTAGCTTCACGCAGCATGTAGAAGCGATAAAACGGATGGTCTTTCCACCAAGTGCGTTTCATTTCACGAACGTAAGGTTTGCGATTACTCATCCTTATGCCTCCTCTTTGACTGGTTTGCCGTCAGGCTTAAGCATAGCGATAACAAAGTCCATTGAAGACTCAACTTTACCTTGGTTAACCGCCGCCGCAGGATCAACACTCTTAGGACAAACTTCAGAGCAATAACCGACAAAGGTACAGCCCCAAGCACCATTTTCCCCATTGATAAGTGTCATACGTTCGGCTTTACCGTTATCTCGGCTGTCGAGGTTGTAACGGTGAGCTAACGTCAGTGCCGCTGGGCCGATGAATTCAGGATTCAAACCAAACTGCGGACAGGCGGCGTAACACAAACCACAGTTAATACAGCCAGCGAACTGCTTATATTTGGCCATTTGCTCAGGCGTTTGTAGGTTGGTGCCGTCTTCAGGTGTGCGATCATTACCAATGATGTAAGGTTTGACCGCTTCTAAACGCTCAATAAATGGCGTCATATCGACGATCAAATCTTTCTCGATTGGGAAGTTCGCTAATGGCTCAATTTTGACCCCATTTGGGTAGTCACGCAGGAAACTCTTACACGCGAGTTTAGGCACTCCGTTGACCATCACACCACAAGAGCCACAGATCGCCATACGACAAGACCAACGGTAAGAGAGGTCTTTATCGAGGTTATCTTTGATGTAACCAATCGCATCGAGAATAGACATGGTTTGATCAAAAGGTACTTCAAAGGCCTGTAAATGCGGCTCTGAATCTTGTTGCGGGTCATAACGCAGAATATCGACTTTTTGAATACGATTCGCTGACATTAGGCTTGCTCCTCTGCGTTCTTCGCTGCTGCTTCTTCTGCAGCGGCTTTTTCTGCGGCTTCACCGTATAGACGTGCTTTTGGCTGTGACTTAGTAATGGTCACATGGCTGTAATCGATACTTGGCGCGGCATCGGGTTGGTAGAAGGCGAGTGAGTGTTTGAGGTAGTTAACGTCGTCTCGCTCAGTACAGCCATCATCTAAACGCTGGTGAGCACCACGTGATTCTTTACGCAGAATCGCAGAGTGAACCATGGCTTCAGCAACTTCTAAGCCGTAGCCAACTTCGATAGCGTAAAGCAGGTCAGTGTTAAACACTTTACCCTTGTCTTTGATACTAATGCGCTTGTAACGTTGTTTCAGCTCAGTAATCTTATCGATAGTGGCTTGCATCAAATCTTCTTGGCGATAGATACCACAACCCGCTTCCATGGTATGTCCCATTTCAGTACGGATGCTGGCCCAGTTTTCATCGCCCTGTTGATTCATTAATGCGGCAATGCGCTCCTCAACCGCCTTCACTTGAGCGTCAATCGCCGCTTCATTCCAGCCCTTGAACTCAGCCGCGCGTTGCACCGCTTGTTCGCCTGCAACACGGCCAAAAACAACGAACTCAGCGAGTGAGTTAGAGCCAAGACGGTTGGCACCGTGCAGACCTACAGAGGCACATTCACCAACCGCGAACAAACCTTTGATGCGCGTTTCACATTCACCATTGGTTTCAATACCGCCCATGGTGTAGTGTACCGTCGGACGAATTGGGATCGGTTCTTTGGCTGGGTCGACATTGACGTAGGCTTTCGCGAGCTCACAAATGAACGGCAGACGTTCTTGTAAGTACTCTTCACCAAGGTGACGCAGGTCAAGGTGCACAACATCACCCAATGGGTGTTTAATGGTGTTGCCTTTTTGCTGCTCATGCCAGAACGCTTGTGACACTTTGTCACGAGGGCCAAGCTCCATGTATTTGTTTTTTGGTTGACCGACGGGCGTTTCAGGGCCCATGCCATAGTCTTGTAGGTAACGGTAACCGTTCTTGTTGACAATAATCCCCCCTTCACCACGACAACCTTCTGTCATCAGGATCCCGGTGCCAGGAAGACCCGTTGGGTGATATTGAACGAATTCCATATCACGCAGAGGTACACCATGGCGGAAAGCCATTGCCATACCGTCACCCGTGACGATACCGCCGTTGGTGTTACAGTGGTAAACACGGCCCGCGCCACCAGTGGCTAGCACGACAGATTTTGCTTTAATCGTAACCAGTTCGCCTTCCGACATATGGATAGCGATCAGGCCTTGAACTTCGCCTTCATCAACAATCAAATCGACGACAAAGTACTCATCAAAACGGTTGATGTTGCTGTACTTCATTGACGTCTGGAATAGGGTGTGGAGCATATGGAAGCCAGTTTTATCTGCGGCAAACCAAGTGCGTTCGACTTTCATGCCACCAAATCGGCGTACGTTGACTTCGCCATTTTCTTTGCGACTCCATGGGCAACCCCACTGTTCCATTTGGATCATTTCGCGAGTCGCGTTTTTGACAAAGTATTCAACAACATCCTGTTCACATAGCCAGTCGCCACCGCCAACGGTATCGTTGAAGTGGTTGTCTAAGCTATCTTCATCCTTGATAACTGCGGCTGAGCCACCCTCTGCAGCGACCGTGTGGGAACGCATGGGATAAACTTTAGAGATCAGTGCGATGTCCAAGTCAGGGTTTGCTTCAGCTGCTGCAATAGCAGTACGAAGACCAGCGCCGCCTGCGCCGATGACTGCGATATCTGTGGTGATAATTTGCACAGTTATCCTCCAGTGTGTGATTGCGGAATTCCGCTTGTTATTGTGATTACGGGGTCCTCTTTGCTAGAGAACACCTCAAAAGTGGTAGGGTTAGTGTAGAGGAGGACTATGGCGGAAAAATTGATGTATTTGGGTTTTTGCTCCGGTAATGCATGTAAGAGCATAAAATTTATAGGTTATGTGACTGCAATCACGTAAGGAAATTAATTGCTTATTGGTGAGTAAACTCAGTTTGTTAAACCATGGTTACTGGCTATTGTTGAGACGAATAAAGTCTCAGCTGAGCAATGTTTATTGCGCTGTAATACGAAATAAACTTGCTTCATTTTGTCTACATCATGCAGAGATTATTCAGCTGGGCAAAGACGGGTAAAGTTGTTATGTTCGCAGCCAGATTGAATGATGAGAATGAGTTTATGACTACAGATTGGCAACCGACCGCTTCTATTAAACAGCTTCGTCAGCGCGCAAGTATTGTGGCTCAAATTCGCCACTTTTTCGCTCAGCGTCATGTGCTAGAAGTCGATACCCCGGCGATGAGTCACGCCACCGTCACTGATATCCATTTACATACCTTTCAGACTGAATTTGTTGGCCCGGGTTATGCCGATGGTAGCAAACTCTACTTTATGACCAGTCCAGAGTTTCATATGAAGCGACTGCTTGCCGCTGGAAGCGGCTGTATCTATCAAATCAATAAAGCGTTTCGCAATGAAGAAAATGGCCGTTATCACAACCCTGAGTTTACTATGTTGGAGTGGTATCGGGTCGGGTTTGACCATCATCAACTGATGAACGAGATGGATCAACTGCTGCAACTGGTTCTGAATTGTGAAGTGGCAGAGCGTGTGACTTACCAGCAAGCTTTTATCAATGTGTTAGGGGTGTGCCCGCTAGAAGCCCCAATGTCAGAGTTAAAAGCAGTGGCAGCCAAGCTGGGATTGAGTGATATTGCTGAGCCAGAGCAAGATCGTGATACCTTGTTGCAGCTACTGTTTAGTATTGGTGTTGAAAGCGAAATTGGTCAAGCGGCCCCCGCGTTCGTTTATGACTTTCCCGCCTCACAAGCGGCTTTAGCGAAGATCAATCCGCACGATCCAAGAGTCGCCGATCGTTTTGAAGTGTACTTCAAGGGAATTGAGCTGGCGAATGGCTTTCATGAACTAGACAATCCCCAAGAGCAGCTGCAACGTTTTGAAGATGATAACGCCAAGCGCATTGAGATGGGGCTCCAACCGCAACCGATTGATCACCACTTAATCGCGGCGTTAAATGCGGGCTTACCTGATTGCGCAGGTGTTGCATTGGGCATCGATCGTTTAATTATGTTAGCGATCGGCTGTGATCATATCGATCACGTCACCGCGTTTCCGTTTCCACGAGCGTAGAGAAATGTGCAACAGATGCTTTAATAGACTCGCTTCGCTATCTCATCCTCGTTATACTTCCACTCTGAATTTTAGCCTAGAGCTGTTACTTGAACGGACAGCTCTATTATCAAAGAGCACAGGACATGCAAGAGTACATCGCATTTTTTCAAGAGAACATGATTCTTTCTCTGGTTTGGGTTGGCCTATTCGGCGCCCTTATCATGAGCATCGTTAAGTCATCAACCGCCGCTTACAAAGAGGTGACAGCCGCGCAAACTACGCACCTTATGAACCGTGAAAATGGTCTGGTGGTTGATATCCGTAGTAAAGATGAGTTCCGTAAAGGTCACATTACCGATTCAGTTCACATTTTGCCGTCTGATATTAAAGCGGGTAAGTTCGGTAGCCTTGAAAACCGTAAATCAGACCCAATTATTGTAGTATGTAAGTCAGGTCAAACCGCGCAAGAGAGTGCTAACTTACTTGCTAAAGCAGGCTTCGAAAACGTTAACCTGCTTAAAAATGGTTTGATTGCTTGGAGTGAAGCAAACATGCCATTGGTCAAAGGTAAGAAGTAATTCATACCCGCCGATACTTACAACGCTGATGGAAAAATCGGCGTTTGTTTTTGAGAGATGTGAGAAGTTCCACGAAATTCAGTGGAAACCTAGTCATAAACGCCTCTCTCGGTTAGTCTCGAAGCAGACTATTTATTGCAGGATTAAAGGATTTTAAAATGGCTGAAGCAGCACCACAACAAGAAGCACAAAACTTCGCAATTCAACGCATCTTCCTTAAAGACGTGTCTTTCGAAGCACCTAACTCGCCTGATATGTTCCAAAAAGAGTGGAACCCAGATGTTAAACTGGATCTAGACACGCAAAGCCGTGAACTAGGCGAAGGCGTTTACGAGGTGATTCTACGCCTTACTGTTACCGTTAAGAACGCCGATGACACGGCTTTCCTATGTGAAGTACAGCAAGGTGGTATCTTCACAGCAGATAAGATGGAAGCCGGTCAACTTGCTCATTGTCTAGGTGCTTTCTGCCCGAACATTCTGTTCCCTTACGCGCGTGAAACCATTTCAAGCCTAGTGGTTAAAGGTACGTTCCCACAACTAAACCTAGCACCTGTTAACTTTGATGCTCTGTTTATGAACTACCTACAGCAGCAAGCTCAGCAAGAACAACAAGCTGAAGCGTAATGACTGATTGACCTTCTACTTAAATGTAGGGGCTCGGTAAAAATGCACAGAGTATCCGATTGATGATGCGCTGTGCATTTTTTGTTTATGATATGGGTGTTTTTGGCTGCTCTTTAGCTCTGATGAACTAGAGATTACTCATAAGAATCCAGTCTCTTTTATGACAACCAGGCGGAACAATGAAAGATAAGACCAATAATGGCTATGGCAAAGCGATCGCAATGACAGTGCTAGGTGCGGGTTCGTACGGTACCTCTTTAGCCATCTCATTAGCACGTAATGGTGCCAACGTAGTAATTTGGGGCCATGAGCCTGAGCATATGGCTCGCCTAGAAGCGGATCGCGCTAACCATGAGTTCCTACCGGGGATCGAGTTTCCCGAGTCACTGATTGTAGAATCGGATTTAAGCAAAGCGGTGCAAGCCAGCCGTGACCTGTTGGTTGTTGTACCGAGTCATGTGTTTGGTATCGTCCTCAACAATGTTAAACCTTTCTTAGCGGACGATTCTCGTATCTGTTGGGCAACCAAAGGACTCGAGCCAGAAACCGGCCGCCTACTTAAAGATGTCGCGCATGACATTTTGGGTCAAGGCTACTCATTAGCGGTATTGTCTGGGCCGACGTTTGCGAAAGAATTGGCGATGGGTATGCCGACGGCGATTTCTGTTGCCTCGCCAGACGCTCAGTTTGTCGCTGATCTGCAAGAGAAAATTCACTGCAGTAAAACATTCCGCGTCTACGCGAATAGCGATTTTACTGGCATGCAACTTGGCGGCGCGGTGAAGAATGTTATTGCGATCGGCGCAGGTATGTCCGATGGGATTGGCTTTGGCGCTAATGCACGCACGGCGTTAATTACTCGAGGCTTGGCAGAAATGACTCGCCTTGGTGCAGCGCTTGGGGCTCAACCTGAGACCTTTATGGGTATGGCTGGGCTTGGTGACTTAGTGTTAACTTGTACCGATAACCAATCGCGTAACCGTCGCTTTGGTTTGGCGCTGGGGCAGGGCAAAGATGTCGATAGCGCACAGGCTGAAATCGGTCAGGTGGTAGAAGGGTATCGCAATACCAAAGAGGTCTTTCTATTGGCGGAACGTATGGGTGTCGAGATGCCGATTGTTGACCAAATATATCAAGTATTGTATCAAGGGAAAGATGCTCACTTAGCAGCGCGTGATCTCCTCGCGCGAGATAAGAAAGCCGAAGCCTAAAAGAAGTAATAGCGACACTGGCTGTGGATGAGTCAGTGCTAGGAAACGACATGAAACATTGTGAAAAACAGAAGGTATGGCAAACCATAGTCAAGGAAGCACGTGAGCTTTCTGAACAAGAGCCAATGTTAGCAAGCTTCTATCATGCGACCATCATTAAGCATGATAGCTTGAACTCCGCACTGAGCTATATTCTCGCCAATAAGCTTAATACTGCCTCTATGCCTGCGATGGCGGTGAGGGAAGTCGTCGAAGAGGCGTTGAATGCTGACTCGACGATCAGTGCTGCTGCGGCTTGCGATATTTGTGCGACGGTTAACCGAGATCCAGCTGTTGCGATGTACTCAATGCCACTGCTTTATTTAAAAGGTTACCATGCACTGCAAGGTTACCGCGTAGCCAATTGGCTGTGGAAACAAGGTCGTATTGCACTGGCCACTTATCTGCAAAATCAGATTTCGGTCGCTTGTCAGGTTGATATCCATCCGGCCGCGCGAATAGGACGCGGTATCATGCTTGATCATGCCACTGGCATAGTGATTGGTGAGACTGCCGTGGTCGAGGATGATGTCTCGATTCTACAAGATGTGACTCTTGGTGGTACGGGTAAAGAGAGCGGTGATCGTCACCCTAAAATCCGTGAAGGCGTAATGATTGGTGCTGGGGCGAAAATTCTTGGCAATATCGAAGTGGGTGAAGGGGCCAAGATCGGCTCTTGCTCGGTTGTGCTGCAACCTGTCCCACCACATACCACGGTGGCGGGTGTGCCGGCGAAGATTGTCGGTCGTCCAACAACAGATAAACCTTCTCTCGATATGGATCAGCAGTTTAACGGCCGCTCCCAAAGTTTTATCGGTGGCGATGGGATTTAATGGCTGAAGATGCTGCGCTGTTAGCACGCTCGAAGCGAAAACAGAACGTATGAAAAAAGGGTTGACGCTTTCACGTCAACCCTTTTTAACATTGCTTGCTTATGCCAGTTCGTCCAGCTCAGCGAGTACTTCTTCCGCCCATTCAATCCATGCTTGGCGAAGTAGCAAGTTTCTGCGTAAAGTAAGACGCTCAAGACGCTGCTGCTTATCGAGGGTTGCTGTCGTTGAGTAGTAAGCGTTTTCAATCTCTTGATAGTGGCTCACTAACTTACGTGACTCGGCAATCAATTCACCAAGCTGTGCTCGGTATGGGGTCGATGATTGGACGGCGCAAGCCATCAATTTTGCCGAAAACTCATCGCGTACTGTTGGGTGTGCGGTTGGTTGGTCGAACCATTCACCGAGCGCAACGCGTCCTGCATCGGTAATGGAATAAACCTTACGATCAGGCTTGCCTTCTTGAGGTTCGAGTACGCAGCTAACGAGATTGTTTTGAGCCATTTTATTGAGCTCACGGTACACTTGCTGGTGGCTTGCTTTCCAGAAGTAGCCGATAGTGGCAGAAAATTCTTTAGTGATGTCGTACCCGGTAGCGTCGCGGGTGCTTAGAACAGTTAAAATAACGTGTGGTAATGACATGTCTTTTAATCCAAATGGTCAATAAACTACGAAATTCAACCACTTATTACTGCCGTGCTTCTGGAGGCACTGATTATCAGTAGTACAAGTGGCACCAACAAAGTTGGTCATGTCACCTTATTAAAGCCGTATTTATCACCTAGGATCGATATTATGATTATCGACAGGCTGCAACGTGTTGATTTTATATTTGCTGCAGTGGCCGAGTAGTATATCTAAATAATAAGCATAAAGTAGAATAGATGGACGGAATAGACTAAAAAACTAATAAAATAATAATTTTGTATGATTTTGTGGTTTTTAATTTTGCATAATGGTCTTAATTGTCTTTCCGTTGACATTTAGTGCTGAGTTTTTTGTTAATTACGAAAGGTAAAGAAGGTTGATGCGTTAACATCAACCTTCTTTGACAAGCAAGCCTTAACCTGTGTTACGCATACCCGCGGCGATACCCGCGATGGTTACCATTAGCGCTTCCTCGAGCTCTGGTAAGGACTCGTCACTTTGACGCGTGCGATACAGCAACTCGGCTTGAAGCATGTTCAATGGCTCGACATAGATATTACGCAAACGAATCGATTCTTGTCCCCAAGGGTCACTTTGCATCAAGTTCTCATTGTTTTCGACGTTCAATACCGCTTTGATGTCTTTTTGCAGTTGCGCGCGTAGACGATCGCCAAGTGGTAACAGAGAAGGTTCAACTAGGCGTTCGTCGTAGTAACGAGAGATTTCCATGTTGCACTTGGTGTAGACCATTTCCAGCATGCCGAGGCGGGTTGAGAAAAATGGCCATTCACGACACATCTCTTCCAGCAAAGCTTGATGGCCTTTATCAATCGAATATTGAATCGCTTCACCAGCGCCAAGCCAAGCAGGAAGAACTAAACGGTTTTGGCTCCATGAGAAGATCCATGGAATAGCACGTAGGCTTTCGACACCGCCGTTGGGGTTGCGTTTTGCCGGTCTTGAGCCAAGAGGTAATTTACCCAGTTCAAGCTCAGGTGTTGCTTGACGGAAATAAGGCACGAAATCGGGCTCGCCACGCACTACGTTGCGATAAGATTCACAACTGACTTCAGACAGCACGTTCATCAAATCACACCACTCTTTCTTTGGCTCTGGTGGCGGCAGAAGGTTGGCTTCCAAAATGGCGCTGGCATACAAACTGAAACTATTCACCGCGACTTCCGGTAAGCCTAATTTAAAGCGAATCATCTCACCTTGCTCAGTCACACGCAGTCCGCCTTTCAAGCTTTTTGGTGGCTGAGAAAGGAGCGCAGCATGCGCGGGTGCACCGCCGCGACCAATGGTACCGCCGCGACCGTGGAAAAGTGTCAGCTCTACCCCTTCTTCTTCGGCGACTTTGACTAATGACGCCATTGCGTGGTATTGCGCCCAACCGGCAGACATCACACCGGCATCTTTGGCCGAATCTGAGTAGCCAATCATCACCATTTGATGGTTTTGAATAAAGCCACGATAGAGATCGATGCCCATGAGCTGCTTGATGACCGATTCGGCGTTGTTTAAATCGTCGAGGGTTTCAAACAGCGGGCACACGTCCATGCGGTAAGGGCAGCCCGCTTCTTGGAGCAATAGATGCACGGCAAGTACATCTGAGGCGGTGCGCGCCATTGAGATGACGTAAGCACCAAATGCTTCACGTGGCTGCGCAGCAATAATTTTACAGGTATCGAGCACTTCTTGTACTGGCTCAGAAGGCTGCCAGTCACGCGGAAGTAGCGGGCGTTTTGATGCCAGTTCATTGGTCAAGAAAGCGATCTTATCTTGTTCGCTCCACTGATCGTAATCGCCAATGCCTAAGTAGCGGGTGAGTTCTGATAGCGCATCAGAGTGGCGAGTACTTTCTTGGCGAATATCAAGACGGACTAAATGGACACCAAACGCTTTAATGCGGCGTAGAGTATCGAGTAGTGAGCCGTCAGCAATAATGCCCATGTTGCATTCATGCAGTGATTGGTAACAAGCGTACAGTGGTTCCCACAACTGCTCGATACGTTGTAATGGTGCTTTAACCGCCAGTTTTTGACCATTGATTTTAGCGTCAAGGATCTCTTTGGTTTCACTCAGCAGTGAGCGTAGTTTTTTCAAAATCGCGCGATAAGGTTCGTGCTGATCGTCACCAGCGAGTTGGCGCAGGGCATCATTACACTTGGTCATCGACAGTTCGCTGACCAGTTCATTAATATCATTGAGGTAGAGATCGGCCGCTTTCCAGCGTGATAGCAGCAAGACTTCACGTGTAATCGTATGCGTTACGAAGGGGTTGCCATCACGGTCTCCGCCCATCCAAGATGAAAAGTGAACAGGACGGGCATCAATCGGTAAACCTTCACCGAGATAACCTTCTAGGCGTTCATCAAGCTCTCGTAAGAAGTCAGGTACCGCTTCCCATAGCGAGTTTTCTACAACGGCAAAGCCCCACTTGGCTTCATCTAACGGGGTTGGACGTTGCTTACGAATGGTGTCGGAGTGCCAGCTTTGCGCAATTAACTGTTCCAGTCTGCGTTCAGTCTTATGACGCTCTTTGGCCGACAAGTCACCGAGCTCAAGTTTAGAAAGGCACTTGTTGATTTTGACCAGTTTGTGAATCATGGTCCGACGAGTGATCTCTGTCGGGTGAGCGGTTAACACCAGTTCGATATTTAAATCGCGTACCGCTTGAGCCGTATCGAGTTTGCTGATCTTGTTTTGACCTAACTTAGCAAACAGGCTGTTAATCGCGTCTGGTTCACATACGTGCGCATCACAATGGCGAGAAATCGTGTGATATTGCTCTGCCATGTTGGTCAGGTTAAGAAATTGATTGAAAGCATGAGCAACGGGAGTCAATTGATCATTAGGCAGGCTTTTAATCTCATCAATCAAGCTATCACGGTCTTGTTGGTTACCTGCGAGTGCCGATTTGGAGAGTTTACGAATGGTTTCTACTTTCTCTAGAAGTACCTCACCATGAGCGTCCTGAATGGTGTTGCCGAGCAAATGTCCCAGCATACTGACATTGCTTCTGAGCGCAGAGTATTTCTCGTTCATTATCTTCCTGCCTTGTAAAAAAATTACATCCAATGTTCCTTGCTAAGTAGACAATCTAGCGAAAAATGTTGTTAAGAGTCAAATGCTGTAGGCTAAGTTTGCAAATATTGTGCAAGAGAATGTAATTCGCTTACAGAGGTAGCGGTGACTAATTATGTTGAAACTTTATTACAGAATTGAATAGGCGTGCCGCTTGTGACGTTTAGACCGTTAGGCTAATCGAAGCGACAATTCACACATTAACACGTGGTGCGTTTGTTTGGCTTATAGAGAAAACCAAGGCTTGGCAAACAGTGCCAAGCCTTGGTGCATTGTCTAGCGCGGGGCTAAAAACAATATTTATGCATGGCTTTAGCTAAAACATTGATGGTTGGTTCAATAAACTCAAAGGCAAGAAACTCATCAGGCTGGTGGGCTTGTTCAATCGAACCCGGGCCTAACACCAGTGTTGGGCACAGTT
This sequence comes from Vibrio pacinii DSM 19139, assembly GCF_000711795.1. Lineage (GTDB taxonomy): Bacteria > Pseudomonadota > Gammaproteobacteria > Enterobacterales > Vibrionaceae > Vibrio > Vibrio pacinii. The sequence continues at coordinate 39,330 of NZ_JONH01000021.1, read as the reverse complement.
GTTGTAGGAAAGGTGCCTCGGTGCAGTAGTTCACGGTTTGTGATTCAACCCCACAGATTTGCTCGACACCACCAATGAATGGGTGGTCGTGTTGGCACTCATAACCGGGAATAGGTTCATGCAGTGGGGTAACTGCAATGCACCCCGGCCATTTAGCTTCAACCTCTTTAAGCGCCCCGCGTAACATATTATCCAGCCCGTCTAAGCTGATGCCGGGGAGTGGGCGAACATCGTAGTGCAACTCGCAGCAACCGCAAATGCGATTGGCACTGTCACCGCCATGGATATGGCCGAGATTAAGCGTCGGATTAGGAATCGCGAAGCCAGGGTGATGGTACTCTTTGATCAACTTATCACGCAATTGCATTAAGGCGAACAGGACTTCATGCATGATCTCAATCGCATTGACACCTAAAGCGGGATCGGAGGAGTGGCCCGACTTACCCGTTACACGCACTGCATTGGCCACATGACCTTTATGGCCCCGAATTGGCACTAAGCTAGTCGGTTCGCCGATAATGCAGTAATCCGGTTTAAATGGCGCGTTTTCAGTGAAATGGCGAGCCCCGAGCATCGTGGTCTCTTCGTCACAGGTCGCCAGTATGTAGAGCGGCTTGGTTTGCTGCGTCCAATCAACTTTCTTTACTGCTTCGATAATAAAAGCGAAAAAACCCTTCATATCCGCGGTACCTAAACCATAAAAACGGTTATTGGCTTGCGTAAGATCGTGCGGCTCGTAAGTCCAACGGCCCTGATCAAAGGGCACGGTATCGCTGTGGCCTGCGAGCAATAGTCCACCTTCTCCTGCGCCCTTTTTGGCGATCAGATTAAATTTCCCCGCTTCGACTTGGGTCAGATTGACTTCAAAGCCGATGTCTTTTAACCAAGTTGCCAACTTTTCAATTACTTGGGCGTTGCCTTCATCCCAACTTGGGTCAGTTGAGCTAATAGACGAGGTCGAAATTAGGCCACGGTAGACCTCAAGAAAACTTGGTAATTGCATAATTAGTTTGCATTCCCTGTTGACAGATTTAGGTTAAGAAGGTAAAACACATATTAAATCACTTTTATTGAATAAAAAACCAATAAAAGGCAAATATTTTAAATTTATAGTCACTCTTCGAGCGGCGTTTTTAGGTCAAAATGGATGTCTGAGATGCTCAAAACCACAATCATAGGCGCAAGCGGTTACACCGGGGCAGAACTGGCTCTGATGGTGCACAAACACCCTGAACTTACGCTAACAGGTTTATATGTGTCCGCCAATAGTTTAGATGCAGGTAAAACAATCTCAGAGTTACACGGCAGATTAGCGGGTTTAGTGTCGCATCAGGTCGAAGCATTGACAGATGTCGACGCGGTTGCCAGCGCATGTGATGTGGTGTTCTTGGCGACGGCGCATGAAGTCAGTCACGATCTGGCCCCCATTTTTCTTGAGCACGGCTGCCAAGTTTTCGATCTTTCTGGCGCTTTCCGTGTCCAGCAAGAAGGTTTTTATAGCGAGTTTTATGGTTTTGAACACCAGCATGAAACTTGGCTTGACCAAGCCGAATATGGGCTTGCTGAATGGAATAGCCAAGGCATTAAGCACAGCCAGTTGATCGCGGTGCCAGGGTGTTATCCAACTGCCTCTCAGTTGGCGATCAAACCGTTACTGGTCGAAGGCTTAATCGATAGTACTCAGTGGCCGGTAATTAATGCCACTAGTGGTGTGACAGGCGCAGGGAGAAAAGCGTCGATGACCAACAGTTTCTGCGAAGTGAGTTTGCAGCCATATGGTGTGTTTAGTCATCGTCATCAACCAGAGATCGCCACTCACCTTGCCACTGATGTGATTTTTACTCCGCATTTGGGCAATTTTAAGCGTGGAATTCTCGCCACTATCACCATGAAACTCGCGCAAGGGGTGACGCAACAGCAGGTCGAGAATGCCTTTATTCACGCATATCAAGGTAAACCGGCAGTGCGCCTACTCAATCAAGCACTGCCAAGATTACAGAATGTAGAAAATACCCCTTTCTGCGATATTGGTTGGAAGGTTCAGGGCAAGCATATCATCGTAGTTTCTGCGATTGATAACTTGCTAAAAGGCGCATCGAGTCAAGCGATGCAATGTTTAAACATCCACTACGGATTCCCAGAACTCACTGCTCTCGTGTAGTTAAAGAGCAGCAAGGAACAAGTGATGACAGATAACAAATTGACACCATTAGTGATCAAATTAGGCGGTGCTGCACTGTCGTGTACTGAGACGTTAAGCCAGGTATTTGGCGCGATTGCCAACTATCAGAAGCAAGCTCAGCGACGAATTGTGATCGTCCACGGTGGCGGTTATCTGGTGGACGATCTGATGGCTCAATTGCAGCTGAAAACGGTCAAGAAACAAGGCTTGCGTGTCACGCCTTATGATCAAATTCCTGTTATCGCAGGGGCCTTGGCAGGCACGGCCAACAAAATACTGCAAGGTCAGGCGATCAAAAACGGCCTTAATGCGGTCGGCTTGAGCCTTGCTGATGGTGGTTTATGCCAGGTTGAAGAGTTGGATCCTGAGCTTGGCGCGGTTGGCAAAGCAACGCCAGGTGATTCTGCAGTTTTGCAAGCGGTGCTAGACACTGGCGCACTGCCGATCATTAGCTCTATCGGACTCACGTCACAAGGACAGATGATGAATGTGAATGCTGACCAAGCGGCTGTCGCAGTTGCTGGCGCATTGGATGCAGAGTTGGTTCTGCTCTCTGATGTCAGTGGCGTATTGGACGGTAAAGGGCATTTAATCAAAAGCCTTGATGAGAAGCAGGCGCAAAGCTTGATTACTGGCCATGTCATTACTGACGGCATGATAGTCAAAGTGAACGCGGCACTCGAAGCGGCTAACGATTTAGGTCGACCTATTGAAGTGGCGACTTGGCGTTACCCAGACAAGCTGGTTGACCTGTTCGCAGGGAAAAGCATTGGAACCCAGTTTCTACCTAAGTAGTGAATACTAACTAACGAATACAGAGTCAGCGCTAACGCGTTGATTCCAATAAACAGACATAAGCAGTAACCCGTGGCACTGACCGCCAAGCGCAGCGCCGGGAATTGGAGAAAGAAAATGAGCAAAGTTCAAGTAAATAAAGTAGTTGTCGCATACTCTGGCGGTCTGGATACATCAGTGATTATTCCATGGCTAAAAGAGAATTATGATTGTGAAGTGGTGGCATTTGTTGCCGATGTGGGTCAAGGTGCAGAAGAGCTAGAAGGTATCGAAGCCAAAGCGAAAGCGTCAGGGGCATCAGAGTGTTACATTGCTGATCTTAAAGAAGAAATGGTTGCAGACTATATCTACCCAACGCTTAAAACTGGCGCTTACTACGAAGGTAAGTACTTACTAGGCACTTCAATGGCGCGTCCAATTATTGCCAAAGCGCAGGTTGAAGTGGCACGTCAAGTTGGTGCTGACGCATTGTGTCACGGTTGTACCGGTAAAGGTAATGACCAAGTACGTTTTGAAGGTGCTTTTGCGGCATTGGCTCCTGATCTACATGTGATTGCACCTTGGCGTGAGTGGGACTTGGTAAGTCGTGAAGAGTGCTTGGATTACCTTGCTGAACGTAATATTCCATGCAGTGCCTCACTGACTAAAATTTACTCGCGTGACGCTAACGCATGGCACATTTCCACTGAAGGTGGTGTGCTTGAACAGACATGGAACGCACCGAACGAAGATTGCTGGGCTTGGACAGTTGATCCAGAGCAAGCACCTAACGAAGCTGAATACGTCACTTTGAAAGTGGAAAAAGGCGAAGTGATTGGTGTTGATGGTGAGGCTATGACGCCATACAACGCCTTGGTTTACCTCAATGAAAAAGGTGCCAAACACGGTATTGGCCGTATCGATATCGTAGAAAACCGTCTGGTCGGCATGAAGTCTCGTGGTTGTTACGAAACTCCGGGCGGTACCATCATGATGGAAGCTCTGCGTGCCGTCGAGCAGCTCGTGCTGGATAAAACTTCATTTGAGTTCCGCGAAGAGCTTGGCGTGAAAGCGTCTCACCTTGTTTATGATGGTCGCTGGTTTACCCCACTGTGTAAGTCTATCCTTGCTGCCTCAGAAGAGTTAGCTCAGGACGTTAACGGTGAAGTGGTGGTGAAACTTTATAAAGGCCAGGCCACAGTGACGCAGAAACGTTCAGACAACAGCCTGTACTGCGAACAATTTGCAACCTTCGGTGAAGATGAAGTCTATGACCAGAGTCATGCAGAAGGCTTTATCCGTCTGTACTCACTATCAAGCCGTATTCGTGCCTTAAACAATTTGAAAAAATAACGCCTAATTAGTCCGTTTACTTAAAAGCCCATTTGATACTCAAGTGGGCTTTTTCTATTTTTGTTCATCGTTATTTATAACAAAGATCTTTCGTGAATAAATATGTAAAAATAATGAATTTATACTTTATTTTTGTTCGGTTTTGCCGTAAGTTTGAACCATCATAAAATACTGAATTCGATTCAGAGTTAATTAGAGCAATATTACACCTCGCATTCATCGTGAGCACAGGTAATCAGGAGAGACGCAATGGCATTATGGGGCGGAAGATTTACCCAAGCAGCAGACACAAGATTCAAAGAATTTAACGATTCGTTGCGCTTCGATTACCGATTAGCTGAGCAAGATATTGTTGGCTCAATTGCTTGGTCAAAAGCGTTGCTATCGGTCAATGTTCTTAATGAAGAAGAGCAGCAAAAACTCGAGTTGGCGCTCAATGAGCTGAAGCTTGAAGTGATGGAAGACCCACATCAGATTTTACGTTCTGATGCCGAGGATATCCACTCTTGGGTTGAGCAACAACTGATCAGTAAAGTCGGCGACCTCGGCAAGAAACTCCACACCGGCCGTTCACGTAACGATCAGGTTGCGACGGACCTTAAGCTGTGGTGTCGTCAGCAAGGCCAGCAATTACTGATGGCGCTTGACCGCTTGCAAGCGCAAATGGTTGCAGTGGCTAAGCAGCACCAAGAGACGGTGCTACCAGGCTATACCCATTTGCAACGTGCCCAGCCAGTCACTTTTGCTCACTGGTGTTTGGCGTATGTAGAAATGTTTGAGCGCGATTTTAGCCGCCTTGATGATGCGATTAAGCGTTTAGATACTTGTCCGCTTGGTTCAGGTGCTCTTGCCGGAACTGCATACCCGATTGATCGTGAGCAAGTGGCGCATAACTTAGGCTTTCGCCGTGCGACGCGTAACTCGCTCGACTCGGTCTCAGATCGTGACCATGTGATGGAGCTCATGTCAGTAGCTTCTATCTCTATGTTGCATCTATCGCGTCTTGCTGAAGATATGATTTTCTATAATTCTGGCGAATCGAATTTTATTGAACTGGCTGATACTGTCACGTCTGGTTCCTCTTTGATGCCACAAAAGAAAAACCCCGATGCTCTTGAGCTGATTCGTGGCAAAACTGGCCGTGTTTATGGCGCAATGGCGGCGATGATGATGACGGTAAAAGCATTGCCATTGGCGTACAACAAAGATATGCAAGAGGACAAGGAAGGGCTGTTTGATGCGCTCGATACTTGGAACGACTGTATGGAAATGGCGGCGCTCTGTTTCGATGGTATTAAAGTCAATAGTGAGCGTACGTTAGAAGCGGCTAAGCAAGGCTATGCGAATGCGACAGAGTTGGCGGATTACCTTGTTGCGAAAGGCATTCCATTTCGTGAAGCGCACCATATTGTTGGCGTTGCCGTCGTGGGAGCCATCGCGAAAGGTTGTGCGCTTGAAGAGCTCTCACTCGATGAGCTAAAAGAGTTTTCCGCGGTGATTGAAGCGGACGTCTACGATATTCTGACCATAGAGTCGTGTCTTGAAAAGCGTAGCGCACTGGGTGGTGTATCGCCAAAACAGGTTGCGTACGCGGTAGAGCAAGCGGAAGGGCGTTTAATTAAGCGTGATACTTCGGCGGTCAATGTCCGTCCGGCGCGTTTAACCGACATCGAAGCGCTCGAAGGCATGGTTACGTACTGGGCCAACATGGGCGAAAACTTACCACGCTCGCGTAGCGAACTGGTGCGCGATATCGGCTCGTTTGCGGTCGCTGAGCATCATGGTGAAGTGACGGGTTGTGCCTCGCTCTATGTTTATGATTCTGGGTTGGCCGAAATTCGCTCACTTGGAGTAGAGGCTGGGTGGCAAGGTCAAGGGCAAGGTAGCGCTATTGTGCACTACTTAGTAGACAAAGCGCGTCAGATGGCGATTAAGAAAGTGTTTGTGTTAACGCGTACTCCTGAGTTCTTCATGAAGCAATCTTTCTTGCCAACCTCGAAATCTTTATTGCCAGAGAAAGTACTTAAAGATTGTGAACAGTGCCCACGACAACATGCGTGCGATGAAGTCGCGTTAGAAGTCAATCTGGTTGAGCAAGCCATCGCACGAGTGAATGTTGCGTAACTGGTTGAATAGTAAAGTGACGAATAAAAGATCAAAAAAGATCGATTATTTTGGGAACTATTGAGAAAAAGCTCGGTCTATTAAAGTACCACTGCTTTTTCTTAGAAGAATCTAAGAAGGCCCCAAACCATATATTGGCTTTGGGGCTTTTTTTATGCCTGTAATTCAATGTGTTGGATATTTTTTTACTTTCCGTTACGCCGCCGCCAAGGCAAGATAACGAAACGCATCCACAGGTGCAAAAACAGTAATCCATTGAAGGCGAATCCGGCAAAGATCAATGCAATTGACTCAATCGTCTCTGGATTGTCGCGACACCACACCCACCAAACGATCCAGCAGGCAACGGATAAGACCGTCAGTTGATCCATACAGCGTTGGCAGCGGCCAATTTTGTTCCAAAACCAAGCGCTATTTTTACACGGTTTACATGTCATGGCTGTGACTAATTAGGTAACATTACTGGTCATAGCATATCCCAACTAACCGGAAAGTGATAAAAATGATCGAACGCCAACAAATCAAGCCGCGTATGAGCCGCATCGTAAAACATAACGGAACGATTTATCTTTGTGGTCAAGTGTGTGCAGATGCAACTCAAGGGATTACTGAGCAGACGCAAACTATGTTAGACAAAGTCGAGGAATTACTGCTTGAAGCCGGAAGTGACAAACAGCATATGCTGTCAGCGACGATTTATCTAAAAGATATGCAAGACTTCCAAGCAATGAACGCCGTTTGGGATGCATGGGTACCTGAGGGTTATGCCCCCGCTAGGGCTTGTGTAACCGCCGATATGGCCCGCGAGGCTCTGCTGGTGGAGATTTCAGTGATAGCCGCACAAAAGTAACCGCGGCGCAGTAATAAAGTAGGCCCCTTCTTGTTGACGAGAGGAGCCTACTTATCATTATGCTAGTTAACCGAGGAAGGCTTCTAGCTCTTCGCTACCGCCGATGTGTTTACCACCGATAAAGACTTGTGGCACGGTTGAGCGACCAGAGATCGCACGTAAGCTAACGGTGGTGGCGTCTTTACCTAACACCACTTCCTCATATTGAAGACCGTGGTCAATCAAGCTTTGTTTCGCCTTGGCGCAGAATGAACAGCCAGGTTTAGTGAACACAGTGATAGACTCTTGGGTTTTATAATTTGGCGCGATGTAGTTGAGCATGGTGTCAGCATCTGACACTTTGAACGGGTCGCCAGGCTCATTTGGTTCGATAAACATCTTTTCTACCACGCCATTTTTGACCAACATGCTGTAGCGCCATGAACGCTTGCCAAAGCCTAAGTCATTTTTATCAACCAGCATGCCCATACCATCAGTAAATTCACCATTACCGTCAGGAATGAAGGTAATGTTGTCGGCTTCTTGGTCTTGTTTCCAGGCATTCATCACGAAAGTGTCGTTGACCGAGACACACAAAATGGCATCAACGCCGTGCTCTTTGAACACCGGGAATAGCTCGTTATAGCGTGGTAAATGGCTTGATGAACACGTTGGTGTAAAGGCCCCTGGTAAACTAAATACGATAACAGTTTTATCTTTAAACAACTCGTCGGTGGTGACGTTAACCCAAGCATCCCCTTGACGAGTTGGGAAAGTAACTTGTGGAATGTTCTGACCTTCTTTTGATACAAACATAGTTGTTTCCTTTTATTTCTAGTGAGTTGCTAACGAGTGTTTCAACTGCAGTTATTGTACTCTGTTTCGATGTGGTTATTATTAAAGAATTTCTTTGATAGTTACAATCGTTTAATGCTATGGTTTCGATAGGTTTTTTCTATCTAATTTAGAGGTGGGGCGAGAATGAATATCCGCGACTTTGAATACTTGGTTGCACTGGCTGAGCACAAGCACTTTCGCAAAGCGGCAGAAGCGTGTTTTGTTAGCCAACCGACACTAAGTGGTCAAATCCGAAAGTTAGAAGATGAGATTGGTACCGCTTTGCTTGAGCGCAGTAGTCGGCGAGTGTTATTTACTGATTCTGGCCTGCAATTGGTCGATCAAGCCAAACGTGTGCTCTCTGAAGTCAAAACGTTTAAAGATATGGCCAGTGGGCAGGCGGGGGAAATGGTTGGTCCACTGCATATTGGTTTTATTCCTACGGTGGGGCCTTATCTATTGCCAAAAATTGTGCCGATGCTTAAACAACGTTTTCCAGATCTTGAGCTCTATCTACATGAAGCGCAGACGCAGCAGTTAGTGCGTCAGTTGGAAGACGGTAAGCTTGATTGTTTAGTGTTGGCTTCTGTCGCTGAAACGGCGCCATTCAAAGAGATCGAGGTGTACAACGAGCCACTGAGCATTGCTGTTCCCAGCGATCATGAGTGGGCGAGTCTTGATCAGGTCGATATGCTCGATTTAAATGGTCGCACGGTGTTAGCGCTCGGTGATGGTCACTGTTTACGTGATCAGGCGTTGGGTTTTTGTTTTGCGGCGGGCGCCAAAGATGATGAGCGTTTTAAAGCGACCAGTTTAGAAACACTGCGCAATATGGTTGCCGCTGGAGCAGGGATCACCTTGCTTCCCGATCTGTCATTACCTAAAGAGAAACAAAAAGATGGCGTTTGCTACGTGAAAGCGGTTAACCCGGTACCATCGCGCAGTATTGTGTTGGCTTATCGCCCCGGTTCACCGTTGCGTGCCCGTTTTGAGCAGTTAGCGGCGGCAATCAAAACGCATTTAAGTCCAGAGCTTGAGAATTAAAACAAAAAGAGGTTGATGTCATCATCAACCTCTTTTTTATGCCTAGAACAGCTCTTCACCACCATCCGAAGAGGTGTAGATGCTGTTGGTCATTTCACTTTTGACGAATTCCGTTGGCTCGGTGCCCTCTAAGAAGTACTCAAACATAGAGCTTGAGTCAAACTTATTGGTTAGCAAGCCTGATTCCCGGTCAATACGTACGCGGATAATATTATCAGGAATGGTTTTATCTCGTTCTGGTACCCCATCAAGGGCGATACGCATGAAGTCAACCCAAGCAGGCTGCGCCGTTTTTGCCCCCGCCTCAGCTCCAGAGATTTGGTCATTATCTAAGTTGGGGTTGGGTTTGGACCGCCCGAGATTACGGTTATGATCGTCAAAACCAACCCAAGCAATCGCGACCATTCCTGGGCCGTAACCGTTATACCAAGCGTCTTTTGAGTCATTGGTTGTACCGGTTTTTCCGCCGATATCGCGACGTTTCAGTGGTTGAGCGCGCCAGCCTGTGCCGTTCCAACCTGTGCCTTCACGCCAGTTGCCGCCACCCCAAATATTGCTGTACATCATCTCGCGGACTAAGAAAGCGGTCTGCTCTGTGATCACTTGCGGTGCGTAGTTCGGTTGTTCACTATCAAGGTCGACATCTTGCTCGGCAAATTCGTTGCTCGCTTGAGGGGCTTGTTCACAATCATGCTGACAAATAGTTTTCGGTGAGGCTTCAAATACCAAGTCACCAAAAGGGCCTTCTATTTTATTGATATAGAAAGGTTCAACATAGTAACCGCCGTTGGCGAACACAGAATAACCTTGAGCCATTTTCATTGGCGTTAAGCTTCCCGCCCCTAATGCGATGGTCTCTGAGCGAGGCAGTTGGTCGATATCAAAACCAAAGCGTGTCAGGTATTCACGGGTTTGATCCAAACCGACTTCACGCAGCACACGAACTGCCATCACGTTCTTCGACTGGGCAAGGCCCAGACGTAAGCGGGTAGGGCCGACATAAGTCGGTGGCGAATTCTTTGGACGCCATGCCGTACCTTGGCTTTTATCCCATTGGTTAATCGGTGCATCATTGATCAGCGTGGCCAGTGTTAAGCCTTTATCGATTGCCGCGGAGTAAATGAATGGTTTGATACTAGAACCGACTTGGCGAACCGACTGAGTCGCACGGTTAAATTTGTTATGGATGAAGTTAAAGCCGCCGACCAACGACAGAACCGCGCCATTTTCAGGGTTCATCGCAATAAAGGCAGTGTTAGCATTCGGCACTTGACTAAGATGCCAAGCGTGACCTGGCTGTTGGTCGTCTGAATCGATTTCAACTTGACGCACCCAGATTTGCTCACCACTGTTGAGCACCTCTTTAGCGTTGGTTGGCGCTTTGCCTTGACGGTCATCGGTGAGGAACTTACGTGCCCACTTAATTCCATCCCAGCCAAGAGTTTGCTGACCTTGATCTTTAACCCAAACCGTCGCTTGTTTGTCTTGCACATCAACAACAATTGCCGGTGTCAATTGACCGTAGGTCGGTACGTTGTCTAGGGTCTGTTCAATTTTTTCGCCATCAAAAGCGGCTTGATTTGCCGACCACAACACCTTCTCTGCGCCGCGATAGCCGTGGCGTTGATCGTAAGTCAACAGATTATTGATGGCCGATTCATTGGCCGCGGCCTGAAGTTTTGAATCAACCGTCGTGTAGATACTCATACCCGAGGTGTAAGCCTCTTCGCCATAGTGCGCTACCATCCAAGCACGTGCCAGCTCTGCTACGTAAGGTGCGCTTAGTTCAATCTCTGCACCGTGATAGCGAGCAACAATCTCTTCATTTCGCGCTTGGTCGTACTCTTGCTGAGTAATGTATTGCTCATCAAGCATGCGACGTAAAACCACGTTACGGCGATTGGTCGCGCGCTCAAGTGAATAGATCGGATTCATGGTCGATGGCGCTTTGGGCATTCCCGCCAAGGTCGCTAGCTCGCTGAGCGTTAATTGTTGAAGCTCTTTACCGAAGTAGGTTTGCGCGGCAGCGCCAAAGCCATATGAGCGATAACCCAAGAAGATTTTATTTACGTACAGTTCCATGATCTCTTGCTTGCTTAACAGCTGCTCGATATGGATAGCAATAAAAATCTCTTTGATTTTACGCATAATCTTCTTCTCGTTCGAGAGGAAGAAGTTGCGGGCCAATTGCTGAGTAATGGTACTGGCGCCCTGTTTCGCTGAACCTGATAGTGCAACCACTACCGCCGCCCGGGTAATACCAATCGGGTCGATGCCTGGGTGATCGTAAAAGCGACTATCCTCGGTCGCGATCAAGGCTTCAGTAAGGTGGCGGGGAATATCATCGTAGGCGACTGGGATGCGACGCTTTTCGCCAAACTGAGAGATCAGCTTGCCGTCTTGGCTAAACACCTGCATTGGCGTTTGCAGTTGCACGTCTTTAAGAGTGGCTACATCGGGTAGCTCTGGTTTGACATAAAAATAGAAGCCGAAGATGGTGCCGACGCCAAGAATTATGCAAATCAATGTGAATAAGAACAGTCGCTTTATGAACTTCACCGGATATTCCCTGATTAATGGGGTTAACTGTATGCAAACCCTTGTACTTTAGGCCAAAAATTTTCGCCTAATGGGTTTAAGTGCGTTTGCGCGCATTTTTAACCAATGAGCATAGTACGGAGCCAGCTACATGGGTATTTCATTGGTTACAGGCCTAGATATCGGCCGCCACAGTATCAAAGCGGTAGTGATAAAGCCATCCAAGGATGCGTTTGCGCTTGTGGCTTATCGCACCTTGCCCATTGAAGTGGGCATTCTCGCTGATAACCACAGGTTAAATTATCAGAAAATTGTAAAGAAACTCAAAGAACTAAGGAAGTCTTTACCATTATTTAGTCACAAAGTGGCATTTGCGATACCTGACAATCAAGTAATAACTAAAGTATTACAGATAGATAGCGAGTTTAGTCGAGCCGAACGGGAGCTGGCGATATATCAGACTTTTGCCAGTCAATGTGCATTCGCGGCCGATCAACTGTGTCTTGATTACTCGGTTAGCGACCATGTTACAACGCAAGGTGGCGTGCATTATCGAGTTCATGCAACGAAGAGAGCACCTTTGCTCGAATTGAGTAATGCCATTGCTCAGGCCAATTTTAAACCGATTGTTGCTGATGTGGCTAGCTATGCGCTCAATCAATGCTGGCATCAAGTGGCACAATCTCAGCACGCCTACGACTGGTTGTTAGTCGATATCGCTATAGCGCAGTGCCGCTTTTCGATTGGACTGCCAAGTGGAGAGGTTTACGCCAAGTCTTGGCGTTTAGAGACCCAGCTTAATGATGGACAAGAAGTGGTTAACTCACTGCGTGAGACATTGCGCAGCGCTATGCAGCGACTCACTTCACTGCACCAAATCGAGGTTAAGGGCATTTGGCTTAGCAGCGAAGCAGACCATTGTCCCGATTTAGCGGCCAAGCTGAGCGGTGAGCTTGGGATTAAGGTTGAGCCATTTAATCCCTTGAGACTGTTTCAATATCTGAGCACCAGTGAAGCAAGTAACGGTTATGCATTGGCAGTAGGATTAGCGCTTCGCGCCAGTCAGTGGCAGGAGCGTCAGCATGCCCGAGTCGATTAATTTACTTCCTTGGCGCCAGCAACTCATTACCCGTCATCAACGTCGTTTCTCTCTCATGCTCGTCGTGGCCGCATTGATGGTGGTGGGTATTCAATGGCTGATTGATGAGTACCTTGAGCGCCACATTCAGCTGTTGCAACACGCCAATCAGCAGTTAACTTCGCAAGTAACGCTGTTAGACCAACAACTGACTCTCGCTATCGAGCGGCAAACAGCGGCCCAGTTGCAATTCGCCCATTCTGAGCAGCAAGCGAAGTTTGCGGGTAAGCGCACTCAAGCCGCTCGGTTAATGCGTCGTGTCGCCGAAGTCGTTCCTGCCGACGTTCATCTTGAATCGCTCAGTCTACGCGGAGAACGTGTCACGATGACGGGCAACACTGTACGGCACGGTTCATTAACTGAGTTGTTACAGCGCCTCACTGCAGCGCAAGATATTGACCAAGTACAACTCCATTCAGTGGCGGATGAGCAAGCCATGCAGCGATTTGTGATCTCTTTTGTTTTGCTCAACAGCGTTGTTAGGCGATGAATATTGAACTTGAGTCGTTGGTTGCATGGCCGATTGGGCGGCAGCTGGGGTTTATCGTGGTGGTTTTGTTAGCGATTAATGTGCCCATCGCTTGGTTATGGCATTTGCCGCAATACCAACAGTTCATTGCGGCGAAAAAGAGTGAGCAGAGTCTTATCCTCGCGGCGGAGCATAAACAGGCCCGATTGTTGGTGTTTGCACGGACAGAGACCAGTGAGAGCGATGCCTCTCAATTATTTACACCGGATTTAGCGCTGAGCGCGTCACACTTTTCAATGGCCATCGCTGAGCTCAATCAGAGCGCGCAGCGTTACCAACTTAGCGTAGAGGTGCTTGAATTGGCTGCAAATCCGGCCAGTGATGGCGTTGAACTTAGGCTGCTGGGCCGGTACCACGATATTAGGGCGTTTTGCCAAGCAGTGGCAGAGAGCTCTCCCTTATTGCGTTTGGATAATGCCGAGTGGCAGCGACGAGATGACATCAGTGGGCAAATCAGCTTCAGCGCTCAGGCGTTGTTTTATCAGGCTCATGCGACGGTGACAGCCAATGACTAGACTTCTTGTGTGCTTGTGGCTGTGTGCGTGGTCAGTCAATAGCCAAGTTAGCTCTCAATCAACCCACGTTGCCGCTACTACGCCGACTCGTGATCCTTTTGCCTTACCTCAGGCAGACGCTAAAACGTCGCCGTGTCAGCTGCTCGATCAACCACGCGCAACGTCATTGCCATTCACTCTTGCCGGCGTTCTCGAAACTCACGGTGATTATACGGCGCTGCTAAAAACGCCGGCGGGCGTGCTGGTGACGGCTCAGAAAAATCAGCGACTGGAATCGGGACACAGGATCGTGGCAATCAGTGAGCGTCAAGTCGAGCTCGAACACACAATCGACAGTCGCCTTGGGTGTCATGCTCATTCACGATTCAAGCTGGAGTTTAACTAATGCGTTCTATTATTGATAACCGTCGAGCAGCAAGGCTCAGCGGCGTGTTGGCAAGTTTGTGCTTATTATTGAACACTGGGTGGGTAAGCCAGTTAAGTGCGGCTGAAATAACGAATAATCAGGCTAAGTTGTCATTCAACTTTCAAGATATCTCAGTTCGGGATGCTTTACGCGTTATCGCACAGAGTCAGAATATCAATATTGCCATCGATGACTCGGTCAGTGGTCAGCTTACGCTGAGTTTGACTGAGGTCACTTGGCAACAAGCGCTTGATACGGTGGTGGAGGTCAAAGGGCTTACTCAACATGAGCAAAATGGCGTTATGCTGATTGGTTCCAAGCAACTTTCTGTTGATGCCGGCAGCAAGTTAAACTCAGAGTTGATCGCCGTGAACTATGCCAGTGCCGATCAATTGATGCAGGTGTTGCTAGGGTCGAGTGGATTTAACCTTTTATCAGAACATGGGGCGTTAGGGGTCGATGAGCGGACCAATGTCTTGCTGATTCGAGACTATCCAGAGCAGATTGCCGCAACCCGAAAAATGGTGGCGCTGCTTGATGTGCCGATCAAGCAAGTGCAAATCGAAGCACGCATTGTGACCATCAATCAAGGCAATCTTGAAGAGTTAGGCGTTCGTTGGGGCTTGAGTCATGTTGGCCATCGAGCAGAGGTCGGTGGCAGCATTGAAGGCATTCGTCTTGACTCGGCCACTATCGATCAGATGTTAAACATCAATCTGGCCGCGCAGGCAGTGAATGCTTCATCGATTGCTTTTCAAGTGGCGAAGTTGGGGTCAGATACCTTACTGGATCTCGAACTGTCGGCAATGCAGCGCGAATCGAAAGCGGAAGTGATTTCGAGTCCGAGCTTAATGACTACCAATAAAAAGCCGGCGTATATTGAACAAGGAACCGAAATTCCCTACCTTGAGTCATCCTCCAGTGGTGCAACGAATGTGGCGTTTAAGAAAGCCGTCTTGAGTTTAAAAGTGACGCCGCAGATCACGCCAGGGGATCATGTGCTGCTCGATTTAAATGTCACTCAAGATAGGCCGGGTGAAGTGGTGAATACTGGCACTGGAGAAGCCGTGGCGATCGATACGCAACGCATCGGAACACAAGTATTAGTGAAGAATGGCGAAACTATCGTGCTGGGAGGGATTTTTCAACACAGTGTATTTGATAGTGTCGACAAGGTGCCATTATTGGGTGACTTACCGCTGCTTGGTGGCTTATTTCGCCGAACTTACCAGAAAATAGGCAAACGTGAACTGGTGATTTTTGTGACTCCGAACGTCATCATTGAGTAAGAAATCGATCTTGAACGAAAATAAATTTGCATTAGTCGCACCTTATCTAGATAATTTCGGGTCTTATCACGAATTATCTGTGAGGAATCGGTGCCACAAGCATCTACATTGCTAATGTTATATTGGCTTTTCTTGTGGCGATGTCATTGAATTAACGTTGTAAATTACTGCTAAACATGGCTGAGAAACGCAATATTTTCCTTGTTGGCCCTATGGGTGCCGGCAAAAGCACAATCGGTAGACACTTGGCTCAACAGCTTCATATGGAGTTTGTTGATTCTGATACCGTAATTGAAGAGCGCACTGGCGCAGATATCGCTTGGGTATTTGACGTCGAGGGTGAAGAAGGCTTCCGTGATCGCGAGGAAAAAGTGATTAACGACCTAACCGAAGAACAAGGCATTGTCCTTGCAACGGGTGGGGGTTCGATCATGAGCAAAGAAAACCGCAATCGTCTATCTGCACGCGGCATCGTTGTCTACTTAGAAACAACGATTGAAAAACAACTTGCTCGTACCAATCGCGATAAGAAGCGTCCACTGCTACAAACAGACAAACCACGTGAAGTGTTAGAGTCTCTGGCTAAAGAGCGTAATCCTCTTTACGAAGAAATCGCGGATTACACCGTACGTACAGACGATCAAAGTGCAAAAGTGGTAGCCAACCAGATCGTAAAAATGCTAGAAGAACGTTAAGACTTTTAGCAACTGGAGAATACCCATGGAACGGATTACGGTCAGCTTAGATGAGCGTAGCTATCCAATCTCAATTGGTGCCGGATTATTTAATGATCCGGCCCACCTTTCTTTCCTTGCAGCAAAACAGAAAGTGGTCGTGATTTCTAATGTCACGGTTGCTCCGCTGTATGCTGACAAAATCCTTGCCCTTCTAGAGCAATTAGGCTGCCAAGCTTCTGTACTCGAACTGCCCGATGGTGAGCAATACAAAACCCTAGAGACATTCAATATGGTAATGAGTTACCTGTTGGAAGGTAATTATGCCCGTGATGTGGTTGTGATTGCGCTCGGTGGTGGTGTGATTGGTGACTTGGTTGGCTTCTCTGCGGCCTGTTATCAGCGCGGTGTCGACTTTATTCAGATCCCGACGACTTTACTGTCGCAGGTTGATTCATCGGTCGGTGGCAAAACGGCGGTTAATCATAAGCTGGGTAAAAACATGATCGGTGCGTTTTATCAACCGCAAGCGGTGGTGATTGATACCGATTGCCTTAAAACCTTACCAAAGCGTGAGTTTGCGTCTGGTATCGCCGAGGTGATCAAATACGGCATTATTTATGACAGTGCGTTTTTTGTTTGGTTGGAAGAGAATCTCGACAAGCTCTATCAATTGGATGAGCAGGCGCTGACTTATGCTATCGCACGCTGTTGTCAAATTAAGGCCGAAGTGGTGGCACAAGACGAAAAAGAGTCGGGTATTCGTGCATTGCTGAACCTAGGTCATACATTTGGTCATGCGATTGAAGCTGAGTTAGGTTATGGTAATTGGCTGCATGGTGAGGCGGTGGCTTCTGGCACGGTGATGGCAGCAAAAACTGCGCAGCTTCAAGGGCTTATCACTGAGCAGCAAGTTGAACGAATTGTCTCTATACTGAAAAGAGCACAGTTGCCTGTCCATACACCTGAGCAGATGTCGTTTGCTGACTTCATCAAGCATATGATGCGCGATAAGAAAGTGTTATCAGGTGAGCTACGACTGGTATTGCCTACCGGTATTGGCAGTGCAGAGGTGGTAAAAGGGGTATCAGAGTCGGTTATAGAGCAAGCTATCGACTTTGGCCGTACCCTGTAATTCTTGTTGTCTGTAGTACCAAACGGCCGACGTTTTTTGATGCCGGGTTTTGTTTGGTATTACCGCATTGTCATTAGGATAACTCAATGAGCTCGGCGCATGACCCTCGCGTATTGGAATTGGAATCTCAGGTAGAGCTGCTGGAACGGTTGCGACTGCTGACCAATTTTGGTTCAAATCTTGTCACGATTGGTGGCGCTGCTGGTGCAGGGAAAACCTGGCTAGCGCAACACTATTTAGAAGCGTGGGCGCAAGACAAGAACCAAGCTTTGTTGATGTGTTATCCCAATCAAGACGAAACGCAACGTCGTGTGACTCTTCTCTCGCAGTTGATTTCAGAACCATTATTTAACCCAGCAGACTCATTAGTCGACTCTTTTTCCCGCGTCATGGAGGGGGAAAGTTGTGATGTGTTGATTACGATTGATGATGCGCATTTGCTGACAGAGTCGTTTATCTCTGAACTGTGGATGCTAGTGTTAGAAGCGCAGCTCAACCCACGCTGGACGGTTAATGTGTTGTTGTTCGCTCAATCCAATAGTTTGGAAGCACTGTTAACTCGCTTAAGTTATGGTCAAGAACACAAACCCATCGATCTTGAAATTGAACCACTTAGCCAACAAGAAGCGGATCGGTTTTTTGAACATTTGGTGATTCGTTTTGTCGAAGATGACATGGAGAAACGGGTGCGTAATGCATACCGTAGCGTTGCCCGCCATCCGGGCGACATCATGGCTTTAGGGGATCAAAAAGTGGAAAAAAGGATTATTATCCGCTCGATTGTCGGCTCTCCCGTCAATATTGCACTGTTAGTTGTTGTGTTGCTACTCGCGATTGGCGGTGGTTATTGGTGGATGATGTCACAACCATCACCGGATGAGAAAGCGCAACAAATGACGCAAAACATCGAACAAACGGTGATTCCTACCTTGCCGGAACTGAGCTCACAAGACAATCAACCAACAGCGACTATCCAACCTGAGCCCGTGATTGATCCGATGTTAGCCGGTGCTGACGATGATTCGCTGGCGCTTCCACCGGATGTCACCGAACAGGTTGACAGTGTGGGTAGTGCTGACAACGATCAGCAGCGAGTCGTGATTACGTCTGATGTCGTCGATGCCTTACTTGAGGGGAAAGCGCAACAAGCCGATACTCGTGGCATTGATCAAGTGGTTGAGCAGTCGCAAACGCCACAAACCGCTGTGCCACAGGCTGAACCTGTTACGCAGCAGACAACGCCAGCAAGTGAAACCGTCATCAAGTTTTCGTTTACCAAAGATGAACTAAAGAGCTTCTCGCCGCGCAGTTATACCTTGCAGTTGGCTGCCGTCCAGTCGCTTGAAGAAGTGCAATCCTTCATCGACCAGTACCAGCTCACCAATCAAGTGTTTATCTACCCAACCGTACGCAATAATATTGACTGGTATATCATCACTTATGATAATTATCCGACCATTCAAGTGGCGCGCGATGCGGTACAAGGTTTGTCGAGTGAGTTGCGACAGCTTGAGCCTTGGGCAAAATCACTCAGTCAGGTTCAACGTGAAATCGACCGAGTCGAATAAGTTGGCGAAATCCGCTGATTAAGCGGCAAAATTGCCTGAGTTTAGTTGTAAAATATGTTACATTCCGCAGCCTTAATTTGTGGTTGAAAAATAGAGCAGTCGATGAAGAAGCAGCGGGCCTTCCTGAAGTGGGCGGGTGGAAAATACGGACTTGTTGAAGATATTCAGCGTCACTTGCCTGAAGCACGTAAGCTGGTGGAACCGTTCGTAGGCGCAGGTTCTGTGTTTCTTAATACTGACTACGAACACTACTTGCTGGCTGATATCAACCCAGATTTAATCAATCTCTACAACTTGCTCAAGCAAGATCCGCAGACATACATCTCAGAATCCAAACGTTGGTTCTGTGCCGAGAACAACCGCAAAGAAGCTTATCTGGATGTTCGTGCGCAGTTCAATTCCACCGATGACGTGTTGTACCGTTCATTGGCATTTCTGTATATGAATCGCTTTGGTTTTAATGGCTTGTGTCGTTACAACAAAAAAGGCGGTTTTAACGTCCCGTTTGGATCATATAAGAAGCCGTATTTCCCCGAAGCTGAACTTGAGTTCTTTGCAGAAAAAGCCAAGAAAGCGACGTTTGTTTGTGAGGGTTACCACGAGACGTTCAAGCGAGCGCGCAAAGGCTGTGTGGTGTATTGCGATCCTCCTTATGCACCGCTTTCAACCACCGCAAACTTCACGTCGTATGCGGGCAATGGTTTTAGCCTCGATGATCAGGCCGCGCTGGCAGATGTCGCAGAAAAAGCGGCGCAGCAACGAGGTATTCCGGTGTTGATTTCAAATCATGATACGACGTTAACTCGTCGCCTTTATCATGGTGCGAGCCTGAATGTGGTGAAGGTTAAGCGAACCATCAGTCGTAACGGCGCTGGACGCAATAAAGTCGATGAGTTGTTGGCGTTGTTTAAGCCCTCGGACAGCAAATAATCACATTTCCTCACGCTTGGCTATATTCTTACCGCTAGCTTAGGTAGAATTGCGCGCAAAATACTCTGTTCGCGGAGTTTCTCTTTTGTGTGCAATGATGCCAATTAATACTAGAGGTCAGGTATGAAAGATTTCCTTATCGCTCCATCGATTCTGTCTGCTGATATGGCTCGCCTTGGCGAGGATGTTGAAAAAGTTCTCGCAGCAGGGGCGGATGTGGTTCACTTTGACGTAATGGACAACCACTACGTACCCAACCTGACTTTCGGCGCGCCAATCTGTCAAGCCTTGCGCGATTACGGCATTACCGCACCTATCGATGTACACCTGATGGTGAAACCGGTTGACCGTCTTGTGCCTGATTTTGCCAAAGCTGGTGCATCGATGATCACTTTCCATATCGAAGCGTCTGAACACGTTGACCGTACCTTGCAACTGATCAAAGAGAACGGCTGTAAAGCGGGTGTGGTGTTAAACCCTGCGACTCCGCTGTCGCATCTCGAGTTCATCATGGATAAAGTGGATATGATTCTACTGATGTCGGTTAACCCAGGCTTTGGTGGCCAGTCATTTATTCCGAAAACGTTAGATAAGCTGCGTGCAGTACGTAAAATGATTGATGAGTCGGGCCGCGATATTCGTTTGGAAATCGATGGTGGGGTTAAAGTGGACAACATTAAAGAGATTGCTGAAGCAGGAGCGGATATGTTCGTTGCCGGTTCGGCGATTTTTAATCAACCTGATTATCAACAAGTCATTGATCAAATGCGCGAACAATTAGCGCAGGTAAAGTAATTTAATGAGCAATATTAAACTGATCGCTTTCGATTTAGACGGTACGCTGCTTGATAGCGTACCTGATTTGGCGGTTGCTGCTGATCAAGCTGTGCAAGCGCTTGGCTTCCCTGCAGTAACTGAAACACAAGTGCGTGATTACGTGGGTAATGGTGCCGATGTATTGATTGGCCGCTCGCTAAGTCGAAGCTTAACGGTAGACCCAAGTCTAGCACCTGAGCTACTGGTTAAAGCGCGAGAGCTGTTTGATGATTACTACGATAAGAGTGGTCATAAACTTAGCCACCTTTATCCACATGTTAAAGAGACATTAGCCGCACTTGACCAGGCTGGTTTTACCATGGCCTTAGTGACCAACAAGCCGTCTAAGTTTGTTCCAGACGTATTAGCCAAACACGACATCGACAAATATTTTGTCGATGTGATCGGTGGCGATACCTTCCCGGAAAAGAAACCCAACCCAATGGCGCTAAACTGGTTGCTCGAGAAACACAACTGCCAGCCAAGTGAAATGCTGATGGTGGGTGATTCGAGCAACGATATTAAAGCGGCAAAAAATGCGGGTTGTCACTCGTTTGGTTTAACTTATGGTTACAACCATGGTGAGCCAATCGCAAACGCCAAGCCAGACTTTGTCGCCGACAGCATCGCAGATCTTGTTGAAGCGGTAGCGGTTTACGCATAAGCGCGACAAAAGGTCTTCCAAAATACTCGTTAATGAGTACACTGGAAAACCGTGCACACGTCGCTGCACGGTTTTTCATTATTTATCTTAAGAAGTCAAAGGAATCATTCTAATGAGCAAACCCATTGTATTGAGTGGTGTTCAACCGTCAGGTGAACTAAGTATCGGTAACTACTTGGGTGCTCTACGTCAATGGCAACAGATGCAAGACGATTATGATTGCCAGTATTGCGTTGTTGACCTTCATGCGATTACGGTTCGTCAAGATCCTAAGTCTTTGCATGAAGCGACGCTAGACGCACTCGCAATCTGCCTCGCTGTTGGTGTTGACCCGAAAAAGAGCACGCTATTTGTTCAGTCACACGTCCCTGAGCATGCTCAACTTGGTTGGCTTCTTAACTGTTATACCCAAATGGGTGAGCTGAGCCGTATGACTCAGTTTAAAGACAAATCTGCTCGTTATGCCAATGACGTTAATGCTGGCCTATTTGGCTACCCGGTATTAATGGCGGCAGATATTCTGCTTTACGGTGCCCACCAAGTCCCCGTTGGCAATGACCAGAAGCAGCACTTAGAGTTAGCACGTGATATTGCGACGCGTTTTAACAACATCTATTCGCCTGAAAGCCCAATCTTTACCGTACCAGAGCCTTACATTCCAACGGTCAATGCCCGCGTGATGAGCTTGCAGGATGCGACTAAGAAGATGTCGAAGTCTGATGATAACCGCAAGAATGTCATCACCTTACTCGAAGAGCCTAAGTCTATCTTGAAGAAGATCAACAAGGCGCAAACTGATACCGAAACGCCACCACGTATTGCGGCGGATTGGGACAACAAAGCGGGTATCTCGAACCTAATGAGTCTTTACTCTGCCGCTAGCGGATTGAGCTTTGAACAGATCGAAGCGCAATATCAAGGCGTGGAAATGTACGGCCCATTCAAGAAAGATGTTGGTGAAGCGCTGGTCGCGATGCTTGAGCCAATTCAAGCTGAATATCGTCGTATTCGCGCAGATCGCGCTTATATGGATCAGGTGATGAAGCAAGGTGCAGAGAAAGCATCGGCTCGCGCTGCTGAAACATTGAAGCAAGCGTACCAAGCTGTCGGCTTTGTTGCTCGCCCATAGAGAGGGGCTCCGCCTTTCGAAGGCTAGCAGAGCAACGCTCGAAAGTTGTTGTCAGGCTTGTTTGTTATAAAAAGAAAAGGGTTGTCACTATGTAGTGCCAACCCTTTAATATTTCCCCCTACTGCGCGCCTTCAAAGCCCATCTGGCGCCAGGCTTCAAAAGCAATAATCGCGACGGCGTTAGACAAGTTTAAGCTACGCGCATCTGGCATCATTGGAATACGGATACGTTGCGCCATCGGCATACTCTCTATCAGTTCGGCAGGAAGACCGCGGGTCTCTGGGCCGAAAAGCAGGACATCGCCTGGTTGGAAGTCGGCATCGACATGATGACCTGTCGTTTTGGTGGTGCAGGCGAAAATGCGGTATTGCTTGCGTTCAGCCTCAAGGTAATCAATAAACGCTTGATAGTCTTTATGGCGAGTAACGCGCGCAAGGTCATGGTAATCAAGGCCAGCACGGCGCACTTTTTTCTCTTCTAAATCAAACCCTAATGGTTCAATCAAGTGAAGGTTGGCACCACAGTTGGCACTCAGGCGAATGATGTTACCAGTGTTAGGGGCGATTTCTGGCTCATATAAAGCGATATCAAACATGATGCGATTCTTTATGACGTGAGTTAAGGAAGCAAAGTATAAGGCGGCGAGGGATCGCCGCCAAGTATCGAGTGAACTTTTCTGCGGCATTAACTCACAGTGCTTAGCGGTAGACCAATCTCAATACGCAACCCACCCAACGCACTGTGCTTGGCGACAATGCTGCCGCTGTGTTGCCTGATGGCACTTTCGGTAATGGCGAGGCCAAGGCCAGTCCCACCACTATGACGATCACGCGCGGTTGAAACGCGATAAAAAGGGCGAAAGATGGCTTCCAGTTCTTGTTCAGGAACGCCCTCACCGTCGTCATCGACACTAATGACGAGCTGTTGCGCCGCAGCCGTAAACTCAACGTCAATCCGGCTTTTTCCATAGCAGATAGCATTACGGACTACGTTGTCTAGCGCACTCATCAACAGTTTAGGGTTGCCCGAGATCATCTCTTCGGGAATGGCATTGTAGCTGAATGTTTTGTTCATTTGCTGCGCTTCAAATTGTGCATCTGACAAAATAGCTTCCCACAGGCTGGTCATCGGTTGCTGTTCACGGGTTAAATGGCTATCGACTTGCATCCGCGACAGCTCCAGTAACTCGCTGATCATTTGTTCTAGCCGCTGCGCTTCAGTATCAATTCGGCTTAGTTCGGGGCTTTGGCCTTGTTTGCGGGTCGCAAGCGCATTGGCCATCCGCAATCGAGTCAAAGGAGATCGCAGCTCATGAGAGATGTCAGACAGCAGACGTTGTTGGCCAGAGATCATTTGATTGACCGCTTCGACCATTTGGTTGAAGCTGGCGCCCGCTTGGCGAAATTCACTGGTGCCTTTTTCAAGGCTAGGATCGACAACGAATTCACCTTGCGCCACGCGTTTGGCGGCGCGCTCTAGCTTACGTGCTGGCTGACTGAGTGCCCAAGCAAGCCACAATAGCAAAGGTGTGCTCACCAGCATGACGGCAAACAACAGTTGTAGAGGCTTATCAAACATGCGCAGTAAAAACGGCGGAGGTTGATTCCATTTCATTCCGACATAAAGCAATAGATCTTGTTGGGCGAGCTGAATGGGCAGCGGCCCGGCGATCATGTAGTGACCATAGAGCTTTTGCTGTGGTGTGCCAGTTAGGTCGATACTGGTAATAAAGTTTTGTAGGGCGCGATAGCGAAAATCTTTTCGCTCTTGAGTGGTCATAATATTGCCGTCGAGATCGGTGACGAAAAAGCGTGGCCTGTCATCGCGTCCACCACGCTTTGAACCTTCAAGCTTAAACAAAATTCGGCCGAGGTTAGTTTCATTAGCATAACGCTGTTCGGTATTCGTCTTGACTTCGATTAAGCGCTCTAGGTCATCGGCGGGAATGTCGCGCGCTTTACGTGGGTCTAGGTGAGGCAAAGAGAGTACCGCAATCAACACCAACAACATCGTCAGCCAGAAAATGGCAAAAATACGCCCGTAAAGACTGGTGATTTTAGGTAGCCGCATCAATCCTCCTCGATCAATAGGTAGCCACGTCCACGTAAGGTTTTAATGCGCGATTTTCCATCTGCACGTTCTGGCAGCTTTTTGCGTAAATTAGAAACATGCATGTCGATGGCGCGATCAAACGCGGCTAGGCGCTTGCCCAATACATCTAAACTCAATGTTTGCTTAGTGACCGTTTGGCCAGGGTGTTGAATAAAGTGGCTTAACAACGCAAATTCGGTGGTGGTCAGCTCGATCAGTTGTCCTTGGCAGTAGGCTTCTTGTTTACCGGGATACACTTGAATGTCTTGATATTCAATGCAGTCGGGCGCTTTGTTGGCTTTGTTTTCTGCACTGTACTGAGTGCGACGTAAGATTGCGCGAATGCGTGCTAGCAGTTCTCTATCGCTAAAGGGCTTCGGTAGGTAGTCATCCGCCCCCAGTTCAAGGCCAATGACTCGGTCGATCTCTTCCCCTTTTGCCGTCAGCATTAAGACCGGCGTTTGCCACGTTTCGCGTAATCGTTTTAAGGTTTCCATACCATTGAGTTTCGGCATCATGACATCAAGTAGTACCAAATCAATATCGGCACTGAGCTGATCGAGTCCTTGCTCGCCATTATTGGCTTCAGATACGTCAAAGCCTTCAAATGAGAGCACTTCTTTGAGTAGTGCCGTCAGCTCGGTATCGTCATCAATAAGTAGGATGTGTGGCATAGCAAGATTCTCTGTGGTTTGGACAGTTTACATAGTACTGCGATTTATCGGTTTGATTTAGGCCTAATGTCGCTCTTTACGATTCTTTACGCTCGCTAAACGTTACTTTACTCAGCAGATCGTATTCTAAGCTTAAGCGCTGTGAAGGCAGCAAGTCGATTGATAAGTGAAAAGGGTACGATGATGAAAATGACAAAAAAACTAGTATTGGCCGCTGTTGTTGTTCCATTAACATTAGGCACCGCAAGCGCATGGGCTTTTGGTGGCAAAGATCATCAGCGAGGTGGCCCTGAACAATGCGGCTCAGGTGTTGATCGAGGCATCATGCGTCAGCTCGATTTGACCAATGCGCAGCAAGACCAGCTTAAGCAGATGCGCAGTGAAGGAAAGCAGGCGATGAAGGCTGAATTTAAACAAAACGCTGAGGCGCGCCAAGCACAAAGACAGGCTCACCAAGCGCAAGTGCAACAACTGATCTTGGCTGACAACTTTGATCAAGCCGCAGCCAATGAGCTCGCCAAGCAAATGGTTGAGCAGCAGACCGAACGTAAAGTGAAGATGCTAGAGAAGCAACATCAGATGCTGAGCATTTTAACGCCAGAGCAAAAATCCCAATTCGTTGAGCTGCAACAACAGCGTTCAGCGCAGTGCAGTGAAAAAATGCAGCAACGCTTGAATAGTTAATCGTTGTTACCCTGTTGCAGACAAACCATTGATGGCGGCCTTGAGGTCGCCATTTTTATTCGCTCAATGACAGGTTATACTCAGTCAATGTTCGTTTACTAATCAAAGCGCTATGAAACAAGAATATGCACGTTTAGTCACGATGGCAGCGTGGACCGCCACGATCGTCGCGACGCTTTTGTTGGTGGTCAAAGTCGGGGCTTGGTGGGCGACAGGTTCGGTGAGTTTGTTGGCCTCTTTAATCGATTCAATGCTTGATATTGCCGCGTCGTTGGTCAATGTGGTGGTGGTGCGTTATTCATTACAACCGGCAGATCGTGAACATACGTTTGGTCATGGTAAGGCCGAGTCGCTGGCTGCTTTAGCTCAAGCCATGTTCATCTCGGGTTCAGCGGTGTTTCTTATTCTTAATGGTATCGACCGATTCTTTAGACCGCATGAGCTGCAATCGCCAGAATACGGCGTGTATGTTAGCCTATTTGCGATGGTAGTGACCTTCGGTTTGGTCTCATTCCAAAAGCATGTGGTGAAGAAAACTGGCAGTCAGGCCATTGCCGCTGACTCGCTGCACTACCAATCTGACTTATATATGAATGCGGCCATTATGTTGGCGCTCGGCCTAAGTTGGTTTGGGGTGACGCAAGCCGATGCACTATTTGCGGTGGGGATTGGTATCTTTATCCTCTACAGCGCTATTCAGATGGTGCGAGAAGCAACTCAAACCTTATTGGATCGTAAATTGCCTGACAGTGAACTGCGTGCTATCCGCGAAACCAGCTTGCAAGTCGAAGGGGTTCTTGGGGTACACCAACTCAGAACGCGCATATCGGGACCAACCCGTTTTATTCAGTTGCATTTAGAATTAGAAGATCAAATGCCATTGCTTGAGGCGCATCGAATATCTGATGAAGTGGAAGACAAACTGCTTGAACTCTTCCCCGATTCAGATGTACTCATTCATCAGGATCCGTATTCAGTGGTTCTCGGTGCAGAGAAAAAGCAAAAGGCGCAAGATTGGTAATATAGAATCGCGACAAATCGTGACTTATTGGCTATCTTTTCAGCGTAAACACTTTTAACGCTGTTCCTGATATGTATCAATTAAGTAAATCAGCAAAGCTGTAATACTCTTACATAAGTAGAAAAGTTACATAAATTACTACAAATAAAAGTAGTATTCCTTTCGGGGAAAGGTAACATATTACACAATTAAAGGAATTTTGTTGGTGGCTTGTATGAAAGCAACCGACGTAAAAATTGAAATAAGATTCCCAAATATCGAGGGTGAGCATGATTAAGAAGATCGGTGTTTTGACAAGTGGTGGTGACGCTCCAGGCATGAACGCAGCAGTTCGTGGCGTAGTTCGTACCGCACTTTCTGAAGGATTAGAAGTTTTCGGTGTATTTGATGGTTACTTGGGCTTATACGAAAACCGTATCGAAAAGCTAGACCGTTCAAGTGTGTCTGATGTGATCAACAAAGGCGGTACTTTCCTAGGTTCAGCGCGTTTTCCTGAATTTAAAGAAGTGGAAGTGCGTCAAAAAGCGATTGATAACCTCCAGAAGCACGGCATTGAAGCACTGGTCGTTATTGGTGGTGATGGCTCTTACATGGGGGCAAAAAAGCTGACAGAAATGGGTTACCCATGTATTGGTCTGCCAGGCACTATCGATAATGATATAGCGGGTACCGATTACACGATCGGGTACCTGACGGCATTGAATACCGTGATTGATGCGATTGACCGTCTGCGTGATACGTCATCTTCTCACCAACGCATTTCTATTGTTGAGATCATGGGCCGTCACTGTGGTGATCTGACTCTGATGTCTGCTATTGCGGGTGGTTGTGAGTACATCATCACACCAGAAACGGGTCTCGATAAAGAGAAGTTAATCGGTAACATCCAAGACGGTATTGCGAAAGGCAAAAAGCACGCGATTATCGCCCTGACTGAGCTGATGATGGATGCTAACGAACTGGCAAAAGAGATTGAAACGGCAACAGGTCGTGAAACTCGCGCGACGGTTCTTGGCCACATTCAACGTGGTGGTCGTCCAACTGCGTTTGACCGTGTACTTGCGTCTCGCATGGGTAACTACGCTGTTCATCTATTGATGGAAGGTCATGGCGGTCGTTGTGTCGGTATTCAGAAAGAGCAGCTTGTTCACCACGATATCATCGATGCGATTGAGAACATGAAGCGTCCGGTACGTGAAGACCTATATAAGGTAGCTGAAGAGCTATTCTAATTCAGCATTAAAGCTTGAATCTAAAAAAGCCAGTTGGGGAACCAACTGGCTTTTTTGTTGCTGACGGCGAGCTTGTTAGTTGACTAACATGGTTGAAAGTAGGTAGCCAATGATGGTGGCGGTAACGACGCCAATAAAGCCGGGTAATAAGAAACTGTGGTTAAGCACATACTTACCAATCTGCGTTGTCCCAGAGCGGTCAAAAGTGATTGCCGCCAGGTCACTTGGGTAGAAGGGGAAGAAGAAATAGGCGTAACACGCTGGTAGTACACCGATCAGTACTGGCGCTGGAATGCCCATCGTAAAACCCAGTGGCAACATGATGGTCAGTACGGCCGCTTGGCTCTTCAGAAAAACCGACACGACAAACATTGCGATAGCAAAGGTCCATGGATGTGCTGCAACAATATCACTGACCAAACTAATCAAGTAGGGTTTGTGGAAGCTAATAATCGTGTCACTCATCCAGGCAATACCAAAGATGATCACAACGGCGGTCATACCCGCAATAAACACATTACTGTGGACGATTTTTTTTGGCTCAACCTTAGTGGTGAGGAGAATCAACGCACCAACGGAAAGCATCAAGAATTGAATCGCGACCGACATCTTGACACCCTGTGGCAGCAGTGAGAGATCTTTACCAAACATCGCGACAAAAATAACCGTAACAATACCGGCGAGGAAGATGGTTAAGCCTTTTTTCGCTTGGCTACTCACTTCACTCTCTTGTCCCTCGACTTGATCGCTATCGATAAGCTGGGCTTTAAATTCTGGATCTTGGCAGCGCTCGGCAAACTGACTATCTTGCGCTAGATCTTTGCCGCGTTTAAGGCTCCAAGTACAACCGACCAGAACACCAATTAAAGTCGCTGGAATCGTCACCAATAGGACATTGCCTAAACTAATATCAAGTTGATTATCCGCGGCTGTTGCCATCACTACCGCTGCGGCCGCGGCGATTGGGCTAGCAGTAATACCCATTTGAGAGGCAACAGTCGCCATCGCCATTGGACGCTCTGGACGGATGCCTTTTTTGTAGGCGACATCGTAAATCACGGGTAGGAGCGGATAGACTGAGTGACCTGTACCGACTAACACGGTCAATGAATAGGTACAAAGCGGGCCTAAGAAAACAATCTGGTTTGGGTGTTTGCGTAGCAAGCGTTCGGCAAAGCGAACCAATAGTTTTAGACCACCAGTGGCTTCTAATGTTGCCGATGCCGCGACAACGGCGAGAATGATCAGCATAACACTGATTGGTGGAGATCCAGGCGCAACACCAAACACAAAGGCGAGAATTGAAACCCCTAGGCCGCCGAGCAAACCAAATGCGATGCCGCCATGACGAATACCGATGAAGATAATCGTCAACAGCAGGAGCATATGAATATAAAACATAATCCTTTCCTACACTATTATTTGAATTTGCAATAATGCTACTCCAAAGGGGTAGGGCGAAATGTGAGGTAATATACTTATTGAGGCGTAAAGTTTACTATCCGCCGATTCCTTGTCGGGAATCAAAAGTTGGCACTAAAATACTGATACGCCTTACTTTTTATTCGTTTTAAGGCTGGTGGCGAGATATTTTACGGCTCTGGAATTTTTGATGTACACCTCGACGTAGCGCTTTTATTCGACTTTCTGCTTTATCGACACCCAATAGCACGCTCAGTGACAATAGAGTAATGATCACGGATTGTTGCATGTAGCCCAGACCAATCATCATACCGAGAGCTGCTAACATCCAGATAATTGCCGCCGAGGTCACACCGTGAATTTTTCCATCAAGTGTCATCATCACACCCGCGCCAAGAAACCCGACACCAGTAATGATCTGACCGAGCACTCGAGCTTGATCTAGGGTGTTAGGTGACAGAGAGACCGCCATCGACATGAATAAGTAGGTACCAGAAATAATTAAGATCGAGGTACGGATCCCAACAGGTTTACCACGAGTTTGTCGCTCGACACCAATCAAAATACCGTTGAGTGCACAACAAAAAAGTGCCAGCCAACTGAATGGGCCGAGATCAAGATAATGAGTCCAAGTTGCTTGCATAGTGACCTCCAAAAACGCGGAGTATGCATACAAAGCCCTTTGTGAGCGAACAAATTTTTTTTACCTTAACGGTAAATATTACTCGCTGTTGGTAAGGGCCTACTTGATGACGGCGTTGGCGCTATTCGAGATGGAGATCAAGCGGTGTTTTGCTGGCCCGACCGCCAATTTCTCGGGTGAGTTTTGGCACTAAGTAGCCCGAGGTTTGCTCAAGTACACCGGTCATGATGTTTTTCGCCTCTTGGTCAGAAATGAAGAAGTGCGCCGCTCCTTGCACTTTATCGAGTACATGCATGTAGTAGGGCATGACATCAGCATCGAATAAGGCATGACTGAGCGCCAGTTGCGCCTCAACACTGTCATTGACCCCTTTTAGCATCACGCCTTGATTGAGTAGGGTCACACCAACGTGCTTGAGTTGACTTAATCCATCTCGCAGCGCTTGATTGATCTCGTTGGCGTGGTTGATGTGTGTCACTAAGACCACTTTTAGATGAGAGTGACTGAGCATATCGATGAGCGAAGGAGTGATTCGAGCAGGGATAACAACAGGTAAGCGCGAGTGGATACGCAGACGTTTAATATGCTTAATATCCGCAATTTGCGCGATGAGCCAAGCCAACTCTTGATCTTTGGCCATCAGTGGGTCGCCGCCTGAAAGAATGACTTCATCAATTTCTGGGTGCGCGCCTAGGTAATCGAGAGCTTGTAACCAGACCGATTTAGAGCCTTTATTGTCTTGATACGGAAAGTGACGGCGGAAGCAATAACGGCAATTAATCGCACAGCCTCCTTTTACTATCATTAACGCGCGGTTGTGGTACTTATGCAGTAAACCTGGAATGGCGTTGTTTTGCTCCTCGAGCGGATCATTGGAGTAGCCCGGATGAACGTCAAACTCCTCACTAAGCGGTAGTACCTGACGTAACAATGGATCAAAGGGATTGCCTTTCTCCATTCGATCGACAAAATTTTGTGGCACTCGCAGGGCAAAAAGCTGGCGCGCTTGAAATCCTTCCCGCCATGGGCTGGGATCGATCTCAAGCTGTTTGAGCAGCGCTTCAGGATCAGAGATCCCATTCGCTAGCTGTTTGAGCCAGTTTTGCTCAACAGATTCGGCTTTTCGGGTTATGATGTGCGGCATTCAATTAAGCTCTAAGATTTTAAAGAGGACAAAATGGCGACTGTTAGCACCAATGAATTTAAAGGCGGTTTGAAACTAATGCTGGATAACGAGCCTTGCGTAATTCTAGAAAATGAATACGTAAAACCAGGTAAGGGCCAAGCGTTCAACCGTGTCAAAATTCGTAAACTTCTGTCTGGTAAAGTGCTAGAGAAAACCTTTAAGTCTGGCGAAACTTGTGAAGTTGCCGACGTAATGGATATCGACCTAGATTATCTATATAACGACGGCGAATTCTACCACTTTATGAACAATGAAACATTCGAGCAAATTGCGGCGGATACAAAAGCGGTTGGCGAGAGCGCGAAATGGTTGGTAGAAAACAATACTTGTATGCTAACCCTGTGGAACGGCAACCCAATTGTAGTCACACCACCCAATTTCGTTGAACTTGAAGTGACGGAAACTGATCCAGGTCTTAAGGGCGATACTCAAGGCACTGGTGGTAAACCTGCAACACTATCAACGGGTGCGGTAGTACGTGTTCCACTTTTCATCTCTATCGGTGAAGTGATCAAAGTAGATACTCGCTCTGGTGAGTACGTTGGCCGCGTGAAGTAATCGACGCTTAGCCCAAGATTTATAAAAAGGTCACTTCGGTGGCCTTTTTTGTTTTTAAGCTTGAGCTTTGATGTGCCACAATTCACTCTTAGTCTTATGCCTCTAAACTGGTAGCTATGAAACAGTCTCTTAGAATTTGGCTTGACGCCGCCCGACCAAAAACCTTGCCTTTGGCGTTGGTTTCTATTTTAACTGGCAGCGTGTTAGCGTACTCCACTCATCATTTTTCATTGCTGGTGTCACTGCTGGCATTTTTGACGGCGACGTTATTACAGATCTTGTCGAATCTTGCCAACGATTACGGTGATGCGGTGCAAGGTACTGATAACGATCAGCGCTTGGGACCATTGCGTGCAATTCAGTCAGGCGCAGTGACGCAACAAGACATGAAGTACGCCATGGCAATCAATGTCGTATTAACCGTTATCTCTGGTTTAGCGTTAGTCATCTATGCCCTGGAAAGCCTGCAAAGCATTTTGGCGTTTATCGGTTTAGGGGTTTTAGCCATTATTGCCGCGATTGCCTATACCGTAGGTAACAAACCTTATGGGTATGTTGGCCTTGGTGACATCTCGGTGTTTATCTTTTTTGGTTTGCTCGGCGTGGCAGGCACCTATTTTCTCCATACCGGCATTGTCGACCTTCAACTGATCCTGCCGGCGATCGGCTGTGGTTTATTGGCGGTGGCGGTACTCAATATCAACAATATGCGCGACATTGAAAATGACCAACAGTGCGGCAAAAAAACCGTCGCGGTTCGTTTGGGTCAAAAGCGCGCTAAACAGTACCACTTTGTGTTGTTATCAGGCGCGGTATTGGCTTTTGCTATTTACCTGATTAATCAGCCAAGCCCACTTTGGGTCAGTTTGCCCTTTTTATTCAGTTTGCTGGTCACTTATAAACATGGCAGAGCCGTATGGTTGGCGGAAAAGCCCGCGCAAATTGCGCCGATGATGCCGGTAGTAGTGAAATGTTCGATGGTGACTAACTTATTGTTTGCTGGAGTGGTTATAGCTCAAACTCTAGTCAGTTAAATGATGCATGTCATTGCAATGACTTAATCACTCTATATACTCGATCTAGATAACGACCGGTACGGGAAACAATACTATGGAATACAATACCTCTGCTTTATGCGACATATACATGGAGCAAGTCGATGTGGTTGAACCCATGTTCAGCAACTTTGGAGGATGTGCATCGTTCGCAGGTCAAGTCACGACAGTGAAGTGTTTTGAAGACAATGGCTTAATTCGTCAACTTCTTGAGCAAGATGGCTTAGGCCGCGTATTACTTATTGATGGCGGCGGCTCGTTGCGCCGTGCACTGGTCGATGCCGAAATTGCCTCGCTCGCCGAAGAGAACGACTGGGAAGGTATTGTCGTCTACGGTTGTGTCCGTGAAGTCGACGAGTTAGAAGATATGAGCATCGGTATTCAGGCGATCGCGTCGATTCCTGTCGGTGCCACCGCACAAGGTATTGGCGAATTTGATATTCCAGTTAACTTTGGTGGGGTGACCTTCCTACCAGAAGATTATTTGTATGCCGATAATACTGGCGTCATTCTCTCCCAAGAGCCGCTGGATGTTGATCTTGAACTGGAAGCGCAAGATGAATTAGTCGTTGTCGATTAATTAGTGTTGTTAGAAAAGCACCGACACTCGCGTCGGTGTTTTTTGTTTATTCAGGGTGCAAGTAAAGTTGCCTAAGTTTGAGCGCGTAGAGATAACCAGCCACACCTCCGAAAATATTGCCGATGGCAATGCCGATAAACAGCCCTTCAATGTCATACCACTGACTTCCTAGCCATGCACACGGCAAGGTAAACAGAAATAGTCGCATAAAGCTCCATTGAAACGCCTTGAGAGGCTGATGGAGTGCGTTGAGACCCGACACCAACATCATCATAATCCCCTGAAAACCGTAACTAAATGGCACGACTAATAGATAGTGCCAGAGTAGATCGCTGACCGCTTGCTCTTGCGAGAACAGCGCCGCGAGCGGAACGCTCAGTGGCACCATCATGACGAAAATGCCCAGTTGAAACACCATCGAGAAACGCATGCTAAGAAATAAACCTGCGAAGCTACGAGCTGGGCTATTGGCACCCATGTTCTGAGCAATAAAAGGCGTGAGCGCGGATGTTAACGACATCAAGACCAAAATAAGCAGCGACTCAACACGCTGCGCCGCACCATAGGCCGCTACCGCAGCGGTGCCATGTGCCGACAGCATCATCATTAAGATCGCCCCTGATAGTGGTGTTAGTGCATTTGAAAGCGCGGCAGGGGTGCCAATCTTTAATATTTGTTGCCAATCAGCAAGTAAACGGGTGGTTTTAGGTAATGCCAGCAGTTTTTCGCGCTTTGCCAACACGTATAGAGAACCACACAGCGCGCCTAGCCAACTAAACGCACTAGCAATCGCCGCGCCTTGGATGCCGAGTTCAGGAAACGGACCATAACCAAAGATAAGCAGTGGATCGAGTACACCGTTAATCAGCCCGGCGAGCATCATGATTTTTGCGGGTGTTTTGGTATCGCCAGTCGCACGAATCGCACTATTGCCAGCCATAGGGATCACTAACAGCGGAATGGTCAGATACCAAATGTGCATATATTGTTCGATCAGAGGCAGTAATTGAGCGTCGGCACCAAGAGCTAAAAACAGCGGCTTAATCGTGACAATGCCGATAGATGAGGCAATTGTCACCAATACTACGGCGAGCAACAACCCGTGCGATGAGAAACGCGCCGCGTCTTGGTCCTGACCTTGACCGAGGAGACGGCCAATGTTGGTCGATAGCCCCATGCCGATTCCCATCGTAATGCAGTTGACGCCAAAGGTGACCGGAAAGGTGTAACTGATGGCGGCCAGAGCCTCAGTGCCCAGCAATGAGATGAAGAAGGTATCGACTAAGTTAAACATTAAGATCGCGACCATACCGAAGGTCATCGGTACGGTCATTTGACGGAGTACGAGGGGAATGGAGCCTGTTAAGAGGCCGTGCTTATCCTGCATGAGTGCGACTAATGTTAAGGCGGAAAGCGCTAGGATACTGTATTGCCGTCTCAGACACAAAAAAGGCCAGCCGAAGCTGACCTTATATAAGTTTTTCAATTAATTGATGCCGTCGCTACGCGACAATCGGGCACAGCCCTTGAGAGCCGTTAACCACTCTACGGCATCAAATAAGAAGAAAAATTATGCTTTAGCTGCTGCCGCTGCTTTAGCAATTGCTGCGAAGCTCTTCGCGTCTAGAGCTGCGCCGCCAACTAGAGCACCGTCGATGTCTGGTTGTGAGAAGTAAGCTTGTGCATTTTCTGGCTTAACCGAACCACCGTACTGGATGATCACTTGCTCAGCGACTGCGGCATCTTTTGCTGCGATCATTGCGCGGATTGAAGCGTGAATACGTTGTGCATCTTCAGCAGTCGCTGCTTTACCAGTACCGATAGCCCAGATTGGTTCATAAGCGATGATAGCACCGTTTAGCGCTTCAACGCCGTATGCGTCGATCACTGCGTTAATTTGACGAGCACAAACGGCTTCTGTTTCGCCCGCTTCGTTTTGCGCGTCAGACTCACCGATACAGAAAACAGGCGTTAAACCGTTTTCTTTCAGGAAGTTGAATTTCTTCGCGATGAACTCGTCAGATTCGTTGTGGTATTCACGACGCTCAGAGTGACCGATAATGATGTGAGTCGCACCGAAATCTTTTAGCATTTCTGGAGACATGTCGCCAGTGAACGCACCGCTGTTGTTTAGGTCTGTGTTTTGTGCACCAAGGATTAGCTTGTTACCGCCTTCAGCGATTAGACGCTCAGCAAGGTCAATATAAAGTGCTGGTGGCGCTACGGCTACGTCAACACCTTCTACGCCTTCAAGTTCAGCGTTAAGACCAGTCAGCAGCTCAGTAACCATTGCTTTGCTGCCATTAAGTTTCCAGTTACCCATCACTACAGGACGACGCATAGGAATATCTCCGTATTTAATCAATTAATGTAAAAAATCTTCGTAAGAATATAACAGATAAAATCGCTTAGATCATGATTACCGTCATGTCTTACCCGGATATCATCGATTGGTTGGAGCAGTCACGGCGCATATATAGTTTGAATCCGATCGCTATCAGTGATCCATCATGCAGATTAGGTCAAAGTGCCTCGGCATTAGTGATAAAAGTTGTTAATAGTGAAGAGTTATTGTCTTGTACCGTGAAACTCTCTTACATTTGAGGAATACTATGCCCAATCTAGTCATGGAATACTCCAACTCTGTTGATCAACGTGTCAATGTGCAAGGGTTGTTAGCAGACTTACATCAAGTGGCTTTGCAATCTGGTCTGTTTGATGTCGGGTCGGTGAAATCACGCGCATTGCGCTGCCACAATTGGCTCATTGGTGACGAAGGCGACAGTGTCGACTTTATTCATATCAGCTTTGAGTTGTTAGATGGTCGCAATGCTGAGCAAAAACGAGAATTGTCTCGTCAGCTTATGGATGTCCTACAGCAGCAAGCCAGTCAGGTACGTAGTTTGACAGTGAATATTCGTGATATGGATAAAGAAAGTTTTCAGAAAGTGATTAACTAGCGCTCGCTGTAGCGTTTTGTATTGTAAAGGTTTTTAGGATGTCGATAAAAGAATTGCTGTTTTCCTTTCAAGGTCGGATAGGGCGTAAAACCTACTGGACTTGGAATATTGCTTATTATGTCATTATTGTTGGCTTTGCCCTTGGTGTGAACACCATTTTCCCTTCGATTGCCCATCTGATTTTGCCGATTTTTCTTTTGCTAGTGTTAATTCCCGATTTGGCGATTACCGCCAAACGTTGGCATGACAGAGGCAAATCCAGTTGGTGGTTATTACTCAATATTCCCTTGGTTATTGGCCGCATGGCCATGCCAGTGGGGGAAGCCGCACAAGCCGCACCACCGACGACACTGCAAACTATGAGTTCATTTGCTGCTATCATTTGTGGTTTATGGATTTTGGTTGAATGTGGCTTATTAAAAGGCACTGACGGTGATAACGATTATGGAGTAGAGCCCAAATAACGTGGTAACGCTTTGCTCTAAGGGCAGATTTCGCCCTGACAGGTGCTGGTGATATAAAGAGCCGAAATGCTATTGCTGTACATAAAGCAGAGAAGGGTTGCCACTATGTGCCAACCCTTTAATTTTTATCGCTATTTACGCAGTAGAATCTCTTCGACTTTGTGGTCTTGGGCTTTTTTTAGGATCAACTGAGCCCGTTCTTTGGTCGGAAGAATGTTATGGCCGAGGTTGACGCCATTGATCGATTGCCAAATCTCGTGTGCCTTGTCGATGGCTTGCTGCTCTGACAGTTGGGTGTAGTGACTAAAGTATGAGCCCGGCTTAGTGAACGCGCCTTGACGAAACTTTAAAAACCGATCGACGTACCACTGCTCAATCACATCACTATCGGCATCGACATATAAAGAAAAATCTAAAAAGTCAGAAACAAAGACTCGATGTGGATCGTGAGGGTAGTCCATACCGCTTTGCAGCACGTTCAGCCCTTCAATGATCAGAACATCCGGCCTATCAACCACTTTGACTTCATTGGTAATGTCATAGGTAATGTGTGAGTAGACAGGAACTTGCAAGTTTGGTTTGCCAGCTTTGACATCTGAGACAAAGTTGACCAAGCGTTTGATATCGTAAGACTCAGGAAAGCCTTTACGATGCATAATGCCGCGTTCATCAAGCGTTTTCTTCGGGTAGAGAAAACCGTCGGTAGTGACTAGTTGGACATTAGGATGATCATCCCAACGGGCCAAAAGGGCTCGGAGTAAACGTGCCGTGGTGCTTTTTCCCACCGCAACACTGCCGGCGATACCGATGATAAACGGTGGTGCTGACTCTTGGTTGCTGAGGAAGTTATTTAATACCGTATTACGGCTCTGCCTTGCGGTGACATACAGGTTAAGCAATCGAGCTAGAGGCAGATAGATTTCGGTCGCCTCATCCATGGTCAGGCTTTCGTTGACCCCCTGAAGCTCAGTGAGATCGTCCTCGGATAACGTCATCGGCACTGAATTGCGCAATTCAGCCCACTGTTGACGATTAAAAGAGAGATACGGGGTCATAGTCATCCTAACTTGAAAACGCGTTCGAGCAGCGAAAATACAACAACCGACCACGATTGCAAATGACATTGTCGACATAAGTGATTTTTTGCTGACAAATTGGGTGAATTTTCAACAAAAAACGCGAAACAAGCGAAAAAGAGATTTTTTTTTAATTTAGCTATTGCAAGCCAGAAAATCATTCAATAGAATGCGCACCACTTATGCCGACTTAGCTCAGTAGGTAGAGCAACTGACTTGTAATCAGTAGGTCACCAGTTCGATTCCGGTAGTCGGCACCATTTTTCCTAGATGAGAAAAATGGAGTAAAAATTTGGAGGGGTTCCCGAGTGGCCAAAGGGATCAGACTGTAAATCTGCTGGCACTGCCTTCGATGGTTCGAATCCGTCCCCCTCCACCATATTCTTAAGGAAATAGCTCACAGAGTTACGTGTTGCGGGCATCGTATAATGGCTATTACCTCAGCCTTCCAAGCTGATGATGCGGGTTCGATTCCCGCTGCCCGCTCCACTCTATTTTGAGTGCTGATATAGCTCAGGTGGTAGAGCGCATCCTTGGTAAGGATGAGGTCGGCAGTTCGAGTCTGCCTATCAGCACCAGCTCTAAGCAACGTTTTCCTTTTGATACTTTCTTTTAACTAAACTACGTTTAGTGTTTAAGATTAAGTTTATCACCAATACTTTTTGGTTGCGTGGTCATCAAAGCCACCTAAATCCGTACCTAGAGGGACAACTCATGTCTAAAGAAAAATTTGAACGTACGAAACCGCACGTAAACGTTGGTACTATCGGCCACGTTGACCACGGTAAAACAACTCTAACTGCTGCTATCTGTACTACACTTGCAAAAGTGTACGGCGGTGTTGCGAAAGACTTCGCATCAATCGATAACGCTCCAGAAGAGCGTGAGCGCGGTATCACAATCGCTACTTCTCACGTAGAGTACGACACTCCAGCACGTCACTACGCACACGTAGACTGTCCAGGACACGCGGATTATGTTAAAAACATGATCACAGGTGCTGCACAGATGGACGGTGGTATCCTAGTTGTTGCTGCAACAGATGGTCCAATGCCACAAACACGTGAGCACATCCTACTAGGCCGTCAGGTTGGTATTCCTTACATCATCGTATTCATGAACAAATGTGACATGGTTGACGATGAAGAGCTACTAGAACTAGTAGAAATGGAAGTTCGTGAACTTCTTTCTGAGTACGACTTCCCAGGTG
>NZ_JONH01000020.1 GCF_000711795.1 Vibrio pacinii DSM 19139 | reverse complement strand
TCACCCGTCCGCCGCTCGACGCCCAACAAATCACCCGAAGGGTCAATGTTGTCGTTTCCGCTCGACTTGCATGTGTTAGGCCTGCCGCCAGCGTTCAATCTGAGCCATGATCAAACTCTTCAATTTAAGTTTTTTCGGCTCAATGAATACTGACTTCAAAACTGCGCTTACTCGAAAGTAAACGGTAATTTTAAAGCTATTATCATTCCAACAGAATGATAATGAATTGACTGTGCCAAATAGCTACACGTAGCTATTTGTATTGGTCACTCAGTTCATTGAACCCAATGTGTTTCCGAAGAAACGGTCATTGCCTAAGCAATAACTTATTGGATTATCATCAACGAGTGCCCACACAGATTGATAGGTTTATATTGTTAAAGAGCGTTCTTCTTTGTGACTTACGTCACTTCGGAAGAGGCGGTCATTTTAGCGATATAAAGTTTAGTGTCAACCACTTTTTTCAAACTTTTTTCAAGCGTTTCCACTTGGCTAGATGACCTTGCTAATCGGTAATTCGTTTCTTTCGAAGCGTTCCCGTGTCAGCGAGGGGGCATTATAGAGATCGCCATCACATTGGCAAGTCCTTTTTTGCGTTTTTTTTGATTTTTTTATCGTTTGAGTATTTTCTATTCAAAACGACCTATTTTCAGCACTAAACTGTATCCGAATGGGTGAATTTCCCTTGGTATAAGGAGATAAAATGAGCGCTTTACGTAGTTATAAAGGTATAAAGCCCCAAATCGGCCAACGCGTCTATATAGATTCGAGCTCTGTTTTAGTTGGCGACATTAAGATCGGCGACGATTCAAGCATTTGGCCATTGGTCGCGGCAAGAGGAGATGTCAATCATATCCATATCGGTCAACGGACCAATGTTCAAGATGGCACTGTGCTGCATGTAACCCATAAAAACCATGCCAACCCACAAGGCTATCCACTGATTATTGGTAATGATGTCACCATCGGTCACAAAGTTATGTTGCACGGCTGTATTATCAAGGATCGTGTGTTGGTTGGTATGGGAGCGATCGTTCTCGATGCTGCTGTTATAGAAGAAGAGGTCATGATTGGTGCTGGCAGTCTGGTTCCACCAGGAAAAGTACTTGAGAGTGGCTACCTTTATGTCGGTAGCCCAGTTAAACAAGCTCGGCCATTAAATGATCAAGAACGAGCTTTCTTGCAAAAATCCGCTGATAATTACGTCCAGAATAAAGAAGACTACTTAAACCACGTCGAAGTACTTAACTAGCGATCTCTATTTGACCATGATGATTGAATTCTTCGTCTTCTATTAGCCCTTCGGCAAGCTCTTCGAGATCAAAGCGATATTGATTAAATATCCTTAGAGCTTGCTGCTCATCAGCGATGACCTGATCCGATAACTTCTCTAGCTCACCCTTCGTGACGATACACTCAATCAATGCGCCAGATTGTTGAGCCGGAAATGTCATCACTTCGCTCTCAGCATGCCAAGTTTGTATATCAGGAAATAGGATAGATTGATTCACGCTTACATCCCTTCTAGATTTTTACGTAGCTCTCGAAGAATCTGTTTGGCTCCAGGCCTTAATCCACGCCATAACATGAAACTTTCGGCCGCTTGACCGACTAACATACCCAGCCCATCATACGCCGTAGTAACACCATGTTGATGAGCCCATTGATTGAACGTTGTCTGCCCGGAGCCATACATCATGTCATAGACCACGCTAGACGGCGAAAAGATGCTCGGTGCAATTTCTGGCAACTGTTTAGATAAGCTCGATGAGGTCGAGTTAATAATCACATCAAAACTCTCATCTATCTGATCCATCGGCAATGCCGTTATCGGTCCATATAGCGCAAACATGTCGGCCAGTTGCACCGCTTTACCATGGGTACGATTAGTTATCACAATTTGTTGCGGGTGTTGATCTAATAGCGGCTTAATCACCCCACGCGCGGCACCACCAGCGCCAATCAACAATATTCGAGCCCCTTTTAAGCTGACCTGATATTGCAACAAATCTTGTACCAACCCTTCCCCATCGGTGTTATCGCCCAAGATTTCGCCATCATCGAGTTTTTTCAAAGTATTGACCGCGCCCGCTAATTGAGCACGCTCTGTTAGTCGAGTAGCAAACTGATAAGCTTCTTCTTTAAAGGGGACCGTCACATTACACCCTTTCCCCCCTTGGGAAAAAAACGCAGAGACAGCAGGGATAAAGGCGTTTTTATCCGGACATGCTGTGGTGTAGTTGAGTGACTGATTTGTCTGGCGAGCAAATAGAGTATGAATAAACGGCGATTTGCTTTGTGAGATAGGATTTCCAAAAACCACGTAACGATCTAGTTGCTGAGTCATACCCTTACCTAGCATAAAATTAAAAAGGTCAATGCGAACATTGACCCTATCACTATCTATATAAGGAAGAAAGTGTTACCACTCTCTCGGCTTGAGGTAGTGATCGTACAATTGTGCTTCAGGAGAGTTCTGTTCAACTTGATGCCCATATTCCCAACGCGCCAATGGCGGCATCGACATCAAGATCGATTCAGTTCTTCCGCCACTTTGCAGGCCAAATAACGTGCCACGATCAAACACTAGGTTAAACTCAACATAGCGGCCACGGCGATAGAGTTGGAACTGACGTTCACGTTGACCATATTCCATCTGCTTGCGACGTTCGACAATCGGGACATAAGCTTGGGTAAAACCTTCCCCGACAGCTTTAATGTAAGCGAAACACTGCTCAAACTCCCACTGATTAAGGTCATCAAAGAACAGCCCACCAACACCACGAGTCTCATCACGATGTGGTAGATAGAAATAACGATCACACCAAGCTTTGTGTTCAGCATAAACATTATCACCAAAAGGCGCACACACTTGTTTTGCCGTGTCATGCCAGAATTGAGCATCTTCTTCGAACGGGTAGAATGGCGTTAAATCAAAACCACCACCAAACCACCAAATAGGTTCCTCACCCTCTTTTTCGGCGATAAAGAAACGCACATTGGCATGGGAAGTGGGCACATAAGGATTATTAGGGTGCATGACCAAAGAAACCCCCATCGCTTCAAAGCGGCGACCTGCAAGTTCTGGGCGATGCGCTGTCGCTGAAGCGGGCATCTCTTTTCCGGCAACGTGCGAGAAGTTAACCCCGCCTTGCTCAAAGACTTTACCCGCGGTCATCACGCGCGTGCGACCTCCCCCTCCGAGTTTTTCTCCCGGTTCACGCTGCCAAGCATCTTCGACGAACTTAGCCTGACCATCCGCTTGCTCAAGCTGGTGACATATTGAGTCTTGCAGTTCAATCAGGAACTGTTTAACCGCTTGTTTATCTATCGCTGACATACGACTTCCTTTACTACTGCAGGGTTAACCCTGTCTTAATACTTGTGAGGTTCGAGCATCGCGTATTTCACTCGGTTTTTCGCGACCACCCGTTTGCCCGTCAAGCACCGCCGCCAATTGGTGACCTAATTGCTGCCTGACTTGCTGGCTGGTAAGGCACGGTGACTGGCCAGTCAAATTCGCGCTGGTAGAGGTTAACGGCTTTGCAAACGCATTACACATCTTTTGTACTAAAGGATGATCCGTCACACGCACCGCCACAGAGTCAAACTGACCACACACCCAAGGTGACACTTTCGCGCTGCTTGGCATTATCCAAGTAATCGCACCTGGCCAACTCTGTTTAACTTGCTGCAACTGCGCAGGCGTTAGCTGTGTTTCGTCAATATACGGCTGGAGTTGTTGATAGTCAGCCGCAATTAAGATTAGCCCCTTTTCGACCGGCCTTTGCTTAAGTTGGAGCAGCTTGTTTATCGCCTGCGGATTATCAGGATCGCACCCAACCCCAAACACACCTTCGGTCGGATAGGCAATGACCTCACCGCTGCGCAGTGCGTGTAACGCTTGATTAAAATTATCCAACCCAAGACTCCTACCGCTACGATTTATCCGTAGTGTACAAATAATCCCTATCGATGACGAAAGCTAATTTGGCTCAAGTGTACGCTTGCGGATAGCAAACCACGCGCAAACGTTTGCTTCAGTAAAAAATCCCCGTATAATGCGCTCAAACCAATTGCTCACCATATCTAAGCAGCTTTGAAGGAGTTTGAGATGAAAGTCGGGATCATCATGGGTTCGAAATCAGATTGGCCAACCATGAAATTAGCAGCAGAAATGCTCGATACCTTTGGCATTGAGTACGAAACTAAAGTGGTATCGGCGCACCGCACTCCTCAACTCCTTGCAGACTACGCGAACAGCGCCAAACAGCGCGGATTGAAAGTGATCATTGCTGGTGCTGGTGGCGCAGCGCACTTACCGGGAATGTGTGCTGCTTTTACCAGTTTGCCAGTGCTCGGCGTTCCGGTTCAATCTCGCGCACTTAAAGGTATGGATTCACTCCTTTCGATTGTACAAATGCCAAAAGGCATTGCTGTCGGTACATTAGCTATCGGCGAAGCGGGCGCAGCAAACGCAGGCATTTTGGCCGCACAAATCATCGGCACGCACGATGAGCAGGTGATGGCCAAAGTCGAAGCCTTCCGCCGTGAACAAACCGATACGGTTCTTGCTAACCCAAACCCAGCCGAGGACTAAGTCGATGCACGTTTTAGTATTAGGCGCAGGCCAACTCGCACGCATGATGTCTTTAGCTGGTGCGCCCCTTAATATTGAAATTTCGGCCTATGATGTCGATAGTGGCAATATCGTTCATCCATTAACGCAAAGTGTGATAGGCAATGGCCTGCACAATGCGATTGAGCGAGCGGATGTGATTACGGCTGAATTCGAACATATTGCTCACGATATCTTGGCCATTTGTCAGCAAAGCGGTAAGTTTCTCCCTTCAGCCGACGCGATTAAAGCCGGTGGCGATCGTCGACTCGAAAAAGCCTTGTTAGATAAGGCCGGAGTACGTAATGCCAACTATTATGTCATCACCTCTCGCCAAGATTTTGATGACGCGATTGAACACGTCGGCCTGCCCATGGTGCTGAAAAGCGCGCTTGGTGGTTACGACGGCAAAGGTCAGTGGCGCTTGAAACAGCGCGATCAGATCGAAGCAATCTGGCATGAAATGGAGCAGTGTATTGCAGCAACTGACACACAAGCGATTGTTGCTGAAGAGTTCGTTACTTTTGACCGAGAAGTCTCACTGGTCGGCGCGCGCGGCAAAGATGGCAGTGTGGCGGTGTACCCATTAGCAGAAAACGTTCATACCAACGGCGTACTGACCTTATCCACG
Organism: Vibrio pacinii DSM 19139; assembly: GCF_000711795.1. Classification (GTDB taxonomy): domain Bacteria; phylum Pseudomonadota; class Gammaproteobacteria; order Enterobacterales; family Vibrionaceae; genus Vibrio; species Vibrio pacinii. Next base: position 73,507 of record NZ_JONH01000020.1, on the reverse strand, counting down.
GCGATTGCCGACACCGAATTGCAACAGCAAGCCAAACAGATGTTTACTGCGGTAGCAAATAGCCTTGAGTACGTAGGCGTATTAGCACTTGAGTTCTTCGATGTGGATGGCACGTTGCTGGTCAATGAGATTGCCCCACGCGTCCATAACTCTGGCCACTGGACTCAGCAGGGCGCGGAAACCTGCCAGTTTGAGAATCACTTGCGCGCAGTGTGTGGCTTACCTTTAGGTAGCACAAAATTGATTCGCTCCACAGCAATGATCAACATTTTGGGAGAAGACACCCTACCACCGCAAGTTCTGGCTATCGGGGGCTGTCATATTCATTGGTACGGCAAAGAAAAGCGCGCTGGACGGAAAATGGGACACATCAATGTGTGCGGAGACTATAACGGCGAGCTGCAACGCAAGCTGTGTCAGCTTGCGCAAATATTGGATAAACACGCGTTTCCTGCGGTGCATGAATTCGCGGCCAACTTTAGCGAATAAACCTCAATAAACACAAATGGCGCGGACAGCGCCATTTTTTATGATGTTTGAGTGTGGTGGCACTTTCGGCTCGCACACTGCAATTTCTCACCACTGGCCAACTTCTTCTCAATCAAAAGCGGAAAACCACACTTTTCACACTGCCCTGCAACTGGCGGCTGATTCACGGCAAACTTACACTTAGGGTAATTGTCGCAAGCATAGAACACTTTACCAAAACGCGTTTTACGCTCGACTAACTGCCCTTGCTGACACTCGGGACAAGTATGAGCTTGTGGCGCTTGTTGCTGTTTGGGTTGATCAATAGACTCAATGTGATGACACTCAGGGTAATGACTGCAGCCAATAAACATCCCATAACGCCCTTGACGCAGCACCAATTCATTACCACACGCCGGACAAGCAACGCCCAACTCTTTGATGATATGACCATCATTTTGGTGTAATGGTTTAATGTAGTCACAATTTGGGTATTGGTCACAACCAAGAAATGGACCATGTTTACCGTGACGCAAGTGCAACTCGCCCTGTCGCTGCTCAGTTTGGCACTTAGGGCAAGCTTGGTGTTCTAACGCATGTTCGTGAGCTGAAAACAGCTGCTGATCAATTTTGTTGCTCATAACCACTCAACAAGGTTTAGTGAAGAATACCTTGTTCCTTGGTATACAACAGCTCTTCCATAAGCGTGTAGGCGTTCTCGTTGCCCGGCACGTTAAACAGCACCATCAAGACAATCCACTTTAAATCGTCAAGCTCAAAATCATCGGTCTCTAACCCCATGATACGATCAATGACCATTTCACGCGTTTCAGTGGTCAGTACATTAACCTGCTCAAGGAAGGTCAAAAAGCCACGACACTCTAAACTCAGACGCTCACACTCTTTCGCCGTATAGATACGAGTTGAATTGGAGGCATTGCACACTGAGATCGCAGAGTGAGTTTCACTTTGCTGCAGTGCTGCTAGCTCTTCTAGCCAAACAAGGGCTTTATAAATGTCTTTTTGATGAAACCCTGCCCGAAGCAACTCTTCCTCGAGTTCATCTTGATTGACTTGTAACTCTGCATCGCTATGGATGTAAGTCTCGAATAGATACATTAGGATATCCATCATCATAGCTAGCCCCTCTCATTACGAATATAGCCACCGGAAACTGCAACAACATGCCCTTCGAGCTCAAGCTCCAAGAGCTGCATCATGACTTCTTGTACAGGTATATTGGTCCTGCTTGCAAGAATATCAACTGGTGTAGCCTTACTTCCTACGTTAGCTAACAGTGAAGCAAATGGCAATTGTTGTTTAGCTTCTATTTCCTCGAACAGTGGCGGCTGAATCTGTCTATGCGTTTGATTGGTCCAATCAAGCAGTGAGTTCACTTCATTGAGGATATCTTCAACCGTCATAACCAAGCACGCGCCTTGTTTAATCAACAAGTTACAACCCAAGGCTTGCGTGTTGTGAATTGAACCTGGCAAGGCAAAAACTTCTCGCCCTTGCTCAAGGGCATAGCGAGCGGTAATCAATGAGCCGCTCTTTTGCGCCGCCTCTACCACCAACACCCCTAGCGAGAGACCACTAATAATACGATTACGACGCGGGAAATGATCCGCTTTAGGCTTAGCGGTAGGATGAAACTCAGAAACCAATGCTCCACCACCAGCAACAATTCGCTGCGCTAAGTCGCGATGACGCGCAGGATAAACACTTTGTAACCCGCAACCTAGCACCGCAAGCGTCACGCCCCCGGCTTGTAGCGCACCATCGTGTGCATAGCCATCAGCGCCCAACGCCAAGCCACTAGTCACGGCTAACTGATGCTCAACTAAGCGGACCGCAAAGTCGCGCGCACTGTTAAGCGCATCCACACTGGCATTGCGGCTACCGACTATCGCAATTTGCGGCAGTGCCAGCGCGCTAGGATCACCTTTAACAAAGAGCACTGCTGGTACAGAAGCGGCTTGGCGAAGTAGATCAGGATATCGAACATCATCAAGCGTCACTATGTGTTGATTGGTATCCGCGCTTTGCCACTCAAGGCATTGTTCAACTTGAGTGTGCGCTTGATGCTTTAAAAATTGAATTTGCGCCGCATTTAACCCAAGCGCTTGCATCGACTGCGGCGAGGCATTGACGATATTGAGCGGCGCATCGCGAGCGATTAACTTAGCAAAAGATTTAGGGCCAATGCCGGGGGTGAAGTAGAGCGCTAGCCATGCACTGAGTTGTTGGTCAAACATATCGTTCTCGTCACCGATGTTTGGCGTACGCTACGAACGCCAAGGTTAATGTGGCCAGTTGGTCTGCTTTAAAATCGCCGATTGACCGCTCTACAGCACGTAAAGTGGCATCGAATGAGAAAGAGAAGCGCTCCAAAAATCGTATTGATGCTGTCATTTGAAGCGTAAAATGTCTAGAATTGAGCCAACGAGGTTTATCCTGATTCGGCACAGTTCAACATTTCGAGTGTATATGTCTGTATTACAAGTATTAACAATCCCAGATGACCGCCTTCGCACCGTGGCAAAGCCGGTAGAGAAAGTCACACCTGAGATTCAAAAGTTCGTCGACGACATGATTGAAACCATGTACGACGAAGAAGGTATTGGCCTGGCAGCAACCCAAGTCGATGTTCACCAACGCATCGTGGTTATCGATGTTTCTGAAACTCGCGATCAGCCGATGGTTCTGATCAACCCCGAGATTCTAGATAAACGCGGTGAAGATGGCATTGAAGAAGGCTGTCTCTCTGTTCCTGGTGCGCGTGCGCTTGTTCCTCGCGCGGCAGAAGTAACAGTGAAAGCCCTTAACCGTGATGGTGAAGAGTTCACCTTTGAAGCGGATGATTTATTAGCGATCTGTGTTCAGCACGAGCTTGATCACTTAGAAGGCAAACTATTTGTTGATTACCTTTCGCCTCTAAAACGCAAGCGTATCCAAGATAAGCTCGCGAAGATTAAGCGCTTCAATGAGAAGAACGCATAAGCTTAACCGCTAACCTATAGAAGGAAGGTACCTTGAGCAAACCTTTAAAAATTATTTTTGCTGGTACTCCGGATTTCGCCGCCCGTCACTTGGCGGCGTTGTTGTCTTCGGAGCACGAGATTATTGCGGTTTACACCCAACCCGATCGTCCGGCAGGACGAGGTAAAAAACTCACTGCAAGCCCAGTTAAAAATATCGCTGTTGAGCATGGTATTGCGGTTTATCAGCCAGAAAACTTCAAATCAGACCAAGCAAAGCAAGAGCTGGCTGATCTGAATGCGGATCTGATGGTGGTGGTTGCTTACGGCTTACTTCTACCTCAAGCGGTACTTGATACACCAAGACTCGGCTGCATTAATGTCCACGGTTCGATTCTGCCTCGCTGGCGCGGTGCGGCACCGATTCAACGCTCGATTTGGGCGGGAGACACCGAGACTGGCGTTACCATCATGCAGATGGACATTGGCCTCGATACTGGCGACATGCTAAAAATTGCCACGTTACCCATTGAAGCCAATGATACCAGTGCATCGATGTACGAAAAGCTCGCGCAGCTAGGGCCAAGCGCCTTAGTTGAATGCTTAACTGAGATTGCACAAGGGACCGCTGTCGCACACAAGCAAGATGACGAGCTCGCTAACTACGCCAAGAAGCTCAGCAAAGAAGAAGCGCGCATTAATTGGCAAGATGACGCGCGGCACATTGAGCGCTGTGTTCGAGCATTCAACCCTTGGCCAATGAGTCATTTTGACGTTGCCGACAACAGCGTTAAAGTATGGCAAAGCCAAGTCGCCGAGCAAAGTACCGAACAACCTGCTGGCACCATTATTCAAGCAGATAAAACGGGCATCTACGTCGCCACCGGTAACGGGGTTTTGGTGTTACAACAACTGCAGGTTCCTGGCAAAAAAGCCATGCCAGTTCAAGATATTCTGAACTCACGTTCAAGCTGGTTTGCCGTTGGCACCCAACTGATTTAACTTTCTATTCCCTCTAGGGAAACGTACATTTTGAGGGTGGAGACACCCTCCCTTTATTTAAGGTATTCAACATGAATGTTCGCGCAGCAGCAGCTAACGTCCTGTTTCAAGTGGTCGATAAAGGCCAATCTCTGTCACACGCACTCCCGGCCGCGCAAAAGACCATCAAACCTCGCGATCACGCTCTGCTCCAAGAGATCTGTTATGGTGCTTTACGCTACCTGCCACGCTTAGAGTCAATTGCCAACGAGCTGATGGACAACCCTCTAAAAGGCAAAAAGCGAGTTTTCCACCACTTGATTTTGGTCGGCATTTATCAATTAAGCTTTATGCGTATTCCAGCTCACGCCGCAGTCGCCGAAACCGTCGAAGGCACCAAAACCTTGCGTGGCCCTAGCCTGCGAGGTTTAATTAACGCTGTACTGCGCAGCTACTTGCGTGATCAAGAAGCATTGGATGAACAAGCCGTCAGCCACAACGCAGGTAAGTATGGCCATCCAAATTGGCTGTTAAAAATGCTGCAAGAGAGCTACCCAGATCAGTGGGAGCAGTTGGTTGATGCCAATAACAGCAAGGCTCCAATGTGGTTACGTGTAAACCGCCAGCACCATACTCGCGATGAATACCTTGAACTGCTGAATAATGAAAACATTGAATACAGCCTCCATCCCCAAGCTGAAGATGCCATAAAATTGGCTTCACCCTGTGATGTCACTTTACTTCCAGGTTTTAGTCGCGGTTGGGTATCGGTACAAGATGCAGCCGCGCAGTTGTCAGTCAACTACTTGCAGCCGCAAAACGGCGAACTCATCTTAGATTGCTGCGCCGCTCCGGGTGGTAAAACTGCCCACATCCTAGAGCATACTGAAGACACTGAAGTGGTGGCGATTGACTGTGACGCCAAACGTCTGGATCGTGTTTACGATAACCTTGAGCGCCTACAATTACGCGCGGATGTGATATGTGGCGATGCGCGCTACCCTCATGAGTGGTGGCAAGGTGAGAAGTTTGATCGCATCCTACTTGATGCGCCCTGTTCAGCAACTGGCGTTATTCGTCGTCACCCTGATATCAAGTGGTTACGTCGCGCCAGCGATATTGATGCTTTAGCTGAGTTACAAAGCGAAATCCTCGATGCGATGTGGCAACAGCTTAAGCCTGGTGGTACCTTGGTTTATGCGACTTGCTCAATCACACCACAAGAAAACGCCGAACAAGTGAAAGCATTTTTAGGCCGAACCCGTGATGCTCAACTGCAAGGCTCACAAATCGATAACCCAGGACGTCAAATATTACCTGGAGAAGAGGATATGGATGGCTTCTATTATGCCGTCCTAACTAAGCAAGCGTAACCGTATCGGCGGCAGCTAATCTGCCGCCTTTAAAGTTGTTAAACGAGATAAACGTATGAAAATCATCATCCTTGGTGCAGGACAAGTTGGCGGCACACTGGCAGAAAACCTCGTTGGTGAAAACAACGACATCACCATAGTCGATCAAGACAGCAATCGTCTGCGTGAACTACAAGATAAGTATGATTTACGAGTGGTTAATGGTCACGCCAGCCATCCCGATGTCCTGCGCGAAGCGGGGGCCCAAGATGCCGACATGCTAGTCGCGGTAACCAATATGGATGAGACCAACATGGCAGCATGCCAAGTGGCGTTTTCTCTGTTTAACACCCCGAACCGAATCGCTCGAATTCGCTCACCGCAGTATTTGTCTGAAAAAGAGGCCCTGTTCCAATCTGGGGCGGTACCCGTTGATCATCTGATTGCCCCTGAAGAGCTAGTCACTAGCTATATTGAACGCCTAATTCAATATCCTGGGGCATTGCAAGTGGTGAGCTTTGCCGAGCAAAAAGTCAGTCTAGTTGCGGTTAAAGCGTATTATGGCGGCCCATTGGTCGGCAACGCACTCTCTGCGCTGCGCGAACATATGCCGCATATTGATACCCGTGTTGCGGCGATTTTCCGCCAAGGTCGCCCTATCAGACCACAAGGCACGACTGTCATTGAAGCCGATGATGAAGTGTTCTTCGTCGCCGCCAGCAACCACATTCGCTCGGTTATGAGCGAACTACAACGCTTAGAAAAACCCTATCGGCGCATTATGATTGTCGGCGGAGGTAACATCGGTGCCAGTCTCGCACGCCGTCTCGAACACTCTTACAGTGTTAAATTGATTGAGCGTAGCTATCAGCGTGCAGAAAAACTCTCCGAAGAGCTCGAAAATACCATCGTCTTTTGTGGCGATGCCGCAGACCAAGAACTGCTTGCGGAAGAGAACATCGATCAGGTGGATGTGTTTATCGCCCTGACCAATGAAGATGAAACCAACATCATGTCGGCCATGCTCGCTAAGCGCATGGGAGCCAAGAAGGTGATGGTGCTGATCCAGCGCGGTGCTTATGTTGACCTCGTACAAGGCGGCGTGATTGACGTGGCGATCTCACCACAACAAGCGACCATTTCAGCCCTGCTTACTCACGTGCGTCGTGCCGATATCGTTAACGTGTCATCACTGCGCCGCGGCGCCGCAGAAGCTATCGAAGCAATTGCCCACGGTGATGAAACCACCTCGAAAGTGGTTGGCCGCGCCATTGGCGACATTAAATTGCCACCGGGTACTACCATCGGCGCGATTGTGCGTGGTGAAGAGGTGCTGATCGCCCACGATCGTACCGTGATTGAACAAGATGACCACGTGGTGATGTTCCTAGTCGACAAAAAGTACGTACCTGACGTCGAATCCCTGTTCCAGCCGAGTCCGTTCTTCCTTTAAGGCGGTAATATGGTTAACTTTCGTCCGGTACTGTTCGTGATAGGGTTAGTGCTCTCTAAGCTCGCCCTATTTATGTACGTACCAACCTTGGTCGCTTTTATTACCGGGACATCTGGTTTTCTGGAGTTTGGCCAAGCGGTACTGATCACCCATCTTGCCGCTTTTATCTGCTTAACCATTGGCCGCACTAGAACGTTCAAGCTCAGTGTACGGGACATGTTCCTTATCACTAGCTTGGTCTGGACAATTGCCAGTGCGTTCGCTGCGTTGCCCTTTGTCTTCATCAATCATATCAGCTTCACCGATGCTTACTTTGAGACCATGTCGGGCATTACCACGACTGGCTCAACCGTACTTAGCGGTTTAGACAATATGGCACCGAGTATCCTGCTGTGGCGTTCAATTTTACAGTGGTTAGGTGGGATTGGCTTTATTGTTATGGCGGTGGCGGTACTGCCAATGCTTAACGTCGGCGGTATGAAACTGTTCCATACCGAATCATCCGATTGGTCAGACAAGAGCAGCCCAAGAGCGAAGACGGTCGCCAAAAACATCGTCGCCGTTTACCTTGTGCTAACTGGGTTATGTTTGATTGGCTACCTGATGACAGGCATGAATCTGTTCGAAGCCATCAACCACTCGTTTACGACCCTATCGACAGGCGGTTATTCGACCTCTGATGGTTCAATGAACCACTTTTCCAATGGCGCGCACTGGGTTGCTACCCTGTTTATGTTTTTGGGTGGTCTGCCGTTTTTACTGTTCGTTGCAGCGATACGTAAACGTCGGCTCAAACAACTGGTTAATGACGCGCAAGTACGGGGATTTACCTATCTATTTTTGACCAGCAGTTTGATCATTGCCTCATGGCTAGTCATTCGAGATGGCTACGCCATACTCGATGCGTTGCGCGTCTCTATGTTCAATATTGTTTCTGTGGTGACCACAACCGGGTTTGGCCTAGAAGACTTCACCGCTTGGGGCGCTCTGCCAACCACCTTGTTTGCCTTCTTAATGATGGCAGGGGCTTGTTCCGGCTCAACCTCTGGGGGGATTAAGGTGTTTCGCTTTCAAATTGCGTTCACACTACTCAACAAGCAAATGATGAAACTTGTCCACCCCTCCGGTGTGTTTGTTCAGCGTTACAATCAACGTCCGGTCAATGATGACATTATCCGCTCTGTGATCGCTTTTGGCCTGACGTTTTTCATCACGATTATTGTCATTGCTGGTGGATTAAGCGCGATGGGGTTAGACCCTATCACTAGTATCTCTGGCTCAATCACTGCTGTGGCGAATGTCGGCCCTGGAATGGGCTCTGTGATTGGTCCGACAGGGAACTTTGCTCCTCTGCCAGATGCGGCAAAATGGTTGCTCAGTTTAGGTATGCTGATGGGCAGGCTTGAGATCCTGACGCTACTGGTCCTTTTCTTCCCCGCCTTTTGGCGTCGTTGAAACGCGTTAAACGGGTGTCACGTAAAGATAAATGGCAAAAAAATGGCAAGCGCAGCCCGCCAACACAAAACCGTGCCAAATCGCATGATTGTAGGGGATGCGCTTAGCGACATAGAAAATCACCCCCAGTGAGTAAATCACGCCTCCCGCAGCGAGCAGAGTCAACCCGCCGATGGCTAAGTTCATCGCCAACTGATAAATGACAATCAGCGATAACCACCCCATGATGAGATACGTGGCCAACGAGAGCTTTTTAAACCGATAGACAAAAGCTAGCTTCATGATAATACCGAATAAGGCAATCGCCCAAATCACGGCCATCAAGCCCATCGCTAATGGCGTGCGCAGGCTGATTAACAGAAATGGCGTATAACTCCCCGCAATCAACAGATAAATAGCGCAATGGTCGAATGTTTTCAGCGCCCGTTTGGCTTTTTGATGCGGAATCGCATGATATAAAGTCGACGCAAGAAACAACACAATCATGCTCACCCCGTAAACCGTCATACTGGTCACGGTTAATGCATCGGCATCTTGTTGAATCGACTTCATCAACAACAACACTAAGCCGACAATACTCAGCACCATGCCGAGCGCATGAGTTAAGGTATTGGCGAACTCTTCTTTTGTGCTGTATTGAGCGGCTTGATTGGCAGGCATAGACACCATACTCCGAGTCACTATTGGAATAATTACTCAAGAGTATGGCACATTAAGCTTACGCTTGTAAGCTGAAAATATTGCTTTTCGTTTAAGAGTGTTGGTCTAAATATTCGACCACTAACTGACCCGCTTCTTGCGCAGAAGTGTGTAATGGAATCGCTAACTGGCGTTTAAGTTGGCCAATACCTAATAAGCTCGCCAACATGCCTCTGGCTCCCTCGCGATGACGATCGATTTCAAACCACATCTGTAACTCATCATCGGTCCGATAGGCGACCACTTCTAGCTCACGCCAGCGGCCATGGAATGGTCCGGTGGTCGGGACAAATTCGAACTCTTGAACAAAAGGCAATGAAAAGCCATCGACCTCTTCACATTCGACCTGACGAATGCGCAAACCTTGCTCTTCCAACGCGGTAAAAATACCGTCTAATAGCGCATCGGGCCTGACGGTTAAAATATCTTTATCGGTTGGATCTTTGGCCATTGCGATGTCTAAGCCAGTCTCAAGCCACACTTTCGAGTCACCGACCGTGACTGGAGTATTCCAAGGCACATCAATTTCGATGTCAAAGTCGCGTCCCTCACCAGGGTTGATCGTAAACGCATAAGGCAAGGACCACTCGGCCAGCACATAACTTTCGGCAACGCGGCGCATCCGCCCAGCCGTGTGTTTATCCTTATCGTGATCGGCGGGTACCTCTTTGATATAGCGGCAGTAAAGCTTCAGATCGATATTGTCAATCTCTTGCTCTGTCGCCCCTCCGTAGACATGAATGGTGATATTGACCTTCTGTCCAGGATACAACACTTCTTGCTGCAATACTGAGTCGACTTTTGCACTACCAATCCCAAAACTCGCCAAGGTTTTTTTAAATAACGACATAACTACCTCCATGGCATCAACGAGACACTCTAATATTCTCCATACTAATCTGCATCACCGTATCACGACTAGTGGCTTGTTCACATAATTGTAGTGGATTGCAATCGATTATTTATCGACCAGACAAACTGTTAGTGCTAATCTAATTATGATATGCATGCATATCGATAACCCTGATTGATTATTTGGATTGGCGTAAGCCAGAAAGAGCCAAACTTCAGCGATGAAGATCAACTCATAGTTAATCAGGTCATTACATTGGCAATGGATATGCCTGACAAGTTAGGTAACTTAATGCGCCCAACAGCCGTCAGGTTTTCGCACACTAACCGTAGTGCGATGCGTCGTCGTAGTGGCTTTGTTGCCGCTCCGATGGCAAAAAAATCTGCTCCTGCAATGACTTTGGTTGAGAGAACCGCCGTCATGGCTTCAGCACCAGCTAAAGTTGTTCAAGCAGCATAATTAAAAAGCGCAGGTATCTCTGCGCTTTTTTCTTACCTTCATTTACTCGATTTGATACCTTTACTGCAAATCATTATAAAGAATGTGGAGAAAGCCAATGAAGTGTCACCGTATTGAAGAACTGCTAGCATTGCTTGAGCCGGAATGGCAGAAAGACCAACAGATGAACCTACTGCAATTTATCGTCCAACTTAGCCAAGAAGCGGGCTACCAAGGTCAACTCGAAGACCTCACCGACGATGTTCTGATCTACCACCTCAAAATGCGTAACAGCAGCAAAGAAGAGATGATTCCCGGCTTAAAGAAAGATCAAGAAGACGATTTTAAAACCGCGATTCTGCGTGCCCGTGGTCTTATCGACTAAACAAAAACGTATTAACAATAAGCGGCTATGCGTCGCTTTTTTTGTGCCAAATTTTTATCAATAGCCAAACTGTTAGGTGATTTATTTATAGAACTGTTGTGCACTTTGTTGTTAAAGGTTGATAGCCTTAAAGAAATGAAATTGTTATCGGGTATATAATCGCCGCCCATTAGCATTGACTAAAATAGTACGTCATCATAATTTCGAGCGAGAACAACAGAAATCTCGCCAATTTACCGTTTAGCCCTAAAAGGAAGCGCAATGAGTCGGGATAAAATTGATATCAAAGATGTGACTCCCAAAACCTTCAACCCCAAAACCCATAAAACCAAAGGGGACAGGTTTAACCCGAGCAATCGAATCTATGTTCGCGAAAGTAAAGGGGTGTTCCAAAAACTGCGCCGTTATGGTGGCTGGTTCCTATTGGTTATGTTTGCCATGGTGCCATGGATTCCATATGGCGAGCGCCAAGCAATTTTGCTCGATATCGGCAACCAACAATTTAACTTTTTCGGCACCACACTTTATCCACAAGATCTGACCTTACTCGCGCTGCTGTTTATGATCGCAGCGTTTGGCTTATTCTTTCTCACCACATTTTTAGGCCGTGTCTGGTGTGGCTACTTGTGCCCTCAAACCGTCTGGACCTTTATGTACATCTGGTTTGAAGAGAAGCTTGAAGGCAGCGCCAATAAACGGCGTAAGCAAGATTCTGGTAAGCTCACCGCCAACATCGCGATGCGTAAGGCCATCAAACATTTAGCCTGGTGGGGGATCGCCCTAGCAACGGGCTTCACCTTTGTCGGTTATTTTGTGCCAGTGAAAGAACTCGTCGTGGACTTCTTTAGCTTTAACGCAAGCTTTTGGCCTGTATTTTGGGTACTGTTCTTTGCTGGCTGTACCTACGCCAATGCGGGTTGGATGCGTTCAATTGTGTGTATCCACATGTGTCCATATGCTCGCTTCCAGTCGGCGATGTTCGATAAAGATACCTTTATTGTGGGCTACAATACCAAACGCGGAGAGACCCGTGGTCCACGCTCTCGCAAAGCCGACCCGAAAGCCCTCGGCCTAGGTGACTGTATCGATTGTGACTTGTGTGTGCAGGTCTGCCCAACCGGTATCGATATTCGTGACGGCTTGCAATACGAATGCATCAACTGCGGTGCCTGTATCGATGCGTGTGACAACACCATGGAACGTATGGGCTATGAAAAAGGCCTGATTAGCTACACCACAGAACACCGCCTGTCAGGCAAACACACCAAGGTCGCTCGGCCTAAATTATTGGGGTATGGCGCCGTGCTGCTGGTTATGATTGGTCTGTTCTTTGTTCAGGTCGCCAGTGTCGATCCGGCAGGCCTGAGTGTACTTCGTGACCGAAGCCAGCTCTTTAGAGTCAATGGCTCAGGTGAAATCGAAAACACCTATACGCTCAAGATCATCAATAAAACCCAACAACAACAACAATATCGCCTTGATGTTGAAGGTCTTACTGATGTTTCGTGGTACGGTAATCAGACCGTAAAAGTCGAGCCAGGTGAAGTACTCAGCTTCCCACTAAGCCTTGGCGTCAAGCCCGATAATCTTAGCTCTCCAGTTTCAACGATTCAGTTTATACTGTCGGATAGCGAAGACTTTTCTATTGCCGTTGAGAGCCGTTTCATTAAGAAACTTTAGCCCTTCAGCGCCACCTAATGGAAAGAGGCTCAGCAATGAGCCTCTTTTATTTTTATGACCGAACAAGCTTTTAATTTTGACGCTCTAACGCCGGATTTCATGTGGTATGCCCTTGAGAGTATCGGCATCCGCGCTGAATCTGGCTTCCTGGCACTCAACAGTTATGAAAACCGCGTTTATCAATTCACTGATGAAGAGCGCCAACGCTATGTGGTGAAATTCTATCGTCCACAGCGCTGGAACCAGGCACAGATCCAAGAAGAGCACGATTTTACCTTAGAGCTAATCGAGTCAGAAATTCCGGTTGCTCCGCCCGTGATCCTTAACGGACAAACCCTACATTATTACCAAGGTTACCTATTTGCTTTATTTGCTAGTGTAGGTGGACGCCAATTCGAAGTGGATAACCTTGATCAACTCGAAGGTGTCGGCCGCTTTCTTGGTCGCATCCATAAAGTGGGAGAGAAACAGACGTTTAAACATCGCCCAACGATCGGCTTTGATGAATATGTCTACCAGCCGCGCAAGATCCTTGAACAGTCGCAGTTCATTCCCTCACATCTTGAGAACGCTTTCTTTAGCGATCTCGACATGCTGATCAAATCATTGGAAGCTCGCTGGGATGATAATTTCACTCACATTCGCCTGCACGGGGACTGTCATCCGGGTAATATTCTGTGGCGCGATGGGCCAATGTTTGTTGACCTCGATGACGCGCGTAACGGTCCGGCGATTCAAGATTTATGGATGCTACTAAGCGGTGAGCGCCACGATAAGCTTGCCCAACTCGATATCGTTTTGGAAGCGTACCAAGAATTTAGCGACTTTAATGTTAATCAATTGAAACTAATTGAGCCTTTACGCGGTCTACGAATGGTGCACTATATGGCATGGCTGGCAAAAAGGTGGCACGATCCTGCATTTCCACTCGCTTTCCCATGGTTTAATGATCCAAAATATTGGGAAAGTCAGGTCCTTGCGTTCAAGGAGCAGCTTTTTGCCTTAGATGAAGCGCCACTTTCACTTATGCCACAGTGGTAATTAATACGACAACATGGAGTCAAAAATGAAAAAGCTGTTTGCACTCGTCGCAACTGTGATGCTGAGCTTCACTGCTCACGCCGCCCAATTTAGTCAAGGCGAACACTATAAAGTGTTGGATCTTGAGGTATCAAAAAAACCGACTGTCACTGAGTTCTTCTCTTTTTACTGCCCACACTGTAACTCATTTGAACCCATCATCCAGCAACTCAAAGCGCAGTTGCCTGAAGAGGCCAAGTTACAGAAAAACCATGTGTCGTTTATGGGTGGCAACATGGGTGAGTCGATGAGCAAAGCTTACGCGACCATGTTGGTATTGAAAGTAGAAGACAAAATGGTGCCTGTCATGTTCAACCGCATTCACAACATGCGTAAAGCACCAAAAGATGATGCTGAACTGCGTCAGATCTTCCTCGATGAAGGTGTTGAGGCGAAGAAGTTTGACGCAGCGTTTAATGGCTTTGCGGTAGATTCGATGGTACGTCGTTTTGACAAACAGTTTAAAGACAGTGGCCTGTCTGGTGTACCTGCGGTTGTCGTCAACAACAAGTATCTAGTTGAAGCACAGTCTATCAAAACGCTCGATGAGTACTTTGACTTAGTCAATTACCTACTGACATTGAAGTAATCAACCACAGAATACTAAAAGGGAGCCTAGGCTCCCTTTTTGCTTTTTGCTACCAATATGACGCTAAAAATGAGATTAATGAGAAACTTAATCAACAACTCGCTTTAAAAAATCAAGCAGCGTGTAATGATACAAGTCAGCCGTAAGCTTAAAACTACCCTCACGACGGTCACCATCGTTTGACGCCAAACGAACCAGAGGTAGGGTCAAAGGTTATCCAGGGAGGATGTAATGACGACCAAAACAATGACTTTTGCATTAGCATTGATGTGTGCCACACCCGCCATTGCTCAGTTATCTGACACTGGAGGTTTCAGTGGTGAAGTGTCGCTGAGTGCCGGATATATCTCTTCAAGTTCCAATTTTAATACCGACGCCAATGCCACCATCAATGATAATAATCAACAAGCCACAAGCGAGCATCGTTTTATCCCTTTACCATTAGGTAATATCGCTTTTACTTTTGGTCAGGGACTCGATAAACAGATCTACGCTGGTACTTCACGCGAAGACATTGCCATCGGTACTTTAGCGCTCGAGATCGGCTTTAAGCAAAAACTGGCCAATGGCACTGTCATCGACGTTGCGCTTCTGCCAACGATCATGTCGGGAGAGACTTGGGCCGATCCTTTTGTCGAAGGCTCAGCGCGCACTATCACTGATGAAAGTGGCAATGCCTACCGCCTCAAGCTAAGTAACATTGCAGGCTCTGGCTTCACCTTAGATACCGCCATGGCGACACAAGAGATAGATAATGAGCGTTCAGGGCTCGATTCGGGCTACACTGCCAACTTGCTCAGCCGCAATACAGACAAGCTATACGCCAAAGGCAGCTTTCGTCTATTTATCAATCGCGGCACCTTCTTGATCCCGTCCGTCAGCTACATAAAGTCAGACGCCGATGGCGAGGCAAATTCATTCACTTCTTGGAAAGGTGAGCTGTCTTTGTTTCAACGCTTCGGTCGCCACCAGCTCGCCCTGACCGCAGGCTACACCGAACGCAGCTACGAAGCTTCACATCCGGTGTATAGCATGACTCGTGATGATAACGACCTCAGTCTATTTGCCGCCTACGAATATCAGCAATTGTTCGGTTGGCGTAACCTATCGTGGATCTCATTTGCTGGCTATGGTCAAACCGATTCAACGATTCAGTTTTATGGCAGTGAGCAGATGATTGTTTCCACTGGTGTTAGCCTCAAGTTTTAATCGACAAGCCCGCTCAGTGCGGGCTTATCGATTCAAAGCACTTAGACCGCCTGCGCAGTCAGTTGTCGGAGCAGACGATCCATCGCGCGATAGCCCAAAGCTTCAGCTAAATGGTGTTTTTCGATATCAGGGCTGTGTTCTAAATCTGCAATCGTGCGCGCGACCTTAATAATTCGGTGATAAGCGCGCACGGATAACCCTAAACGATGCAAAGCACTTTCAAGAAATTCGGCATCTTGCTTATGCAGTGGGCAATAACGTTCAATTTCTCGACTGCCAAGTAACGCGTTGACCTTACTCGCTCGGCTGAGCATTTTCTCACGCGCAACTTGTACCCGCTGGCGCACCACATCCGTTGACTCGCCTCTTTCTCCACCTTCCGCTAAAGTGCCTTTCGGTAGAGCGGGAATTTCGAGTGACATATCAAACCTATCGAGTAAAGGGCCGGATAAGCGGCCAAGATAACGCAAGATGGTTTGTGGGTTGACCCGTGATTGATTGCCGTCATAGTAGCCTGTCGGACTCGGGTTAAGCGCCCCGACTAATTGAAAACGTGCTGGAAAACGAGTCTTACCCTGTGCGCGTGAAATAATGATCTCTCCCGATTCCAGCGGCTCTCGTAACGAGTCGAGCACTTTACGTTCAAATTCTGGCATTTCATCTAAGAACAGTAGGCCGTTATGAGCGAGAGAAATTTCGCCCGGACGCGGAATTGATCCACCACCGACTAACGCCGCCATCGAGCTTGAGTGATGTGGGGAACGAAAAGGGCGCGTTTTCCAATTGTGAACATTGATCTCTTGCTGAGTTAAAGAAGCGACCGATGCTGTTTCTAACGCCTCTGCATCACTCATCTCAGGCAGCAAATCACATAACCTCGACGCAAGCATGGTCTTGCCAGTGCCGGGCGGTCCTAAGAACAGCAAATTGTGATTACCCGCCGCGGCAATCTCAAGTGCTCGCTTGCCCTGCTGTTGGCCAATGATATCTTGCAAGTCGCGCTGCAAACTCACCACTTGGCGTTTATCACTGCTCGCGTGCAAGCTCAGTGTCTGTTGCCCACACAGGTCAGCACATACTTCCAATAAACTGTGCGCCGATTTGTGCCAATCTTTACCCACTAAGGCCGCCTGACCGCTATTTTCCATCGGTACAATTAAACGTCGCTCGACCTGATTCGCAGCCAGTGCTGCCGGTAATACCCCTTTCACGCGACGAATTTCACCAGACAACGCCAGTTCACCAATGAACTCTTGCTGAGTTAACTTGGTCAGCGGGATCTGCTCTGATGCGGCAAGAATGCCCAGTGCGATCGGTAAATCAAACCGGCCTCCCTCTTTGGGCAGATCAGCAGGAGCGAGGTTGACGGTGATGCGTTTAGCTGGGAACTCAAAACGCGAGTTAATAATCGCGCTACGCACCCGGTCACGCGACTCCTTGACCGTCGTTTCAGGTAAGCCAACCAAAGTAAAGCCCGGCATACCATTGCTGATGTGAACCTCCACAGTGACCTCGGGCGCTTCAACACCAACGCATGCCCGACTGTGAATCACCGCTAATCCCATAGTGAATCCGTCTTTTGTCTGTCCATTATTTATCCCCTTGATAGTTCGTTTATTTTGTTATCAAGCTTGTTATATAGCGTGGTCAGATGCTTATATAATGTGAAAAAAGAATGAGTTTTTGCTTGTCATTTAACGGATTTGTGTGATACCACTAGAGACGCAAACAATTTCGTGTCTTTATTAGGCAAACACAACATAAGAAATAACAATGAATATCAACGCCCGCTTTAACGCACTGATCCTCCTGATTATCGTGGTCATTATTGGCACCGCGCGGGGTCTAGTGGGCATAAGATAACCACAGAATAGAAAAAACCCCCGCACTGAAAAGTCCGGGGGTTTTTTTACAATTAGTTCGCTGAAAAATTAGGCTGACATCAATAAACTAAGCTCAAGAACACCAAGAGCATGCAGGAATATGGGAGCGCACATGACGTGCAAAACGAGACAAGATCAAGATAAGGACGACCAAGGAGGTGCACAATGACGGGAGCCCAGTTAGTCGTAGCAGCCCTTCAGCGACAAGGAATTAAGACCATTTTCGGTTACCCTGGTGGGGCTATCATGCCGATCTATGATGCCCTCTACGATGGTGGTGTTGAGCATATCCTCTGCCGCCATGAGCAAGGCGCTGCAATGGCCGCCATCGGCATGGCGCGCGCAACCCAAGATGTCGCCGTGTGCATGGCCACCTCTGGCCCTGGAGCCACCAACCTAGTCACTGGTCTCGCCGATGCTTTTATGGATTCGATTCCTTTAGTCGCGATCACCGGTCAGGTTGCTAGCTCACACATCGGTACCGACGCCTTTCAAGAGATGGATGTGATCGGGATGTCACTCTCTTGTACTAAACATAGCTATCTTGTCACTGATATCAATGAACTGGCGCCAACCTTGGCCGAAGCCTTCGAAGTGGCAAAAGCGGGCCGACCTGGTCCTGTGATTGTTGATATCGCCAAAGATGTTCAGCTCGGCCAAGCTCCAACCACGACACTGCCACCGTTTACGCCGCCAGCCATGCCAGTTGCGAGCCAAGAAGCGATTGCCGCTGCGCAGCAACTCATGTCTGAAAGCTCTCGTCCTGTTCTTTATGTCGGTGGTGGAGTGCAATTGGGCCATGCCACGGATTCCGTCCGTGAATTCCTACGCTTAAATCCAATGCCTTCTGTCAGCACCTTAAAAGGCTTAGGCACAGTTGAACGCCACGACCCATACTATCTTGGCATGCTTGGAATGCACGGCACCAAAGCCGCAAACTTAGTCGTGCAAGAGTGTGACCTGTTGATCGCCGTTGGTGCTCGCTTTGATGACCGAGTGACGGGCAAGTTAGATACCTTTGCGGCCAACGCCAAAGTCATCCACATCGATATCGATGCAGCAGAGATCCACAAGCTGCGTCAGGCCAATGCGCCTGTGCGGGGCGAGATCCCAACGGTATTGCCGCAACTTGAACTATCTAAAGACATTACGCCTTGGCTCAAGCACAGTGAAAGCCTGCGCAGTGGTTTTAAGTGGCGCTATGACCATCCCGGCGAGTTAATTTACGCACCAGCTCTACTTAACCAACTCTCAGATATGATGCCAGATAGCTCAATCGTGTCGACTGACGTCGGTCAGCATCAAATGTGGGCCGCTCAGCATATTCAGCCGCGCCAGCCGCAAAATTTCATCACCTCGGCAGGACTTGGCACGATGGGCTTTGGCTTACCTGCCGCGATGGGCGCTGCGGTTGCTCGCCCTGGTGACCAGTCAATACTCATCACGGGTGATGGTTCGATTATGATGAATATTCAAGAGCTTGGCACACTTAAGCGTCGCCAAATTCCGGTCAAGATCGTGTTGCTCAATAACCAACGTCTCGGCATGGTGCGCCAATGGCAATCGCTGTTCTTTGATGGCCGCCACAGTGAAACCATCCTTGATGACAATCCTGACTTTGTCATGCTAGCAAAAGCCTTTGATATTCCTGGTAAAACCATCACCAAAAAAGAAGAGGTTGAGCCAGCTCTTAAAGAGATGCTAGAAAGTAACACTTCATACTTACTTCATGTTTTAATCGATGAAGAAGAAAACGTATGGCCGCTTGTACCACCCGGTGCATCAAACACCGACATGCTGGAGAACACATAACATGCAAAGATATCTCATCGACATTAAAGCTGACGATAAACCAGTACTGTTAGAACGTGTTCTGCGTGTGGTACGCCACCGAGGTTTTGTCGTTAAACAAGTGGCAGGCACACAAAACCACGCCAGCAAAGTCGCCAGCGTTGAAATCATCGTCGACAGTGATCGCCCAATCTCATTTCTCACTAACCAAATCGAAAAGCTTTGGGATGTGCGCTCGGTTGAAGTCACGAAAATTGCGAATAACGAACTACCAAATAACAATTTACAACAACAAATTTGTGCATAAGGAAGGCAATAATGGCTACAAAAACAGCAGACTACATTTGGTTTAACGGTGAAATGCTTCCTTGGGCAGAAGCCAATGTCCATGTATTGACCCATGCAATGCACTACGGCACATCTGTGTTTGAAGGCGTTCGCTGCTACAACACACCAAATGGTCCTATTGTCTTCCGTCATTTAGATCATGCTAAACGCTTAAAAGATTCTGCAAAAATTTATCGCTTCCCGATTCCTTATACTGTCGAAGAAATCATGGAAGCGACGCGCGAAACATTACGCCAAAATAAACTCGATAGTGCTTACATTCGTCCACTCGGTTTTGTCGGTAATGTCGGTTTAGGGGTTTGTCCTCCAGCAGACACGGAGATGGATCTGATCATTGCCGCTTTCCCATGGGGCTCTTATCTCGGTGAGGAAGCACTAGAGAAAGGCGTAGACGCGATGATTTCAAGTTGGAATCGCGCCGCACCTAACACTATTCCAACCGCAGCCAAAGCGGGCGGGAACTACCTATCTTCATTGCTAGTCGGTGGCGAAGCGCGTCGTCATGGCTATGACGAAGGTATTGCTCTTAGTGTTGATGGTTACTTATCCGAAGGTGCTGGTGAAAATATCTTTGTGATTAAAGATGGCGTGATCATGACCCCACCAGCGACTAGCGCTATTTTGCCTGGTATTACACGCGATTCGATCATGACCATTGCGCGTGACAAAGGCTACGAAGTGCGCGAAACCAACATTGCTCGCGAAGCACTCTACCTCGCCGATGAAGTCTTTATGACGGGTACTGCAGCAGAGGTCGTTCCTGTTGCCAATATCGATAAGATTGAAGTCGGTTGTGGTAAACGTGGCCCAATCACCAAAGAGCTCCAAGAGGCTTACTTCGGCCTATTTAACGGCACTACCGAAGATAAATGGGGTTGGTTAGATTACGTTTACCCTCAAGACGCTAATAAAGCTTAAGCACCGGCAGATAAGGAAGTAACACAATGCCTAAATACAGATCAGCAACCACAACTCACGGACGCAATATGGCCGGTGCGCGTGCCCTTTGGCGCGCCACTGGCGTGAAAGACGAAGATTTCGGTAAGCCAATTATCGCCGTGGTGAACTCATTCACCCAATTTGTCCCAGGCCACGTTCACCTTAAAGATATGGGCCAACTGGTTGCTGGAGAAATAGAAAAAGCGGGCGGCATCGCTAAAGAGTTCAATACCATCGCGGTTGACGATGGTATCGCAATGGGTCATGGCGGAATGCTTTACTCACTGCCTTCACGTGAACTGATTGCCGACTCCGTCGAATACATGGTCAACGCTCACTGTGCCGACGCCATGGTATGTATCTCGAACTGTGACAAAATCACTCCGGGCATGATGATGGCCGCTATGCGCCTCAACATCCCCGTTATTTTCGTTTCAGGCGGCCCAATGGAAGCCGGTAAAACCAAACTTTCCGATCAAATCATCAAACTCGACTTGGTTGATGCGATGATTCAAGGCGCCGACCCGAAAGTTTCTGACGAACAGAGCGAACAAATCGAACGTTCTGCTTGCCCAACGTGTGGCTCGTGTTCAGGCATGTTTACCGCTAACTCAATGAACTGTCTCACCGAAGCGCTTGGCCTGTCTCAACCTGGCAATGGCTCAATGCTGGCAACGCACGCCGATCGCGAGCAACTGTTCATTAATGCTGGTAAACGTGTGGTAGAACTCACCAAGCGTTACTACGAGCAAGACGACGAATCCGCACTGCCACGCAACATCGCCAACCGCGCTGCATTTGAAAACGCCATGGCACTTGATATCGCGATGGGGGGCTCAAGTAACACGGTTCTTCACCTACTTGCCGCGGCGCAAGAAGGTGATATCGATTTTGATATGGCCGACATCGATGCAATGTCTCGTCGCGTGCCACACTTATGTAAAGTGGCACCATCAACTCAGAAATATCATATGGAAGATGTCCACCGCGCGGGTGGTGTCATGGCCATTCTTGGCGAACTTGATCGCGCAGGTCTGCTCAACAACGACACCAGCACCGTACTAGGGATGTCGATGAAACAGCAGCTTGCTCAGTACGACATCATGCAAACTGAAGATCAAGATGTACTCAAGTTCTTCCGCGCCGGGCCAGCCGGAATCCGCACGACCAAGGCGTTTTCACAAGATTGTCGTTGGGATCGCCTTGATGATGACCGCG
Organism: Vibrio pacinii DSM 19139; assembly: GCF_000711795.1. Taxonomy (GTDB): domain Bacteria; phylum Pseudomonadota; class Gammaproteobacteria; order Enterobacterales; family Vibrionaceae; genus Vibrio; species Vibrio pacinii. The sequence goes on along the minus strand of NZ_JONH01000020.1, from coordinate 51,705 downwards.
TGGACGGCTGTATTCGTACCAAAGAAAATGCCTTTAGCCAAGAAGGTGGTCTCGCGGTACTGTCTGGCAATATTGCTGTTGATGGCTGTATCGTTAAGACCGCTGGCGTTGATGAAGAAAACCTGAAATTTCAAGGTCCCGCGATTGTCTTTGAAAGCCAAGATACCGCGGTTGAGGGCATCTTAGGTGGCAAAGTCAAAGCCGGTGAAGTTGTGGTCATTCGCTATGAAGGCCCGAAAGGTGGTCCGGGTATGCAAGAGATGCTTTACCCAACCACTTATCTAAAATCGATGGGGCTAGGTAAATCGTGTGCACTACTAACCGATGGGCGCTTCTCTGGTGGTACATCTGGCCTGTCGATTGGTCACGCATCACCAGAAGCTGCAAGTGGCGGCACGATTGGTCTGGTTCAAGATGGCGATATCATTACGATTGATATTCCAAACCGTTCTATCTCTTTAGATGTGCCAGAAGCGGAACTGACGGCTCGCCGTGCAAAACAAGATCAACTCGGCTGGAAACCTGTCGATCGCCAACGTGAAGTCTCTTTGGCATTAAAAGCGTACGCAAGCATGGCGACCAGTGCCGATAAAGGCGCAGTGCGAGACAAATCTAAGCTAGAGGACTAGCTTATGACTGACTCTTTATCCTCTGGGAAGGCAAAACAGACTGGCGCAGACTATCTGCGTCAGATCTTGCGCGCCCCCGTTTATGAAGTCGCCACCGTCACGCCACTGCAAGAGATGCCGCGCTTGACTGCGCGTATTGGCAACCAAGTGCAAATTAAACGAGAAGACCGTCAGCCGGTACACTCGTTTAAACTGCGCGGCGCTTACAATATGGTAGCTAGCCTGACCGAAGAGCAAAAAGCGGCAGGCGTCATCGCCGCATCGGCCGGTAATCATGCACAAGGGTTGGCGCTATCGGGCACCAAACTTGGCATCAAAACCACCATTGTGATGCCTAAGATTACCCCTGACATAAAAGTCGATGCCGTGCGTAGCTTTGGTGGTAACGTCGTGCTTCATGGCAATAACTTTGATGAAGCCAAAACCGAAGCAGAACGTCTGTCAGCAGAGTATGGCTACACCTTTGTGCCTCCTTTTGATCACCCATTGGTGATTGCAGGTCAAGGCACGATAGGCATGGAGATGTTGCAACAAAACGGCCACCTTGATTATATCTTTGTGCCCGTGGGGGGCGGTGGACTCGCCGCTGGCGTCGCTGTGTTAGTCAAACAACTGATGCCAGAAATCAAAGTGATTGCGGTTGAGCCCGAAGACTCTGCGTGTCTTAAGGCGGCGCTTGATGCTGGTGAGCCTGTGGTATTAGATCAGGTCAGTATGTTTGCCGACGGAGTGGCGGTCAAACGCATCGGTGAAGAAACCTTCCGTCTCTGTAACAAATACCTTGATGGCCATATCAGTGTCTCAAGTGATGAGATTTGCGCAGCGGTGAAAGATATTTTCGAAGATACCCGCGCTATCGCCGAGCCTTCTGGTGCATTGGCGTTAGCCGGCCTGAAAAAATATGCCGAGCAACATAAGCTTAAGGGCAAGAATCTCGGAACCGTACTGTCAGGAGCCAACACCAACTTCCACGGTTTGCGTTATGTGTCTGAGCGATGCGAGTTAGGGGAAAAACGCGAAGGTCTACTAGCGGTCACCATTCCTGAACGTCAAGGCGCGTTCTTTGAGTTCTGCCACCTGATTGGCGGCCGTGCGGTCACCGAGTTTAACTACCGTTACAACGACGATGCACTCGCCAATATTTTTGTTGGTGTACGCCTGCAAGGCGGTCAGGATGAGCTGGAACATATCATTCACGATTTACGTGAAGGCGGCTATCCGGTGGTTGACCTCTCTGATGATGAGATGGCGAAGCTGCACGTCCGCTATATGATTGGCGGTAAACCATCAAAGGCATTGAAGGAACGCTTATACAGCTTTGAGTTCCCAGAATACCCTGGCGCACTGCTGAAGTTTCTCAGTACCCTCGGTACCCATTGGAACATTAGTCTGTTTAACTACCGCAACCATGGCGCTGACTATGGGCGAGTACTGTGTGGCTTTGAGCTGGATGAAAGCGATCTCCAGCGCTTCTCAGAGCACTTGCGCGAACTGGGTTATCGCTGCAAAGACGAGACCGATAATCCATCGTATAAATTTTTCCTCTCCTAACCTAACCCAACCAAGCCAGTCCACGACTGGCTTGGTTTTTTCTCCCCCTTGCCTAGCCGATGAAATGCGTAATACGCATAGATATAATGCTAAAGTTTCATTTTCTTCATAATAGATTTGGGTCTACACTCAATGCAGTTTTTAAAATTGCTGGCCTATTGTGGAGACCACTATGTTTAACGCACTGATTCTAAACCAAGAAGAAAAACGGACACTCGCTTCTGTTGAGCAAATTGATGAAGCTCAACTGCCTGAAGGCGACGTATTGATTGATGTCGATTATTCATCACTCAACTACAAAGATGGCCTTGCGATTACAGGCAAAGGCAAGATCATCCGTAACTTTCCTATGGTACCGGGCATTGACTTAGCTGGCACAGTGGTTAGCTCTCAAGACGAGCGTTACCAAGCAGGCGATAAAGTTGTCCTGACAGGCTGGGGCGTGGGTGAAAATCATTGGGGCGGCATGGCACAACGTGCTCGACTCAAAGCAGACTGGCTAGTACCGCTGCCAGCAGGCTTAGACAGCAAAAAAGCCATGATGGTTGGTACGGCTGGCTTTACTGGTATGTTGTGTGTGCAAGCACTGCTTGATGCAGGCGTGAAACCTGAAGATGGTGAAGTACTCGTCACAGGCGCAAGTGGTGGTGTTGGCTCTGTCGCCGTAACCCTGCTTGCCCAGCTTGGCTATAAAGTGGCCGCGGTGACTGGTCGCGCGGAGCAAAATGGTCCGCTGTTAGAAAAACTCGGCGCGAGTCGCATCATCGACCGAGCTGAATTTGAACAACCGGCTCGTCCGCTAGAAAAACAGATCTGGGCTGGCGCCGTCGATACTGTCGGCAGTAAAGTACTGGCGAAGGTCTTATCACAAATGGACTACAACAGTGCTGTGGCAGCATGTGGTCTGGCGGGTGGTTTTGATTTGCCAACCACGGTAATGCCGTTCATCTTACGTAATGTTCGCCTGCAAGGGGTTGACTCTGTCTCGTGCCCAACAGAAAAACGCATCGCAGCGTGGCAGAAACTGGTTGAATTGCTTCCTGATAGCTACTTCGAACAAGCGTGTACTGAAATCGAACTGGCAGAAGCACCAAAATACGCCGAAGACATTACCAATGGTCAAGTGACTGGTCGCGTGGTTATTAAACTTTAAGCGCAGCAACGAACCACAGCCATTAGCATAGAATTAAAAACGAACACGTCGGTAATCTCTATCTATAACTTGAGATTACCGATATTTCGTAGCTAATTTGCCCCATGACCTTATTGGCTTTTTTCAGATTAAGCCAATATCTTCAATCCGCTTCGCGATCAAACGACCACACTCTTCTTTCACTATCGCCCTTAACCACTCCTGAGCCGGAGAGTGCTCACAACGTGGGTGCCAGATCATCGAATAGTCAAACGGTGTGAATTGAAACGGCAGTGGTTTAATCACTAAATCGTGACGCTCAGCAACCAAGTAGGCCAAGTCAGCTGGCACGGTGATGATCAGCGGCATAGTATCGACAATCGCTAATGCAGCCTCAAGATGATAAGCGCGCAATACCATACGTCGTTTGGGCTTTTCCACCAGCGCCTGTTCAATCAATGCTTTCACCCCATCACTGATCGCAATCATCGCATGAGGGTAAGTTAAATAATCATCTAAACACATTTCGACATCCGCTAACGGATGCTGCCTAGACACTAAACACAACACACCCACTCGGCCCAACACTTCACTACGCAGCGGTGTGACGGGTCCAATAGGGCGACAAATGGCTAAATCGGCGCCCTCGGCCGTCAATTGATCAGCCAACCTATCATGCTGCAAAGGTAAGAAGTTAAACGACACATTCGGTGCTTCTTGATAAATGCGCGGCAAGGCAAATGGCAAAATGGTCTGCATCGCATAATCGGTGGTCGCAATGGTAAAGGTTTGCTCACAACTGCGGGGCTCAAACTCGACCGGTGAAAGCAGGATACGCAGAGACTCAAGCGGCTCACCGAGTAAGCGATCCATTTCTAGCGCTTTTTCAGTCGCAATCAAGTGCTGGCCTTGGCGGGTAAACAAGGGGTCATCGAGCATGTCTCGCAAACGGCCAAGCACTCTACTCATTGCTGACTGACTCAGATTAAGACGTTGAGCAGCCTTGCTAACGCTGCACTCTTCAATCAACACACGCAATGCAATTAACAAATTGAGATCGCGACGATAAATATCTTCTAGTTCCACATTTAACCACGACGTTGACAAGGGTATCTATCGATTGTACCTTTTTCGGGCAAAAAAAATCCCGCTTTTCAGCGGGGAAGCCCAAGAAAACTGGGGATAGTGTCGGAATGTAGTTGGTCGTAGTGATAAAAAAAGGTAACAGTTGGAAGGCCTGTTAGCCGTTTCCTTGCTCTTCAGATGCGCTCGGCCAGCGATGCATCTCAAGCCAAATCCCTACTACCGTTGCACTCATGCCAAGCAATGGCATAAATGACGACGATTCTGCTGGGGAACGTAAAACCAGAGCGCAGAAAGAAATAAAACACAGCACCGAGTAGATAGTTAAACGATCTAACGCTGTCATAAGATTCAGCTCCCTGAATTAAATGTTACCAACTTGTTAACTAAGTTAAAACAAAATGATCACTTTGCCAAGGGGTTATTGAATATTTTTTCTTCACTAGTATTATCTAAGCCAAATTGAGTAACCAAAGACACGACCATGACATTCAATCCACAGCAGGCAAATCAAACTCTAGAGGCAGAAGGACTCCGTTGCCCAGAGCCAGTAATGATGGTCAGGAAGACAATTCGAAACATGCAGCAAGGTGAGGTTTTACTAGTGAAAGCCGATGACCCGTCAACGACTCGTGATATTCCTAGTTTTTGTCGTTTTATGGATCACCAACTGATTGGTTCGCAAACCGATCAGTTGCCGTACCTGTATTTAATCAAGAAAGGTGTGGTGTAACACTGCCTAGATTGGAAACAAAACGGCTGCCTAATAGGCAGCCGTTATTTTATTCGTTGTATTCGATGGTATGCACTTCCGACTGAAGTTTCTGGATTTGCTTTCTCATTGACCGCATCTCTTCATGCATTGGGATGATGTGTGCGACGCGAATCCACGACTCAACCGTCAATCCAGTCAAAATAAACGACCCTGCAACAATCGGCAGCCACATATCGGTTAACACCATCGCCAACAAGCACAACGCTAAGCCAAAGGTGAATAAGTAACTCTGACTGCGCGCCGTCATTCCGATGTAACGTGTAAGCATCATTTTGCCCTCTCGCTATCATTCACACCATTAAACTAGCATGACATGCGTAACACGAATAGATCATCGATCACGTCTCGATACGAATCTTAGTTCAAGTCTCAGCGCGCAGTTTGCTAGCCGTGATTGAAGGATAAACTGATTGTCATCACTTAGAACATCGCCGCGCCAATCGCCAGAATCACAAACAGTAAAGCCGTCACTTTACGAATCAAATTCAATGGCATTTTATCTGCTGACAGTTTACCGATTAATACCACGGGAACATTGGCAAGCAACATACCTATAGTTGTGCCCAATACCACCAACATCAACGCGTCGGCATATTGAGCCCCAAGAATTGATGTGGCGATCTGAGTTTTATCACCAATTTCAGCCACAAAAAAGGCGATAAAGCTGGCGATAAAAGGGCCTCGATTGGAGACTTGTTCATCATCATCCAATTTGTCCGGAATCAGTACCCAAGCGGCCATAGCGATAAAGCTGACCACCAGCACCCACTTAAGCACTAAAGGAGAAAGGTAATCGGCAACCACGACCCCTAACCAAGCGGCTAATGCATGATTGGCTATCGTTGCTAAAAAAATAGCGGCAATGATAGGGATAGGTTTGCGGTATCGACTCGCTAACAGTAGCGACAACAATTGAGTTTTATCACCGATTTCCGCCAGTGCGACGGTAGTGATTGAAATAGCTAAAACGCTCACGACATGCTCTTATGAGGCAGGGATAATGATTTTAACCAAAGACAAACCTCACGCCCCGCCTCGGTTCGTGATGATTTGTCTAAGGTCTTGCTAAACAAAGAGGCAGTTTTTGTTGTGTTATTGCCAAACCTCTGTCTCGAACGCCATGATGATTTTGCATCAATTATGTTGACGAACGAACCTAATATATCGGTGTTGATAAATAGGTAAGCTACTCCCCAAAGACGCCGGAATTCTATCCGTCTCTGGCTGCTATCTCAAGCCCTAAAGTGCAAATTTACTCTCTTTTAAGAAAGTTTGGTTATATAAGCCAGTATATTTCTATTAAAGGATATTTTTGCTTAGCAATTAATCAAGATTAGCCCTACTCCCAGACCTAATATCTGGGTATACTTGATTGTTATTTTTTCTCATTTTCAGACAGAAGAATCGCGCGAATTACTATGCAAAAATACGATATCAAAACCTTCCAGGGAATGATCCTCGCGCTGCAGGATTATTGGGCACAAAACGGTTGTACTATTGTTCAACCTTTAGATATGGAAGTAGGTGCGGGCACCTCCCACCCAATGACATGTCTACGTGCACTTGGCCCTGAGCCAATGTCGACCGCTTATGTACAACCTTCACGTCGCCCAACCGATGGCCGCTACGGTGAAAACCCGAACCGTCTTCAGCACTACTATCAATTCCAAGTAGCGCTAAAACCATCGCCAGACAATATCCAAGAGTTGTACTTAGGTTCCCTTGAAGTGCTTGGTGTTGATCCGCTGGTTCACGACATCCGCTTCGTGGAAGATAACTGGGAAAACCCGACCCTTGGCGCATGGGGTCTTGGCTGGGAAGTTTGGCTTAACGGTATGGAAGTGACTCAGTTTACTTACTTCCAGCAAGTTGGCGGCCTTGAGTGCAAACCCGTCACCGGTGAGATTACGTACGGTATCGAGCGTCTGGCGATGTACATTCAAGAAGTTGATTCGGTTTACGACCTGGTATGGAACGTCGCACCTGACGGCTCTAACGTCACTTACGGTGATATCTTCCACCAGAACGAAGTTGAGCAATCAACCTACAACTTCGAACACGCCGATGTTGACTTCCTATTCAGCTTCTTCGAACAGTGTGAGAAAGAGTGTAAAGAGCTGCTAGAACTAGAAAAGCCGCTGCCACTTCCTGCTTATGAACGCATTTTAAAAGCCGGTCATGCCTTCAACCTACTTGATGCTCGTAAAGCGATCTCGGTTACCGAGCGCCAACGTTACATCCTTCGTATCCGCAACCTAACCAAAGCGGTTGCAGAAGCATACTACGCGTCACGTGAAGCTCTTGGCTTCCCTATGTGTCGTTCTGTAGAAAATAAAGCGAACGAGGAGAAGTAATCATGGCAAAAGAATTTTTAATTGAACTGGGTACCGAAGAGCTACCACCAACGCAACTTCGTACACTAGCAGAAGCATTTGCTGCCAACTTCGAAGCGGAGCTTAAAGAAGCCAATCTCGCTCATGAAGGCGTGAAGTGGTACGCAGCCCCTCGCCGCCTTGCACTACGTGTCGCGGCGCTAGCTGAAGGCCAAGCAGACAAAGTAGTAGAAAAACGTGGTCCTGCCATTGCGGTTGCCTTCGACGCTGAAGGTAATGCGACCAAAGCCGCGCAAGGTTGGGCTCGTGGTAACGGCATCACCGTTGATCAAGCAGAGCGTCTAACAACAGACAAAGGCGAATGGCTCCTTTTCAAACAAGAAGTCAAAGGCCAAGCAACGTCTGAGATCGTGGTTGAGCTGGCCGCAAAAGCACTGGCTAACCTACCGATCGCAAAACCAATGCGTTGGGGCAACAAAACCACCCAATTTATCCGCCCAGTGAAAACCCTGACGATGCTAATGGGCAGCGACCTTATCGAAGGTGAAATTCTCGGCGTCGCATCAAGCCGCACTATTCGTGGCCACCGTTTCATGGGTGAGCAAGAGTTCACTATCGACTCTGCTGAGCAATACCCTGCGATTCTAGCAGAGCGCGGTAAAGTGATGGCTGATTACCAAGAACGTAAAGCGATCATCCTTGCTGACGCCCAAAAAGCAGCAGCAGCGGTTGGCGGTATTGCTGATCTTGAAGATGATCTCGTTGAAGAAGTGACTTCTTTGGTTGAATGGCCTGTCGTTCTTACGGCTAAGTTCGAAGAAGAGTTCCTAAAAGTGCCTTCGGAAGCCTTGGTTTACACCATGAAAGGTGACCAGAAGTACTTCCCCGTCTACTCATACGGAGAAGGCGATGACAACAAGAAGCTACTACCTAACTTCATCTTCGTTTCAAACATCGAATCTAAAGAGCCTCGCTACGTTATCGAAGGTAACGAAAAGGTAGTACGCCCACGTCTAGCCGATGCTGAGTTCTTCTTTAACACTGACCGTAAGCGCCCGCTAATCGACCGTCTACCTGAACTAGATCAAGCCATTTTCCAAAAACAGCTTGGGACAATCAAAGACAAGACTGATCGTATTACTGAGCTGGCTGGCTACATCGCTGAACAAATCGATGCTAACGTAGAGAAATCGAAACGTGCAGGTTTGCTTGCGAAATGTGACCTAATGACATCGATGGTATTCGAATTTACCGATACCCAAGGTGTGATGGGCATGCACTACGCAACCCATGACGGTGAAGACGAGCAAGTTGCGCTGGCGCTATACGAGCAATACATGCCGCGTTTCGCTGGCGACGACCTGCCAAGCACAGGCATCTCTTCTGCCGTAGCCATGGCGGATAAGCTAGACACAATTGTCGGTATCTTTGGTATTGGCCAAGCCCCTAAGGGTTCTGACCCATTTGCCCTACGTCGCGCGTCACTCGGTGTGCTGCGCATCATCGTTGAAAATGGCTACAACCTTGACCTAACCGACTTAATCGGTAAAGCGAAAGCACTACTGGGTGATAAGCTAACCAATGACAACGTAGAAGCTGACGTTATCGACTTTATGCTTGGCCGTTTCCGCGCATGGTATCAAGATGCTGGTTTCAGCGTTGATGTCATCCAAGCGGTACTGGCACGTCGTCCAACCAAACCAGCTGACTTTGACCAACGTGTTAAAGCCGTTTCTCACTTCCGTGAACTGGACGCTGCAGAAGCTCTCGCAGCGGCAAACAAGCGTGTGGGTAACATTCTGGCCAAATTTGACGGTGAGCTAGCAGCTGAAATCGACTTAGCATTGCTACAAGAAGACGCTGAGAAAATACTCGCTGAAAACGTTGAAGTGATGACTGAAGCGCTAGAACCCGCCTTTGCAACAGGCAACTACCAGCAAGCGCTAAGCAAACTGGCTGAGCTACGTGAGCCTGTCGATGCCTTCTTCGATAACGTGATGGTAATGGCCGATGACGAAGCGCTGAAGAACAACCGCCTGACACTATTGAACAACCTGCGTAATCTGTTCCTGCAGATTGCAGATATTTCACTATTGCAAAAATAACCCGCTGCAATAGCCGCTCTTTAGTATAAAGACCGTTATCTAAGCCCAACTCCTCGGAGTTGGGCTTTGTTTTATCTGTTGCACAGAATTAGTGCTTTTCGTGACCACACCATTAAGGTATGTTCAGGGATTACTCTATTGACCAACCACGCATTGGTCTTTCTTTATAAAAGCAATGACAACAATGAATTAGGTACAAAAAGAAATGCAGTTCTCTAAGTTTGGCGAAAAGTTTAATCAGTACTCCGGAATCACTCAATTAATGGATGACTTGAATGATGGTCTACGCACCCCCGGTGCCATCATGCTCGGCGGAGGCAATCCAGCCGCTATTCCCGCCATGCTCGATTACTTTCATCAAGCCAGTGAAGAGATGCTCGCCAGTGGCGAACTGGTGGCAGCCATGGCCAACTACGACGGGCCGCAAGGTAAAGATGCTTTTGTTAAATCGCTGGCCAAACTACTAAAACAGACCTACGGCTGGGATATATCAGAAAAAAATATCAGTCTAACCAACGGTAGCCAAAGCGGTTTCTTCTACCTATTTAACCTATTGGCTGGCCAGCAGCCAGACGGCTCGCACAAGAAAATTTTGTTGCCTCTTGCGCCAGAATATATTGGCTATGGTGATGCGGGTATCGATGAGGACATTTTTGTCTCTTATCATCCAGAGATCGAAATGCTCGACAATGGCCTTTTCAAGTACCATGTCGATTTTGAACAGCTTAAAGTGGATGAGTCTGTCGCGGCCATTTGCGCTTCTCGCCCCACCAATCCGACTGGTAACGTGCTTACCGATCAAGAGATTCACAAGCTCGATAAGCTGGCACGTGAAAACAATATCCCGTTAATCATTGATAATGCCTACGGTCTACCTTTCCCCAATATCATCTTTGAAGACGTCGAACCATTTTGGAATGACAACACCATCTTGTGTATGAGCCTATCTAAACTCGGTTTACCCGGCGTACGCTGCGGAATCGTGATCGCCAGCGAAGAAATAACACAAGCCTTGACCAATATGAATGGGATTATCAGCTTGGCGCCCGGCAGCCTTGGCCCTGCAATTGCCAACCATATTATCGGTAAAGGAGACTTGCTCAAGCTCAGCGCTGACGTGATCAAACCGTTCTACCAACAGAAATCACAGCGCGCGGTTGAACTGTTACAAAAGGCAATTACAGACTCGCGTTTTCGTATCCATAAGCCAGAGGGCGCGATCTTCTTGTGGCTTTGGTTTGATGAGCTACCCATCACCACAATGGAACTGTATAAACGCCTTAAAGCACGCGGCGTGTTGATTGTTCCGGGCGAGTACTTCTTTATTGGCCAACAAGATGACTGGCAACATGCTCACCAATGCTTGCGTATGAACTATGTACAAAATGATGAGATGATGCAAAAAGGGATTTCTATCATCGCAGAAGAGGTTATTCGTGCCTATACTAGTGACATTTCTAATAACGGTTAAGCCGCTGCACTGATCATTTGTGTTGATTTTGATTGTTACGGTGCACCTGCTTAGCGATCAGGATGAGAAATGATGGGCCACCTGCTGAATATTAAGCGACCACTACTAACGACCACTGTCGTGTTTGGTTTTTTATTGTTTATTGGATTTTGGTTGGTCAATTTAACTCAACAAGCTGCCACTCAAGACAAAATGCAGTTGGCTTCTCAAGTCGCTTACACTCAAGCTAAAAATCTTGAAAAAGAGCTGCATACCGCTCTGATTGCTTCGACCCAAATTCTTGCCTTTGAGGTAATACAGAATCAAGGCAATATGGACAACTTTACCAGCTATGCCAAAGAGATCCTTTCAATTAGCAAACTTATCAGCAACTTACAGCTCGCACCTGAAGGCGTTATTCGACGAATCTATCCATTAGAAGGCAATGATCAAGCCATTGGTCATGACCTATTAAAAGATGATAGGCGTAAAAAAGAGGCCATTGCGGCACTGCAATCCTCAAAGCTCACCCTTGCGGGACCATTTCGTTTAAAGCAAGGAGGAGTTGGATTAGTCGCCCGTCGTCCTGTTTTTCTTGACCCTAATGATCAAGAGACATTTTGGGGGTTTGCTTCTGCACTTATTTTGCTCGATAAGCTGATAAATAGTAGTGATTTAATCAAGCTAAAAAAAGATAACCTAGATTTTCAACTTTCTCGCCTCCACCCAGATACAGGCCAAATGGACGTTTTCTATGGTGTTGAAATACCCTCGCATTGGATTTCCGCCGCCACGACTATCGAAGTACCCAACAATCAATGGACGCTGACTGTAGGCTTACCTGTAACGGACAACTGGCTTAGTTCAGTGCTTATCAATTCCCTAGTTGTCGTTGTCATCAGTTCGTCACTCAGCCTATTTTTTTACTACTACGCCACCTTACCCAATAAACTTCAAAAGGCGGTTGATGAAAAAACGGTACAACTTGTGAAGCTCGCCAACACAGATATGCTGACAGGTTTACACAACCGGAGAAGATTTACCGAGATATTGAACGATGTGATTTTGCACTCTGAGCAGCGTAAAGAACACTACGCTTTACTTTTCTTAGATCTGGATAATTTTAAATTAATTAACGATCAATATGGTCATAGTATGGGAGACCAGGTACTCGTCGATGTCAGCCAGCATTTAATCGACGTATTTGATACCGCTCTCACCATTACTCGTATTAGCGGTGATGAGTTTGCCGTAATATTACCTTATCAGCATAGACATGAAGTAGAGCAACTCGCGGATAAAGCGATTCAAACGATTGCCGACCCCAATTCCTCCATCAATAATCACCGTCCATTATCTGCATCCATGGGTATAGTCTTGGTTCCTCAAGATGGAAATAGTGTGGCACAAGTCATGCAGCATGTTGATTTTGCGATGTATCAAGCCAAACAGGCTGGACGCTGTCAGTACCAATTTTTCGATCGTGAGATTAAACATGCCGACCTAGAGCGAATGCTACTGATGCAAGATTTAAAAAACGCGATCAGAGAGCAACAGCTTCTTCTCCATTATCAGCCCATATACCAGCTCACCAATCGCGATATTCATTGCTATGAAGCGTTAGTGCGATGGCAACACCCTAAACGCGGGCTACTTTATCCAGGAGACTTCATTGAAGAGGCAGAAAAAACCGCTGTCATTCACGAATTAGGGTACTGTGTGATGGAGCTAGCATGCCAATTCATTGCCGATAACAACGAATTCCAACCCATCGTCGCCATTAACTTATCTGCCAACCAACTGACGGATGTCAATATTTTCTCTCGCTTCAAACAAATCATAGAAAAATACCAAGTTTCACCTTCCTGCTTGAAGCTTGAGCTCACTGAAACCACACTAATGACCAACTTAGAACAAAGCAAAAGGTTATTGCATAAATTCAACGACTTAGGAATATCTATTGCTATAGACGATTTCGGGACTGGCTATTCATCACTGGCAGTACTGAAAGATATACCCGCCACCTACCTCAAAATAGATAAGACATTTATCGATAAAATTAACTCAAACAAGGGGGATTTAAAGGTGGCACAAAGTATTATCACTTTGGCTCATAATTTAGACATGAAAGTGATCGCGGAAGGCATTGAAACTTATCAACAGGAGTTTCTACTTGAGCAACTAAAATGCGACTTTGGGCAAGGCTTCCTATTTGGTCGCCCCGCCCTACTAGAGTTAAGTCAAACTCAAACAGTCAATACTTAACCTTCGATTAAATCTTTATTATTAATCGCAATTTTACGTGGTTGCATTGCTTGGGGAATTTCACGCTCTAGGTCGATATGCAATAGACCGTTTTCCATGCTCGCACCGATGACTTTTACATAGTCAGCAAGTTGGAATTTGCGTTCAAAGTCGCGCTCAGCAATACCTTGGTAAATGTAACTTTTACCCTCTTCGGCTTTACGTTCACCTTTAACAATCAAGGTGTGTTCTGCCTGAGTCAGTTCTAGCTGATCTTCAGCAAAACCTGCCACAGCCATAGTGATACGGTAGTGGTTATCATCTTGCTGTTCAATGTTGTATGGAGGGTAACCGCCTGAACTGTTTTTAGCGGCGGACGCTTCCATCATATCAACCAGACGATCAAAGCCGATTGCGTTGCGGTATAAAGGAGTGAAATCTGCAGTTCTCATAATACTATCCTCTTGATAAGCAATAGTCTTAGCCGTGAGTTTCCAGTACCAGATGCACTGGCGACTAAGTGATTCTTTGCCACTCCACAGGCAATATTGCACAGGGACATGGTTAGAATCGGGATTTTAAATCAGGGCTAACTCCGAATCCTCCAGCGAGCGAGACGGCTTTAGCGGTACCGGAGGCCTGTTTCTTCTCGACTGAGCAAGACAGCCAACCTCTTCACCAATAGATATAGGGGTGCGGCAAAATCGTTTCAAGAGAAAAAATTAAAAAATTTTTCATCCTCATTAATTTCAGTCACTTAAAAACGAAAATACCGCCCAAGATTGGACGGTATTGATGACTAAAGTGGCGCCAGACTAAACGTCTAGGTTGGCCACCTTCAAGGCGTTCTCTTCGATAAAGTTACGACGTGGTTCAACTTGATCACCCATCAGTGTCGTAAACAACTGGTCAGCACCAACCGCATCTTCAATCGTTACTTGCATCATACGGCGAGAGTCTGGATCCATGGTGGTTTCCCAAAGTTGGTCAGGGTTCATTTCACCCAAACCTTTATAACGCTGTAGTGAAAGACCGCGACGCGACTCTTTGATCAACCAATCTAATGCTTCTGTGAAACTAGAAACTTCTTGAGTACGCTCGCCACGTTTGACATAAGCGCCCTCTTCAATTAAGCCATCTAGTGCTTCTGATAGATCCGCTAAACGACCGTATTCTTTCGAGTTTAATAGATCCAAAGAGACCACATATTCATGCATCACACCATGCGTACGAACCACCAGCTTAACAATGCTCACACCCAACTCTTCGTGTTTTTCCACTTCAAGTGAGTATTGGCTTGCGCCAACCTCTTTGGCGTTAAGTTGCTCGACCAGTTTTGCACCCCAAGCTTGCACTTGGTTAGCATCTTTACACATCTCTGCAGTTAAACGAGGGATATAAGTCAGCTCGTTGATCATTGCATATGGGTAACGACGACTCATACGCTTAATCAGTTTCATGCTTTGGTTGTATTGAAGTACTAGTTTTTCAAGCGGCCCGCCAGCTAGAGCAGGAGCATTAGCGTTGACATAAAGCTCAGCATTATCCAATGCAAGACCAGCTTGATACAGCTCCATCGCTTCTTCATCTTTAATGTATTGCTCTTGCTTACCTTTCTTCACTTTGTAAAGTGGTGGCTGGGCAATATAGATGTAACCACGTTCAATCAACTCTGGCATCTGACGGTAGAAGAAGGTCAATAGTAGCGTACGGATGTGAGAACCATCGACATCCGCATCGGTCATGATGATGATGTTGTGGTAACGCAGTTTATCAGGATTGTATTCGTCACGACCAATACCACAACCAAGGGCAGTGATAAGCGTGGCAACTTCTTGAGAAGAAAGCATTTTATCAAAACGTGCTTTCTCAACGTTGAGGATTTTACCTTTCAACGGCAAAATCGCTTGGTTTTTACGGTTACGCCCCTGCTTGGCTGATCCGCCAGCAGAGTCTCCTTCCACTATGTATAGTTCAGAAAGAGCAGGATCTTTTTCTTGGCAATCGGCCAGTTTACCCGGCAGGCCCGCTAAATCTAGCGCGCCTTTACGACGAGTCATGTCACGCGCTTTACGCGCGGCTTCACGAGCACGAGCCGCATCAATAATTTTGCCACACACGATTTTTGCTTCCGTTGGGTTTTCAATTAAGAACTCCGACAACTTCTCACTCATCGCTGACTCAACCGCCGATTTCACTTCTGATGAAACCAGTTTGTCTTTGGTTTGGCTTGAGAATTTTGGATCAGGCACTTTTACCGAGACAACCGCCGTTAAACCTTCACGAGCATCATCACCTGAAGTCGCCGCTTGCGCTTTCTTCGAGTAACCTTCTTTGTCCATGAAATTATTAAGCGTACGTGTCAATGCGCCACGGAAACCAGCTAAGTGAGTACCACCATCGCGTTGTGGGATATTGTTGGTGAAACAGTACACCCCTTCCTGGAAACCGTCGTTCCATTGCATCGCCACTTCGACCGTAATGCCATCTTCTTCACGGGTATGGTCAAAGTAGAAAATCTTTTGGTGAATGGGGGTTTTGTTGCGGTTTAGATGCTCAACAAACGCACGGATACCACCTTCAAACATGAAGTGATCCGATTTATCTTCTTCGCGCTCATCGGTTAACTTAATCGATACGCCAGAGTTTAGGAAAGAAAGCTCACGCAGACGTTTAGCCAGAATGTCATAATGGAATTCAATGTTGGTGAAGGTTTCTTCACTTGGCCAGAAACGGATTCGAGTACCGGTTTCTTCCGTTTTACCAATCACAGTTAATGGCGACTGAGGTACACCATGATGATAGATTTGTTGGAATATTTCGCCTTTACGCTTAATGGTCAGTTCCACTTTTTCAGACAAGGCGTTAACAACCGAAACACCAACCCCGTGTAGACCACCGGATACTTTGTATGAGTTGTCATCGAACTTACCACCAGCGTGCAGTACCGTCATGATAACTTCAGCAGCAGAAACACCTTCTTCTTCGTGCATTTCCGTTGGAATACCACGGCCGTCATCGCTGACCGATACCGAGTTATCTTCATGGATGGTGATTATGATGTCTGAACAATGGCCTGCCAACGCTTCATCAATTGAGTTATCCACCACCTCAAAAACCATGTGGTGCAGACCGGTGCCATCATCAGTGTCGCCGATGTACATTCCTGGACGTTTACGTACCGCATCCAGACCCTTCAGTACCTTAATACTCGATGAATCGTAATTATTCGACATCAGTTACTCTCTCGCTATTTATCCGTGTCCTATTGTGCCATGTTCCACATGAAACATCTTGCTGTTTGACTCAATCATGTCAGCAACTTGGCTTTCAGTAATAGAACTTACAAAAACCTGAGCCCCCGTCGCTTTTAAGCAGTCTGCTAAGCGCTGTCGACGTTGGCTATCTAATTCAGAAGCAAAGTCATCTATCAAGTAGATGCATTGCTTGCCCGTCAATTGAGTAAGGTGCTGCCCTTGTGCGACACGCAGTGCACATACCATTAACTTCAACTGACCTCGTGATAAAACGTCTTCTACTGGCGTTCCATTCACTTTAATTTTTAAATCCGCTTTATTCGGGCCACTAAACGTGTAACCAAGCGATTGATCACGCTCGAAGTTTTTTTCGAGGATCTGCTGATAAGGGGTGTCCTTATCCCAGCCTCTTGAATACTTCAATTGAATATCAAATTCGGGTAAAAAACCTTGGCACAACTCTTCAGCCACCAGCTTCATTTGTGCCACGTAAGCACTACGCCAAACATCAATCTGTTGCGCTAAACGCGCCATTTCTTGATCCCAGTAACTGAGTTCACGATAACTGGTCGCGGTTTTTAATAACGCATTACGTTGCTTGTTGAGGCGCTTAAAACGCCCCCATGCATCATAAAAAGCAGGTTCGGTATGGAACACGCCCCAATCGATAAATGCACGTCGTTGTTTTGGTCCATCCGTGAGTAGTTCAAACCCTTCAGGATGAATCAACTGCAATGGCAAAACTTGCGCTAACTGTGCCAGTTTTTGCCCAGATTGACCGCCTATTTTAACCTCTGTCGAGCCATCACGCTGCTTATTAATGCCAATTGGTAGCTCAAATTGATCCGAGTTCAAAAAACGCCCATGAACAAACAGTTCACTGCAGTCATTTTGAATCACTCGCCCAGTTAATGAGCTCTTAAATGAACGACCATGTCCGAGCAAATAAATCGCTTCTAGGATACTGGTTTTGCCACTACCGTTGAGTCCAATAAGAAAGTTAAAGCCTGCTGATAGTTCAATATCACAGGCTTTAATGTTTCGAAATTGCTTAATGATGAGACGAGAAAGCGGCATGCTAGAGTCGAATTGGCATCACCACATACATGGCACTGTCATCGGCGGCATTCTCAATGAGGGCGCTCGCATTTGAATCTGACATCGAAATACGTACTCGCTCACAACGCAGAGTATTGAGCACATCGAGCACGTAACTGACGTTAAAACCAATTTCAATCGGTTCACCGTCGAAATGCACATCGAGCATCTCTTCGGCCTCTTCCTGCTCTGGGTTATTAGCTGTAATACGCATTTGTGTATCGGCGAGGTTAACACGCACGCCACGAAACTTTTCGTTAGACAAAATCGCCGCACGAGAGAAAGACTGGCGCAACTCATCACAACCCGCTTCAAGGGTTTTGGTGGTTGTTTGCGGCATAACACGACGATAGTCAGGGAAGCGACCATCGACCAATTTAGAGGTGAAGACGTAATTGTTTACTTCAGCGCGCACATTCGAGCTACCGATTTGCAACACGACCGGTTGCTCTGGTGCATCGAGCAGTTTGACCAACTCAAGTACCCCTTTGCGTGGCACAATGATCTGCTTGTTGGCAAAGTCTGCCCCTAACTGGGTTTGTGACACCGCCATACGGTGACCATCGGTTGCGACACTGCGCAGAGTGGTGCCATCAATTTCAAACAGCATCCCGTTGAGGTAGTAACGCACATCTTGGTTGGCCATCGAAAACTGGGTTTTCTCGACCAAGCCACGCAATTCGGCTTGGGAGAGTGAGATTTCGACTTCGCTTTGCCAATCTTCGATATTAGGAAAATCATTCGCTGGTAGCGTCGCAAGCGAAAAACGGCTGCGCCCCGAACGAACCTGAACACGATCGCCTTCCAATAAAAAGGTAATCACAGCGTCATCTGGCAAACCGCGACAAATATCTAAGAACTTACGCGATGGCACCGTAATGCTCCCCGCTTCAAATTCACCTTCCAGAGTGACACGACTGATCAGCTCTACTTCAAGGTCGGTTGCCGTCATCGACAACATGTTGTCTTCGACTTTCAGTAGTAAGTTACCCAAGATCGGCAACGTTGGTCGACCACCTAACGCACCTGAAACTTGTTGAAGAGGTTTCAGTAGGTGGCTACGCTCAATGGAAAATTTCATAAGAGGCTCTTATCCGAATTCGTTATTATTGCTCGGTGCTTAGAATACTGTGAATCAAGAAATAGTGCGAATCAAGACGACAAAGTACGAATCAGGTTCGAGTAGTCTTCTTTAATATCATGGCTCTCTTCACGCAATTGCTGAATTTTACGGCAAGCGTGCAGCACAGTGGTATGGTCACGACCGCCAAACGCATCACCAATTTCTGGCAAACTGTGGTTAGTGAGCTCTTTCGCTAGCGCCATCGCCAATTGACGTGGACGCGCGACTGAACGTGAACGACGCTTAGACAGCAGATCGGCCACTTTAATTTTGTAGTATTCCGCCACGGTCTTTTGAATATTGTCTATCGTTACCAGCTTCTCTTGCAGAGCCAGCAAGTCACGTAGCGCTTCGCGAACGAAATCAATGGTGATTGGGCGGCCTGTGAAGTTGGCATTGGCGATCACTCGGTTGAGTGCCCCTTCCAACTCACGAACGTTAGAACGTAAACGCTTGGCGATAAAGAACGCGACTTCATCCGCCAAATGAATCTGGTGATCTTCCGCTTTCTTCATCAAGATCGCGACGCGAGTTTCCAACTCTGGCGGCTCAATCGCCACCGTTAGGCCCCATCCAAATCGTGACTTGAGACGATCCTCTACCCCGTTGATCTCTTTCGGGTAACGGTCTGAGGTCAAAATGATCTGCTGATTGCCTTCTAACAACGCGTTAAAGGTATGAAAGAACTCTTCTTGCGAGCGCTCTTTGTTAGCAAAGAACTGAATATCATCGATAAGCAACGCATCAACGCTACGATAGTAACGCTTAAACTCTTCAATCGCATTGTTTTGCAATGCTTTAACCATGTCTTGAACGAAACGCTCAGAGTGCATATAAACCACTTTGGCATTAGGCTTGTTATCAACAATCGCATTGCCTACCGCGTGTAACAAGTGCGTTTTACCTAAACCAGTGCCACCGTATAAGAACAGCGGATTATAAGCAGAGCCCGGATTATCAGACACTTGACGCGCTGCGGCCAAGCCTAATTGGTTCGACTTACCTTCGACAAAGTTATTGAATTTGTGTTTTGGATTAACGTTCGATCTATGGTTGATGTTGGCAATCGCTTGTGCGTCGTCATCCCAGGTTTTATGTACTGGTTTGCGCGCTTGTAATTGCGCAGGCGCCGACGATTCTGCGGCCACATCTGCAGGGGTACGCTTAGGAGCCGCCGGTTTTGGCGCAACAACACGACGACTGCCGATCTCAAAACGTAGACTCGGCACATCATTGCCACAGTATTGCTGTAGCAGGCGGTTGATATTGTTAATGTACTTGTCACGAACCCAATCAAGAACAAAACGGTTTGGGGCAAATAGAGTAAGCGTATTGTCATTGAGCTCCGCTTGTAACGGGCGAACCCACATGCTGAATTCAGTTGCTGGTAGCTCTTCTTGAAGCTGTTGCAAACATTGCAACCAAAGCGAAGATGACACGGTGCCCCCACTCGAAGTAATTGATCTGGAAAGATTGGCAATTTTACCTGTTGATAACCAAGATCGCCAGCAAATGATCGAGGATCCAGTGAATAAGATCGAAGTTATTCACAATATTTTCGATATTATTCCCGAGTTCACCACACGCTGCCCCACTTTTACCCACACTTTGATCCACAATAGGGCATTTTTGCCTCGATCCTTGAATTGGTGATAAGTCTGTGAATGAATGATCGCCACGACGACGAAAAAGACCTAAGATCAACCAGGAAAAGTGACTCGATGATAAAGTGGACAATTATCAACCAAGCTTATTACTCTAGTGACTAGGTTATTGCTCTTAGTTATTTATCTAATTAACTAAAGTGACAGTAGTATTTATCCCCAAGATAATTTGGAGTTGTAATATGAAAAACTGGATTAAAGCTGCTGTGGCAGCCATCGCACTATCAGCGGCTACTGTTCAAGCAGCAACGGAAGTTAAAGTCGGCATGTCAGGCCGTTACTTCCCATTCACTTTTGTTCAGCAAGATCAACTGCAAGGCTTTGAAGTCGACCTGTGGGATGAAATCGGCAAACGCAATGACTACCAAGTAGAATACGTCACCGCTAACTTCTCTGGCCTGTTTGGTCTGCTAGAAACTGGTCGCATCGATACTATCTCAAACCAAATCACCATGACGGATGCGCGTAAGGCGAAATACCTGTTCGCTGACCCGTATGTGGTCGACGGTGCGCAAATTACCGTTCGTAGCAACAATGACAGCATCAAAGGCGTCGAAGATTTAGCGGGTAAAACCGTTGCGGTCAACTTAGGCTCTAACTTTGAACAGCTATTACGTGACTATGACAAAGACGGCAAGATCAACATCAAAACATATGACACGGGCATAGAGCACGATGTAGCACTTGGTCGAGCGGATGCCTTCGTTATGGATCGTCTGTCTGCTCTTGAGCTTATCAAGAAAACCGGTCTGCCACTCAAACTGGCTGGTCAACCGTTTGAGACCATTCAAAATGCGTGGCCATTTGTTGATAACCAAAAAGGCAACAAGCTTCAAGCAGAAGTCAACCAAGCTCTAGCAGCCATGCGCGCAGACGGCACTCTAGCGAAAATTTCGCAAAAATGGTTCGGCGCTGATATCACAGAGTAAAATCTGTATACTTTCTATCGCAGTTCAGAGATAGAAAATTTTTAACCCACTGCTTGCCTTCCTCTGCAGTGGGTTTTTGCTTTTCTATACCGTTATCAAATATTGGAAACCATTATGGGATTTGACTTTAACTACATGCTGGATTTAATGCCAATACTACTCAAGTATCTTGGCACCACCATGGAAATGGCCACATGGGGGCTATTTTTCTCACTGATTTTGTCGGTCATTCTGGCCAATATTCGCGTATTTCGCATCCCAGTACTTGATCAATTAAGTCAGCTCTATATCAGTTTTTTCCGTGGCACTCCGCTGTTGGTTCAACTGTTTCTGCTTTACTACGGCTTACCTCAAATCTTCCCATGGTTGGTCGGGCTCAATGCATTTAGTGCCGCGGTGATTGGCTTAACCTTGCACTTTGCCGCTTATATGGCAGAAAGTATTCGCGCCGCCATTATCGGTATCGATCGCAGCCAAATGGAAGCCAGTCTGTCGGTCGGCATGACAACTTCTCAAGCGATGCGTCGGATCATTTTGCCACAAGCAACACGCGTCGCGCTGCCGTCACTGATGAACTACTTCATTGATATGATTAAGTCGACTTCGCTGGCCTTTACCCTAGGCGTGGCAGAAATCATGGCTAGAGCGCAGATGGAAGCCTCATCGAGCTTTCGTTTCTTCGAAGCTTTCTTAGCAGTTGCACTTATTTACTGGGGTGTCGTGGTCATTCTAACTCGCGTGCAAATCTGGGCAGAGGCCAAACTGAATAAGGCGTATGTACGATGATCAAACTAGACAATATTCATAAACGTTTTGGCGATAGCGAAGTACTTAAAGGGATCAGCCTTGAGATAAAACAAGGTGAGATCATCGTGATTATCGGTTCCAGTGGCACGGGTAAATCGACTCTGCTTCGCACCGTTAACTTTCTCGAAAGTGCCGACAAAGGTGTCATTAGCATTGATGATGTCAGTGTCGATAGCGAAAAGCACACCAAAGCAGAAGTGTTGGCTCTCCGTCGTAAAACTGGTTTTGTATTTCAAAATTATGCGTTATTTGCCCATATGACGGCGCGACAAAATATTGCTGAAGGTCTGATCACCGTGCGCGGATGGAAAAAATCAGACGCCTTACAGCGTGCACAACAGATTCTCGATGACATTGGTTTAAGTGACAAGGGTGATAGTTATCCAGCGGCGCTGTCTGGAGGCCAGCAGCAACGTGTCGGTATTGGTCGAGCCATGGCTCTGCAGCCAGAATTATTGCTGTTTGACGAACCAACGTCGGCGCTAGACCCAGAATGGGTTGGTGAAGTTCTTAGTTTAATGAAGGACTTAGCAACAAAGCACCAAACCATGCTGGTGGTTACCCACGAAATGCAATTTGCCAGAGAGGTCGCCGATCGGGTGATCTTTATGGCGGAAGGACATATTGTTGAGCAAGGTTCTCCACAGGATATCTTCGGTAATCCACAAGATCCTCGCTTGAAAAAATTCCTTCGACAAGTCGGAGCTGAGTAAAGATCACTAAAGAAGATCGATCGATCCTTGAGATTTTGCTCACACTCCGTATAATCGCTCGGCCGGAATTTAGCATTTGCACAAAGATTGACACTTAGTGTGACTGTGATTACAATTCCGCCTCTTTGTTGAGAGGCGTCGGTTTTGTCCTCTTTTATATAAAGAAGACGTTACGACCCACGCCGGGTTAACATTGACCTAAAACTACTGATCAGTAAAGGTAATTATCATGAAACGCACTTTTCAACCTACCGTTCTAAAGCGCAAGCGTACTCACGGTTTCCGTGCACGTATGGCTACTAAAAACGGTCGTGCTACAATCAATGCACGTCGTGCAAAAGGCCGTAAGCGTCTTTCTAAGTAATCTTCGATTATTTTGAATACGTACGCGTTCAATCGGGAGTTACGTTTGTTAACTCCCGAGCATTATCAAAATGTCTTTCAGCAAGCTCACCGAGCCGGCTCACCTCATTTCACCATCATTGCTCGTAAAAATAGCCTATCTCATCCTCGACTAGGTTTAGCCGTTCCAAAAAAACAGATCAAAACCGCCGTCGGTCGAAATCGTTTTAAGCGCCTTGCACGTGAAAGCTTTCGTAACAATCAACATCAACTTGCTAATAAAGATTTTGTTGTTATTGCTAAGAAAAGCGCGCAAGATTTAAGTAATGAAGAAATTTTCAAACTGTTTGATAAATTATGGCAGCGCCTATCTCGCCCTTCGCGTGGTTAGCAATCGGCTTCGTCCGTCTCTATCAAGGTCTTATTAGTCCGCTTATCGGACCTCGTTGTCGTTTTACTCCAACTTGCTCAACATATGCCATTGAAGCGTTGAAAGCTCACGGTTTTGTAAAAGGGTGTTGGTTATCAAGCAAACGTCTATTAAAATGCCACCCTTTGAATGAAGGGGGTTACGACCCCGTTCCACCAGTCCAGAAACAAGACAGAGATAAATAACGATGGATTCTCAACGTAATATCCTGTTAATCGCGCTAGCACTGGTTTCTTTTCTATTGTTCCAGCAATGGCAAGTCGCAAAGAATCCAACGCCTCAGCCGGTTGAGCAGGCTCAATCAAGCAGTACTCTACCCGCACCATCTTTTGCAGATGAGCTAGACCCAGCGCCAGGGCAGCAAGCTTCTGCTAAAACGATTACCGTGACCACTGATGTATTGACTCTGTCGATTGATACGGTGGGTGGCGATGTCATCAATGCAGATTTAAACCAATACTCAAACGAGCTAGATTCGTCTGACCCATTCGTTCTACTAAAAAGCGAACCTGGTCATCAGTTCATTGCTCAAAGTGGCCTTGTTGGTCCTCAGGGTATTGATCTGAGCAGTTCAAACCGCCCTGCTTACTCGGTCAGCGCAGACAACTTTACCCTCGCGGAAGGTCAAGATGAACTGCGTATTCCATTAACGTACGCAGCTAACGGTCTTGAATATGTCAAAACGTTCATTGTAAAACGTGGCAGCTATGCTCTTGATGTTGAATACGATGTCGTCAACAAGTCAGGCAACAACGCGACACTCGGTATGTACGCGCACTTACGTCAGAATCTACTTGACGCTGGTGGCAGCATCACGATGCCAACCTACCGTGGCGGTGCTTACTCAACTGAAGATACTCGCTACAAAAAGTACAGCTTCGACGATATGCAAGATCGCAACCTTTCTCTACCGCTACCAAACGGTCAGGGTTGGGCGGCAATGATCCAGCACTACTTCGCTACCGCGTGGATTCCACGTAATGAACCAGGCACCAACCTCTACACTCGTGTAATTGGTAACTTGGGCGATATCGGTGTACGCATACCAAACAAAACCATCGCCGATGGTGACAGCACCAAATTCCAAGCAACACTTTGGATTGGTCCTAAGCTACAAGATCAAATGGAACAAGTGGCGCCTAACCTCGACTTAGTGGTTGACTACGGTTGGCTATGGTTTATCGCCAAACCACTGCACACTCTGCTTTCATTTATTCAAAGCTTTGTCAGCAACTGGGGTGTCGCAATTATCTGTCTGACCTTCATTGTTCGTGGTGCGATGTACCCGCTAACTAAAGCGCAGTACACCTCAATGGCAAAAATGCGTATGCTTCAGCCTAAGCTGCAAGCGATGCGTGAGCGTATTGGCGATGACCGTCAGCGCATGAGCCAAGAAATGATGGAACTGTATAAGAAAGAGAAAGTGAACCCCCTCGGTGGCTGTCTTCCTCTGATTCTACAAATGCCTATCTTCATCTCGCTATACTGGGCACTGATGGAGTCGGTTGAGTTACGTCACTCACCTTTCTTCGGTTGGATTCATGACCTTTCAGCGCAAGACCCGTACTACATCTTGCCGCTACTGATGGGTGCGTCGATGTTCATGATTCAGAAAATGAGCCCGACCACCGTGACCGACCCAATGCAGCAGAAGATCATGACCTTTATGCCGGTGATGTTTACCTTCTTCTTCCTGTTCTTCCCATCAGGTCTGGTTCTTTACTGGCTTGTTTCGAACGTAGTAACGCTAATCCAGCAAACGCTGATTTTCAAAGCGCTCGAGAAAAAAGGCTTACACTCCAAGTAACCTTTAATAAATGGAATAACAGTAAAAGGCGGCCAAAAGGTCGCCTTTTTTATTTGAGCTGATTACAATTCAGCTAAGTGTATATTTGCCAAACTGGCACCGAGAGATAACAGGCTCATTTATGACAACAGAGACCATAGTGGCACAAGCGACCGCCCCAGGTCGTGGTGGCGTGGGTATTATTCGCGTTTCTGGCCCACTCGCAGAAAAAGTCGCGCAAGAAGTGACCGGAAAATCACTCCGCCCTCGTTATGCGGAGTACCTGCCATTTTGCGCTGAAGATGGCAGCCAAATCGATCAAGGTATCGCCCTCTACTTCCCTAACCCGCACTCGTTCACTGGCGAGGATGTACTTGAGCTGCAAGGCCATGGTGGCCCAGTGGTGATGGACATGCTGATAAAACGCATCGTTGCCATCGAAGGCATTCGTACTGCTCGTCCAGGTGAGTTCTCTGAGCGTGCATTCTTAAACGACAAGCTCGACTTAGCCCAAGCCGAAGCGATTGCTGACTTGATTGATGCCAGTTCAGAAGAAGCCGCTAAGTCTGCGCTACAGTCGCTACAAGGCGCTTTCTCGTCACGTATCCACACCTTAGTCGAATCCTTAATTCACCTACGCATTTATGTCGAGGCAGCGATTGATTTTCCTGAAGAGGAAATCGACTTTCTCGCCGATGGTAAAGTGGCTGGCGATCTGCAGGCAATCATCGATAACCTCACCGCCGTGCGTAAAGAAGCCAACCAAGGCGCGATTATGCGTGAAGGGATGAAAGTGGTGATTGCAGGCCGGCCGAATGCGGGTAAATCCAGCCTGCTGAACGCCCTGTCGGGTAAAGAGTCTGCCATCGTGACGGACATTGCAGGTACCACCCGTGACGTGCTGCGCGAACATATCCATATCGATGGTATGCCACTGCATATTATCGACACGGCAGGTCTGCGCGACGCTTCAGACGAAGTGGAAAAAATCGGTATCGAGCGCGCTTGGGATGAAATCGCCCAAGCCGATCGCGTGCTGTTTATGGTCGATGGCACCACCACTGATGCGACAGACCCAAAAGAGATCTGGCCCGATTTTGTGGATCGTCTCCCCGCCAATATTGGCATTACCGTGATCCGTAATAAAGCGGATCAAACCGGTGAAGAGCTAGGAATCTGTCACGTCAACGATCCTACCTTAATTCGTCTGTCGGCGAAGACCAGTGAAGGGGTTGAAGCATTGCGCAATCACTTAAAAGAGTGCATGGGCTTTGCTGGTGGTAATGAAGGTGGTTTTATGGCCCGTCGTCGTCACTTAGAAGCGTTAGAGCGTGCCGCAGAGCATCTCGACATTGGTCAGCAGCAACTAGAAGGTTACATGGCTGGTGAAATCCTCGCTGAAGAGCTGAGAATCGCGCAACAACATTTGAGCGAAATCACTGGAGAATTTAGCTCCGATGACCTACTCGGACGCATCTTTTCATCATTCTGTATCGGTAAATAAACCCTCTCAGCGCGGCATTTGGCCGCGCTTTTTACATCACAAAAGGAATAGTTATGATCCACATAATTACTGGCAGCACGCTCGGTGGCGCTGAATACGTTGGTGACCATTTAAGTGATCTACTGGTAGAAAAAGGCTTTGAAACTACGATTCACAACCAACCTCAGCTGGCTGAAATCAACAACAGTGGCACGTGGCTTATCGTCACCTCCACCCATGGGGCTGGCGAATATCCAGATAATATCCAACCTTTTATCGCTCAATTACAAAGCACGCCACCCAAAATGAGTGACGTAAAGTATGCAGTAATTGCTATTGGGGACTCAAGTTACGACACCTTTTGTGCCGCTGGCCAACACGCTTACGACCTATTAGAAGACATCGGTTCGACCCCTATCAGCGACTGTTTCACTATCGACATTCTTGCCCATGATGTACCTGAAGATGCCGCAGAAGAGTGGCTTTTGACCCATATTGATCGTTTCTAGCCGCTTAAATGTGGTCAATCTGGTGACCACATTCTCTCCCTTTTGTCGATTGTGAATAACTTAAGTTCGAACTCAGTGTTCTGTTTGCTGCTTTTTTGACCATTTAGACTGTGGATAAATAGGCAGTTATCCGGTGATCAACCTATAGTTATCCATATAACAACTTGATCAACTTTTACCCCCTGTGCATAAGTACCCTTTTTGTCCCCAGACAATCAGCCTGTTGATCAAGCTAGGATCACAAGAAGTGATCCTAATAAGATCCATGATCTTGTTGATCATTTATCACTTATCCACAGATATGGTCGATCCTAATAATAGATCTAATAAAAGATCATCTATATAGATCTTATATATATTAGCTTTCGAGCTCTTGAAATGAAAAGCGTCAAAACCATTTTCTCTGCTCAGGAAAGAGGGTAGAATAACGCTCCTTTTCTCTGTCCAACTCTGTTTGAATACCCGAGGTCGGTTCATGCTTTATCACGAAAACTTTGACGTCATTGTTGTCGGTGGCGGTCACGCAGGAACGGAAGCCGCACTCGCATCTGCTCGTACAGGGCAAAAAACACTTTTACTGACTCACAACATTGATACTTTAGGTCAAATGTCTTGTAACCCTGCGATCGGTGGTATCGGCAAGGGTCACTTAGTCAAAGAAGTGGATGCTATGGGCGGATTAATGGCGCGAGCCATTGATCATGCTGGTATTCAATTCCGAACTTTGAACGCATCAAAAGGTCCAGCGGTTCGTGCAACACGAGCACAAGCAGATCGAGCTTTGTACAAAGCGTATGTTCGTCATGCATTGGAAAATGCACCAAACTTGACTCTGTTCCAGCAGTCTGTCGATGATTTGATTGTTGAAAATGAACGTGCTGTTGGTGTGGTTACTCAAATGGGATTGCGCTTTCATGCCAAAGCGATCGTGCTTACCGTGGGGACTTTCTTGGGTGGAAAAATCCACATTGGAATGGAAAGCTCATCGGGTGGTCGTGCTGGCGATCCTCCTTCGATCGCATTGGCCGATCGTTTGCGAGAACTGCCGTTTCGTGTTGATCGTCTCAAAACAGGAACACCGCCACGCATTGATGGGCGTAGTGTCGATTTTTCACAGCTTGAGGTTCAACACGGCGACGATCCTGCGCCGGTATTCTCATTCATGGGCAGACGTGATCAACATCCTCGTCAGATCCCATGTTTTATCACGCACACCAATGATCAAACTCATGACGTGATCCGCAACAACCTCGATCGTAGCCCAATGTATGCCGGTGTTATTGAAGGTATTGGTCCGCGTTACTGCCCGTCTATCGAAGACAAAGTAATGCGTTTTGCGGATAAAAATAGCCATCAGATTTTTATTGAACCCGAGGGTTTAACCACCCACGAACTGTATCCAAATGGTATTTCCACCAGCTTACCGTTTGATGTTCAAGTTCAGATCGTTCGTTCAATGCAAGGTTTTGAGAACGCGCATATTGTTCGTCCGGGTTATGCGATTGAATACGATTTCTTCGATCCTCGTGACCTGAAGCAAACCTACGAAACTAAATTTATCCATGGTCTGTTCTTTGCCGGTCAAATCAACGGTACAACCGGCTATGAAGAAGCGGCGGCACAAGGTTTGATGGCTGGTTTAAATGCCAGCTTGCACAGCCAAGGCAAAGAAGGCTGGAGCCCAAGGCGCGACCAAGCTTACATGGGTGTGTTAATCGATGACTTGTCGACCATGGGGACCAAAGAACCGTACCGCATGTTCACGTCTCGCGCTGAATATCGTTTGTTACTTCGTGAAGATAATGCAGATTTACGTTTGACTGAACAAGCTCGTCAACTCGGTTTGGTTGACGACGAGCGTTGGGCGCGCTTTAACCAAAAAGTCGACAACATGGAAAAAGAACGTCAGCGCTTGAAAGAGATCTGGATGAATCCACAATCATCGGGCGTCGATGCGTTGAATAATTTGCTTAAGACACCAATGGCACGTGAAGCCAGTGGTGAGGATCTTCTGCGTCGTCCTGAAATAAATTATAGCCAACTTACCGAACTGGCAGAGTTTGCTCCGGCACTAGAGGATCAACAAGCTGCTGAGCAGGTCGAGATCCAAGTTAAATACGAAGGTTACATTAAGCGTCAGCAAGACGAGATCGAAAAGTCGCTGCGTCATGAAAATACCAAGTTACCCACAGATATTGAGTATTCGCAAGTCAAAGGGCTGTCGAATGAAGTGGTGGCGAAACTGACCGAGGCTAAACCGGAAACGCTCGGTATCGCTTCGCGTATTTCGGGGATTACTCCCGCAGCTATTTCAATTTTACTGGTGCATCTGAAAAAGCACGGCCTGCTGAAAAAAGGTGAGGAAGCATAATGTCTCAGCTACGCAGTCAACTTGACGCTCTTATTGCTCAAACTGATTTAACCGTTTCTGATCTGCAACGTGACCAATTGGTTGGTTATGTAGAAATGCTTAACAAGTGGAACAAGGCTTACAATCTAACCTCGGTTCGAAACCCGGAAGAGATGCTGGTTAAACACATCATGGACAGCATTATTGTGAGTACCCACTTACAAGGCGAACGTTTTATCGATGTGGGTACAGGCCCTGGTTTACCGGGTGTGCCGCTGTCTATTATGAACCCCGATAAACAATTTGTATTGCTTGATAGCTTGGGCAAGCGGATTCGCTTTATCAAACAAGTTCTGCATGAACTTAGCATTAAAAATGTGATCCCGATTCAAAGTCGCGTTGAAGAGTATCAACCTGAAGATAAGTTTGATGGTGTACTGAGTCGCGCGTTTGCGTCTATGACGGATATGGTTGAGTGGTGTCATCACTTGCCTAAAGCGTCGGGCGGGCACTTCTTAGCCTTGAAAGGTCAATTATCACAGAGTGAGATTGAGCAATTGCCTGACTGGTGTTGTGTGATCGACATCAAAGCTTTGAATGTTCCTCAATTGGAAGGCGAGCGTCATCTAGTAGTCTTATCGCGCAAGGAATAAAAACGAGGTTCATTGTGGGAAAAATCGTAGCGATCGCCAATCAGAAAGGCGGAGTTGGTAAAACAACAACATGTGTCAACTTGGCCGCCTCAATGGCTGCGACCAAGCGTAAGGTCTTAGTGATAGATCTCGACCCACAAGGTAATGCAACCATGGCCAGTGGTGTAGACAAGTACCAAGTCGATGCCACCGCTTATGAATTACTGGTTGAGGATGTCTCATTTGACGATGTCGTCTGTCGTAAAACATCCGGGAACTACGATTTAATCGCGGCGAACGGCGATGTGACGGCCGCAGAAATCAAATTAATGGAAGTGTTTGCTCGCGAAGTGCGTTTAAAGCACGCGCTTGCCGCAGTTCGTGATAACTATGATTTCATCTTTATCGATTGTCCTCCCTCTCTAAATCTCCTTACAATCAACGCTATGGCCGCAGCCGATTCGGTTTTGGTGCCAATGCAGTGTGAGTACTTTGCACTCGAAGGTTTAACCGCGTTGATGGATACGATCAGTAAACTTGCGGCTGTTGTTAACGAAAATCTAAAAATCGAGGGCTTATTGCGCACTATGTATGATCCTCGCAACAGACTGTCAAACGAAGTCTCTGACCAATTGAAAAAGCACTTTGGTAACAAGGTGTATCGCACGGTTATTCCTCGTAATGTTCGATTGGCTGAAGCGCCAAGTCACGGCAAGCCAGCCATGCATTACGATAAGTACTCGGCGGGTGCCAAAGCGTATTTGGCCCTCGCAGGCGAGATGTTACGTCGCGAAGAAATCCCTGCATAAAACCATAACCAAAGGAATTCCATCTCATGTCTAAACGTGGTTTAGGTAAAGGACTTGATGCTCTGCTTTCGACAAGTTCACTCGCGCGTGAAAAACAGCAAAGTGCTATTCACAGCCAAGAACTTTCATCGGATGGCCAACTGACAGATTTAAATATTAACAGTTTGAAGCCGGGTATTTATCAGCCGCGCAAAGAGATGGAACCAGAAGCGCTGGAAGAACTTGCCGCGTCGATTGAGTCACAGGGGATTATCCAACCTATCGTGGTTCGTCAGGTTGAGAGCGACAAATTTGAAATTATCGCGGGTGAGCGTCGTTGGCGCGCGGCACGCAAAGCAGGACTTAAACAAGTTCCCTGTGTGATCAAAAATGTGGCGGATCGCGCGGCGATCGCGATGGCATTGATCGAAAATATTCAGCGTGAGGATCTTAATGCAATCGAAGAAGCGGTTGCACTGGATCGTTTGCAAGAAGAGTTTCATCTTACCCATCAGCAAGTAGCGGATGTGATTGGTAAATCGCGTGCGGCGGTGAGTAATTTACTACGCCTTAATCAACTTGAAGACGACGTAAAAAGTCTGGTTTCGACTAAGCAGCTTGATATGGGCCATGCTCGAGCTCTGTTAGCGCTAGAAGGCGAGCAACAAGTCGACATTGCCTTGCAGGTGGCAAAGAAAAAAATGACGGTGCGTCAAGCTGAGCAATTAGTGAAAAAATGCTTACAGCCTGAGCCTGAAGCAAAAAGCGTGGCAGAAGACACTGAGGCACAACAAATATCACAAAAATTAAGTGAAATGCTCGGTGCAAAGGTTGCAATTGTGAGGGCTAACGATGGCAAGTCAAAGGTGACGATTAGTCTTGATGAACCTCACAAATTAGAGCAACTTATTGCCAAGCTTGAAGGCTAAATGAGATAATTGATCTCAATCAATTATGTAAAAAAATAATTTTTGTGCGAAAGTTGTCGGTTTGTAAACAAAATTGTAACTTTTTGCGGTGTTTTAATTGCAATCAGTTCGACTCACCGTATAATTTTCGCCAATTTCCCAGCCCAGAGGTAGTAAAGCTGTGGATTTTACTCAAGGTACGAATACATGGTAGCGGCGTTAGCTAGACCAGGACGAGAGCTTGCAAAGCGATTGTTAATGATCCAGCTTGGCGCGGTTACACTATTGGCAGCAGGAATGGCAGTTGCTGTGAATGCTGAATGGGGACTTTCAGCGCTGATTGGGGGTGGCATTTTTGTCATTGCCAATGCAGTTTTTGCGCTGTGTGCTTTTATGTTTAGTGGAGCTCGTGCTGCAAAGCGAGTCGCGGCTTCTTTCTATACAGGCGAAGTACTTAAAATTCTCATCACGGTCGCTCTTTTCACCGTTGTCTACATGTATATGCAGGTGGAACTTGTTCCCCTCAAGCTAACCTATTTGCTGGCTCTAGGTATTAATATCTGTGCGCCAGTGCTATTCATTAACAACAAAAAATAGGATGAGTTATGGCTGCGCCAGGTGAAGCGCTAACTTCGTCCGGATACATTGCCCACCACCTCTCTAACCTTTCTTTAGCTAAGTTAGGGATAGTTGCGGAAGAAGCAAGTTTCTGGAACGTACATATCGATAGCCTGTTTTTTTCTTGGTTTACTGGTTTAATTTTCCTAGGAATTTTTTACAAAGTAGCGAAGAAAGCAACAGTAGGTGTACCAGGTAAGCTTCAGTGTGCTGTAGAAATGATCGTTGAATTTGTCGCAGAAAACGTCAAAGACACGTTCCATGGACGCAACCCGCTGATCGCACCTTTAGCACTAACTATCTTTTGTTGGGTATTTTTGATGAACGTGATGGACTTAGTTCCTATCGACTTCTTACCTTACCCAGCAGAGCATTGGCTTGGTATCCCTTACCTTAAGGTTGTACCGTCAGCTGATGTTAATATCACCATGGCTATGGCTCTAGGCGTTTTTGCTCTGATGATCTATTACAGCATCAAAGTGAAAGGTCTAGGTGGTTTCGCGAAGGAATTGGCATTACACCCATTCAATCACCCAGTGATGATTCCGTTTAACCTACTAATTGAAGTGGTATCGCTCCTTGCGAAGCCTCTATCACTTGGTATGCGTTTATTCGGTAACATGTTCGCAGGTGAGGTTGTATTCATTCTTTGTGCGGCAATGCTACCATGGTACTTGCAATGGATGGGTTCACTACCGTGGGCAATCTTCCATATCTTGGTTATTACGATTCAAGCCTTCGTGTTTATGATGTTGACAATTGTTTACCTGTCAATGGCACACGAAGACAGTGATCATTAATTTTATTTTTTTAAGCTTTTATTTGGGCACTAGCCAACAACTATAAATTGGAGATAGTAATGGAAACTTTACTGAGCTTTTCTGCAATCGCCGTAGGTATTATCGTCGGTCTTGCTTCTCTTGGTACAGCGATTGGTTTCGCACTTCTTGGTGGTAAATTCCTTGAAGGTGCTGCTCGTCAACCAGAAATGGCTCCTATGCTACAAGTTAAGATGTTCATCATCGCGGGTCTACTTGATGCGGTTCCAATGATCGGTATCGTTATCGCACTTCTATTCACTTTCGCGAACCCGTTCGTTGGTCAACTAGGTTAATCACTTTTAACTGTGGGCAAACTTCGGTTTGTCGTTGATTAACACTTAGTCCGAATAGAAGGGGTAGCTGTTGTGAATATGAACGCAACTCTGCTAGGTCAAGCATTCTCGTTTGCACTGTTTGTGTGGTTCTGCATGAAATATGTATGGCCGCCATTGATGCAAGCAATTGAAGAACGTCAGAAGAAAATTGCTGACGGTCTACAAGCAGCAGAACGTGCTGCAAAAGACTTGAACCTGGCACAAGCCAACGCTTCTGACCAGTTGAAAGAAGCGAAGCGCACAGCAACTGAGATCATCGAGCAAGCAAATAAGCGTAAAGGTCAAATTTTAGACGAAGCCCGTGAGGAAGCTCAAATTGAGCGTAAAAAAATCCTTACTCAAGCTGAAGCTGAACTTGAAGCTGAACGCAACCGCGCGCGCGATGAGCTGCGCAAACAAGTTGCAACTCTGGCTGTAGCTGGTGCTGAGAAAATCCTTGAGCGTTCAATCGATAAAGATGCGCAAAAAGATATTCTTGACAACATTACTGCAAAACTTTAAGTCTGGGGGCGCATATGTCTGATTTGACTACTATCGCACGCCCCTATGCTAAAGCAGCCTTCGACTTTGCCGTAGACAAAGGCCAACTTGACCAATGGGGTCAAATGTTGTCTTTTGCTGCACAAGTCGCAAACAACGCACAGATTAAAGAGCTTCTAACGAGCTCACTATCTGCTGATAAATTAGCAGAAATATTTGTGACAGTTTGTGGTGAACAAGTTGATGCGCATGGTCAAAACCTGTTGAAGGTAATGGCTGAGAATGGTCGTCTAACGGCCCTTCCTGATGTAAGCGAACAGTTCTACGCTCTTAAACAAGAGCATGAGAAAGAGATCGATGTTGATGTCATTTCAGCAAGCGAACTTTCTGACGAACAGTTAGCGAATATCAGTAGCAAACTTGAGCAGCGTCTTGAACGTAAAGTGAAGCTGAATTGCAGCGTAGATGAGACCCTACTTGGTGGGGTTATAATTCGAGCCGGAGACGTAGTCATCGATAACTCAGCGCGTGGTCGTTTGAACCGCCTGAGCGATGTATTGCAGTCTTAATGGGGATTGGAGCATGCAACTTAATTCCACGGAAATTAGCGATCTAATCAAACAACGCATCGAGTCATTCGAAGTTGTTAGTGAAGCTCGCAACGAAGGTACTATCATCTCGGTAAGTGATGGTATCATCCGCATCCACGGCCTAGCGGACGTGATGCAAGGTGAAATGATTGAATTACCGAATGGCCGTTATGCACTAGCACTTAACCTTGAGCGTGACTCGGTTGGTGCGGTTGTAATGGGCCCATATGCTGACCTTAAGGAAGGCATGAAAGTTACAGGTACTGGTCGTATTCTTGAAGTACCAGTTGGTCCTGAAATGCTTGGTCGTGTGGTTAACACGCTAGGTGAGCCTATTGATGGTAAAGGTCCAATCGAAGCGAAACAGTCTTCGCCTGTAGAAATGATCGCACCAGGTGTAATCGACCGTAAATCGGTAGATCAGCCTGTGCAAACTGGTTACAAATCTGTTGACTCAATGATCCCTATCGGTCGTGGTCAACGTGAACTTGTAATCGGTGACCGTCAGACTGGTAAAACAGCGATGGCGATCGATGCGATCATCAACCAGAAAAACTCTGGTATTTACTCAATCTACGTAGCAATCGGTCAGAAAGCATCGACTATTGCCAACGTAGTTCGCAAACTGGAAGAGCATGGCGCGTTAGCAAACACTATCGTTGTTGTTGCATCAGCTTCTGAATCTGCAGCGCTACAATATCTAGCGCCATACGCAGGTTGTGCGATGGGTGAATACTTCCGCGATCGCGGTGAAGACGCACTGATTGTTTATGATGATCTATCTAAGCAAGCTGTTGCTTACCGTCAGATCTCTCTACTACTAAAACGTCCACCTGGCCGTGAAGCGTTCCCTGGGGATGTCTTCTACCTCCACTCTCGCCTACTAGAGCGTGCTGCTCGTGTAAGTGAAGTGTACGTAGAGCGTTTCACTAACGGTGAAGTGAAAGGTAAGACCGGTTCTTTAACTGCTCTTCCTATCATCGAAACTCAAGCTGGTGACGTTTCAGCATTCGTACCGACTAACGTAATCTCGATTACCGATGGTCAGATCTTCCTACAAACTGAGCTATTCAACGCCGGCGTACGCCCAGCGGTTGACCCAGGTATCTCAGTATCTCGTGTAGGTGGTTCAGCGCAAACGAAAATCATCAAGAAGCTATCTGGCGGTATCCGTACAGCACTAGCTCAGTACCGTGAACTTGCGGCTTTCGCCCAGTTCTCGTCTGACCTTGATGAAGCGACAAAGAAACAGCTAGACCATGGTCAAAAAGTAACAGAGCTAATGAAGCAGAAGCAGTACGCTCCTATGTCTGTCTTTGATCAAGCTCTAGTTATCTTTGCGGCAGAGCGCGGTTATTTGGCAGATGTGCAACTTAACAAACTGCTAGATTTCGAAGCGGCTCTACTATCGTATGCTCGCGGTCAATACGCTGAATTTGCAGCTGAGATCGACAAGACGGGTGCTTACAATGATGAAGTTGAAGCGCAGCTTAAGAAGCTGACGGACGACTTCATAGCAACCCAAACTTGGTAATAGGTCGGTGGCAGTCTCTGCCACCAACTAATGGAGAGTAACGATGGCCGGCGCAAAAGAGATACGTAATAAAATCGGTAGTGTTAAAAGCACGCAGAAAATTACGAAAGCGATGGAAATGGTAGCGGCTTCAAAAATGCGTCGTTCTCAAGACGCCATGGAGTCCTCTCGTCCATACGCTGAAACAATGCGTAAAGTGATCGGTCACGTAGCTAACGCGAATCTAGAGTACCGTCATTCGTACCTAGAAGAGCGTGAAGCGAAGCGAGTTGGTTACATCATCGTTTCTACAGACCGTGGCTTGTGTGGCGGCTTGAACATTAACGTGTTCAAAAAAGCGATTACAGACATGCAGGCTTGGAAACAGAAGGGTGCTGAAGTTGAATTGGCCGTTATCGGTTCAAAAGCAACAGGCTTCTTCAATAACAGTGGCGCGAAAGTCGCTGCTCAGGTTTCTGGTCTGGGTGATAACCCAAGCCTTGAAGACCTAATCGGTTCTGTAAGCGTAATGCTGAAGAAATACGATGAAGGTGAATTGGACCGTCTGTATGTAGTGTTCAACAAATTTGTGAACACCATGGTTCAACAACCAACGATCGATCAATTGCTACCTTTGCCTAAATCAGATAGCGAAGAGATGCAGCGTGAGCATTCATGGGACTACATCTATGAGCCTGAACCAAAACCTCTACTCGATACACTGTTAGTGCGTTATGTAGAGTCTCAGGTTTACCAAGGTGTAGTCGAGAACCTTGCTTGTGAGCAAGCGGCTCGAATGATTGCGATGAAAGCTGCAACAGACAACGCAAGTAACCTGATTGAAGACTTAGAACTTGTGTATAACAAAGCCCGTCAGGCGGCGATTACACAAGAACTGTCAGAAATCGTTTCAGGTGCTGCAGCGGTTTAAGCTTAGGTAAAACGAAATAGTTTAGAGGATTAACGATGGCTACAGGTAAGATCGTACAGATCATTGGTGCGGTAGTCGACGTAGAGTTCCCACAGAGCGAAGTACCTAGTGTATATGACGCTCTAAACGTTACGGACTCAAAAGAGCGTCTCGTTCTTGAAGTTCAACAACAGCTAGGCGGTGGCGTAGTTCGTTGTATCGTAATGGGTAGCTCAGATGGTTTACGTCGTGGAGTTGAAGTTGTTAACACTGGCGCTCCAATTTCGGTACCAGTAGGTACTAAGACCCTTGGTCGTATCATGAACGTACTTGGTGATGCGATTGATGAGTGTGGTGAGATCGGTGCGGAAGAGACTTACTCTATCCACCGTGAAGCACCAAGCTACGAGGAGCAATCAAGTGAGATCGCTCTTCTAGAGACTGGCGTTAAAGTAATCGACCTAGTTTGTCCATTCTCTAAGGGTGGTAAAATCGGTCTATTCGGTGGTGCAGGTGTAGGTAAGACCGTTAACATGATGGAACTTATCAACAACATCGCACTACAGCACTCTGGTCTTTCTGTATTTGCAGGTGTAGGTGAGCGTACTCGTGAGGGTAACGACTTCTACTTTGAGATGCAGGAAGCAGGCGTTGTAAACGTTGAGAAGCCAGAAGAGTCTAAAGTAGCGATGGTTTACGGCCAGATGAACGAGCCACCAGGCAACCGTCTACGTGTTGCACTGACTGGTCTAACAATGGCAGAGCGTTTCCGTGACGAAGGTCGTGACGTTCTACTATTTATCGATAACATCTACCGTTACACACTAGCAGGTACTGAGGTATCAGCACTGCTTGGTCGTATGCCTTCTGCGGTAGGTTACCAGCCTACACTAGCAGAAGAGATGGGTGTTCTTCAGGAGCGTATCACGTCAACCAAATCTGGCTCTATCACGTCTGTACAGGCGGTATATGTACCAGCGGATGACTTGACTGACCCATCTCCAGCAACGACGTTCGCGCACTTAGATGCAACGGTTGTACTTAACCGTAACATCGCAGCGATGGGTCTATACCCAGCGATTGACCCACTAGATTCAACATCTCGTATGCTTGATCCTCTAGTTGTTGGTCAAGAGCACTACGACATTGCTCGTGGCGTTCAGCAAACGCTTCAGCGTTATAAAGAGCTGAAAGATATCATTGCGATTCTAGGTATGGACGAGCTGTCTGAAGGCGATAAGCAAATCGTATCTCGTGCACGTAAGATTGAGCGTTTCCTAACTCAGCCTTATCACGTAGCGGAAGTATTTACTGGCGACCCAGGTGTTTACGTATCTCTAAAAGAGACTCTACGTGGCTTCAAAGGTCTACTAGCTGGTGATTACGACGATATTCCAGAGCAAGCGTTTATGTACTGCGGTTCTATCGACGATGCTCTTGAGAATGCGAAGAAGCTATAAGGCTAACTAGGAGGCGATATGGCAGCAATAACCTTTCACCTAGACGTTGTCAGTGCTGAGAAGAAGATCTTTTCTGGCTTAGTTGAGACGTTTCAGGTGACCGGTAGCGAAGGTGAGCTTGGTATTTTCCATGGTCACACACCGCTGCTGACCGCTATCAAGCCTGGTATGGTGCGTATTGTGAAACAGCACGGCCACGAAGAAATCATTTATGTTTCTGGTGGCATGGTGGAAATTCAGCCGAGTACAGCAACTGTACTGGCTGATACCGCTATCCGTGGTGAAGAGCTTGACGCAGCTAAGGCAGAAGAAGCGAAACGTCGCGCTGAGGAGAAAATCCAAAATCAGCACGGCGATATGGACTTCGCTCAAGCGGCCAGTGAACTGGCTAAAGCCATTGCTCAGCTACGAGTTATCGAGCTGACAAAACGACGTCGTTAATTAATAGCGTTGTTTACAAGTGTCAAAGGCGGTCGAAAGACCGCCTTTTTGCTTATTTTTTAATGAAAATTTATCCCGATCAATTAACTAATCTCAGATTAGTGTCTAGAATACCCCTCAATAAAAAACAACGTCTGATAGGTTATTTATGAAATTTAGCGCGGTGATTCTCGCAGCGGGTAAGGGCACTCGCATGTACTCGAATAAACCCAAAGTACTGCATACCCTTGCGGGTCGTCCTATGGTTAAGCATGTGATTGATACCTGTAGTGGGTTAGGCGCGCAAAATATTCATTTAGTTTACGGCCATGGTGGCGATCAGATGCAAGCAGAGCTTGCGAGTGAGTCTGTGAATTGGGTACTGCAAGCCGAGCAACTCGGTACTGGCCATGCGGTTGATCAAGCCTCAGCAGAGTTTGAAGACGATGAAAAAATCTTAGTTCTGTACGGTGATGTGCCGCTGATCTCTGAGGAGACGATTGAGAGCCTGCTTGATGCTCAGCCTAATGGGGGAATTGCCCTGCTGACTGTGGTACTGGATAACCCAATGGGTTATGGCCGTATTGTGCGTAAGAATGGCCCTGTCGTCGCGATCGTTGAACAAAAAGATGCCACCGATGAGCAGAAGTTAATCAAAGAGATCAACACGGGTGTGATGGTTGCTACGGGCGGTGATCTTAAGCGTTGGTTATCAGGCTTGAATAACCAGAATGCGCAAGGGGAATTCTACCTGACAGATGTTATCGCTGCGGCTCATGACGAAGGTCGGGCGGTTGAAGCGGTGCACCCAGTTAATCCTATTGAAGTGGAAGGGGTTAATGATCGCGCTCAGTTGGCTCGTCTCGAGCGCGCTTTCCAGTCTATTCAAGCGAAAAAACTCCTCGAACAAGGGGTTATGCTGCGTGATCCAGCCCGTTTTGATTTGCGCGGTGAGCTACAGTGCGGTATGGATTGTGAAATCGACGCTAATGTCATTATCGAAGGTCACGTGACCATTGGTGATAACGTGGTGATTGGTACTGGCTGTGTGCTGAAAGATTGTGAGATTGATGATAACACTATCGTGCGTCCATACAGTGTCATTGAAGGCGCCACGGTTGGTGAGGATTGTACGGTTGGTCCATTCACTCGTCTGCGTCCTGGTGCTGAAATGCGTAACGACTCTCACGTGGGTAACTTTGTTGAAGTGAAAAACGCCCGTATTGGTCAAGGCTCGAAAGCGAATCATCTTACCTATTTGGGCGATACTGAAATTGGTCAACGGACCAATATTGGTGCAGGCGTTATCACGTGTAATTACGATGGCGCGAACAAGTTTAAGACGATTATTGGTGATGATGTCTTTGTTGGTTCTGACAGTCAGCTGGTTGCGCCAGTGACAATTGCTGACGGCGCCACAATTGGTGCTGGCACCACATTAACTAAAGATGTGGCTCAAGGTGAGTTAGTCATCACACGTGCTAAAGAGCGCAAAATTACAGGTTGGCAGCGCCCGGTAAAGCAAAAGTAATCTCGCCCGCCAAGAAACGAAAAGCCGCTCATTCCGAGCGGCTTTGTTGTTTTGGTCGATTAATGACTCGGAATAGCAATGCGTGCTTCTAACCAGCGCACCGCTTGAGATACGACCAAAATCAACACTAAATACTCAAAAACAAGAAAAGTATAAATCTCTAGGGGTAAGTACTCATTAACCACGAGTTCATTGGCGCGACGAGTTAAGTCGCTCAGCCCGATGACACTGACTAGTGAACTCATTTTCAAAATATAGACAAATTGGTTCCCCAGTGGTGGCAGGATTTGTCGGAATGCTTGCGGCATGATCACCAAACGCATTTTTTGCCAATAGTTAAGCCCTAAAGACTCTGCCGCTTCATGCTGACCGCGATTGATCGCTTGGATGCCACCGCGAAACACCTCGGCCATAAAGGCACTCTCGGCGATAGTTAATGCGATCACACCGGCCCAGAAATGATTTAATGACAGATCGAATAACGTCGGCATTCCATAGTAAACCCACAATAACAGTACTAATACTGGCACTGAGCGTATCGACTCGACATACAGGCGATTAATGAAACGCACTCCGGCGTGCTTAGAGAGTGCGGGCAAAGCCACCAGCAGCCCTAACAGCATGGCAAACAGCATACTAAGCAGGGAAACCTGGATCGTATCGTTAAAGCCTGCGAGCAAAAACAGCAAGTTAGTTTGACCTTGCTCGGTGCTAGGGTCGAGGACATACCAACCCCATTGGTAATCTGTACAACCTGTTAATGATAAAATTGACACAAATAATAGATAACGAGACGTCACATTAAACCTTGTATTGACTAAAAAAATATCTTTGTTGCTGCTATGTTATCAATGAAGTGGCATAAACATAACAACTTTAGGGAATATAAAATGTACAAGTTCATCTTAGCACTCGGATTGTGCTTGCTCTCCGTCGGTCAAGCCGTTGCTGAAACCAGTCGTTTACAAGACATTCTTGAAAGAGGTGTATTAAGAGTGGGGACCACGGGTGACTGGAACCCAATGACGATTAAAGATCCTGCAACCAATAGTTATCGTGGTTTTGATATTGATGTCACCACCGAATTAGCAAAAGATTTGGGCGTTGAAGTCGAGTACGTGGCGACGGACTGGAAAACGTTAGTCAACGGGATCACGGCGAATAAATATGACATTACTGGTAGTGCTTCGTTAAATATGTCGCGTGCCAAAGTCGCAGGTTACAGTCAGCCGTATTTCTACCTTGCTTTTGTTCCCGTAGTACAAAAAAAGGACTTAGCAAAGTATTCAGATTGGAGTGACTTTGATAAGGCGGATGTGAAGGTCGCTGCAACGCTTGGAACGGTACAAGAGAAAATGGTTAAAGCTTTCTTCCCGTCAGCGCAGCATGTTGTTATTGAAGCGCCAGCGCGTGATTTTCAAGAGCTATTAGCCAGACGTGCAGATGTATCTGTGACCTCTAACGTTGAGGCTGCAACGCTGGTGGAGAAGTTTAACCAACTGGCGATTGTACCAGTTAAAGCGCCACGCAAACCAACGCCGATCGCGATGTTACTACCACAAGATGACCAAGTATGGATTAACTACCTTAACCACTGGGTCGAGCTAAAGAAAACACAAGGCTTCTTCGATGAAACCGCGAAAAAGTGGGGGCTAAAAAGTTTGTAGCCACTTACTTACGCACTAAAAAAGAGCCGCATCACGCGGCTCGTTTTTTATCGGTTACTCTTCACTGACTACGCGAGCGTTATCAGGTTTGGTGAAGTGCTGGGACAGATGTTTGTTTGAGATAACATAGCCGATCCATAGACCTGCCATGCAGATCATAATCGTAATGCCTGTCACTAGTTGAGCTTGACTGGCCATGGCGGCAACTAAGGCACTAGCAAGGCTGCTGACTGATATCTGCAGGCTGTTTTGTAAGCCAGCGGCTGTTGCAGGGCTTTGTTTGGCA
Organism: Vibrio pacinii DSM 19139; assembly: GCF_000711795.1. Classification (GTDB taxonomy): domain Bacteria; phylum Pseudomonadota; class Gammaproteobacteria; order Enterobacterales; family Vibrionaceae; genus Vibrio; species Vibrio pacinii. The sequence continues at coordinate 8,953 of NZ_JONH01000020.1, read as the reverse complement.
CTGGCTAAAGCTCGGTTAACCACGATTGGATACAATGCACCGTTAGCCACTGCAATCAAACAAAATGGTGTCAAGATCGGCCAGATAGAAGTTAACTGCCATTGAGATGCAATAAAGATAAGCAACGACGCGACACTAAACAGCGCAATCAATTGACGCAGCACCTTTTCATCGCCAAATTTTCTTACCGCGACTTTACCCAAGTAACCGCCAGCCATAAAGGCGATGGTTTGTGGAATAAAACTTAAGCCAATATCTTTCGCTTCATAGCCCAGTTGCGCCATGATTTCTGGCATGCCAGTTAAGTAAGCGAAAAAAGCCGCCGATGCGGTAGCAAACATCATTACGCTACCAAGGTACGCTTTTGAACCAATCAGCGCTTTGATATCAGCCTTCATACTGGTTGGTTTGTTCTCCGCTGGATCATTATTTTGGCCGATCGTTGCGGCGACAAGCAGTACGCCCATTAAGGTCAGTGCGATAAAAATGCTGTACCAACCAAAGCTGTCTGCCAGTATGACCCCTAGTTGAGGAGCCAAAGCGGGCGAAAGGGCAACTAGCGGCATAATGGTGGCAAAAATCTGTTGGCTTTGACCCGAATATCGCTTGATCACCATTGCTTGCCAGATTACCGCAGGTGCGCATACACCGATGGCTTGAATAAAACGTAGAGTTAACAGTTGCCAAACTTGATCGGCAAATGCCAACCCAAACGAGGCGACGGTAAATAGAACTAAGCCCGCCGCGAGTGTGTTGCGGTGACCGAATTTGTCCGATGCCACTCCCCACATCAACTGACCAAGCGCCATGCCAACCAAAAAGATGGTTAACGACAGCGCGATCTGTTCAGGTCCGGTGGCAAAGTCGAGTTCCATCGCTTTGAATGCAGGTAAGTACATATCGGTGGCAATAAAGCCAAGCATGGACAGAGCCGCGAGATAAATGAGTTGTAGTTTCGATATTTTCATATTCAATCAATCAAATTATTTAATTACTTTCTAGTTGATATTAGTTGGCGCCAACCCTGATTTATTTACCTCGCTATTCTATTTTTAGATTTTAAGAAAATAAAACGATAAAATTGTTCGTCATCAATCAAATTTTTTGAAGGGTTAAGGTATGTATTCCAAATCATCGTTGGAAATGTTGGATACGGTTGCACGCCTTGGTAGCTTTACCGCGGCCGCTCAAGTACTGCACAAAGTTCCCTCAGCGATTAGCTACGGTGTGCGACAAGTTGAAAAAGAATTGGATGTGGTGCTGTTTCATCGCCTTCCGCGTAAGGTGAAATTGACCGCCGCAGGCGAACTGTTTATTACTGAAGCGCGCATGCTGCTCAGGCAAATGGAAGAGATTAAGGCGCAAACACGGCGCGCGGCACACGGTTGGCAATCAACACTGAAACTGACGCTAGATAATGTAGTGAAACTCGACAAACTTAAGCCTTTGGTTGAAGACTTTTACCGAGAGTTTGAGTTTGCTGAGCTACAGATCAATATGGAAGTATTTAATGGCTCTTGGGAAGCGATAGCCCAAGAGCGGGCTGATATTGTTATTGGGGCAACATCGGCGGTGCCAGTTGGAGGTGATTTCGAAGTCCGTGATATGGGGGCGTTAGATTGGGCATTTGTCATGTCGCCAAGCCATCCTTGCGTTAAGCAGCAAAACTTGAACCAAGCTTTTGTTAGTCAGTTTCCAGCGATCTGTCTCGATGATACCTCAAGTGTATTACCCAAGAGGCATACAGGCCATTACCCGCAGCAGCGTCGACTACTGTTACCTAACTGGTACAGTGCAATTGAGTGTTTAAAGAATGGTATTGGTGTTGGGTATATGCCTCGTCATATTGCGATGCCATTGATTAACGATGGGGTGTTGGTAGAAAAAACCTTGCCAGATGAAAAACCGCTCAGCCAGTGTTGTTTGGTATGGCGTAAAGACGATAATCACCGTTTGATTGAGTGGATGGTAAATTACCTGGGCAGCAGCCAGCAGCTTCATCAAGATTGGCTTCAAGCGTACTAAAGAAAAAACGCCAGCAAAAAGCTGGCGTTGATGTTCAGAGGGTTGATGCTAAGGACGTTCAAATACCGTGGCGATACCTTGGCCTAAACCAATACACATGGTTGCTAAGCCGTACTTGGCATCCTTAGCTTCCATGAGGTTAATCAATGTGGTTGAGATGCGTGAACCTGAACAACCGAGAGGGTGGCCGAGTGCGATAGCGCCGCCGTTAAGGTTGACCTTCTCGTCCATGACATCCAATAGACCGAGGTCCTTGGCACATGGTAGTGATTGAGCGGCGAACGCTTCGTTAAGCTCAACCACATCCATATCTTCAATTGATAGGCCTGCACGTTTCAGTGCTTTTTGCGTAGCAGGAACAGGTCCGTAGCCCATGATCGAAGGATCGCAGCCAGCAATAGCCATACCTTTGACTCGTGCACGAATCTTCAGACCAAGCTCGTTGGCTTTATCTTCGCTCATGATCAACATCGCTGATGCGCCATCAGATAACGCTGATGAAGTGCCCGCTGTCACGGTACCATTGGCTGGATCAAACACAGGGCGAAGTTGAGATAAGCCTTCTACTGTGGTTTCTGGACGAATGACTTCATCATGATCGAGCATAAATAACGTTCCGTCAGCGGCATGACCTTCCGTGGGTAGAATTTCGTTTTTAAAGCGACCTTCTACCGTAGCGGCTTGTGCACGTGCGTGAGAGCGCGCAGCAAACTGATCTTGTTGCTCGCGGCTAATGCCGTGCATTTTACCAAGCATTTCTGCCGTGAGTCCCATCATACCAGCCGCTTTGGCGACGTTTTTTGACATACCAGGGTGGAAGTCTACCCCATGGTTCATGGGCACATGACCCATGTGCTCTACGCCCCCAATCAGGCAGATTTCTGCATCACCAGTCATTATCGCTCGGGTACCGTCGTGCAGTGCTTGCATCGAAGAACCACACAATCGATTGACCGTGACCGCACCAATCTCAATCGGTAGTCCCGCCAATAGCGCTGCGTTACGCGCAACGTTAAAGCCTTGCTCTAGTGTTTGTTGAACACAGCCCCAATAAATGTCTTCAATTTCACTTGGATTAACCTCAGGGTTACGCGCCAAGATACCTTTCATAAGGTGCGCAGAGAGATCTTCAGCACGAGTATGACGGAAGGCACCACCTTTAGAGCGACCCATTGGGGTACGTAGACAATCTACAATGACAACATTTCTTGTAATAGACATTTGCGAATCTCTCCTTAGATTGAACCTTGCTGTTGAGTGCCGTAGAAGGTGTCACCTTTAGCTGCCATATCAATCAGTAATTGAGGGGCTTGATACATAGCACCTAACGATTGGTATTTTTTGGTCATGTCGACAAACTCTGCAATACCAATGCTATCTAGGTAACGGAATACACCGCCGCGGAATGGAGGGAAGCCCAAACCGTAAACTAACGCCATGTCGGCTTCTTGTGGCGAGGCAATGATCTTCTCTTGCAGACACAGCACCACTTCATTGATCATAGGCACCATCATGCGTTCAATAATCGTCTGTTCGTCAAACGCTTGAGCGGCCTGGCACACTTCTGCTAATAGCGGGAGGATGTCATCACTGAAGGTTTTCTTCGGTTTGCCACGTTTATCAACGCTGTAGGTATAAAATCCGCAGCCGTTTTTCTGGCCATATTTATTGGCTGAAAATAGAGCGTCAATAGCGTCGCGGCCATCTTTGCCCATGCGCTCAGGGAAACCTTGTGCCATCACTTCTTGAGCATGATGTGCGGTGTCAATTCCGACTACATCGAGTAAATACGCAGGGCCCATTGGCCAACCAAACTTACGCTCCATCACTTTATCAATTTGAGTGAAGTCTGCGCCGTCACGTAACAACTGGCTAAAGCCGCCAAAGTATGGGAAAAGCACGCGGTTAACGAAAAATCCTGGACAGTCATTGACGACGATAGGTGATTTGCCCATCTTCGCAGCGTACGCAACCACACGGTTGATGGTTTCATCTGATGTGTGCTCACCACGGATAATTTCGACCAATGGCATCCGATGTACGGGGTTGAAGAAGTGCATACCACAGAAGTTCTCTGGGCGTTTCATCGACTTGGCCAACAAGTTGATTGGAATGGTCGATGTATTTGAGGTGATCACAGTATCATCACCCACATATTGCTCTACTTCACTGAGAACCGCGGCTTTCACTTTCGGATTTTCCACCACCGCTTCTACGATTACATCAGAGTTTTCGATGCCAGCATAATGCAAACTAGGGGTAATGGAGGCAAGAATTCCAGCCATTTTAAAGCCATCAATACGACCGCGTGACAGGCGCTTATTGAGCAATTTCGACGCTTCTGTCATGCCTAGGTCTAGTGATGCTTGAGCAATATCTTTCATCAACACTGGTACGCCCTTAAGCGCCGATTGATAAGCAATACCGCCACCCATAATACCTGCCCCAAGAACCGCTGCACGTTGAGTCTCTTTGTTGGCGGCTTTGGCGGCGTTTTTAGCAATACCTTTAATGTATTGGTCATTAAGGAATAGTCCCACCAACGCCTGAGCTTCTTGTGACTTCGCCAGTTTGATGAAGTTGTTGCGTTCGATGTCGAGTGCTTCATCACGAGCGTAGCGAGCACCTTGTTCAATAGTCACAACGGCTGTCATCGGTGCAGGGTAGTGAGGCCCCGCTTTTTGCGCGACTAAACCTTTTGCCATCGTAAAGCTCATCATTGATTCGAGCTTACTTAGCGAAAGTGCCGAGGTTTTTTGCTTGCGACGTGCTTTCCAGTCAAGCTTTTCATTGATTGCTTGTTCAAGAGTGGCTAGTGCTGATTGATGCAATGTCTCTGCATCGACAATGGCATCAAGCAGACCAAGTTTCAGCGCCTCGTCAGCTCGACAAGCTTTACCTTGAGTGATGATTTCCATTGCGCTGTCAGCCCCAAGCACGCGCGGTAAGCGAACACAGCCACCAAATCCAGGCATAATGCCGAGCTTGGTTTCTGGCAGACCAATGCTGGTGGTTTTGTCACCGATACGCATGTCGGTAGCGAGTACACACTCACATCCGCCGCCTAAGGTATGTCCTTTAAGTACGGAGATGGTCGGTACTGGTAAATCTTCGAGTTTGTTAAAGATGCTGTTGGCAAAACGTAGCCATTGATCGAGCTCTTGTTCTGGTTTCGCAAACAGGCTTAGAAACTCAGTAATGTCAGCGCCAACGATAAACGTGTCTTTATCTGACGTTAGCATTAGCCCTTTTAGCGAGCTGTGCGCTTTGAGTGCATCAAGCGCTTTATCCAATGACTCAAGAGTCGCGAGATCAAGTTTGTTAACAGAAGCGGGAGCGCAAAAGCTAAGTTCTGCGATTCCGTGTTGTAATTCCTTTACCTGTAGGGTTTCGGCTTGGTAAATCATTGTCTATCTCCATGACATACAATCTTGGATTGTGTGTATAACATTTTGGCTCAACATCAAGGTGAAGAGGCATGAGACACTATAAAGGAAAGTGGTTATATTTATATTCTGGTTAGACCAGTGGTTTTAGTTTGGACTTGCCGTTAGTTAAATTCAATACATTTTTTAAACAAGTGTTTAACATTGTGCGCTTGGGCAGATCTTAGGCGACGTTCAAATCTCACTCATGCTACACTGCCTTCATCAATCGAAATCTATCAAGACCATGAATGACCAGCCTTACTTAATACCCGCCCAAGCAACTCAATTTGAAGAAGAAATAAAGAAAAGTGTCTTTATTACTTATTTAGCGCACACGCCTAGTGTGGCCGCGGCGAAGGCGTTTGTTCATCAAGTTAAAGCACGTCATTCTGATGCTCGGCATAATTGCTGGGGGTTTGTTGCTGGCCGACCTGAAGATTCCATGCGTTGGGGATTTAGTGACGATGGTGAACCCTCGGGAACTGCAGGTAAGCCGATACTGGCCCAACTAGCAGGCAGTGGCGTTGGAGAGATTAGCGCAGTGGTAACCCGTTACTCGGGGGGGATAAAGCTTGGAACTGGTGGATTAGTCAAAGCGTATGGCGGTGGCGTACAACAAGCCCTTAAGTCGCTTCAAACTATTGAGAAAAAAATAACCACAAAGTTACGACTAGAGTTAGACTATGGTTTTGTGCCAATCGTACAGTCTTTACTGCCTCAATTTTCTGCTCATGAGGTTGGAGCCGATTACACCGAATTGGTCACAATGGTGGTAGAGATCGAATTGCGCCAAGTCAGTGATTTTACCCAGACCATAGTCAACAAAAGCGGTGCCAAGGTAATAGTTACCACATTGGATAAATCATAAGATAACTAGGAAGTCGGAAGCCACGCTTCACAAATAAGTCTATTCATGCAATTTCGATCAATTATTCGCATCGTCGGGCTCTTACTCGCCCTTTTTAGTGTCTCTATGCTCGCGCCTGCGTTGGTGGCGTTGATCTATCGAGACGGCGCTGGTGTGCCTTTCGTGACCACTTTCTTTGTCTTGCTGTTTTGTGGCACGGTTTGTTGGTTCCCTAATCGTCATCATAAGCATGAATTAAAAGCACGTGATGGCTTTCTGATCGTGGTTCTGTTCTGGACGGTTATCGGTAGCGCGGGCTCATTGCCATTCTTGATTGCAGATAATCCGAATGTGTCGGTGACCGATGCGTTTTTCGAATCATTTTCTGCTTTGACGACCACTGGGGCGACGGTGATTGTTGGCCTAGATGATTTGCCCAAAGCGATTTTGTTTTATCGACAGTTTTTACAGTGGTTTGGCGGTATGGGGATCATCGTCTTAGCCGTTGCGATACTGCCAGTACTCGGTATCGGTGGAATGCAGCTTTATCGGGCGGAAATTCCTGGTCCAGTTAAAGATTCGAAAATGACGCCACGAATTGCCGAAACCGCTAAAGCGCTATGGTATATCTATCTTAGCTTGACGATTGCATGTGCAGTCGCCTTTTGGCTAGCAGGTATGACACCGTTTGATGCTATAGGCCATAGCTTTTCTACCATTGCGATTGGGGGGTTCTCAACCCATGATGCCAGTATGGGATACTTTGACAGTTACGCGATTAATCTGATCACAGTTGTGTTTCTGCTTATCTCTGCGTGTAACTACTCACTTCACTTTGCCGCATTTGCATCGGGTGGGGTTCATCCTAAATATTATTGGAAAGACCCGGAGTTTCGTGCCTTCTTCTTTATTCAGGGCTTACTGTTTGTAGTCTGCCTGTTAATTCTGCTTAATCACAACTCGTACGATTCGTTTTATGATGCGTTTGATCAAGCATTGTTCCAAACGGTGTCAATTTCTACCACGGCAGGTTTTACAACTACGGGGTTTTCCGAGTGGCCGCTATTTTTACCTGTGCTGCTACTGTTCTCTTCTTTTATTGGCGGATGCGCCGGGTCTACGGGCGGCGGCATGAAGGTTATCCGTATTTTGCTTCTTACCTTACAAGGGGTGCGTGAGCTGAAACGTTTAGTCCATCCACGCGCCGTCTATACCATCAAGGTAGGTGGCAGCGCTCTTTCACAACGAGTAGTAGACGCGGTGTGGGGATTTTTCTCAGCCTATGCGTTAGTGTTTGTGGTTTGTATGCTTGGTTTAATCGCCACAGGTATGGATGAGCTGAGCGCGTTTTCTGCTGTGGCGGCAACGTTAAATAATTTGGGGCCGGGACTTGGCGAAGTGGCATTGCATTTTGGTGATGTGAACGATAAGGCCAAATGGGTACTGATTATTTCTATGTTGTTTGGCCGATTAGAAATCTTCACACTACTGATACTACTCACGCCGACGTTTTGGCGCAGCTAATAACTAAGGAGATAATGTGGCAAAAGCTCTGTTCCTTTATTCGACCCGAGAAGGTCAAACGAAAAAGATTTTCCAACACATTAGTGAGCAGATGAAAGAGTTCGACTGCGAGATGATTGACCTGCACTCAGTAGAGAGTGTCGACTTCAGTCAGTATCAACGTGTTTTGATTGGTGCGTCGATTCGTTATGGTCACCTTAATAAAAAGCTTTATCAATTTATTGAGCATAACTTGTCTCAACTACAAACAGCCAAATCAGCATTCTTTTGTGTCAACCTGACCGCTCGCAAAGAAGACCAAGCGAAAGATACGCCAGAAGGCAGTGCTTATATTAAAACGTTTTTGAGTAAGTCACCTTGGCAGCCCGAGTTGATAGGTGTCTTTGCTGGGGCACTTTATTACCCGCGTTATAATTGGTTTGATAAAACCATGATTAAATTCATCATGAGTATGACGGGTGGCGAAACAGATACTAGTAAAGAAGTTGAGTATACTAACTGGGGAAAAGTAACTCTATTTGCCGATAAATTTCAAAATCTATAGAGAAAGGCTAGATTTATAGGCCTTTTAGAGTAAATTTTAATCGAACAATAAAAAAGTTTAAAAAAACGCAAAAAAGGGGTTGCCAACAGAACTGCGATCTCTATAATGCCCCCTCGCTGACACGGGAACGCTTCGAAAGAATCGAGTTACCGATTAGCAGGTCATCTAGCCAAGTGGAAACGCTTGAAAAAAGTTTGAAAATAGTGATTGACACTAAACTTTAACTCGCTAAAATGGCCGTCCGTTTCGAGCAAGGCTCAAACGACCGCTCTTTAACAATTTAAACCTATCAATCTGTGTGGGCACTCGTTGATGATAATCCAATAGGTTGTTGCTTAGGCAATGACCGTTTCTTCGGAAACACATTGGGTTCAATGAACTGAGTGACCAATACGAATAGCTACTTGTAGCTATTTGGCACAGTCAATTCATTATCATTCTGTTGGAATGATAATAGCTTTAAAATTACCGTTTACTTTCGAGTAAGCGCAGTTTTGAAGTCAGTATTCATTGAGCCGAAAAAACTTAAATTGAAGAGTTTGATCATGGCTCAGATTGAACGCTGGCGGCAGGCCTAACACATGC
>NZ_JONH01000019.1 GCF_000711795.1 Vibrio pacinii DSM 19139 | reverse complement strand
TGTGACGAACTTTTACAGCTTTCCGAATTTTAAGAATTTGCTTGGCGACCATAGCGATTTGGACCCACCTGATTTCCATGCCGAACTCAGAAGTGAAACGAATTAGCGCCGATGGTAGTGTGGGGTCTCCCCATGTGAGAGTAGGACATCGCCAGGCTTTAATTTAGTGTTTGCCTTTTATAAAGGTGAAGACAAAAAATGGACACTTGCGAATGCGAGTACGCCACTGCGGAGTGGTAGTTCAGTTGGTTAGAATACCGGCCTGTCACGCCGGGGGTCGCGGGTTCGAGTCCCGTCCACTCCGCCATTATACTAAGCCCAAGTCGAAAGACTTGGGCTTTTTTACGTCGGTATAAAATAGGCTTGGTGATGGCTAGGCGTTGAAATGTCTGCGTCTCAGTAAAAAGGCCAGCTAGTGCTGACCTCAAACTCAAAGCTCTACCCTTTACTTTAATTAAGGGTATCGAAATATGGATGCCCAGCTATGCTTCAAGAGCACTTTTCACAACAATGCGAATTGAAATGGTCATTGGTTTCTAAAGATCATTGGGTTGGCAGTATCGATAACGTCGTTGACGTCGAGTTTATCCGCTAGGTCGTGACTCATCTTCTATTGTAAAGGTCGTGATTGCGCCTACCACTCCCTTTTCTACAGTTCAAAATTGTCTCTCTCAGATATACCTCCCCCTTGCTCTGCAGAATAAGGCATAAATGGTCCGTCTGTAAGCTTGGATTAAATAGCTTACTTTTGTTGCTGGTAATTCTCTCAGTAATAAAAAAAGCCACCCAGTAAAGGTGGCTTCGTTGTATTTATGTAGAGAAAGCGTTATGCGGCAGGCTCATTGATTAGAGTAAGTGCCTTTTTTGATACCTCATGTGCTGCATTGGTGAGGTTTTGCTTCTCTAAAGCAATGGCAAGGTAGCTGTAATCTGGCACGCTCGAGCGAACTGAGAGTGCTTTCTCTAAATGGTGTTGTGCATCTTGCCATTTGTCATTACGCAGATAAAGCTGAGCGAGTGCACTATGTGCAGCGGCATTGTTAGCATCTTTACGTAATACGCTCTGCAAGAAGGTTATTACTGGATGAGTATCGGCTAGCTTTAATTCAGGAATTAAGCGATACAGATCGCTGTTGGGGTGTTTGCTCAAGGTCTCTTTGATCAGAGTGAATGCTTCATTATCTGCTTGCCGAGCTATGAGTTGTTCAGCAAAGCAATTGATGAGTTCGAGATCAGACTTCATTTTACGCGGTAGCGAGTTCCAGTGGGCAATTAGACCTTCACTGCCGCTCTGTTCGGCAACTTCATGCAGTAGCCCACATTGAGCACGCAGCATCAGAGGTTGTTGTTCTTCCGTCGTAATAATGTTGTTCTTAACTAACTTTGGAATTAAGTCTAAAAGCGGTTGCCATAGCTTGAGTTCGATATAAACCTGTTTAAGCAAGTTAAGTACAATTGAATTGTTTGAGTATTGACTGTTTAGAGTTGACAGTGTGTCGAACGCAGCATTGTAATCAGCATCGCGAATCTGTTGCTTAGCGCGAGTCAGTTCGACTGCGAGTTGTGAGTTGTCTTGTTGGGCGGCAAGTTCGAGGTAGCGATCTCTTTGCTTTTTGTCGCCTAAACCTTGCGCGGCCTCTGAAGCAACGAGGTAACAGAGTAGTGGCATATCATGATGGTTTGCCCAACGAGTCACTTTTTTCTCTGCCTGTTTAAAATCCCCTTCAAGTAACTTGATGATGCCCTCATTGGTATAACGGCGAGAGCGGCGCATCTTACGTACGCTGAAGTAGTTCCAAGTTGCAGAGCTTGCGTAAAATATCTTTTTGATTAGGTACTCTAAGCCAAAGAGAGCCGCCAATGTCGCGATAATAAAAATCACCAGAGTAGTGACGCTCATTTCGAGGGTTTTATCTGCGATCGAGACTAGCACGTAACCTTGTTGTCCAGAATATTGAGTGCCAACAAACAACCCTAAACCCAACACGACGAATAGAAAAATCAGTCGAAACATTATTTATCCTCCGTAACTAGAGTCGTTACCTCGCGGCGAAGGCGCTCACGAATTACGTCGGAAAGTTGCTGCTGCGTTTCCAGTTTTACCGGGTAATCAACTTGCACTCGCTGTTTGCTCAGTAACTCTAGTGCTTGATTAAACTCAGCCACCTCTTTTGAATCTTGGTTAAAGAAGGTGGCCGACCACTTATCTGCGGTGGTCAGTGCGGTGGTGTAAAGTTCTTGCTGTTCAACATAGATGGCTTTAATCGCCGTTTCTAACTTCGCTTTGATGTTTTCTTTAAGATAGAAGTGCTGTTGTGGAGAAAGCAGTGGAATCACATTGCCATCGCGAGTGCGGAAAGTAATGAAATTGTCTGAGAAATCCTTAAGCGAGGTGAGCAGGTTATCTTGCCAATCATCAATGTCTTGTGATACCGCTTGTGTTTGTTGCTGCTCGGCTTGCGGCAAAATGGCATTGGCTAACGGCAGAGTATCGACTTGTTGTTGCAGTGCGGTGATTCTTAGTACTAGCCCTTCGCGATCAATCAATGGGATGGTTTTGAGTTTAGTAATGTCGTTAGCCATAGACTTACGTAACGGGACTAGGCTCGGGTCGTTAAGTGCAGCAATACGTTGATCGGCACTTTCCATTAATTTGGTTGCGCTAACAGCATCGTGCTCTAGGAAAAGTTTACGCCCAGCAAGTTTGACCAAGTAGTCCGCCTCAGCAAGCAACCAATCGTTAGGACGACGACCTTTCACGTCGGCTACTGCGACTTGCAAACTTTCGATACTTTTTTGTTGTTGGGCTAAAACAGTTTCTGCACGATGGGTGGCCTCAAGGGCTTTGGTTACCGCTTGTTGCTCCACCGATGAAAGTTGTGATTGCAGAGTGGATTGCGCTTGTTGAAGTTGCGCTTGCAAGGCATCGATTTTCGCTTGATATTGCGCATCTTTTTGCTGCATTTGGAAAGTTAAGCCTCCGCCAAATAATAGCGACAGTACAATCGCGAGCGTGCCGAGTTTCACGCCGCGTTTGCCTTGCTTCTCGTCCAATGGAATCGTACTAGGGGAAGGTTGTGGTTCAGCGCTTTTAGCTGCGGTATTTTGAGTAGTTGCCGTGTTTGTTTCAGACGCTTTAGCTTCTACTTGTTTTGCATCCTCTGCCTTGTTGTCTTGGTCAGGGGCAATGTTTTCGTTTTTATTCTTGCTTGTCATTACTTATGTCCTGTTTCGTTGACCGGAGAGCAGCCAATAATACTGGGTTCGAGGCACTGAAAGTGTTGGTAACAACGTTAAAACCGACTTCTCGTGCTTGTTGCGCGATACGCTCACTGGGTACCCATAAGTGAAGCGTAAACAACCAGTTCTGTTGTGATGGAGTAAGATTAGAGAGCAAGTACTCCAACTGGCCTGAACTGGTGACGACTAATTGAGTGATGGGTTTATCTTGCCAGATTGGTAACAGTAAATCTGAGCGGAAAGCGAGGTTTTCTCGTTTATACACTTCACGATATTCCACCTTGGCGTGCCGGGCGGTGAGCGTGTCAAAGATAAGTTCTCGGCCACCATTGCCGCGCAGTATCAGCACGCGCTTTCCAGCGACATCAGCAAGCACTTTTAGGTTTAGCAGATGTTCACTATCACTAATGTCTGGATAGTGTACTTTTTGTTGAGTGGCTTTGCTTAAAACGTGTGCAGTTTTTTGACCAACGCCAAGGTAGGTCTTGCTGGTTGGCCATGGGTGAGCCAATTGAGAGAGGTAATCTTGTGCTGCCGTGACTGCGTTTTGACTGATGGCGATGATAATGTCGAAGTGATCAATATCGTGCTCAAGCCCGGCAAGTTGTTTGCCGGGCGAAATGTTTATCAGAGGTTGATGAAGGTTGTCTATTCCAAGCTCTGAGAGTTGTTGGCACAACGAGAGGCCTTGTTGTCCCGGCCGAGTGACCAGTACTGCCATAGCGTTTACTCGTGCTCTGCGTAAAGCTTGGTTAAGATCTCTTTGGCTCCCTCAGCGAGCAACTGATTGGCAAGTGTCACACCCAGTGTTTCAGCGTCTGCTCGCGCGCCACGAATCTCACCTCGGACGATTTTTGAACCGTCGGGCTCACCGACTAATGCGCGTAACCAAATATTGTCGCCTTCAATCAGTGAATAACTACCGATTGGCACCTGACATCCACCTTCTAGGGTGAGATTCATGGCACGCTCACACAAGACGCGGTCAGTGGTTTCCTTATGGCTAAGTGGTTCGAGTAGTTTGATTAGGCGTTCATCATCAAGACGACATTCAATCCCTACAGCGCCTTGGCCAACAGCAGGTAATGATTGCTCTGGTTCAATAAAGCTGCGAATACGCTGTTCTAATTTAAGGCGTTTTAAACCTGCGGCGGCAAGTACTATCGCATCGTACTCGCCAGCATCGAGTTTACCTAGGCGAGTGCCGACGTTACCACGCAGATCTTTAATTATCAGATCAGGACGTGCTTCTTTTAACTGACACTGACGACGTAAACTACAGGTGCCGACGATGGCGCCTTGTGGCAGATCATCAATATTGCGGTATGTGTTTGAGACAAAGGCATCGCGTGGGTCTTCACGCTCACAAATTGTCACTAGACCCAACCCTTGAGGAAAGTCGACAGGAACATCTTTCATTGAGTGCACAGCGAGGTCAGCACGACCTTCCAGCATTGCCACTTCCAATTCCTTAACAAACAGACCTTTGCCTCCGACTTTGGCCAGTGGCGTATCCAAAATAATATCGCCTTTGGTGACCATGGTAACCAGTTCAACGGCTAAACCAGGGTGCGCGGCTTGCAAGGCATCCTTGACGAAATGAGCTTGCCAAAGAGCAAGTGGGCTTTTACGTGTCGCGATTCTAATGGGAGTGTTTGCAGTCATAGTATTCTAGTGATAACAAGTGAATGAACATAATCCTACCACTGTCGGGTAAAATTGCATTAGCGCTGATTCAATCGGGTGAAGAATCAGTACGCCCTAGCATAAAATCATCAAAAGAGTGTGATTTGGGTCTCGTTTGTAAAATAGGCTATTATTATTAATAGCAGTTACGTACCACACTAACAGCGGCAATATTAGATGGACAAAAATGTGTCGAATCGATCGTACATTTCTTTACCAATCGAAAGAAAAATGATAGATTGATCACGTTTTGTTGGTGCTTTAGAACAATTAATAGTCAAGGCACCCTCTAGGATATAACCAAGGAAACTCCCTTGCAGGCTTACACCAAGACGCTATTAAATAGACTTGATAATCTAAACCAGCAACGCATTGAGCGTGCGCTGGCACTGATGGATTTGTCCAGTCAGAGAGTTTTCCATCTCATTCCGACTCTGCTCCACTTTAATCACCCGCTTTTTCCTGGCTACTACGACGCGAAAGTTCCTTATGGAATTCGTGATTTTGAGCTAAATGAAATACAGCAACAGTTTGTTGAAGATACCGAACTCACTATAGGTCAGTCACTGGCTAGCAATGTGACTGCTGAGATCTTAGGTCTTTATACTATGGGTAGTACTTCGTCTATCGGGCAAAGTACCTCAAGTGATTTAGATATCTGGGTTTGTGTCTCGTCACAAATGGACTGTGACGCGCGTGAGAGTTTGACCAATAAATGTCTGTTGATTACTGACTGGGCTCAGACTCAAGGTGTAGAAGCGAACTTCTTTTTGATGGATGAAGAACGTTTCCGTTCCAACCATTCTGAAGAGATGACTGGCGATAACTGTGGCTCTTCTCAACATTTATTATTGCTTGATGAGTTTTATCGCAGTGCGGTTCGTTTGGCCGGTCAGCGCCTGTTATGGCAAATCGTGCCGCCGGAAATGGAAGAGTGCTACGATGAATACGTCGCCGATCTATGTAGTAAAGGCTATATCGATTGTGCCGAGTGGATCGACTTTGGTAAGTTGAATCGCATTCCGGCAGAAGAGTATTTTGGCTCCAATTTATGGCAGTTGTATAAGAGTATTGACTCGCCATATAAATCGGTGCTGAAAGCGATTCTTCTTGAGGCTTATTCGTGGGAGTACCCACATACGCAATTGTTGAGTTTAGATACCAAGCGTCGTTTCTTTGCCCATGAGCCTGACCTCTATGGGATGGATGCCTATTATTTGATGCTGGAGAAGGTGACTCGCTACTTAGTTCGAATTGGTGATTTCAATCGCCTCGATTTAGTACGTCGCTGTTTCTATCTTAAAACTCATGAAAAGCTCTCGCGTGAACCGAGTGTGGGGTCGGTCGCTTGGCGCCGTGAAGCGTTAGGTGAAATGATTCAGGATTGGCAATGGTCTGAGGATGTTATTGCCGAGCTCGACGATCGTCGTAATTGGAAAGTAGAGCAGGTTAAAGTCATGCACCATGCTCTGCTCGATGCTTTAATGCAGAGCTACCGAAACCTGATTCAATTCGCCCGTCGTAACGACATTACGTCAGCGATCAGTCCGCAAGATATCAGTATTCTCGCACGTAAGTTATATGCGGCATTTGAGGTGCTACCAGGTAAGGTTACGCTGCTCAATCCGCAGATTTCCCCCGATTTACACGAACCGGATTTAACCTTTATTGAGGTGCGTCCAGGTCGTACTAATAAAGCTGGCTGGTATCTTTATAAACAGCCGTTAACGCCTCATCGCATTATTGGTCAGGCATCACTAGAGCACAATGAGTATTTGAGTAAGTTGGTTGCATGGTCGTTCTTTAACGGCTTGATCACCGAATCTACTCGTTTGCACTCGGTGGTGCGTGATGCGCATCTTGATATCGACAAGTTTTATCAAATGGTGAGTGATTTACGTAACACCTTCTCACTGCGCAAGCGTCGCCCAACCATGCAAGCTTTATCTAGCCCATGTGAAATTAGTCAGTTGGCGATGTTTATTAACTTTGAAAACGATCCAACGACAGAGTTGAGTGGTAAATCGCTCAAACTCGATCCTAAAACAACCGATATCTTCAGCTTTGGCGCCGAGCAAAAATGCTTAGTCGGCAGTGTCGATTTAGTGTATCGCAACTCATGGCATGAAGTGCGCACCCTACATTTTAAGGGTGATACCGCGATGTTGGATGCGTTGAAAACCATTTTAGGTAAAATGCACCAAGATGCGATTCCACCAGAGTCGGTCGACGTCTTCTGTTACAGCAAAAACCTACGTGGTGTGATGCGTAATAAAGTGTATCAATGGTTAGCTGAGTGCATTGATTTGCGTTTGAAGCCAGTAGAGCAAGAGAAACGTCGCCGCTTTAAGGCCTTGCGTCTAGGCCAAAAAACCTATGGATTGTTCTTCGAGCGTCGTGGTGTCTCGGTGCAGATGTTAGAAAACTCGGTCGACTTCTACCGCAGTATTTCGACCAATAAACTGCAAGGCGCGCCACTTATTGTGCTCGATAAAGAGCAAGATTACCAAATGCCAGAAGTGGTCGATAGTTTTGCCAGTGAAGGCTTGGTGCAGTTTTTCTTTGAAGACAGTGACAAGGGCTTCAATATTTACGTATTGGACGAAACGAATCGGGTTGAGGTGTATCACCAGTTTAAAGGTGGCAAAGACGAGATGATTGCGAGCGTCAACAGTTTCTATACCTCAGGCAAAGATGACAACTCATTATCGTCTAAACTGATCAACTTTAACTTGCCGCAGTACTATCAGATTGTTCACCCTGACGATGATCAACCTTACATTGTCCCATACCGCAATGATGGTGCCAGCTATAGTAAGCCGAGCAAAATCGTCAATGGTTAGTCACGGTTAATCGTTTTGACCAAAAAGAGCATCTGGGATGCTCTTTTTTAATGTCTGAAAACGAGACAATTACCACTCTATCTCTTCATCACAGTGCTTCTCACACTCTTGTTTGACCATCGCAATCAGTTCGATACCGGTTTTAGAGCAGCGCCACTGCTGATCGACATACGCAAAGTGAAATCCGCCTGATTTCGACGCCAACCAAATCTCTTTCATCGGTTCCTGGCGGTTGATAATGATCTGGCTACGGTCTTCAAATTCGAGCGTCATTACGTTGCCAGAGGTCTCATAGTCGATGTCCGCACCTGAATCATCAATCATTTCTTCGATGATTTGCATTTGAACATCCACAAGTTGATGAAATTCAGTCTCGTTCATCCAATCTATCCTATTGCTTTTCTTGAGTGTGGTGCGATTATAGGGGGCATTGACAGAATAATCACGATACAACCGATGAAAAAATCTATCTTAGCGTTATTTATCTTTTCAGTCCTTGGCTTGGCTGGCTGTGGTCAAACCGGACCACTTTACATGCCTGAAGATGCTCAACAAAATGAGCAGCCTGCGCAATAAATAAAATCAGAATATAAGGGAAAGTACTTTGGATTACTTCAATTATCAGGATGATGGCCAACTTTGGGCCGAAGATGTCGCATTAACCGACCTCGCCGAGCAGTTTGGCACTCCACTTTATGTCTATTCACGCGCGACCTTAGAGCGCCATTGGCACGCTTTTGATAAATCGGTGGGCGAACACCCTCATTTAGTCTGTTATGCAGTGAAAGCCAACTCTAACCTTGGTGTGCTAAATGCGTTAGCCCGCTTAGGTTCAGGGTTTGATATCGTCTCTGGAGGCGAGCTTGAACGTGTGATTGCCGCGGGTGGCGAGCCGAGTAAAGTCGTGTTCTCCGGTGTCGGCAAAACCGAAATCGAGATGAAGCGTGCCTTAGAGCTAGGCATTAAATGCTTTAATGTTGAGTCCGAGCCTGAATTGGAACGTTTGAATAAGGTGGCTGGAGAGCTAGGGGTGAAAGCGCCGATCTCATTACGCATTAACCCCGATGTTGATGCAAATACCCATCCTTATATTTCCACTGGTCTACGTGATAACAAGTTTGGTATCGCATTCGATCGTGCGCCTGAGGTATATCAATTCGCACAAAGTCTAGCCAATCTCGATATCAAAGGGATCGATTGCCACATCGGTTCACAATTGACCGATATTGAACCTTTTATCGATGCAACTGATCGTTTACTTGCCTTGATTGACGCGCTGAAAGCGCAGGGTGTGATCATCGAACACCTTGATGTCGGTGGCGGCTTGGGCGTGGTTTACCGTGATGAATTGCCACCTCAACCTTCAGACTATGCCAAAGCCTTGCTCGGTCGCTTAGAGAATCACCAAGATCTCGAGCTGATTTTTGAGCCAGGACGTGCCATTGCAGCGAATGCTGGTCTGCTACTGACCCGAGTCGAATTCCTCAAGCATACCGAACATAAAAACTTTGCCATCATTGATGCGGCGATGAATGACCTAATGCGTCCGGCCTTGTATCAAGCGTGGCAAGACATCGTGCCTGTGGTTCCACGCGACGGTAAAGCGGTGACGTATGATCTTGTTGGGCCGATTTGTGAAACGGGTGACTTCTTAGGTAAAGACCGTTCACTCGTGCTGCAAGAGAGCGATTTGCTTGCTGTTCGTTCGGCGGGTGCCTATGGTTTTGTTATGTCCTCGAACTACAACACTCGCTGCCGCGCGGCAGAAGTGATGGTTGATGGCAATCAGGTGCATTTGGTGCGTCAGCGAGAAGCGCTCTCAAGCCTTTGGGCACTTGAAAACGTACTTCCGGAGTAATTGAAGTCTTATGCATTTCCATTTTTCTAAAATGCACGGTTTGGGTAATGACTTTATGGTCGTTGACTGCATTACCCAAAACATATTCTTTTCCCCTGATTTGATCCGTCGTTTGGCGGATCGCAATAAAGGTGTTGGTTTTGACCAACTGCTGGTGGTTGAAGCGCCGTATGACCCTGAAACTGACTTCCACTATCGCATTTTTAATGCCGATGGTAGTGAGGTTGAACAGTGTGGCAATGGCGCGCGATGCTTTGCCCGTTTTGTGCTAATGAAAGGATTGACCAATAAATACAGCGTCAGTGTCAGTACCAAAAAAGGCAAAATGGTGCTCAGCATCGAAGAAGACGATCAAGTGACCGTCAATATGGGGGTGCCGCAGTTTGAACCAAGCAAGATCCCGTTTAAAGCGAAGCAAACTGAGAAAACCTATATCATGCGGACCGAAGACAAGACACTCTTTTGTGGTGCGGTGAGCATGGGTAATCCTCATGTGGTTACGGTGGTGGATGATGTTGCCACCGCTGATGTCGAAACACTTGGGCCCCTATTAGAGTCTCATGAACGTTTCCCTGAACGTGTTAACGCAGGTTTTATGCAAGTGGTCAATCGCAATGAAATCAATTTGCGCGTTTATGAACGTGGTGCAGGTGAAACTCAAGCCTGTGGTAGCGGTGCTTGTGGTGCGGTCGCGGTTGGTATCGTCCAAGGTTTACTAGATGAAAACGTCACAGTTCACCTTCCGGGTGGTTCGCTCACTATCCGTTGGCAAGGGCCGGACAAGCCGTTGTACATGACGGGGCCTGCGACGCACGTTTTTGATGGTCAACTAACCTGCTAAGTAAAACAAAAGGAATCGATGTGTCTCAAATTGAAGCGGATGCACTGACGGCTGAAGTCGTGGCGGAATACTTGCGCGATAATCCGGATTTTTTTACCGATCGCCGTGAGCTGGTTGATCGATTGGCGCTTGCTCACCAGGAGCAGGGGTCGGTCTCTTTGGTGCATGTACAGATGAATCGCCAGCGACAAAGAATCGAAGAGTTGGAAGAAGAGATCACCGGGCTGATGTCATTAGCCAAAAGTAACGATCGAACTTTTCACGAATTTATGCAGTTACAGGAAGATATCCTCAAATGTGATTGTTTAATCGATGTTGTCAAAGCGATAGAAGAAGTGGCCAAAAATCTTGGTCTCGTGGCTTACATTCGTTTGTTCGATAGCGAATCGACTCGTTATTCGTTAACGCGTGAGCAATACCAGCGATTCGCAACCAATCACCTTAACGGTAAGTCGGCTTATCTTGGCCGAATGCGTAAAGTTGATCGAGAGTTGTTGTTAGGTGAGCTTTCGCATCAACCAGAGATGGGGTCGTACGTTGTACTGCCGCTGCAAAAGAAAGCGCTACAAGGGGTGTTGATGTTCTCGAGCTGCGATGGCGGGCATTTTCAGCCGCACATGGATACCCTATTCTTACGCCACCTCGCGTTGGTTGTCTCGCATCTTATCGAAACCCTCCCTTGGCAAAGTGAAGCGCATGAGCGAATCAGCAGCACCTCTGCCTAGTGGTCTCAAGCGGCCCCTTGAACGTTTCTATGAATTTCTAAGAAGCGAGAAGGGGCTTAGCCTACACACCCAGCGCAACTATAAACAGCAGCTAGAAACGATGGCTCATCACTTACATCACCTTGGCCTCAAAGAGTGGCAGCAAGTTGATGCGGGTTGGGTGCGTCAACTGGCTAGTAAAGGCATGAGAGAAGGGATGAAGGCGAGCAGCTTAGCCACGCGCCTCTCTTCTCTGCGTAGCTTCTTTGATTTTCTTATTCTGCGTGGTGAGATGAGTGCCAATCCAGCGAAAGGGGTCTCGGCACCACGTAAAAAACGGCCGTTACCGAAAAACCTTGACGTTGATGAAGTGGGCCAACTGCTTGATGTGAAAGACGATGATCCGCTTTCGATTCGTGACCGCGCCATGATGGAACTGATGTATGGCGCTGGCCTACGTTTGGCAGAAATGGTCGGAGTGAATGTTAAAGACGTCAGTTTGTCGTCTGGCGAGTTACGTGTCATTGGTAAAGGTGACAAAGAGCGCAAAGTGCCTTTTTCTGGCATGGCGGCTGAGTGGGTGGCCAAATGGCTGAAAGTGCGAGCAACATTAGCCACAAGTGGAGAGCCGGCTCTGTTTGTTTCTAAGCTTGGTGGTCGAATCTCTCATCGTAACGTACAAAAACGCATGGCCGAGTGGGGGCAGAAACAGTCCGTCGCCAGTCATATTAGCCCGCATAAATTACGTCACTCATTCGCCACTCACATGTTGGAGTCGAGTAATAATCTGCGTGCAGTACAAGAGTTACTTGGCCACGAAAATATTTCGACGACACAAATCTATACCCACCTCGATTTCCAACATTTGGCTCAAGTGTACGATCAAGCTCATCCAAGAGCGAAAAAGAAGGGGAGTGAGTAATGCAGTTTTTTCGCCATTTAAAACCCGTCAAAGCGATGACCTTTGATCTTGATGATACTCTGTATGATAACCGACCGGTGATTCTTCAGGTTGAAGCCCAAATGGTGCAATGGTTGCATGCTACTCATCCTGTCTCTGCAACCCGATCGTTTGATTGGTGGCGTGATATCAAACGCGATTTAGCTAAACAAGATAATTGGCTGCCTAACGATGTGACGCTATGGCGTTTTAAGCAGATCGAATATGGATTGGGCTTACTTGGTTACACCTCACAACAAGCAAAACTGGCGGCAGAGCAGGCGATTGAAAAAGTGCTGAGTTTGCGTAGTGATTTTACGGTCCCTGACCAAACGCACCGTGTGATGAGAGAGCTGGCTCAACAGTTACCGTTAATTGCTATCACCAATGGTAATGTTGACGTCGAGAAAATTGGTTTAGCGGACTACTTCACTTTGGTGTTAAAAGCGGGCCCCGATGGGTATGCCAAGCCTCATGGTCAGTTGTTTGATAAAGCGCAGCAACACTTAGGGCTGCCAGCACAGCACATTTTACATGTTGGCGACCACTTGATCAGCGATGTGATGGGCGCCAAGCAAAGTGGACTTCAAGCGTGTTGGTTCAATGACCAACAGGTCGATATTTATCACAGTCATCGGGCGCGTCTATTGCCTGATGTAGAAATTACCGCATTACCGCAACTGTTGACCTTGATCGATTAAACCGCAGCTATGTCGCGGTTTAATCTCAAGACTTCGCTTGGAAGGTATGGCTACTCTTGTCGGCTTGAAAAGCGTTAAGATAGTCATCGAAGAAACCCTCTAATTGCTGTGCTTGATTGGTGTAACCTAACTCACGCAGCACTTCACACCCTACCTCTATAGTGCACAAATGGCCTGGTTGTTGATTGCGGCGCAGTCGATAGCGTGATGGTTGGCTAGGCTCTATGTGTACCTGAGGTAGCGCACGTAACCAATCACTTTTACGCAGCATTTTCCCCGCTTCTTGCCAAGTTCCATCTAAGATGATCAATAACAGTGGCTTATGTTGCGAGTTGGCCTCACGATGAGCGTGTTTAACGGCATCACTGTGTTGGCTAGGAAACAGCAGATAGGGGAGATAGTCGCCACTTGCGATCATCGTTATCAGCTCTGGGCAAGGTTGGGTGCGCTGCCAAATGTGGCGGCTACACGATTGCAGACTCTGCGCTAACCACTGGCCGGTATTGGTCTCGCGCGTGGTTTCATTGGGGTGCATTAGCAGCGCTATATGCAAGTCGGCGCTAAATTGAGTTAACCGATCACACACACATTGAAAGCGCAGTTGACACCCCGGGCAGGGCTTACCTTGTTCGATAGGCTTGCTGCTCACAAGCGCGCACCTTCTTGTTGCGGCGTTAGACCATCGGCAAACAGTTGAACCTGGCTGATATCATCATAACTGGCGATAGGTGCCACACTTGGATTGAGTGGGTATTGGTTGCCATCAAAGATCAATTTATGTTGATTAGGTATCGCGCCGCCGCCACTGACGAAGAAAATTAAATCTTGCCAGCCATGATGATTATGACGGCCAAGATTGAGCGGAGTTCTCACTTGGGTGATGCGACTATTGAAGCGCCAGTTTTGCTGGTGGTTGTCGAAAATCAGCAGCGTACAGCCGCCCGTGCCACACTGATCGAGTTGCACCAGCAGTTCATTATTGCCATCCCGATTAAGGTCATAAGTTAGCCAGCGATAGCGCGTGCCAGTTTGCGGGTTATTGGTTTGTTGGAAATAGGCTCGCAGCGCACTGTCGACCATTGGGTTAAATTCGGCCACCGATGGAACCGCATTGCTATCAAGTGGTATTGACGATATCGATGCTGAGTCGGGGATCTGGCCTTGTGGGATAGAAAACAGCGTTAAGCCTCCGTCTCTTATGTCGTAAACCATGTCGCCCACTTTTTCTTTGTGGGCCGTAATTTTGTTGTCTTCTCGACTAAAGATACGTTGTGAGAGCAAAGGTTGTTGCTGGTGGTGAGTCATCACCACTTGTACTTGAGTCGAATTAAGTGATTGCCAGTACCCTTGCTCAACCGAGTCTGACTCGCCATTATCATAGCGATAGGTAGTGGTGGCACTGTGATCAGGATTTAGCTCAAGAAAAACGCTCAAGTTGTTACTGTTGGCTGAGGTGGCTTGGTAGAAGCCGGCCCAATCTTGGCTATGATCTTGATTGGACAAGGTGGCGCAACCTTGGTAATTGGCCCCGTCGAGCGTTAAGCTGGCACTCCAGCCGTACAGTGAGTCACTCATCCTATCAATACAACTGCGTTGGTTAAGCTCTAAGTTGCCACCATCAAATTGATAGCGGCGTCGTTGTGGTTCGATCTTGCTATTAACCAAGTCGAGTGTGCGTTTGTCTTGGCCGATTTGGTCAAATATTAGCTGATTGGGTGCAACGCTCACGGACCAAAAAGGTTCGGTGCC
Organism: Vibrio pacinii DSM 19139; assembly: GCF_000711795.1. Taxonomy (GTDB): domain Bacteria; phylum Pseudomonadota; class Gammaproteobacteria; order Enterobacterales; family Vibrionaceae; genus Vibrio; species Vibrio pacinii. Next base: position 73,738 of record NZ_JONH01000019.1, on the reverse strand, counting down.
AAAAGCTCGGGTCGGTTTTAGGGCTTGATCGCAACGCTTTGGGTTCTCGGCAGTGAGTATATTGAATGAATCGACCACAAAACGGGCGCGGTAATCAGCAACAAAACCATCGGTTTTACGCGTTTCTAAATGACCAATGACTTCACCATACAGTGGTTCATAAGGACCACGAACCAGTGTTAAAGCTTGTTGAAAACGGTCATTCGATAGATCTAACCAGTATTGGTTTTTGCTGCCACATGGCGTGATTGAACGTACCTCATTGCCAAGCACAATTTCTCCGCGCATGACAAACGGTTGCGAGTGAATCGATTTTGGATTGTCCAAGTTGGCGGTATCGTTCGGTGAAGGGTTGATTGCTGGGGTTAATGACGTCATCGAACACGCTTGCAACGTGAGCAAAGTAATGACGGTGACTGGGTTTCGAAGCGCCTTCATGCTATATCTTCCCTATTGAGAAACTGACGGACTCTATTATGGCATACTGGCTATTCAAAACTGAACCCGACACCTTTTCTATTGACACTCTTCGTACACAAACCCGTTCGTGCTGGGAGGGAGTACGCAACTATCAAGCGCGCAATATGTTGCGTGATGAAGTGAAGCAGGGTGATTGGGTACTCATTTATCATTCATCATGCAAAAAAGTTGGCGTCGCGGGGATCGCTAAGGTGGTGAAAGCAGCGTACCCCGATCATTTTGCGTTTGATGCCGATAGTGATTATTACGACCCTAAATCCAGCCCAGATAACCCGCGTTGGTTTATGGTCGATATTGAGTTTGTGCGTAAAACCGAGAGGTTGATTTCATTGGCGGTGATGAAGGCGATGCCAGAACTGGCCGATATGCCGTTAGTTAAGCGCGGAAACCGCTTGTCGGTGATGCCAGTGACTGAGTCGCAATGGCAGGCTATTTTAGATAAAGAGCGGCGACCGAGTCAGGCGTAATGAGTGATCAGGCTACCGGTAGGCAGCCTGATATTGCAATATTAAAACAGATGTTGATGTAAGTAATGAGCGACTGCATCGTCGGCATTGCTGCCAATAACGTCTAAGTGTGGCAGCGCTTGTTTTACTTTGTGATGCGCGGTTGCCATCACCAGACCTTTGCCTGCCATATCAAGCATTTCCGCATCATTCATCCCATCACCAAACGCGATGCAATTTTCTAACGACAGGTTGAGCGACTTGGCAACGGCTTCTAGCGCATGGCCTTTTGACACTTCTGCGGCCATGACTTCCAGACACCAAGGCGTCGAAAAAGCAATATTGAGCTTGTCACCAAACTGCTCACGTAGTTTGTGCTCATAGGTGACCAAATGCTCGTGATCATGCTCTGGATGGGTGAAGAAAATCTTGGCGATGCCATCGGTTGGCGCGGCACTGGCATCAAAACGCTGATAGCTAAAGCCAGACTCACTATGAAATTTAGCCAACGTCTCGTCGTCTCGGTCGAGTAGCCAATTGTCATCTTGGTACATGTGGATAAAAATATTGTGATCGTCGCGGATCACATCGATCACTGCTTGAACCAAATCCGCAGGCACGTTGTTGCTGTACATCAGTTGATCATTTTGGTCATGCACACGCGCCCCATTTGAGGTGATCATATAAGCGGGGATACCTGCGATCTGGCGAATACTGGCCACATCAATGTGGTGACGGCCAGTGGCAAAGACAAAAGTGAAGCCTTTCTCATGCAGTGCTTTGAGTGTCTGTTTGGAGAAATCGCTTAACTGGTGGTTTGGAGCAAGTAAAGTGCCATCGAGATCCGAAGCCACAATGTGAAAAGGAGTATCTTTGCGTGTTTGTGTCATATCACCCTCGGTAAATAACGCGTTGATGAGCCAATTGGCGAAGTAAACAGTCTACTTGAATAGAAAAGGCAAAAAGAGGGTAAAGATCGCCTTCTATGATTTCCTATTTTAATGCTGGTTGAAAAACGCTAACGTCGCATCTAGCGCTTGATTGCGGTAGTGGTCTTGTTCGAACAACAGTTCATGCCGTGCACCATCAATGACCTTAAATTGGCAACTTGGCTGGGTTTTTTTCAACTTATTAATGAAACGCGCTTGAGCAAGATTAGAAACGATTCTATCGTCGCCCGCTTGCATTACCAATAGGGGAGTGTTGAGGTGACGCGTCATAAGATAACACTGTTTACAGGCTATCAATCCCTGCCAAACCCAGCGCGTACTGGCGCCGCCGATTTTGAGTTCAGGGTGCTGTTCATACAGATCGCGAAACCAGTGATAGCGCACTGCACTTTGGCTGAGTAAGTTGCCCTCGAAAGGTTTAGCAAAATAGGCCACTTGTCCGGGAGCAAACGTCGGTTTTTTGTGCCACGCCGTTAACACTTGACCAAGCATAGGTGCGAATGGGCGCAGGTGCCAAGGGACATTAACGCCAAACATCGGCGCGCTCAGCGCCGCGGCGTCAAAGGGGGCGTCATGGGTTTGTAAGTAGCGGGTCGCGATGTTCCCACCCATGGAGTGGGCGAGCAGGTAACGTTGTTGGTAATGATCAAGGTTAAAGTGTTTAACAAGGCAATCGAGATCGTAGATATAGTCATCGAATTCTTCGACATAGCCCATTTGCGTGTCTTCTATCATTCGCTGCGACAAGCCCTGACCACGATGATCATAAGAGTAGATGTCGTAACCTTGTTGAAATAGGTCGTAAAACAGCTCTTGATACTTAATGGTACATTCAATGCGCCCGTTGACAACCACAATCGCTTTGGTGTGATGGGGGGCTGTAAACTTTACCCAGTACAGCGACTTTTTATCAAACGATTTTAGGTAGCTCTCCTGCCTAGATCGCCAGAATTTAGCAATATCGCTTTTGATAGCTTGCTCAAAATTGGACTCTTGAGTATAAGAAGGAGTAATGTTGCAACTGGAATCATTCATGGGTGCTCAAGCCTAAGTTCGATTTTATTCTCAACAACAACCGATTATGTGTGGCTAGCTCAGTTTAGTCGAGAGGAAAAACCATGGATATGCATGTTTGGCTTGCTTATGTCGTTACCGCCATTGTGTTCAGCTTAGCGCCGGGATCGGGCACGGTAAACTCGATCAGTAATGGCTTAAGTTATGGAACACGTCGCTCACTAGCCGCTATCGCGGGACTGCAAGTGGGCTTAGCGATTCATATTGCGTTGGTTGGGGCTGGCATCGGTGCGCTGGTGGCTCAGTCTGCATTGGCGTTTAGCATTATCAAATGGGTGGGCGCCGCTTATTTGGTCTGGCTTGGCATACAGAAGTGGCGTGATCGCTCAAGTATGGTGACCGCCGATTCCGTACCGCATCTTTCTGGATTCAAATTGATGCGCAAAGCGGTGTTGATCAACTTAACTAACCCTAAATCGATTGTCTTTCTCGTCGCCCTGTTCCCACAGTTTATCGACCCAACGCAAGATCAGTTGACCCAATTGATGGTACTTGGCCTAACCACAGTGACGATTGATGCGATCGTGATGTTAGGGTACACCTCGTTGGCTGCGCAGATGGGACGATTTATTCGCTCTGAGCGGATCATGTCGAAAATCAATAAGGTCTTTGGCTCGATGTTCATGGGATGCGGTGCGTTACTTGCTGCAGCCAAAGCGTAACTCGACCTGATATTATGCATAGAAGAACGAGAGATACCTTTGTTGCAAGACAGCCGATCTTAAATGCTAAGCGCCAGACCCTTGGCTACGAACTGCTGTTTCGGGACGGTGAAAACAATGCTTACCCGGCGCATATTGACTCTAACCGCGCGACCTACCGCATTATTGTTGAGAATTTTTTGTCGCTCGGTACCAATCCAGCGATGGCAACATCACGTTGCTTTATTAATTTCCCTCAGCAAAGCTTGCTGCGTCTGCTGCCTCTTTCGTTGCCAAAAAATAAAATAGTGGTAGAGATACTTGAGACCTGCACACCGAATGATGAGCTTTATGACGCGGTGAAACAGATCCACAATCAGGGCTATCTAATCGCACTGGACGATTTTGTGTATAAGCCGGAGTGGGAGCGTTTCTTGCCTTTGACCCATATCATTAAAATCGACATTATGGCGACGGGATTAGAAAACTCCTGTGAGTTGGTCAAAGAACGCCTTGCAATGGGGGTTAAACGTAAGTTTCTTGCAGAGCGAGTTGAGACCGAAGAAGAGTTTTTGGCTACGCGCTCGGCGGGTTTTACCTTCTTCCAAGGCTATTTTTTCAGTAAGCCCGAAATGGTTCGTCAGCGTTACATCAGTCCTGAACACATCATAGCGATGGAGTTATTTCAGGAAGTGTGCAAGCCAGAGGTCGACTTTCTTAAGGTCGAGCAGATCGTGGCGCGTGATGTCGCACTGTCCTACAAACTGCTGCGTTTCGTTAACTCGATGTCAGAGCGAATAGAAATTCCTATTTCTTCATTTCGCCAAGCGCTGGTCTATCTTGGTCAGGATAAAATTAAGATTTTTGTCTCTCTTGCCGTTGCTTCTTACGTTTCGGTCAATAAGCCCAAAGAGCTCTACACCTTATGTTTGCAGCGTGCTCAGTTCTTTATGTTGATGGCGCGCGACAACCCATTCAGTCAATATCGTGACCAAGCGTTTCTGATAGGGCTGTTTTCCATGCTTGATGCGATGCTTGATATGTCGCTCGATGATTTGGTCAAGCAGCTGCCGTTATGTGCCACGATCAAGCTTGCACTGCTTGAGCGTCAAGGTCCGTATGGTCAGCTGATCTCTCTTGAAGAGTGTTACGAGAGCGCTGACTGGCAGGGGATGGAACTGGCTTGTCAGCAACTCAATTTGTCGGTTAGCGAAGTGATGCCACGTATCTCTGAGGCCCAGCGTTGGAGCCGCGAGCTCAATCGCGTCATCTGATACTTCCCGCTACCTGTTATTCCCCCCGTCGTTGCTGTGAAACTTTTATGACAATCCGATCTGAAGGGTTGCAATCTCTCTGAGTTTTATTAAATATATATGCATATCCATATGTGAGTATATAAGTATGTTACCCCATCAGTTTTTCAAGTTACTCGCTGACGAAACGCGCGTGCGCTGTCTGCTGCTAATTATGCGTGAGCAGTGTTTGAGCGTCGGTGAACTGACTGAGGCATTAAACGAAAGTCAGCCAAAAATTTCCCGACATCTTGCGCAGTTACGATCAAATGGCATTTTGCTCGATGTACGTCAGGGTCAATGGGTGTTCTATCGCTTAGCCAATGACTTACCCGGCTGGATGAAAAAACTGATTGATGATTTGGTGGCTTCTCGCTGTTTAAAAACAGAGTACCAACACGATATTGAACGACTTCATGCAATGCAGGTTCGTCCTGTTTGCTGTCAATAATAGATTAAGAGAATGAACGATGACGATTAAAGTAGGAATTAACGGTTTTGGCCGTATTGGACGATTAGCACTTCGCGCCGCTTTTGATTGGCCTGAGTTGGAATTTGTATTGATTAATGACGTGGCAGGCGATGCCGCGACATTGGGTCATTTACTCGAATTCGATTCAGTGCAAGGTCGCTGGCACCATGGTGTTGCTGTCAACGGCGATAGCATAATCATTGATGGTAAAACCATCACCACCACTCAAGAAAAAGAGATTGATGCGGTCGACTGGTCTGGTTGTGACGTGGTGATTGAAGCTACTGGTGTCCATCGCAAAACCTCACTGCTTAATAAGTATCTTGAGCAAGGGGTGAAGCGCGTTGTCGTGTCTGCGCCAGTTAAAGAACAAGGTGTGGCGAACATTGTTGTGGGTATCAATGAAGAAATTTTTGAACCTGAGAAACACCGCATTGTTACCGCGGCCTCTTGTACGACCAACTGTATTGCCCCTGTGGTCAAAGTCATTCATGAAAAGTTGGGGATTGAGCAATCTTCGTTTACCACTATTCATGACCTCACCAACACTCAAACCATTCTTGATGCGCCACATAAAGACTTGCGACGCGCCCGAGCGTGTGGCATGAGCTTGATCCCAACCACCACTGGCAGCGCCACCGCGATTGTAGAAATCTTCCCTGAATTGAAAGGTAAGATCAACGGCCACGCCGTCCGTGTACCTTTGGCGAATGCCTCTCTGACCGATATCATTTTTGATGTTAAGCGTGATACCACCGCCGAAGAGGTAAATGCCCTGCTAAAAGAAGCCTCACAAGGCGAGCTGAACGGTATCTTAGGTTTTGAAGAGCGTCCATTGGTGTCAATTGATTACCGTGGAGATCAGCGTTCTACTATCGTCGATGCGCAATCAACCATGGTTGTCGGTACTCGTATGGTCAAAATCTACGCTTGGTATGATAACGAAATGGGGTACGCGACGCGCACCGCTGAATTAGTACGTAAAGTCGGTCTGGCGTAAGGGGCACATGATATGACACATCCTACATGGCAACTTGCTCTCGATAGTGGCGCGTTGATCCTAACCCCATGCCCAGGCACTAAGGGCGTCGATTTGGCCACATCACTGTCCGAGCTAAAAGCGCAAGGTGTTACGGCGTTGGTGACCGCACTTGATGATGCCGAATTGGCCAGCAAGCAGGTTGCAGAGTTGGGCGTTAAAGCGCAACAACTTGGTATGCAGTGGTTTCAGATTGAGATTGAAGATGATTGCGCGCCAGATGAACGCTTCGCCGTGAAGTGGCAACAAGCGAGCCCAGCGCTACACCAAGTGCTCCGTGACGGTGGCAAAGTGGCGTTGCATTGTATGGGCGGTTCGGGTCGTACAGGACTGTTTGCTGCTCATCTACTGCTTGAGAAAGGGTGGCCGCTAGACGAGATTATCGCTGAGGTACAAGCACTGCGACCTGGTGCTTTCACTAAAGCGGTTCAGGTTGACTACATTCACTCTGTCGCCGCTAAGTAGTCACTGCAATAAGAGTGTTTGGATCCTGGTCATTCAAACGCTCTTTTTTACGCCATTACAAAAGGTAAATTGGATATGTTATCGAGTTTGAGCAACAGCGTTCGCCAATACATGCTCGTCACCTTCAATTATTGGAATTTCACCATCACTGATGGTGCGTTGCGTATGTTAGTGGTGCTCTATTTCCACGACCTCGGCTATTCAACCTTAGAAATTGCTTCACTATTTTTGTTCTATGAGTTCTTTGGCGTAGTCACTAACTTAGTCGGTGGGTGGCTAGGCGCGCGGTTGGGGTTGAACAAAACCATGAACATTGGTCTTGGTATGCAGATCTTGGCATTGGTGATGCTCGCCGTGCCGATCACTTGGCTAACGATTCCATGGGTAATGATGGCGCAAGCGCTGTCTGGTATCGCCAAAGATCTTAACAAGATGAGTGCCAAAAGCTCGATTAAAAGTTTAGTGCCTGATGAACAGCAAGACGCTTTGTACAAATGGGTGGCGATATTAACTGGGTCAAAAAACGCGCTTAAAGGCGCGGGGTTCTTTATTGGTGGTTTATTGCTCTCGCTGGTGGGCTTCAAACTGGCCGTCTTACTGATGGCAAGTGTACTGACCTTAGTGCTTATTGGTAGCCTAATCGGCCTTGAGCGTAACTTGGGCAAAGCCAAAAACAAACCGAAGTTTAGTCAAATTTTTTCAAAGTCAGCGCCGATTAATATCTTATCCGCGGCGCGGTTGTTTTTGTTTGGCGCGCGCGATGTATGGTTTGTTGTTGCACTACCAATTTATCTTGGTAGCGCGTTTGGTTGGTCTCATCTGTGGGTGGGTGGCTTTTTGGCCTCGTGGACCATTGCTTACGGTTTTGTGCAAGGTATTGCCCCGCGGATTACGGGTAAGTCTCAAGGTAAAGTGCCTGACGGCCATGCGGCTTTATTGTGGGCAGGCTTACTCACCGCCGTTACCGCATTGATCGCTTATGCGGTCCAAGTTGGCTGGCAACCCCAATTTGTTATTGTGGCTGGATTGATGTTATTTGGTGCGATTTTTGCGATTAACTCATCACTGCATTCGTACCTTATTGTTAGTTATGCTAAAGGTGATGGTGTATCGCTTGATGTTGGCTTCTACTACATGGCAAATGCGATGGGACGCCTCATTGGCACCATTCTTTCTGGTTGGGTGTTTCAGATGGCGGGATTGGCCGCTTGTTTGTGGGTGTCGTGTGCTTTTCTTGCGCTGACAACGCTTATCTCGATAAAACTGCCGAAGCTCAAAGCGATAGCTACAGCATAACAAAATCGCAGTTATAACCAAAAGCTGACCAAGGTGATACCGAGGTTGGCTTTTTTGTTGTTATAGTCACTCTCTCAGTGACAAGAAGGGTGACAAGCGTGAGAGGAAGAGTGGTGTTTTTTGATGTGCTGCGCTGCGTGGCAGCCATTGCAGTGATAGCGATTCATGTGCTTGCCCCATATCGTCAAATGCTTGGAGACATTCCGTTTGACCAATGGGCAACGGCGGTTGGGGTGAACAGTGTGACTCGTTGGGCGGTCCCCGTGTTTATTCTTATTAGTGGCGCACTTATGCTCAGCGACCGACGTCCGTTTAATGCTCAGTATTACCTCAAGCGTCGCTTAGGCAAAGTATTGGTTCCGTTTCTGTTGTGGTCTGCGTTTTATGCTCTGTTATCTGGTCTCACTATCCAGGGCTATGATTTTGGTGTCACGGAGCAAGTGCTGCGAGACAGCCCGTGGCATGCTACTTATTACCACCTCGGGTTCTTCTACTATTTTATTCCACTCTATTTGCTGATCCCGTTTTTCCAGTTTGTGGTCAGACAGCACGGTGATAATGCGCTGTATGCGTATGTTGCGATTTGGCTGGTGACGACCTTACTCTATTTGCTGGGGATTGACGGCGTGTGGAGCAATCAGCTGTGGCTTTACAGTGGGTATTTACCCTTGGGGTATTTATTGTATCAACGCGTCTCGGTCACATTGGGTTGGGCTGTTCTTTTTAGCTTGCTTGGAATCGCCGCACTAGCCACCACCGCTTACATGGTGATAGGTAATAGCCTTGCTGCAGACAAGTATACCGTTGGGCGTTGGTTGTCGTATAAAACGCTTAACGTGGTACTGGCGGCAAGTATGATTTTCATCTTATGCCGTTATGTGGGTGAAGGTTTGTCAGCGTCAGTTAATCGAGTGATTGGCTTTATCAGTCAGCACAGCCTAGGGATCTATTTGCTACACCCTATTTTCCTTTGGCCAATGAAAGAGTTTGGCTGGTATCAAGGCCATCCTGCTTGGGTGATCCCCGTTTGGATTCTTCTCAGTGGTGGCGGTGCATTATGGCTCAGTTGGGTGGTATCACGCTCAGAAAAAACACGCTGGTTATTGCCTTAACGTTTTAGCGCAAAATGGATAAAAGTGTCACCTTGATAGGTGAGCGTACCTTGATCTCCAGGATTGAGCGCTTGGAAGTAATGCACACCCACTTGGAATTCACGTTTGGGGCCAATGCGCCCTTTTTGTACATAAATCCAATATTCCTGCTCATCCTGACCGGGCTGAGCATCTTCAATCGCAATTGACTGTTTGTCTAAAATGGTGACGTCGACTTTCTGTTGTGGGGCATTCTCGCCTTGAATGTGTTTGCGATAGAAGTGGGTAAATGCCCAGCCGCTAACAAGAGCAGTGACAGCAATAGCAATAAGCAGTGTGATAGGCATAATCATTGGGTCTCTGAGGGTTTGGTCTAATACTAGCGATATTTCGGTTGTGATTCAGGGCACGGCTCTTGCTGCAAAAACAAAGTGTTCAGTGCAACAAAAATCTTCGAGTCATATCACGTACGTTGGGCAGTGTAAGCCATTAGCCCCCCTTTTACTGGTTGATTCTTTTACACAAATCTATTTGCATTCGAAACAAAAAGTGGGACATTAGATACAATAAGGATCAAATACCCCCTAAACTTAGAGCGTGGAGGGAGACTATGTCTGATATCGAAAACGTAGTGACACGGACGAGAAAAATCGAGGCGCTACTGCGGACTCAGTATCATGCGAATGGCAAGGGGCTACATCAGTTGATCACCAGCTGTGAAGAGCGTTTGCCTCATGATGTGATTAGCAAGCTGCGCTACATTGCGACCATACGCAATAAAGTTGTCCATGAGCATGATTTTAAACTCGATGGTTGCAATGATTTTATGTCAGTGTGTGATGAGTGTGAAAAAGAACTGACGCCTCGCAGCTCTCGTTTTGTGTGGCGAGCTGCGATTATGTTGATGACATTGATTACTGGTGCTGCCTTGTTTTTCTATTATGCGCATTGGGACGAGTTATCTAAGCATCTATAACGTGAAAGCACGAAAATCGGTTTTTTTTCTTTTGGTGTAAAAGTCGACACATCGCTAGTTTTTTACACCAAAGTTATGAGTATTGGCCTCAGATAGCAAAAAGGGACGCACCAGCGTCCCTTTTTTTATTTGTTTTTTACTTAGTACATCATCGGCAGTGTCATTAGGCCTACGACAACTGCGATCATTACAAGTCCTTGTTTTTGTGAAGAAGAAATCATAGCACTGCTCCTAAAAAGTGATGTTTAACGGTATGTAAATAAGAATAGCAGCTTTTTAGGGGTTAGATCAAGCTAATAAGACAATAAGCCTTAAAAAAATAACTTTTCTGGTCTCGATTAAACCTTTTTGTTGAAGTTCAGGCGTGGGGTGAGTGATGTTTAACCTGTGTAATTTCTATTCTATATTGCTAATTTTCCTCTTAAGTGATTGTTATTGAAGGTAAAGCAAAGTGGTTAAACTTTGTTTAAATTAGTTTTTTGTGATTTATAGAGCTTTCGTTGATCTGGATTGAATAGTGCGTCCATTTAACTGCTAGCTTGGCTTTAAGTAGGCATTTGGTTGCTAAGTTGCATATTGGTGTCAGTGCGATGTCAAATTATCGTAAGGCTAAAATTAAAATTTACATTAATTAAACATTATGTTTTATTGGTTAAGTTGTTGAATTTTATTCACTTTAAATTCATTTTTCTTGGTAATCGTAGCAAAAGTGATTTTTTTGACGACTCTGCTGTCTCAGCGGCGATTTTGGATCGCCTGGTAAAAAGTTGCCAAATAACCCCGCGCTGTCGCACATATTGCGCCGACAAGAAGTATTATCAAGATCCAACTTTTGCCCCTCAAAACTAGACATCTTTTTCGAGCTGCCTACACTAGCAGCTCATTTTTATTGAGGTGTTCGAATGTGGAGCTGGCTCTCGGTTGCCTTATCTGGGTACATCAGTATTTCTGCGCTTGAAAACAATCGCATCAAGCAAGCGGCGATGTTTAAAATATTGACGTTATTTATGTTGCTCGTCATGCTCTGGAGTCAGGAAGCCTTGGTTGGCATCGTGGCGTGGTGGGTGTCACTGGGTTTAATCATTTCGATGGTTGCAGACGGTCTCTATATCGCCAAAAAGCACCTTAAGTTCTGCTTTGCAGGGTTTGTTGCAGCGCAGCTTTGTTATAGTGCTTCATTTTGGTTTAAGCTTTCTGGCGATATCGTTTGGTGGTTGCCTGCAATGCTGTTCGGTATCGGCGTTGTCTGCTTCTTCCTGTTGTTGCCAAAAATCGATCGATTGATCTTCCCTGTGGTGATGATGGGAATGGTGTTGTTGCAGCTTAACTGGGCCGCAGGTGAAGTGTGGTTGTTGAACCGTACCGTTGCGAGCGCATTAGGCTTTACTGGGTCGTTAACACTGACGTTATCGGCGATGCTATTGGCTATCCATGACTATCGTCATCCGCTCGACAAGGGGCGCTACTTTATTTCTGGGAGCTATCTGTTGGCACACTGCCTGATCACAGCTTCTCTGCTTATCTAAAATCAAGGTACCTGACGGTTTCTATCCGGTACCTTGACGCTCAAACAACCATTGTTGCTATTCAGGTCTCGAGGTTGCGATACTTCGGCCAATTTTCTGTGCTTGATTGATTTATTTTTGGAGGTCTTTTATGGACATTCTTTCTGCCGCGACCATGTTGGTGTTGATCATGGATCCGCTTGGCAATTTACCTATTGTCCTATCGATTTTGAAGCACCTTGATCCAAAGCGCAGGCGTAAGGTTTTGGTTCGAGAGTTGTTTTTTGCTCTTGGTATTTTAATGTTGTTCTTGTTTGCAGGTAAGAGCATCCTTAATTTTCTTCATGTCCAGCCAGAAACATTGAGTATCTCGGGCGGGATCATCCTGTTTATTATTGCCATCAAAATGATCTTCCCAAGCGGTGGCAGTATCACAGGGCTGGCGGCGGGTGAGGAGCCGTTTATTGTGCCAATGGCGATCCCAATGATTGCTGGTCCATCCGTTATTGCGGCGTTGTTGCTCTTATCGAGCCAGCACCCTGAGCAGTTACTTGAATTGTCTGCTGCGGTATTGTTAGCCTGGGGCGTGGCTTTCTTTATTTTGATGTTCTACAACTTTTTCCATCGCGTGTTGGGCGAGCGAGGATTAAAAGCGGTTGAACGCCTGATGGGCTTACTACTTATTATGATATCGACACAGATGTTCCTCGATGGCGTCAAAGGATATCTCGGCTAACGATAGCGACAAAAAAGCCGCTTAACTTAGCGGCTTTTTTGTAATGGCATGTATTTGCTATGACATGTGTTTACGGCGAATATCAAGTAGTGCGAAAATGCCGAAGATTAAAATCGACCATTTTTCCCAACTGCTCATTTTGATCTTGTCACCGAAAGCCCCAATGAAGATCGCCATCTGTAAACCATGCATCATCAACAAGAACGCGCTCATAATGTAGAGGGCGATCGCTGCTTTGCCCGGAAACGGCGCAAAGACGTTGAGGATAAGTATAAACCAGACAAAACCGATGGCTGCTTTGGCTAACCATATCAATGCTTTCATTTTATTATCCTTGTGGTGAGTGTTGACGGTTGAACAGGCGGTAGTTGACTTGACCGGCGGTTTTTTCTCGGTGTAGATGCCAATGAGCTGGAATCACGTTATCCAGTGTCAGCTCTTTTTCGGTCTCGATATAGATAAGCGCATCGTCTGCCAACCAACCATTTTGCTCAAGTAACTGAATTGTCTCATCGAGTAACCCTTGACGAAATGGTGGATCAATGAATACTACATGATGCGGCGTCCCGGCTTGTTTAAGGTAGCTTAACGCATCGCTGTTGACCGCTGTGAGGTTGCTGGCATTGAGCGTAGCAATATTGCTTTGCAACTGCTTAAAGGCACTCGAATTGAGCTCAATCAGCGTGACCATTTCAGCTTGGCGTGAAGCGGCTTCAAAACCTAGCCCTCCAGAGCCAGCAAACAGGTCGAGACACTTGGCTTGTGGCACATCTTGGGCTAGCCAGTTAAACAGCGTTTCTTTGACACGATCTGTGGTCGGTCTTAACCCTTCGGCGTCATGAACAGGGAGTTTACGTCCTCTCCATAACCCGCTAATAATACGAACAAAGCCACTTGAGGGCTTTTTTTGTGATGTGTTTTGCTGGCGACGTCTTACCATAGATTTTTTGACCGCTAATAAAGTGATACTATACGCGCTGACTGCTCTGCTGTTGAGCGCTAACATACAGCCCAAATTTGTTGATGACAGAGTGTATACCATCACTCTGACAGTGAAAACGTTTCACTCTGTTGTCATTTTTCTTTTCTTGTCGGCGACATTGCCGCAAAAAAGAGTCTGAGTTAATTAAGACGATCTAGGATAGCCCCAGATGACGGAAAAAAAGAAGCGTGGATTACTCTCTTGGCTTGGCTTTGGTGACGAAGAACAGGCCAAACAATCCACACAACAACAAACGGAAACCGAACCAACACTCGAACAAACGGTTGACGAGCAACATCAACGCCCTGAGGCTGAGCTAGCAGAAGCAGAAGCAGAAGCAGAAGCAGAAGCAGAAGCAGAAGCAGAAGCAGAAGCAGAAGTAGAAACTGACACTCCCGCTGAACCGCGCGTTGCCGAACAAGAGAAACCAAGCGAAAGTTTCTTTGTGCGTTTAAAGCGCAGCTTAACGCGCACCAAAGCTAATATTGGGGCGGGTTTTTTTGGTCTGTTCAAAGGTAAGCAAATTGATGATGAGCTGTTTGAGGAGCTTGAAGAGCAATTGCTGATCGCTGATGTCGGTATGGATACCACTGTCAAAATTATCGACAATTTAACCGACAAAGCCTCACGTCAAGATCTGAAAGATGGCGAAGCGCTTTACGGTCTGCTTAAAGATGAGCTGGCGGATATCTTGTCTCAGGTTGAGCAGCCGTTGGTCGTGGATTCGACGAAAACGCCATTCGTCATTTTGATGGTTGGTGTCAATGGTGTCGGTAAAACGACCACAATAGGTAAACTGGCCAAACAGTTCCAAGCCGAAGGTAAAAGCGTCATGCTAGCGGCAGGTGACACCTTCCGCGCCGCTGCTGTCGAGCAGCTTCAAGTATGGGGCGAGCGCAATAACGTCCCAGTGGTAGCGCAGCATACTGGTGCTGACAGTGCTTCTGTGATTTATGATGCGATTGAATCAGCGAAAGCCAAGGGCGTTGATGTGGTGATTGCCGATACCGCCGGGCGCTTGCAAAACAAAGCCAACTTAATGGAAGAGCTGCGCAAGATCGTCCGTGTGATGAAGAAGATCGATGACTCGGCACCACATGAAATCATGCTGACGCTTGATGCGGGCACCGGGCAAAATGCGATTAGCCAAGCTAAATTATTTAGTGATGTTGCGCCATTGACGGGTATTACGTTGACTAAGCTTGATGGGACGGCGAAGGGTGGTGTTATTTTTGCGCTGGCCGATCAGTTCCAAATCCCTATTCGTTATATTGGTGTTGGTGAAGGTATTGACGACCTACGTCCATTTGAGACACAAGAGTTTATTGATGCTTTGTTTAGTCGCGAAGACTAACGTTAAGCGACCAATAGCAGCAACTCAGTAATAGAGGGATTTCGGGTGATAAAGTTTCAACAAGTGAGTAAGGCGTATCGCGGCGGCCGACAAGCCTTGCAGAAAGTCGACTTCCACCTGCGTCGCGGTGAAATGGCTTTTCTTGGCGGTCATTCGGGTGCGGGTAAAAGTACTCTGCTCAAGTTGATTTGTGCGATAGAGCGCCCAACGGACGGTAAGGTGAGCTTTAACGGTCACGACATCACGCGAATTCCTAGTAAAGATATTCCTTTTTTGCGCCGTAATATCGGTATTGTATTCCAAGATCACCGTCTGCTGATGGACAGAACAGTGTTTGATAATGTCGCTCTGCCGATGCGCATCGAATCGATCTCGGAAAATGAAATAAAACGCCGTGTTTCAGCCGCATTAGATAAAACCGATCTGCTCGATAAAGCGAAATGTTTACCTAGCCAGTTGTCTGGCGGTGAACAGCAACGCGTAGGCATTGCTCGCGCAGTGGTTAACCGACCAACGTTATTATTGGCCGATGAACCAACGGGTAACCTTGACCCTGAGTTGTCGAATCGTGTGTTGAAGCTATTTGAAGAGTTTAACCGCGCAGGAGTGACGATCTTACTCGCTACTCACGACATCGGTTTAGTGAATACGCGTCCACAATACCGTCACCTTGAGTTAAACCAAGGCTTCCTTAGCGAGGTAGAAGATTATGGCCAATAAACCTCGTGGACGAACCAATGTGACAGCGAAAAATCGCGTCAAAAAAGACAGTTTCTTTAAGGTCCATCTTAAGCAGGCGAAGTTGTCGTTTCATGAATTGTGGCAGCGACCATTAGGTAACTTGCTTACTTTAGCGGTTATCTCAATGGCATTAGCGATGCCATCGGCGCTTTATCTTCTGGGTAAAAATATTGCTCAAGCATCCAGTGATGTGACGAGTCCTTCACAAGTGAGTGCTTATATTCAAGAACGTACGCCTGAAGCGCGCGTGATGGTATTAAAAGATCAGCTTGAGAGTGACAGCGATGTCGCGGCGGTCGAATACATCTCTCCACAGCAAGGTTTGGATGATTTGAGCCAGTATTCAGGGTTTGAACAAGCCATTAGCCTACTGGATGATTACGCCCTACCGGGTGTGTTAGTGGTAACGCCGAGTCGTGACGACCAGCAAGTGATTAAGCAATTGGCCGGGCGGATCGCACAGCAGAGTGAAATCACCGATGTTCGTTTGGATGAAGACTGGTTAACCCGGTTGGATGCAATCAAGAACCTTGTGAGTGGTATTGTAATTACGCTGTCGGTACTGATGTTGGGGTCGGTGTTCCTGATTGTAGGTAACACCCTGCGTTTTAATGTGTTGGCAAATAAAGAAGAGATCCAAACCATGAAGCTGATTGGTGCGACCAACAGCTACATTTTACGTCCTTATTTGTACTCGGGGATGTGGTTTGGCTTGCTAGGTGCGGTCAGCGCATGGATCTTAACAGCGTTGATTACCGTATTACTCAACAGTAGCGTTGAGAAGTTAGCGTTACTGTATGACAGTCGTTTTCGTTTGGTAGGTTTAAGCTGGGATGAGTCGCTATTGCTGGTGATGCTCGGCATTTTTTTAGGTTGCTTAGCGGCCAAAGTCTCTGCCCAACGGCACTTAAAAGAGATCGAACCTATTTAATTGGAACTCGACTGTTTAGTGGTTGTCATACTATTGAAAAAAGTAGACGCTACCGTATACTTCGCTCTTGTGTAGACGATTTGTTTATGCATAATAGTTTCCCCCTGCTTGAATCTTGTTCATTTTAGGTTCAAGATTGTTGGGTTAAAACTTACTCCAGATCAGAGATTGATGAGGAACCGAATGACGAATAAAGCATACCCTATGGCGGTTGTTACACAAGATAGCTTAGATAGCTATATCCGCTCAGTAAACAGTTACCCAATGCTGACTGCTGATGAGGAACGTGAGCTTGCTGAGAGGCTGCATTATGACGGTGAAATTGAGGCGGCAAAAGGGTTGATCCTTTCCCACCTTCGTTTTGTTGTTCACGTCGCGCGAGGTTACTCTGGCTATGGTTTACCAATGGCTGACCTAGTTCAAGAAGGTAACATTGGTCTAATGAAAGCAGTCAAACGTTTCAATCCAGAAGTGGGTGTACGTTTGGTTTCGTTTGCTGTGCACTGGATTAAAGCCGAGATTCATGAGTACGTATTGCGTAACTGGCGTATCGTCAAAATCGCCACGACGAAAGCACAACGTAAATTGTTCTTCAACCTACGTAAGTCGAAAAAACGTTTAGGTTGGTTCAATAACGGCGAGGTGGAAACGGTCGCTCGCGAATTAGGTGTTGCGCCATCAGAAGTGCGTGAAATGGAGTCTCGTTTAGCGGCACAAGATCCTACCTTCGAGATGCCAAACGACGACGATGATTCTGGTTCATCGTACACAGCGCCGATGGTTTACCTAGAAGACAAATCGTCTGATGTTGCTGACAATGTGGAAGCGGCAAACTGGGAAGCACACACCAACAATCGTCTTAGCCTCGCACTTAAGAGCCTAGACGAGCGTAGTCAGCATATTGTTCGCTCTCGTTGGTTAGAAGACAATAAAGCCACGTTGCAAGAACTGGCAGATACTTACAATGTATCAGCCGAGCGTATTCGTCAGTTAGAGAAGAACGCGATGAAGAAGCTTAAAGCGGCGGTTGGCGAGTTCTAATAGCCACGCACAAACTGATTTATCTAAAAAGCCGAGATCAAACGATCTCGGCTTTTTTGTTGCTGATCGCTTATCGATATTTTGCCTGTTTTTCGGGATCGAATGTAACCGACTTGCCTGTGGGTAACTCTGTGTGGAAATTATTGGCTATCTGTCAGAAAGCAGGGTGAATAAAGGGCTGTACTCTCTTTATCCAATGGGGATAGTTTTCTCTTTACACACAATCAAATAAGGATCATCACTACATATTGTGGATCGATTCTTATAAAAACACTTTATCAACGTAATCCACAAATTTATCCACAGATGGTTGAATTATGATCACTGGTGGATAACCTTACTGACACAGAGTACTTGTTGACCACTGGATAGGTTACAATCGCGTTAGTAAAATTAGCGATAAAAGAGAAAGATTATGGACCAGTTTAAACATATAGATGTGGCAGGTGCTCAAGCTCTGCTTGAGCAAGGTGACGCGAGAATGGTCGATATCCGCGACCCGCAATCTTTTGCTGTGAGTCATGCCAAACAAGCATTTCATTTGACCAACGATACGATGGTTTCGTTTATGGATGATGTGGCGTTTGAACAGCCGATATTGGTGATGTGTTATCACGGTATTAGCAGTCAAGGCGCGGCGCAATATTTGGTTAACCAAGGCTTTGAGCAGGTGTATAGTGTTGATGGTGGTTTTGAAGCCTGGCACAGGGCAGGGCTTGCTACGGAATCGAGTTTAGGATAGCAGTATGGTGAGACTGATTGCTCTCAACAATCCAAGAATGGCGCAAGCGTTTATCGATTATATGGCGTCTCGAAAAATAGACGTGCAGATGATGCCTGAGGGAGAGGGTCAGTTTGCTCTGTGGCTGGTGGGGGTAGAACATCAAGTGGAAGCGGAAGCTGAGCTGAAGCAGTTCCTGGCCAATCCAAACGCTGGCAAATACCAAGCGGCCTCATGGCAGGTAGCTGAAACAAGGCAGAATCATTTTAAATACCACTCGCCCAGTATGTTGGCAATGATCAAGGCGAAAGCTGGGCCAGTCACATTAAGTGTAATGATGATGTGTATCGTCATCTTTGGTTTGCAACAGTTTGGGTCAGGCCAAGGGGTGTTTAACGCACTCCACTTCCCCGCTTTTTCTACTCAGCAGTGGCAGCTATGGCGTTGGGTGAGTCATGCACTGTTGCATTTTTCCATTATGCATATCGCTTTTAATTTATTGTGGTGGTGGCAGTTGGGTGGCGATATTGAGCAGCGTTTAGGCTCGGCAAAACTGCTTCAGTTGCTGGTGATTTCCGCAGCGTTGTCGGGAGCAGGCCAATACTGGATTGAGGGTGCAAACTTTGGTGGTTTGTCTGGGGTAGTTTATGCGTTAGTCGGCTACTTATGGATGCTCGGTTACAAAGCGCCTCAACTGGGCTTAAACCTTCCTAAACCTGTGATTGGCTTCATGTTGGTGTGGTTAGTGCTGGGGTTTGTCCAGCCGTTTATGGCTATTGCTAACACGGCTCATTTGGCCGGTTTGATTTCTGGGGTGCTATTAGGTCTGTTGGATGCCAGTCGCATGGTAGAGCGAGACTAGTCAATGCGGCGCCTCATAGAGTGCGCCGTTTGGTTTTATTGGTAGAGATATTTAGTGAACAGTAAATCGGCGATAATGGTTTTGCCAGTTTCAGGCAGCAAGGTCGCATTTAATTGCTCAACTAAGGTTTTACGAAGATCTTCTCGCCCAGCGAGTGATGTGACGGTTTCTTCGGTTTGTTTACCGAGTAATTCTATCACTGCATCTCGAATAAGCGGTTGATGCAGTTCGATGATACCGAGGTCAGCCTGACTGGCAACCATGATGTCGATGCGAACTTGAATATAACCGAGCTTTTTTCCTTTGGTGTAGAAGTTGGTAGTGAGATCAGGCTCTAGAGTAAAATAAGCCAACTTGGGTGCGCCTTCCTCTTCGGCTAGTGTGGGTAAGCTAACAAGCAACCCCCAGACGACAAATATTTGGGCTAGGTAACGTTTAATCATATTTATAACTTTTCTTTCTTCCAATCACGATATTCGAATCGCCTGAGTCTTGTTACAATAGAGCATCTATTTGTAATAAAAATGCGTTAAGCACTCTATCTAGTGGTTAACATCAGAGTTCGAAGCTTTATTATTGTACGATGATAAGGCTACTTATTGAATACTAGTATGAATCAATCAACTGCGCTTTATTTATCTGCTTTACGTCAAGTTGAATGGCAAGACCCAAAACATTTTAGCTTTCCCACTCCAAGTGCGAAGGTTTGGTTGCTAGAACAGGGCTCCTTGTCACGTTTATTAGAGTCTTACTGTCAGGTATTGAGTGTCGACTTGCTACATAACAAAGCCATTGATGGCCAACAGCTTAATTGCCAAGAAGTAAGCTTGCTGACTCAAGAGCAGTGTTTGTTACGCAAAGTCGTCTTAAAAGGCGATGGTCAAGCTTGGGTATTGGGCCGAACCTTGATTCCAAAGAGCTCGATGCAAGGACAAGACTTTGATCTATCCGACCAAGGCGAAATACCGCTAGGGCTAACCGTATTTAGTGCCAGTAATGTTAAACGCGACGCTTTGCAAGTTGGGGCGGTGGACATTGATGGCCAGACACTATTAGCTAGGCGCTCGCGATTATGGATGAATCACAAACCTATGCTGGTGGCTGAATTGTTTTTGCCGACAGCGCCCATTTACACCAAGGAGAATGCGAGCGATGACCGCGGATAAAGCCGTTGCTTATTGGCAATTGATGCGTATGGACAAGCCGATTGGCACTTTGTTACTGCTGTGGCCGACTTTATGGGCGCTGATCATTTCGGCCCAAGGCATGCCAAACGTTAGTGTTCTAGTCGTGTTTACACTTGGGGTGATTTTTATGCGTGCCGCTGGGTGCGTGATTAACGATTTTGCTGATCGTAATGTTGATGGTCACGTCAAACGTACCGAGCAACGTCCTTTGCCTTCCGGGCGCGTCAGTGCCAAAGAGGCGATTGCGCTGTTTCTTCTTCTCGCGTTGAGTTCATTCCTGCTTGTTATGAGCATGAACCCGCTAACCATCAAGCTCTCATTTGTTGGCCTTTTCTTGGCGTTTATCTATCCATTTATGAAGCGCTATACGCATCTGCCGCAACTGTTCCTTGGTTTAGCATTTAGCTGGTCGATTCCTATGGCCTGGGCTGCGCAAGCCAATGAAGTGCCAATGAT
Organism: Vibrio pacinii DSM 19139; assembly: GCF_000711795.1. GTDB lineage: Bacteria > Pseudomonadota > Gammaproteobacteria > Enterobacterales > Vibrionaceae > Vibrio > Vibrio pacinii. The sequence continues at coordinate 53,000 of NZ_JONH01000019.1, read as the reverse complement.
GGTGTGGTTTATCTTTGCTATCAATGCCCTGTGGACTATTGCCTACGATACGCAATACGCCATGGTTGATAGAGATGATGACTTAAAGATTGGTATCAAATCGACGGCCATTTTATTCGGTCGCTATGACAAGATGGTGATTGGTTTATTGCAACTGGTCACTTTGGCTATGCTGATGTGGGTAGGCAGTTACTATCAACTGGGCGCAAGCTATTACTGGAGCTTGCTGATTGCAGGTGCGCTGTTTGTGTTTCAGCAACATCTTATCCGCCATCGCGAACGAGCGTTGTGCTTTCGAGCTTTCCTCAACAACAACTATGTCGGTATGGTGATAACCATCGGCTTATTTATCGCATTCTGGTAAAACAAAGGGCATCGATATGATGCCCTTTGTTCTTTTATTTTAATGCTTCTTTGTGTGGTCAGTCGCCTGATGGATACTCTCTTTAATGGTCAGGCGTACTTCTGGATAAAGCATTGAGTAGAGCAGTTTTGCAAGCTCATTACTCTTGATGCTATCGCAGTTTCCGTCACCGTCGAGATACGCCTCTTGTTTGAGGGTAGCAAACATGGCCGAGAAGGCGCCTTTATCAAAGAACTCCGGGGCATTAATACCGTGCAACCGACCTAAACGTTGGGCAATATCTTGGCTCTTTTGTTCCAAATCAGACTTACCCAGATCAGGGCTTGAGACCAATAGGTTTAGCGCAATCGAATAACGTTGCAGAGTTTCGGTAATGGTGCGACCCAGTAATACCAGTACTTGGTTATTGGCTTGGTTCATGGCCACATTGTGCTGGTCATCAATGGTGACAAGGCCTTGATGCGCCAATTCTTCGATATACGCTTCAGTAAGTTCTGCCAGCCTCTTTTGTTCCACGCTTAAAAACAACTCTTGCTTAAGAAATGGGTAGATGAGCGCGACATTACGTTGAATCTGTTGCAGTGATAATTGCTGATGGCGAACCAGCATCTGCGCAATCAAGGAAGGTATCGCTAGCAAATGAATGATGTTATTACGGTAATAGGTCATCAAAATCGACTGACTGCGGTCAAGTGAGACAATATCGCCCATACTGTCGGTCTCAATAATAAACTTATCCAGTGACTCAGCATGTTTGACTAAGGCCTTGGCATCCTCAGTAGGGACGGTATAAGTTTCTGAGTACGGCACATTTTTCAAAATCGACAGATAACAGTCGATTTGATTCACCAAGCTGTCACGAGATAGGGCGCGCTGGCGAGAAGCAAGCAGTGCCGTTGCACATAACGTCATCGCGTTGGTTGCTGCCGCATCATTGATGTGCGTCATCATCTTGGTCGCAAGCGAGTTGACCACAGGGTTTAGCCATTGTGGTTTGCTACCACCGATAGGATCGATATCTTTGGTCCATTGTGGCGCTTGCTCGTTAAGGTACTGGTTTAACGGGATCGGTTCACCGAAGTTGACATAGCCTTGGCCGAAGTTGCGCAGTTTACGAATGGTGCGTAGCACTTGGCTGGCATTCTCTTTCTCTTTGCGTTTGCCGCGCAGCTCTTTGGCGTAAGTCCCGACTTCCATTACGTGCTCGTAACCAATATAAACTGGTACTAAGGTGACCGGGCGATTTAATCCGCGCAACATGGCCTGAATAGTCATCGCTAACATGCCAGTTTTGGCTTGCAGTAAACGACCAGTCCGAGAGCGGCCACCCTCACTAAAGTATTCGACGGAGTAACCTTTGGCGAACAATTCGGCTAAGTATTCACGGAAAATAGTTGAGTAGAGCTTATTGCCCTTAAAGCTGCGACGAATAAAGAAAGCGCCGCCACGACGGAAAAGCGGTCCGGCCGGGAAGAAGTTAAGGTTTATCCCTGCAGCAATGTGCGGAGGTACCATACCTTCATGGTAAAGCACGTAAGACAATAATAGGTAGTCCATATGACTACGGTGACAAGGAACATAAACAATCTCGTGACCATCTTGAGCGAGTTTACGTACAGTCGCCGCATTGTTAATGTTCAAGCCTTGATAGATGCGATTCCATAGCCAGCCAAGCAGACGGTCACCATTTTTTACCAGTGAGTAAGAAAAGTCTGCGGCGATTTCATCCATAATGGCATGCGCTTCTTTACGCATTTTTTCAATCGAAACGTTTTTCGCTTTTGCCTCATCTTCGATCACTTTTTCAATCGCCTGCGATTTCATTAAACGCTTAAACAGCGCTTGGCGACTTGGCAGGTTAGGGCCTGATGCTGCGAGCTTCTGACGTGAGAAGTGAATACGTGCCACGCGGGCCAGTTTATGGGCAATCGAAGTATCGGTGCCGTGCGAATCAGCCATATAACGCAGTGAGACCACAGGGCTGATACGAACAAGACAGTCGCGCCCAGAGACAATAACCGCCATGGCTTTTTGTGGGCCATTAAGCGATTGAAGGTAAGGCTTGTGCTGAGACTCTTTACCCGGTTTACGTCCCCATAGCACCGTCGTTGGGATCACTTGCACATCGAGATCTGAATCAAATTTATGCAGCTCAAGTAGATCTGAAAAGAGGGTGATCGATTCGTTCGGCACGTCTTGGTCGTTGTTTATCACGGTTTGTCGTGCAGAGGTAAACACATAGCGAGTGAACTGCTTACCATTGATCTCAACAGGCTGAAGGGGGTCTGGTAGCCCTAATGCGATAACCTGCTTTTGCAATGCGAGCAAGTCGACATTGGAGCGATATGGTAGCGCGTAAATAATGGGTTTGTTGATATCAATGCTATGATCTTCAATAGGATTTGAAGGAATTGTTGTCCCTTTTACTAACAATGACATGGGCAGTTTCAGTAAAGAGTACGATAACATTCGTCCAGAAGACATAAGGTTCTTGGCCTCAAAATTTGCGAGTTTGCGTAAGCGTATTTCCACTTCTCTAACTATAGAAGTGGGGGACGCCCAAGCGTTATTTTTTATAGCCGGCAAGGATACCAGAAACTGGTCTAACCTTTTACTTATTATTGATTAGGAAAACGTCAATTTTCACATCAACAAAGTCGTTCAATAAACTGCCGATAGAAAGCAACATGCCACTGAAAACCCTACATGGGGTCACTCCTCTTAGCAACGTAACCCGATGTTTATGCTAAGGGCTAAAAGGATGTTTTAAAATGACTTGCACCCAAACGGACCACAGTTTGTCATACTCATTCGACTCTCTGCTCGCATGATCTTAGCCAGTTAACACTCCTGTTAAAAAACAATCAATTGGCTTTTCATTTTTATAAATACTGGATATACTCACAGTCAACTGTATAAAAAGACAGGTGACTTATGAAGCCGCTAACGCCCCGCCAGCAACAAGTGTTTGACCTCATCAAGAACAAAATTGATGTGACAGGTATGCCACCAACACGAGCAGAAATTGCTCGAGAATTGGGGTTTCGCTCCGCTAATGCAGCAGAAGAGCATTTAAAAGCGCTTGCGCGTAAGCAAGCGATTGAGATCATTCCAGGCGCTTCGCGTGGTATCCGTATCTTGCTTCAAGACGCTGCAAATGACGATCAAGGTCTGCCGTTGATTGGCCAAGTTGCAGCCGGTGAACCTATTTTAGCGCAAGAGCACGTCGAGACGCATTATCAGGTCGACCCTGGTATGTTCAAGCCTCAAGCGGATTTTCTTTTGCGTGTAAATGGCGAGAGTATGAAAGATATCGGCATCATGGATGGCGATTTGCTTGCGGTGCACAAGACCCAAGATGTGCGTGATGGTCAAGTCGTGGTGGCCCGTGTCGACGACGACGTAACGGTCAAGCGTCTTGAGCGTAAAGGCTCAACAGTACTGTTGCATGCAGAAAACGATGAGTTTGCACCGATCAAAGTTGATCTTACTAGCCAGCATCTCGCAATAGAAGGGCTGGCTGTCGGCATTATCCGCAATACCGACTGGATGTAGTTAATAGTTGAGATCAATTCTCATTTGTTGCTTTTGTAACTGATATTCATTATCATCTTCTTCTGGCGACAGAAGGAAGATGATAATGGCCACTAACCCCCAATCCAATCAACATCGCTATCAAATCCCAGTCAATTTGCTCCAACCTATGTGGCTGCGCAGTCGTGAGAGTTTAATCGACAATGGCCTAGTTTACGATCCGATCGCCGCGCGTGCTTGCCAACGCTGTCAACTCGCTCCCGAATGCTTCTCTGGTGATATTGACCAGAAGCAACTACTTCATGTCACCTTAGCCCGTCTATGCGATCAGCACGTATCCGCTTTTATTAAACGCAATCCCGATGGTTGGATCATTAATGTTGGGGCAGGGTTGGATACGCGTTTCTACCGGGTCGATAATGGCCGTTGTCACTGGCTCGAATTGGATGTAACAGAACACTTGTTGTGGCGAAAAAAACTGTTTCATCATAGCGAACGCTACCATCACCTGTGTGGCAGTGTTGATGATTTAAGCTGGCTGACGCAGTTACCGGTGGGGGATAAGAGCCCGGTCATGATTGTTTGTGAACACGCTTTGTTAGATTGTAATCAACAGCAAATCGCCAAGTTTGTGCAGGCGCTTGGCTGTCATTTCGACAGCGCACGGATTTGTATGGTTTTAGCTGGAGATTTGTGTGTGAGTAAGTTGGGACAAAAGATGGGAGCCAGTCATTATCAACATGGTTATCGTTCGCCAGGAGAGGCGATGCTAGGTTATTTGCCTTGGGCACGTTGGGTTAAAACGGATTCACCACTTGAACGTGATTGCGGTCGTTGGAAGCTTTGGCAGCGTTGGATCAGTAAATTCCAGTTCCTAAAGCAGCGTTTAACCCCAGTCGTGGTTCAGCTGCGTTGGTGATCTTACTGTAATGATCCAAACAAACGGGTCGTTTAATTTCTCAATCAGTGACGCAGTCAACCAGTCAGTATTGACTTAAACACAAACAAGCCGGACAGGGTCCGGCTTGAAACAAGACATGAATATTAAAACAGTCGGTTGAGGCCATTGAGCGCAGCGACGCGATACGCTTCAGCCATGGTTGGATAGTTGAAGGTCGTATTGACGAAGTATTCGATGGTATTGGCTTCGCCTTTTTGCTCCATAATCGCCTGGCCGATGTGGATGATCTCAGCGGCTCGTTCACCAAAGCAATGGATGCCTAAAATTTCTTTTGTTTCGCGGTGGAAGAGAATCTTCAAACTGCCAATATCTTTACCTGCGATCTGAGCGCGAGCAAGGTGCTTGAACGAAGAGCGCCCAACTTCATATGGAACTTTGGCTGCCGTTAACTCCTGTTCGGTTTTGCCGACAGAGCTAATCTCGGGAATGGTGTAGATACCCGTTGGAATGTCATCAATCAAAAGCCCTTCTGCTTGGCCTTTATTAATCGCCTGCGCGACGAAGCGACCTTGGTCATAAGCGGCGCTTGCAAGACTTGGATAACCAATCACGTCACCGACGGCGTAGACATGGTCAATGTCTGTTTGATAGTTAGTGTCAACTTTCAACTGACCACGAGAGTCTGCTTCAAGGCCAACAGCAGCAAGATTAAGCTTATCGGTATTACCAGTGCGGCCATTGGCGTACAAAATACAATCGGCGCGCATTTTCTTGCCTGACTCTAAGTGAACAATCACGGCGTCTTCTGTGGCTTCAATTTTCTGATACGTTTCATCATTGCGAATAACGACACCGCTGTTCCAGAAATGATAAGACAGCGCGTCCGACACTTCGTTATCAAGGAAAGAAAGTAGTCGATCTCGGGTGTTAATTAGATCGGTTTTGACGCCTAACCCGCGGAAGATAGAGGCGTACTCACAGCCGATAACCCCGGCTCCGTAGATAATGATATGGCGAGGGTCATGTTTCAGACTCAAAATCGAGTCGCTGTCGTAAATACGTTGATGTGTGAAATCGACATCGGCTGGTTGGTACGGGCGTGAGCCAGTGGCAATCACAAAGCGATCCGCGCTGTAAGTCTCTTCGGTACCATCACTTTGCATCACGGCGATAGTGTACTTATCGGTGAAGCGAGCGGTACCAAAGATCAATGAACACTGATTACGATCGTAGAAACCTTGACGCAAGCGCGTTTGCTTATCTGTCACTGATTTTGCATGACCAAGAATATTGGAAAAGGTGGAATGCAAACTGGTGTTGTTGTGGCAAAACAGCGGGTTGTTATTGAATTCAATAATACGGCTAACGGCATGACGTAATGCTTTAGAGGGAATCGTTCCCCAGTGAGTACAACCGCCACCGACGCTGCTCTCTTTTTCCACAATGGCAACATTCAATCCCGCTTTGGTTAATCCCATCGCTGCCCCTTCACCTCCGGGGCCACTACCAATAACGATTACATCAAAGTGGTTATTCTCCGCCATAGCGCTTTTCCTTGTTATAGATTCTTAACATTGCTGTAGCGAGATTTTAACTGATTCGCTGACAGCGTAAATGATAAGCGCACTAGAGAGTCGGCGAGATCACGCAGAATAGATCAAAATGGCTAAAGGGTATGCTGTATGTCTCTAATTAGTCGCGAAAGGATTGAATTCTCAACTCAGCTCGATTTAATTGCCATTCGGTCATCAAAGCGAACGATTATGGCTTATCTCGTTACTCCAATCGTTGTATATTAATGGTATTAGAAGTAAAAAACAGAATTACAGCTATGAAATCCATGGGAATCCGAGCACAGCAGAAAGAGAAGACACGACGTTCTTTGATAGATGCTGCGTTTAGTCAACTCAGTGCCGATCGCAGTTTTTCCAACTTGAGCCTACGTGAAGTTGCACGTGAAGCGGGCATTGCCCCCACCTCGTTCTATCGTCACTTTAAAGATATGGACGAGTTAGGTCTGACCATGGTTGATGAAGGTGGTTTGTTGTTACGCCAACTGATGCGTCAAGCGCGCCAGCGTATTGTAAAAGAGGGCAGTGTGATACGCACGTCGGTAGAGACCTTTATGGAATTTATCGAGAGCAGTCCCAATGTCTTGCGTTTGTTATTGCGTGAACGCTCAGGCACCTCATTTGAATTTCGTAATGCTGTGGCGCGTGAAATGCAGCATTTTGTTGCTGAGATGACCGAATACTTAATTAGTAGTGGTATGGCGCGCGATGAAGCTTTTACCCAAGCTGAAGCGTCTGTGACGTTAGTTTTTAGCTCGGGTGCTGAAGCGCTAGATTTAGAGAGACCTGAGCGTGATGAACTCGCTGAGCGTCTTATTATGCAGTTGCGAATGATCGCCAAAGGGGCGTTTTGGTATCGCAAAGAACGTGAACGTAACCGATTAAAAGGTGGGATAGATTAATGTCGAATGAAACAAACCAAGTTAATCGTGGCTCTGAGAAAAAAACACTGGTTCTGGCGCTAGTCGCTGGTATGTGTGGTGATGCAGTGCTGTCATGGTTAACCATGAGCGAAGTCTCTTTCTCTATTTTTCCATTGATTGCGCTGGCTCTGTCAGTCCAAGCTCTGTATCGAGAGTATTTAAGTAACCCGGTCTCTGAAGATATTCCTTTAGTCGGACTGGCGTGTTTCTTTGTTGGTGCTTTTGGTCACTCTGCGTTTATCAAAGCGCAGTATCCTGAGGCAGGATCAAACATGCTCGCAATCTTTATTACCCTTGGTTTACTGTTATGGGTAGCCAAAAAGCTTGGTTTTCTGACTGCCACAGAAAAAGCTCAAGAGTAATCATTATCAACGCCATAAAAAAACGAGCCATCACGGCTCGTTTTTTTATATCAAAGTGATATTTAGACTTTACGCTCTAGCATTACACCCGCTTCCATGTGGTGGGTAAATAGAACCTTTAGTCCATCAAAGTCTACAGAGTTATATTTTTTAATTGTAAGATCATGATTAATATTGTTTTTTATGATCTTATTGTCCGTTGGAGTCCAAAGCCGTACAATAGAAACTCGATGTTCCCCGTACCCCACGCCGTACCCAGAGCCGTACCCAGAAATGCAGAGGTTTTCCAACGATGACGAAACGAATCAGCACCAATGCAACGTTGCAAGCATTGAAGCCACAGGATAAGGAATACTCGATTCCCGATAAGAAGGTCGAAGGATTGAACATTCGAGTTCGTCCAACAGGCACGATGACTTGGATCTTTCGTTTTCAAGTAGGGAAGAAACACGAAAAAATCTCTATGGGTCGATACATTAAGATCAAACCAGAGCGCGGGATGACATTGGATCAGGCGCGAAAGGAAGCTGGCCGTTATCGAAGTTGGTTGGAGAATGGTAAGAACCCAAAGGTTGAACTGGATATAGAGAAACGAGCGCAAGATGAAGCGAAAACCTTTGATGATGCGTTTATTAGCTTTGATGAGAAACGGCTATCAAAACAGCTACGGGGTGACCAGTCGAGGACCATTTACAATCGAGATATCAAGCCAGTTCTCGGTAACATCAAATTGGCAGATTTAAGCATATATGACCTCAATAGGGTCTTTGATGCTAAGGTTGATAAAGACGGTAAGCGTATGGCGGGGGCCATTGGAGTTTGCCATAAAATCATCAACCAAGTGATTAACCATGCCCTAGCGCTAAATATGCTCGATACTCATCCTGCACCCCAACTGAAAGCAAAAGACGTTGGTGGCGGCTCTAAAGTCACAAAACGTAATTTAAGCTTTTCAGAGTTAAAGATTCTGTTAACGAGTATGCCGTCATGGCGTACAGATCCCTCGAACATCCGTTTAATGCAGTTCTTACTTGGTTGTGGACAGCGTATTAGTGCCGTACTGGAAATGCGTTGGAGTGAGTTAGATTTTGATGAGGGAATTTGGCTATTACCAGCCAGCTCAGAAGAGCGACACACTAAAAGCCAAGACGCACGTAAAGTGCCTTTAAGTGGCTATTTGCTTGCACTTCTAAACGAGCAGCGTGACAGTGTGCCAAGTAAGTGGAAGTTGGTATGGCCCCAATTAATGGTCGATAGAGTGCAAGAACCTGCGGCTGTACGGGCATTGATCAAACGTAATCTACCTAGCGATTTTGAGCGCTTTTCACCTCATGACTTGCGCCGTACCTTTATCAGTCGTTGTAGTGAAATGGGGTTAGATATCGTAGCGATTGAAAAGACAGTCGGCCACCAGCTGCCAGGTATGCTCAGAGTCTATAACCATCATGATTATATCGATGAGCAGTTGAAGGTTCTGGAGGCATGGGGTAACAAGTTGCAATCACTAATGGAAGCGAACGTCCACCCGTTACCCTCTGCTAAGATGGCTTAGGTGGTCGTCTGGTTCTATGTAATCCACTAGGTGCTGTGGTTAAGAGATCTGGTGGAGATTAAGATTCATTTTTTTTGGATGAGCTCTGGTAAGCCGCATTTATCAACCGGTCAAGAGTTTCATTCATTGTTAGATCATAAACACATGATAATTTTTTAAGTTTTTCTTTTGTTCTCTTATCTGTAACAAAGTTAAAGTTAACTTTGTTTTCTTTTTTTATCTTATTTCTATATTTAACCTGTCCCCAAGCCTGTCTCATTTTTATTATCAATAATTCCCTTTCTGCATCTTCCATGTCCATTGAATAAATTAATGAAGGTACGGTTATATGAATTAATTCTTCTTTATTCAAGCACTTAGGAATTCTTTTTGTTATTGTTTCTATTAGTTCATTATTGGATATATATTTCTTCAGCCAAATAGCCTGATCTCGGTTTCCTTTTTCTATCCAAGAAAGTTTATTTTCAGATTTATATTTTTCGTAAAATTTGGATATTTTATCATTTACCTTTCCTTTTATACTACTATCGATGTTAGAGTTTTCATTATAATCAAAGAAAACTTCTAGCATATCTTGAGTTCTATATACCTCTATAACACCAACAAAATCTTCCAATCTAAACTTTTCAGTTATTCTTGTTAATCCAAATCTAGGTATGATATCGCCATTTTCTTGGAAATTATGAATATAAAGAAAAATGTATGGTATAGCTATGCTCACAGGATCACTATTATCTATGAAGCTAAGATCTCTTCTTGAAATAAAATTTTTTAATTTTTTATCTCTATCGGTCTGGTGGATTTGTGGCATCATCATTACTCAGTAGTTTTTGTATTAATTTTTTAACGTGTTTTTGGACGTTTTTCAAGTGTTTGTTTAGAGTTGTATGAACTAAGTAGTGTCTTTGTTGCTATGTGGTCAATGCCTAATTAGTGATAGATTCACAGAGAAATGTTGATGTGAAAGGCACTTTAAAGCGGTAAGTCTGAATGAAGACTCACCTCTGTATTGTTGAACCGATGATAAGTTACGTTGTTATGTATAACTTTAGATGATTTAAAGGAAAAAATAGTTATATCTAATATTTCTAGAGATGTTTACTGTAGGGGGGGTATTTAAAATGAAACTGATATGATGTTTTTTATTATATGTTTTTGGTGGTTTTTTCATTGTTCAATGTCGTTATAGACTTTTTTTGATATAATCTCTGTTGTTTTTTCGATTTGTTGATTATTTTAATTTTTGGTCGATGTCTGTCTGGTTAGTATTATATTATCTTCGTATCTATATAAACCCTCTACTGAGTCATCCCTAGTGACTCACAGTACGCAATTAAAATTAACGACACAGACCTATCTATGAACCTAAACACAGGAGTAGATAGGAATGAATGTACGTTCTAGAAAAAACAAAAACCTCAGACTAACCACCAAGAAAACGTTTCTGGGTAGACCTATCCAGACCGAGCATGGTCCACTCTATATCGACTACTTAGATAAAATGCACAATACGATTGATCTCGCATTGGACGAGTATCCTCGGCTTATGGCTATTCGCGTGGATTTGAGGTTTCCTAAGCTCAGGAAAAATGAAATGAGCGGTAATGTGATGACCGATTTTTTACGCTCATTACAGTCGCAGATTGAGCACTCGGGAAAGCGAAAGAAAAGAGAAGGGAGTAGAGTGCATCCCTGTAAAGTGCGGATTGTTTGGGTGAGGGAACGCTCTAGCTCGATAAATGACCACTATCACCTAGTACTCATGTTCAACAAAGATAGATTTAACTGGTTGGGGAAAACTCAAACGCAACAGGAGAACTTAGGCTCTTTTATCGTAGAAGCATGGGCGAGGGTAGCAGGTGTCGACTATGAAGAAGCTAATGGATTAGTCCATTTTTCAAAGAGAAAGAATAGTGACAGTGTGGTCATCCACCGCTTGAATTGTAACTCTGATGACTTTGATGATGCGTTTGATGAGTTCTTCAAGCACATTAGCTATCTAGCAAAAGAGAACACTAAGCACTTTGGTAGCGGTAGACGAAATTTCGGCCATAGTCATAAGTAGCTTAAAATTACGGTAGTTACAGTTCCTGTGGGAATCACAACAAACCACAGGAACCAATCATGATTCATCAACTTAACGTTGCTCATAGTCGTTCAGATGCTCTTAACCACCACACCATCACTCATGACAGAACCTTTAATGGGAAACCTCTCTACTACTTTGAAGATGGTCTCGTCCTCGAATACCTGGAGGAGATAGACCGAGTGCTGAATGATGCACTAAACCAATACCCAAGAATCTTTGCTGTTCACATCAACCTAAATCTACCGAGTGACTTAGGGGGTGATTACCTAACGGTGTTTGCCCATTTCTTTCGTATTTTAGAATCGGAGACTAATGAGCTCTGTAAGGACAAATACACGGGCAGAACTTATCAATACCAGCAAACGGTCATTCGTTATATCTCGGCGAAGGCGAATGAATCCACCAGCAAGCACCATCATCTTATCTTGCTCTTTGATAGGGTTCTCTTTCAAAGTTTAGGTACTGGTCGAGAGGGTTGGGGACGTTTTCTCTACAAAAAAGTGAGGAAGACATGGGATAGGGTGGTTGAAGCTTATTACAGCCAACCATGCTCTGGATTAGCGTATTCCCCTAGCAATGAAGGTTTTGAGCTGTTGTCTGACGCTGAAATGTTCCCGCTACAGTTAAACGAGTTCTTCTATCGAATCAGTCGTCTCGCGAAGCCCATTGCCAACCGGAACGATCACCGCAACAAGGGCTTTGGTTGCAGTCACGACTGACCTTAAAAAAATACAGCGCGAGTAATGCCTATGTCATTCACACACTAAAAGGCATTACTCATGGCGAATAGAACCTACCTCCCAAGCATTACCCTTGATAGAACTTTTGAAGATTACCCGCTGTATTACAGCGACAAGGGGTTATACGAATCAGCACTGACCTCGATGGTCGATGTTTTTGAACAGGCACTCAGTCAGTTTGACATCGCTCTCGCCACACGTTTGGACTTGTTTTTGCCAGAAGACCATCTAGATACCGACCTCAGTATCCTCAACGATTACTTTAATCTGCTTAAAGAAAAGCTTGATACGGATTCTCTGTTCTATGTATGGCGTAAACGGGAAGACAAGGTGCCATCCCACAACTATCGCGTGATGCTGTTTACTGACTATAGCCAGCACTTTGGTCCCGATATTTGCTGGGAAAAACGCAATGAATTGGTTGAGCACCTTAAAGAGGCTTGGCAAGAAGCGATAGAGAAGCACTACAGCGGTAAAGCGCGTTCATTGGTATTTCTCAATGACCGAGGTAATTATGGCTTGGGGACACGCTGTAGGGAGCAGGACACGAACATCAAACGCACTGTCTTTCATCGCATGAGCAGTCTTGCTGAAGCATGGAAAGAGCAGCGTTACTTCTTTGGCTCTAGTTCCGATTAGACCGACTGCACTTTTTTACAGTGGCGACTTATCTCATGGGTATATACAACACAGGAGATAATTCCCAATGATAATGAGGTTCTTAAGATTAAACGATGTAATCGCAGCGACAGGGTTAAGTCGTTCAACCATCTACAAGTTTATGGATGAAGAAGTTTTTCCTAAAACCATTCCATTGGGAGGAAGGGCAGTGGCATGGCTAGAAAGTGAAATCGAAGAATGGATGGAGCAACGTCTAGCACTGCGAGATAGCCAAGACTAATCCAAGTAGCAGAACACACACCTACCACATCAAAAGGGAGCCCACGAAGACTCCCTTTTTCAATTAGAGAGAGATAAAAAATGAGTTATTCAATTTACGTAGACGGCGCAGCACCAAACAATCAACACGGATGCACACAAGGTGGCATTGGTATCGCAGCCTTTAACGAACAGGGTGAACTAGAGCATCAAGATAGCATCACCATTAAGCGTAATACCACCAATGCCGAATTAGAGCTAATGGCATTAATCGAAGGTTTAGAGTATGCCCAAGATGGCGATACCATCTACTCAGACAGTGATTTCTGTGTAAAGGGCTACAACGATTGGTTAGATAACTGGAAAGAGAGAGGTTGGCGTAAGTCAGACAAGAAGCCAGTAAAGAACCGCCATCTATGGCAACAAATCGATGAACTGCGTTCAAAGAAATACGTTGAGGTGTTTAAGGTCAAAGCTCACTCAGGTGATAAAGGTAATGACATGGCAGACTTGTTAGCCGTTGAAGCGACAGAGGCTGATTAAGACTATGTGCACAGTTTGTTAGCAGACCGCTAACAGGCTGTGCGGTCGTATTCTTGCTTTATCCCTAAGAATGGTAATTCGTCCTTAGGGTAGCGTTAAGCGTTTTTATAGATAACATATACCTGAAGATTAATCGGTGTAGCGTTGATTGCTAATATTGAATGTGACTGGGATTAATCTGCCTCTACATGTTTGCTGAATTAGTTGGTTTGGTGGCAGGTGAAAAGTAGAGCCTTCCTTTATTATTAAATTATTAATTAAAAGGTGAACTGTTCACAGTAAAGAGATCGTTATTACTTCGTGTTTGTTCGCTAATAATAGCTACATAAACCTTTGCTGTGTGAGTAATACCATGAATCCATTAGACTACACCTTCTATACTTTAAACGCGAAACAGTACTTACCGGAAACCCCTCAAACAATGACAGTGATACAAACTCAAAGCCGTCCGCGTTTGTCTGGTATAGTTTTCTTGCTGGGATTCATCGTCGGCCAGATCGTCCATATCTATTAATTTCGGCCTGCGAGATCATAAACACACTATTTTATGTTACGTCGCCAAGTCACAGAGTGAACCGTCGTTTCTAATGAAGATAATTTTTGAGGTTGACATGGTAGGTTCTAAGTTGTTGTCCACGAGTCATCTACAACGCTTAAAGCAACTAGAGAAACATTTTTCTCGCAATGAAACTTATGATGTCGATATCGTCACCCTTGCTGAAATTCTGGTCTGTTCAGAAAGGTACGTGAGTAAGCTAATGGCTGCTTTCGAGAGTTTTGGGCTTATCCATTGGGCTTCGGGTCAGGGACGTGGCCACCGCTCTAAACTGACACTACTCAAAAGTTTTGAGGCCTCACTGCTGACTCAGTTAGAGCAGATGGCTCGCTCTGGCAGAATGAATCAGGCATTTCGGCTAGCCACTCAATTTGGCGAAGTCCGCCTATTTCAAGATCACATACCTCTCTGGTTAGGGGACGCACAACAGGAACTGAAAAAGCAGAACACTTTAATGTATTTAGTGCCTTATATGCTGCCTGAATGGCGTCCACATTTGGCACAGTCCGCTCGTTCTATTTTATTGATCGAAAGCGTGTTCGACACCTTAGTGCGCTATGACCCCGTTCAAAATGATATTGTGCCTCATATCGCTCACCAGTTTCACTACAGTGACAAGCAAATCCGTCTTCGCATCCGCAATGACATCATGATGCACAATGGAGAAGCGCTGACACCGGAGCTGGTCAAAAAAAATGTCGAGATGCGTCTCAACACGCCGCACCCATATCAAATTCTATTTCGCCATGTCGAGCGGATTGACATAGATAGGCAGTGGGTCATTTTCTCTATGCGTCAATCTGACCCCGTTTTGCTTCATTTATTAGCCGATTCGCACAGTGCGATTTTTGATTATCAGGCGTCAAAACCTATCGGGTGTGGAGCATATCGGGTCGAAAGTCTGGAAAAGCAATATTGGAGTTTGGTTCGTAATAACCACTACTTTGGCTTTGGTGGCCATATTGAACGAGTAGAGTTTTGGTGTAGCGATGCCCAACCCCAAACGCCTATGCACGTGGCAGAACTGCTCTATTGCGAATCTCAACCCGCTCAGCCACAAAAAGTTGATCGTAGTGGGTGTACTGTTTTGCAGTTTCATCATCATGCAAACGCCTTGTCCGCTCAAGAAAGAGCTTGGTTTGTTCATCATAGTCGACGCTTTACACTTGATAGCCAAAAAAGAGCAGCGAACAGCGTGATGGATTGCCATCAAGATAAGGGGTTTCACTTGTTCAATCACGACATGAAACTGCCATCTCGTCCGGTGGTCATTGAAGTGATAGACAGTCATATGAGGGAGTTGCAACCTTTGCTTGATGCGTTGTCTCAAAAAGGGGTTATTTGGCAGGTATGTCTTCAAGGACAGTCTCAAGATGTGGCTGTTGATGTCTCCTACGACTGTTACGTATTTGGTGACGACCTGACGTTCCAGTATTACGAATGGCTACTTTGTGGCAATGTGTTTAGCCTATGTTTGCCTGAACGAGGAAAACAAAGCCTATTAACCTTTATTGATATGCTCATGCAGGAAAGTAACGACAGTGAGGAGTTTCTGCACAAGCTGTATCGAGCGGAGGATTGGCTTATCCAGAACTATTATTATTGTCCTCTGTGGCGCAATCATTTCACCGTCACTCGCGCGGACAATTTGTATGGCACCGAAACCAACAATATGGGTGTCATGTCTTTGGTCAATATGTGGTTGGAGTAATCGCTGGTATGGTAGTGTGTCAGTGGCGATATTTTTTGAAGTGTTTAACGGAAAATTAAGGATAGAAAATGGATTTTAACCTTTGGCTCGGCTTTGTCGCGGCATCGCTCATTCTTACCGCGACACCGGGGCCTAGCATATTTTTAGGTATTGCACATGCACTGAAATATGGGCATAAACGCGTGCTTTATACCGCCCTTGGGGACATTTCTGCTAACTTTATTCAAATGGTATTAGTCGCCTTGGGTTTAGGTGTCATCCTTGCAAATTCGGTAATGGCATTTACTGTCATCAAAGTCTTTGGTGTGATCACCTTGGTTTACATGGGGCTAAAAATGCTCCTTGCTAAACCGGCACAAGTTGAGCACTTAAACCTCAAGGGTTCAGATTTACAGGCCTCAAACAAAAAGTTGTTTTACTCTGGCTTTTTAGTCGCGGCTGGCAATCCCAAAGCCATCCTATTCTTCTCAGCTTTTTTCCCGCAATTCATCAACCCCGACTTACCCGTATTCCCTCAACTATTAGTGATGTGCCCAACCATGGCGTTACTTGATTTCAGTTTGGTGATGTTTTATGCATTTTCGGCCAGACGGATTGTTGATGCGAGCCGACTGTCTCTTACCGCTGTGACTAGAGGAAGTGGTGCTTTATTACTGGGATCCGCAGGTATTCTAGCCCTAAAAGAGCCTGACTGACAGACGTACCACCACATCCTAAATGATATCAAGATGAATCGACAGAGGTTTACATGGATTTACCCTCAAATTTCAAGATCTTCGCACGCTACAACCAGCGCATGAATGATCAGCTGATGCGTGTGTGCGAACAACTGACAACGCAGCAGTTACACCAACCGACAGGGGCGTTTTTCCCCACGGTGATGGATCACTGGAATCACCTGCTGTTTGGCGATCTCATCATGCTGAGGCGTTTGGTCGACAACGGGGTTGTGAATATCGATGCACAGACGCTGGCATCGCTGCCTGTGGCGCGCACGGTGAATGACAGCTTTGCCAGCAACCTTACCGAACTGAGAGCGCTGCGGGCGTTGGTCGACCGAATTTTCCTCGACTTTACCCATGAGCTGACACCAGAAATGTGCAACCGGCCGATCCGCTATACAACCACAGAAGGGCAGGTTTTAGAGCGGGATCTGGGGGCGTTCTGTCAGCATTTGTTCAACCACCAAACCCATCATCGGGGTCAGTTAACTGGTGTGCTGAGTCAGTTCGGACTCGACTTCGGCTGCACCGACTTACCGGTGATCGTACCGGATGGGGATCGCGACTGAGCGGAAAGCCGCAATCCGGCGTGTTTATTTTTTACAAGCTTTCTGCCCCTGAAAGCGGTAGAAAGGAATTTCTGTAGTTGAAGGAAGGGTACCGATGATGGATAAAACAATTCAGCAGGCCATTGCGTTGAGAAGCGATGGGAAATTTGAGCAGAGTCGCCAGCTGTTAGCAACACTCCTGGAGCAGGAGCCGCTCAAAGCGAGGGCCCATCTTCATATTGCCTGGTCTTATGACAACCAGGGACTGGAGTCACAAGCCGTGCAGCATTATCACGCCGCGCTGGCCGGAGAGCTCGAGGCCACCGAGCGTTTTGACGCGCTGTTCGGGCTCGCGAGTACCCTGCGCAGCCTCGGGCAATATCAAGAAGCCGCCGTGTGGTTTGAAAAAACACTGGCACTTTTCCCGGATTGCCGAGAGGTGAAACCCTTCTACGCAATGTGTTTGTATAACCTAGGGAAACACAAGCAAGCGATCGAGCTTTTGCTGAACCTGCTGGTCGAAACCACCAACGATGAAGACATTCTGACCTACCAGCGGGCGATCAAGTTGTACGCACAAGATTTAGATCGGACCTGGTCATAGCGCGGGAGCAGCAAATGCAAAACGAGGCAACACGCTCGGCTGAGCAGGACATCAAGGTACACCGTGTGAACTCATTTACCCGGGATCACTCCGGCGGCAATCCTGCCGGGGTTGTTCTTAACCCGCCCCCCCTGAGCGCCGGACAAAAAACTGAGATTGCGCGGCAGGTGGGTTTCTCCGAGACCGCCTTTGTCTATACCGGAGAGGAGACAGATTTCAAAGTCGACTTTTTTACGCCTGAAGGGGAAGTGGATTTCTGCGGGCACGCAACCTTAGCCGTTTTTTCCACCCTGGCGTCACTCGGTCAGCTTGCGCCGGGCCAATACACACAACAAACCAAAGCCGGCATACTGCGTGTAGCCGTCGGCCCCCACGGGGTTGTCATGGATCAGGCCTTGCCTGTGATGCGGCAGGGGCCTGCGGTTGCAGACGTCGCTGCGGCGCTCGGAGTATCCCCCGGGATCATTACCGGAACTGGCTTACCCACCGCTGTGGTCTCGACCGGATTGCCGGACATCCTGATCCCCGTCCTGCCCGGCCAGCTCGACACCCTGCAGCCCGACTATGAAGCGATTGCCAACCTGAGCCGCACGTTCGACACCATCGGCTTCCACGTCTTTGAACTGAGCCGCGATGCATCCATCACGGCCCACTGCCGGAACTTCGCGCCGTTGTACGGCATTGATGAAGAATCCGCAACCGGTAGTGCCAGCGGGGCACTGGGATGCTACCTGGTCCATCATGTCCTGCCCGGGGAAACTCAGTTCCTGTTAGAGCAGGGGCGGGCCATGGGATGCTCATCCCTGATCCAGGTGATGATCGATGCAGAAGGAAATACGATTCACCGGGTTCGCGTCGGCGGCCAAGCCACCATGGCCGGCACTCAGACCATCGCTCTCTGAATCATTCTCGCAGGAGCACAGCCTCTGTCGTTGGCTGTTGCATTATCTTCCAGAGATGGCTACCTGTAAGCTGTCATCTCAACGAAGGTTGCACTATTGACGTGATTTCTATTTGCCAAGTTTGGATTTTAAGCTGAGATACAACGTTTTAGAGGCTGATTGACCAAGAGTTTTACTAGCTCAAATGACTTCGATAATGCCGTTAAGTCCGAGCTGAACTTAGCATAATATGAATATTGAGTTGTGGTATTGCCTGACTTATTTGCTGGTCTGGCCACAAATAGTACACTGTATTTACGTTGAATTTCGTGGTCACCCCCTTCCCGTTAGATCCCCGGCATCAGTACGCTCTGGCTTACGAAACAAGGCAACTTGGTGAGAACATGGGACGGTACTAGAATCCTGACCTATGCCGAAACGTTTTTGGACCACGCGAACTTTGCTTCCATAGGAGCGGGTCGCCGCGAGGGTTATCGGCTAGTTTCTGGGGAAATATGCAGGGCAAGTCGGAGATACTTTTCTCTGCTACCGATCCCACACATTGATGACTCAGGAACAAGTGCATGCCGATCAGAAGGGGCTGTCCTTGGGTCTGTGGCTGATCTTTGGACCGGAAGCAACCTAATCGACCAACAGATTTCCTTCGGCCCTGCTATACTTACTTGGTCGCCTGTCGGCCAAAGGAAATACATCATAAGTACCGTCAGCATTTCACATGTAAGTGAAGTTTGTCTCCGGAGGAAATGAATTTTCAATGATCACAACAGAAAGGTTACTGCTAACACCTGCCACTGAAGCAGATATTGATATCTACCAAAAGCTTTTTACCTGCCCCGACACCACGCGTTATCTGCCGGGGGGAAAGCCTTTCAGCGTCACCTATATCGTGCAATATTTGTCGACCAAAGTTGCGCATTGGGAGAAAGGATTCGGTATGTTTATCGTCTCCCTGCGCAGCGATCCTACCGTGAAAATCGGTTACGCTGGTGTTGAAATGCTAGCGGATGTGAACCTGTGTGATATTCGCTATGCCATTGCTGCGGAGCATCAAGGACAAGGCTATGCATTTGAAGCAGCTAACGCGGCATTAAACTTTGTGTTCTCCAATCAACTGGTCGATGAAGTTTATGGCGTGGCAGTGTCCGAGAACCATGCATCGCTCCGGCTCCTGCGCAAGCTCGGGATGCAGGAAACGGACACCAAGCTGTACGACGCTGACAACCTAGTGACCCTATCGGTGCCCCACGGCTCTTTTACGCCCCACTAATCGTTGAACCCCAACTTGTGCAGCGATATTACGCCCATGATATCAGTGTCTGCGCCCTGGATAGCCCCGGTAATATCCTAAATCAATAAATCGCGCCACAGGGGATATACACCCCTGGCTGGGCGAGCGAGTCTTCACATCGGTAGAGCTGATCGAGCAAATCGGCTTCACAAGGACAGTCACGCAGCAACTGGTCAATCTGACTGAGCTGGGATTTCTGTTGCGCCGACAACGAATATTTGAAAATGTCGCTGCATTGCTGCAGCCATTGGTTATAGTCAAACAAAAAGTTGCCCTGCTCTAGGTAAATCGACGCGTGCATCTCGGTCTGGGTCTAAAGCATTATATGGCGTGACCTTGCTTCACTATAACAATAACTCACTCCCCCTCAGTGTCGACGTCTGCAATATGTCGGTACATGGCTTGGTAAAGATGGGGCTGGGTAACTCGGTCGTGGAGGCAATCGGCCACATGTGCCGAGGTCATCTTTTCCCCGTGATGAAAGTAGACATCCGACTGGAGGCGGAGCCAGAGCTGATCTCCTCTGAATTCATAATGGTGCGCCAAATGGGACCGGATCCGCTCGGTCTCGCAGTGCAAAAGCGTATCAAACATAGAGTCTTGAGACGGCCTGATAGGCCCATAGGGGGATGAATCTGCGGTACTTGACAAGGAACCAGGGATACGAGGAGATTTCGCGTCTGCAGCGAAGCTTGTGCCACCGATAGCCAGTAAGGCAGGTTTGCCCGAAAAATACTTGGCAACCGAAGCTTTCAGCAAGGCGCGACTCTTCGATGAGCCCCTGCACTTGCAGTGCATGTCCTGCACCCCATCAACGCAGTGTTGAAAGGTGTCACAATCAGCCATCTAAGATTTATGCCCGCCTTCCGGTGGCCAGTAAATCCAGCCAATTGAGGAAAGGGTTTTCATTAGCTTGGCGGGCGGTTTGCCGAGTCGTGATTCAAAAGTGTTGAGGCATGTATAGAACTCGTGCTGTATGACCTTGTCATGTACTTCTTCTGATTTAGCCCATTTCGATAGTTCTGCGAACTAACTGTTTGAACCTAGAACGAACTGATTTGTCGGCGAACAGCCTTTGCCATTTGGCGTATTGCTCACGAAAGCACTCAAGTCGTTAAAATGGCGTGCAGCGCTGCCCACAGCACTTAAAGCATCCTACTTTCCACCGGGCGGGATACAAGGTGACTTCCGCCCGCGGGTTTGCCTGAAGATGGCACCATCAGTCTTAAGTTTTACCATCAAGAACCTAAAGTATATCGTTTTGCGATAAATTTTTATTGATTATTGTTTTTTATTGGCCTAGAGTAGCCCCATAACATCATCAAACTTCGGAGTACCTAGATGGACAAAATTACAAAATTAAGCCGCCTTGCGCGGAGAGTGTTCCAGTTTATTCTTGTTGTATTGCCGCTTTTTGTCGCCTACTTCTGGCTGACCGTCGAAACCTCTTATGACATTTTGACCCGTTCAGGGCTCATCAACCTGAGCTTAAACTTTGACTCGCTTGGCGATGCCCCTATTACAGTGGGAATGCGACTTTCACTAACCCTGATTAGTCTGGCCGTGACAGCGGTTCCGGTCTATGCGCTGGTGAAACTGGTCCGTTTGTTCAGAAATTATGAGCAAGGGGATGTGTTTTCGCTCGAGAATGCGCTGATTTACCGGCAATTGGCACTGAGCCTGTTTTATTGGGTGATCGCGTCAGTCATCTATGGGGCGATGATTTCACTGATCGTCACCTTTGATGCACCTGCCGGGCAGCACCAACTGACCTTGAGCTTTGATGACGGGCAGCTACTGACCCTGATGCTTGGCCTGATCACACTGCTGATTTCCTGGGTGATGAAAGAAGCATATCGATTGTCAGATGACAACAAATACACGATCTAGAACAGGCCCGACATGAGTATAGAGATCAATTTAGATGTCATGATGGCCAAAAGGAAAATGCGCCTGAAAACGCTTTCCGAAGCCGTCGGTATCACGGAAGCAAATTTATCGGTGCTTAAGAATGGCAAAGCGAAAGCCATTCGCTTCTCGACCCTGGAGCTGCTATGCCGGGCACTGGATTGTCAGCCCGGCGATCTTCTGGCGTTTGATACTACAGGGGAAGATGATCAGAAGCGATAGGTTATCCCGGCAGGGTTATGCGGGGTAACACCATTGGTTCAGCGTGTTTGCAAAGATAAAAGGCCATCGGGGTGGCCTTTTTCATCAACAGCAATCCGGCTTAGAGATATTGTGCAAACCAGCTGAGTTCCTGGCGCATGACCGACTCAAAGTGATCGCCACTGTACACCTGGTAATGCGTCGCCCCTGGTTCAATATGCAACTGTTTCGGTTCATTGGCCTGCGCGAATAAGCGCTGTGACTCGCTCACAGGATTCACGCCGTCTTCTCCGGCAGCCACAATCAGCAGCGGTTTTTGCAATTCCGCTAGGGCCTTGAGCGGTTTGTGATTGATGGTTTCCCACACGGTCAGGAACGGGATCTTAATGTTGAGCGCGGGAAAGTCCGCTTTGAACTGGTGAAAGAAGGCGACCGACTGCGGATCGGAAAGCACTTTAGCAATCGGTACCATCATCTCTTTGCCCGTCTTGGCCTTTTTGTCGTGCATCCGCGCTAACGTGGTCATGAACTTGTCCTTCTCTGCGGTACTCATGTCACCGCAAAGCACCGACTCGCCATCGGCGAACGTGAGCTGGGCCACCACACATTGAACAAGCGAACTCTGGCTGGCGGCAATTATCGCGTTTGCGCCGCCGAACGAGGTTCCCCACAGTCCGATACGGCTTGAATCCAGGTTCGATTGGGTCGCAGCCCATGCGATCGCGGCGTGAATATCCTCAATCTGCAGTGCTGGTACCAGGCGACCGGGCTCCCCCTCACTGTCACCGAACCCGCGGTAATCAAAGGTCAGCGCGGCATAACCCTGCTCGGCGAATCGCGCAGCAAATGCCGGCAACAACAGCTCTTTCACTCCGCAAAAACCATGACATAGGATGATGACGGGGTGAGGCGCGGATGATTCATTTTTCGGCAGGTAAAGATGGCCGGAAACAGACATCCCCTGGACAGGGAATTGCACATGCTGGTACATGATATTTTCTCTAGTGTTTGAACTGCGGTAAAAAAATGCCATCAGTTGATGGCATTATGGTTAGTTTTTAATGATCTGATGCAAGGCTCTGACAATGTCGAGTGCATCGAAGTTCTCTGTCGAGCGACAAAACTCCAGCTCTAGTTCGAGGCGCTCCAAAATCATGGTTTTTATGGTCAGCCTGTCCATGTAGTCCAGGTTTTTACTTTTGACTAAGATGCATTTAATTAACGTTCTCAGCTCATCGATGTGACGGCCTTCCTGGCCGGTAATTGCCTGGTATGCTTCAAGCATCAGCGGCAGAGAGTTCTTTTTCTCCATCGTTAGCCCTGAAGGGCGGCGATCGCTGCTTCGTAATTCGGCTCGTCGGTGATCTCTGCCACCAATTGTGCGTAGGTCACCTCGCCTGCTTCGTTGATCACCAAGGTCGCTCGCGCAGCCAGGTCACGGAGCGCACCTTCTTGGATGTGAACACCGTACGCTTGGGTGAATTCGGTATTGCGGAAGAAAGACGCAGACTGAACGCCCTCAATGCCTTCTGTGGAGCAGAAACGGTCGGTAGCGAACGGTAGATCCGCGGAAATCGCCAGGACGATCACATTGTCCAGACCGGTTGCTTTTTCATGAAACGCACGCACACTGGCCGCGCAGACCGGGGTGTCGATGCTCGGGAAAATATTCAGCAGTACTTTCTTGCCCTTGAGCGATGCCAGCGTCAGATCACTGAGATCTGCAGCGCACAGCGTGAAGTCCGGTGCCTGCGTCCCCGGTTGCGGGAAAGCGCCTGAAAGCGTGACAGGATTGCCTTGAAAAGTAACTTGAGTCATGACTTTACCTTTTCTATTTATGGCCGTTGGTACGGCAATTGTTATCCGAGGCGATTGATCGCCTCGGCTGTGGGCGCCAGTGGTGCCATGAGGGCAGAGCGCAGGCGCAAAAATGAGCCCGGCGACAGACTCGTCAAATGAGATTGTCGTTTATCGTGGACAGCCGGCGTCGCCAAGTTTCTCGTACTTGGACGCAGGAGCGTGCTCCAGCATCCTAACGATATGCGCATGGCGATAGTCACTGTGAGTTATTATCCACAGAACAGGCTGGAGTCAAAATACGCAATTAAATGCACATTGTAAGTGGGGTGAGAAATTTAATGATAATAATCAATAAATTAAAAAAGAGGGAGGGAGGGGGAAGTCACATTTCCCCCTTTAATTGGACGTATTTACAATGCTAATGTTGTTGCTTAACCTGTCTAATACCCCTTATCTCAAGTGAGATGTTGACCAGAGCTCTACCTATGAAATCAAACATATTCCCTGGAACTTTCGGGCCTTCTGCCACAACAGTCCCATCTATTCTTCTGTAATAAAGTTACTTTTATCAAGATATGTATACAGGCACATTTTTAAAACGGCAGGGAAGCCTTATGATGCAAGCCTTTCCAGATATATTACAGAAAATACCTGTGTTAGTGATTCGTTTGTCAGCGATAAAAGAAAATAGAAATTATGAAGACCATTTCCCTTCGTCAATCTTACCGAAACGTATTTGGCTTGTAATTTATATGGGCAAGTACCCACTGATGAACGATTACGGAGAAAATGCAATTTATTGATTAGTTGGCTCGATGAAATCGGACATGACTTTGGTCAACAAGAATTAAATAAATGTACCATTTAGGCTCAGAAAAAATCACCAAGACTATGCTGAAGCAGATAAACTACGACCTGTTCAGCAACTTAACCAGAGCAAAACGACTACGCAATTATTGCCGTTGAACTGGTGAGCGATAACTCGTTTATAACATGGCTCCTATGCCTACCGGATCCAACGACGGTTATTTTTATCCTCTACGAAGGGCCACTGTTCATCGACTTCACAGATGAGTTCAATACTCTCCTTGCGTCCCTCACGTCAGGACTGTTCATTGTCACCTTTACTATTTTATCTTTAACGCTAGGTCGACTAGCTGAGCAGAAGTAATTCAATTGAAAGTCTAGCTTAATTCAAGACACCGAAAACGTGGAAATCCTACAGAACCAGTGCCGCGATTATGCACAGATTCGGTTTGATTGCAGAAACGACATTTTACTGGAACCGTTACCATAGGTACTTACGAGAATACTATGTTTCAACGGCTTTGAGTCATGACCCATTGTCATGGCTGTCGATAGATATAAAATCAGAGTTTTGCACTGTTCCCAACAGTGGCTAAATACCCTTTTGTCTGCTTTTAAAGTTAGCTCTGACACAACAGGTCTGACCGCAGAAAGTCAGCTCGTTCAGCCACCAGTTTATAAGGTTGCTTGTCAAGCTAAGTCGCTTGAGCAGCAATCAACTACGCAGATCAAGTAATTACCTGTTATTGATTTATTTATCATGCCGAAAAATATATATTTACAAAATTATAATCCGATCGCGGTTGAGGTCATTTTCAATGGGGGGGCGGCTATCTTCGCGACACTAACACATTGAAGCACAGAAGGTATCTATGTGGGATTTTAGACCGCAAGAGCAGTTTCAACTGCGTCACCGCGTCACAGGGGATATCCGGTATTTGGCTAAATCGGTGGGCCAGTTGCTGTTGCTGCTGTTAGCCAATCCGCACCGTACAGTCACCAAAGCAGAAATTCATCAACAGGTTTGGCAGGGCAAGTTCGTCTCGGATGCGAGCATTACACGTGCGGTGGCAACTTTGCGTATGGCCCTGGATGACAGCGCAGAGGCGCAGCGGATCATCCGCACGGAACCAAAGGTCGGTTATTTTCTGGTCGGCAATGAAGTGTCACTGATCCATCCCTGCACCGATCTGGATGCAGAAGACGCAGCGCCGGCGAGCGTACCTCCCCCTTCCCGAGTTGCAGGGTTGCTCCGATCCTGGCGCGTCTGGGCAGTCGTCTTGCTGCTGATCCTGAATCTCGGTCTGTTTCAGTTTCTATTTTCCCCCCCGTCACATGGACAGGGCGTCGATGTGTTGCGGCTGAGTGCCGACAACCACACCTTTACCATTGAGCGTGATGATCTGATCAGCCAGACACTGATGGAGCACCTGGCCGAGCGCGTTCGCCCGGGCCGGGTGGATTTTTATATCACCTCGAATAAAACCCGGGTATACGTCAGTTGTGTCCGACATACCGACCAGGCGATGTATGGCCAGAGCCTTAATTTTTCTTTCGACATTCACCATCCCATAGCGAGCATCAGTGATGAAGTTATCCTCCAGTGCCAATAAGCTTCTATCGCTGAGCGCGTTACTTCTGTTGCTCCTGCTACCGCTTCAGGTCTACCTTAACGGGCTGTTTGTGCCAAGTTTTGCCCGCGATCCCGACACCTTGATCAGCAAAACCATTCTGACTTACGGGCCAGGCACGGACGGACAAAAGTCACGCACCATGCAATATCAGCTCGAGCCCTACCTGTGGAATCACTTTCTGTTGATGACGACGATTCAATTCGATAGCGGAGAGAAGCTCAAAACTCAGTTTTTAATCACCTTCTGGCCGCAGAAGTTGTATTCGATCAAATACATTAATCAGCTGGTTGAAGCCGAAGAAACCAAGTATTTCGATCCGCCCGAGCAACATGTGCTCTTCGATGGGGGGGACGAGGATTTTCAGGTCCTGGTCGAAAACCCGCACCGCTACTGCTATATCCAACTGTCGAACCAGGCCGTCCAATGTGTCGATGTGCATTAAAGTGTCGAGGCGGAGCCAGTTGACCGGGGGCCGGTCGGGATGGATGGTGATGAATATTAATGTTAGACGCGGGAGTCTTGAAATAACTAATGTGGAATTTTAACCCGGCAGCCAGGCTGCAACTGACGAACCCGGACCTGGGGATCAGCAAAAAACTGCGCTCGACAGACAGCAAAGTCCTCGAGCTGCTGTGTACGCATCAGGGCCATGTGGTGTCCAAACAGGCGTTAGTGGATGTCGCGTGGACGGATCGTATCGTGACCCCGTCCAGTTTGCCGCAGTCGATTGCACAGCTGCGCATGGCCCTCGGAGATAAGGGCCGTGAGCAAAAGGTGATTAAAACGGTGCCGAAGCAGGGGTATTTGCTGGTTGAAGGAATTATCGAGATGGAAACGCCGGTACCGCCTGAACCGCAACTCGGCGAAGACCCTCAACCGGATCCCTTGCCTGATCCGGTGCCGCCTGAAATAACCGCAGCCTCTCACCAGCGCCGTTGGCACAAATGGCAGCAGACGCTCCTGCTCAGCTTGTCCGTGTTGCTGGCGTTTCTGGTGTTTTGGCTAGCGCGGATGGCGTATTACAACGGGACGACCGAGCGTGTGCAATGGCAGCAGTCGGAATATCAGGGGGTGCGCTATTTTTATACCTCCGGGGAAAAAGGGACGCGCGCATTTCAAGCACTTCAAGATCGTTACCCTGACAATCTGCTGATGCTGTATCTCGCCAACAATCCCGAACAATTGTATGTGTCCTGCATCTATCTTTCCAAGAAACTGCTTGAACACAATGCGATCAATATGAGCTTTACACACGACTATTCGATGGCGCAAGTGAAGGAGGCGATCCGTGAGCAATGCCAATAAGGTCATTTTGGGGTTAGCCCTGGCCAATGTCCTGGTGCTGGCGATGATTGCGCTCTTCAACGCACGCCATCACCCATCTTTTCTGGAAGGCAGAAACAATACCATGCTATTTTCTCATGGGCGGACTTACAGCGCCGAGGGGATTGAGGGCTACCAGGAACTGTTTACAGTGGATAACCGCTGGGATGGGTTCCATGATCTGCATTCGACCATCCTGACGGAAGGGGATGAAAAAAGCCTGAAAGTGTATTACTCGGTGTATTTTTGGGGACGGGATCTGTTCTCGACCCGTGATTCGTTCCGCAGCAAAGACTATACACCGCAGGTGGAACCCGACGCCACAGAAGCCCATTTAATTGACAACCCGGCAGAGCAGTTCTTTCAGACTCTGTACCAGGATAAGAGCAATTTTTGTTATGCCAGTCTGCTAACCAGTAGTGTTCAATGCATTACCGCGGATCAATAATTAGAGTTATTAACCTAATTTAAACCAACAGAAATCGTTAAAAACAAACTTATTAATAATTTATTTCTTTAAAATCAGTGTATTAAAAAAATGTAGTTTGATGGGTTAAAAGGAAAATTCGAACGTTGATTCAGATTTGTTCATTAGTGTTGTCATGGTTTTAAGGACATAGTGTTGCCATATCGGACTTATGAACGTGGTAATGATACAGATGATTGACCCAAACAAGCCTTTACGCATCACAGCACTATTAGTGGATGATATGCCCACAACCGCAATTTCCGGCCCGGTAGAAATGCTGACGATCGCATCGATGATGGCGGGCTTGCCTGAACCCAAGATCAGCTATGTTTCTCCTATGGGGGAACTTGTCCGGGCGAAAGGCGGGTTAACCATTGCGTGCAACACCCAATGGTGGGCGGTGAGTGAAACCGATATTCTGCTGCTGGGCGCTTGCGGTGATCCGGATCAGGGAACGTATCGGCTGCCCGAGGAGATGAAGCGCTGGCTCAAAACGCAGATAGAGCATTGCCTGTTTGTTTTTTCACTCTGCACTGGCGCATTCATTCTGGCTGAGCTTGGGGTATTAAACAAGCAGAGCGCTACCACGCACTGGGTGCATGCCGAGCTGTTTCGCGAGCGTTATCCGCAAGTGCGCCTGATGCCACATCTCAATATCACCCACGAAGGGACGTATATATGCACCTCTGGGGTCAAGGAGTATTTCGAGGCGACGCTACTGCTGATTGACGTACTGTTCGGGGCGGCACACCGGGAAAAGTGCGAGCAGTTTCTGGGGGGGAATATCTCAAACATCACCCAAATCTGTTTGACCAGTTTCGGCAAGTACCGGCAGCATTGTGATAGCTTGATTCATGCTCTGCAAGACTGGATGCATCGTGAAGAGCCGAGCAAACTGACGGTGGTGCGGTGTGCTGAAAAAAGCCATCTCAGTGAACGGCAAATGAAGCGCCGCTTTAAAGCTGCCACCGGTGAAACGCCGATGAATTACATTCAGCGTATCCGGATGGCGCTGGCTAGGGATAAGCTCGACACGACTCGGCTCAATATCGATCAGATTTGCCAGCAAGTTGGGTACAGCGATCCCAACCATTTCCGGTTGTTGTTCAAGAAATTCCACGAGATGACCCCGACCCAGTACCGTAAGGCCACTCAGGTGTATAGTTAATGCGGGGGATGAGGGCGGCCCGGCTAATGGCCGGTCGCTCGATAATATGCAATTGAGTTAATTGGTGTCTTCGTTCAACAGCGGGCGCACGGTTTGGTAAAGTTCGCTCTTTTCAAAGGCCCCCAGTAATACCCGGCTCGGGTGGGCCAACGCCTGACCCAGCACTTCCCCAATTTTATCAACGTGAATATCTGTGTCCGTCACACAAGCGATCACGTAGGCCTGGATGTTGCGCTGGGAAATATCCAGCTCCAGCACGCGTGCACATCGTTTCGCTTCTTGCAGACGGGTCTGTAGGCAGGTTTCAGCTAGCACGATTTACTCCTTTTATATGGTATCGCGGGCAATGCGATAGACGCCGCGTTTTTTGCGGCTTGCCAATCGCGCGGGACATTTTTCTGTTCCGGTGTCTTTTACAACGGGATATTAACGTGCAGTGGTGAAATGAGAAGAGTGCACATAGTTGCATTAAAAGCCGGTAAGTCTTTTCATAACAACCATTTAATAACTTCACTAGCTTCAAAAAGACCGAAATGGTCAGGATATTCGTCCGGTTCGCTAGGGAGGGGCCAGCCCGGCCTGCTTCCCAGCCCTGCTCCGGTTCAGAGATAGCTATATGAACTATTGTAAAACCGACAAATCCCGCTGTGATATGGGACTTTGTTGCATCAACGGATTTAGTTAACGTCATGATTTTTAGATTAAAAATAAATTATGTCGCCATCTTTATGAGCTGTGTTGCATCTACTTACCCCTGATTATTGAGTGGATAATTAGCACTAGGATATTAAATGTAGAAGGGGTAGACAATGTTATACGCACAACCAAACACTGAAGGGGCCGTGGTTCATTTCAAACCACAATACCAAAACTTTATTGGCGGCGAGTGGGTTGCGCCGGTAAACGGGGATTACTTTACCAACACCTCCCCCGTCAATCACGCAGCCATCTGTGACGTGCCGGCGTCCACACAGGCCGATATTGATCTGGCGGTTGCAGCGGCGCACTGCGCCAAGGCGGGCTGGGCGGCCACCTCTGTGGCAGAACGCTCGAATCTGCTGCTGAAAATTGCCGATCGAATTGAAGCCAACCTGGAGCTGCTGGCGGTTGCGGAGACCTGGGACAACGGGAAGCCGATCCGCGAGACTCTGGCAGCGGATATTCCTCTGGTAGTTGACCACTTCCGCTATTTTGCGGGCTGTATCCGGGCGCAGGAAGGTACCGCAGCGGAGCTGGACCCGCAAACTGCGACCTATCACTTCCCAGAGCCGGTGGGCGTTGTGGGCCAGATTATTCCCTGGAACTTCCCGCTGTTGATGGCTGCCTGGAAACTGGCGCCGGCCTTAGCGGCCGGGTGTTGTGTGGTCCTGAAACCGGCAGAGCAGACGCCGGCGTCTATCCTGGTGCTGATGGAGCTAATTGAAGATCTGCTGCCAGCGGGCGTAATCAACGTGGTCAACGGTTTCGGCGCAGAAGCCGGCCAGGCGCTTGCAACGCATAAGAAGATAGCCAAGGTCGCATTTACTGGTTCAACCGAAGTCGGTCAGCACGTGCTCCGATGTGCCGCTGAAAGCCTTATTCCATCGACAGTGGAGCTCGGGGGAAAATCACCGAACATATTTATGGCGGATATTTTTGACCACGAAGACAGTTACCTGGATAAATGTGTGGAAGGGGTACTGCTGGCATTCTTTAACCAAGGAGAAGTGTGTACCTGTCCGTCTCGCCTGCTGATTCAGGAGTCTGTGTATGAGCGTTTCATGGCCAAGTTGCAAGAGCGCATGAAAACTGTTAAACAGGGCAACCCTCTGGATACGCAGACGCAGGTCGGCTCTCAGGTCTCGCGTGAGCAGTTTGACAAAATCCGCGGTTACATCGCATTGGGCCTGGATGAAGGGGCTGAGTTGCTGATCGGCGGCGGCAGTAGCGAAGCGAACGGCTACTATGTTGAACCAACATTGCTGAAGGGTACAAATGATATGCGCATCTTCCAGGAGGAAATCTTCGGTCCTGTCGTAGCGGTTACCACTTTCAAAACCGTCGAGGAAGCGTTGGAAATCGCCAACGATACAGAATACGGCCTGGGGGCGGGTGTGTGGACCCGTGATAGCAACCTAGCGTACCGTATGGCGCGTGAGATAGAAGCTGGCCGTGTCTGGGTTAATTGTTACCACGCTTATCCTGCACATGCGGCATTTGGCGGCTATAAAAAGTCAGGCATTGGCCGAGAAACGCACAAGATGATGCTGGGCCACTACCAAAACACCAAGAATATGATTGTGAGCTACAGCACCAACCCGCTGGGCTTCTTCTGATCCGCTATTATTTTGGTGTATAAGCCCGGTCTCCTGGTCGCAATGTAGATCAGATAAGGAGCGGTTGACCGACCCTTCTGATGAGAGACAATCGGAAGCCTGTCTTTAGGCTTCCGATTTTTTATATCTATTCAAAACTGTTTTGCCGATTTCCTGGAAGAAAGTCCTATTGATGTTGCCCAATTCACCACTTTCTCTGAACATATCCCAGACGACTGGGTTGCTAAGGCGGCGAATCTTTCTGATAAAGCAACTATCCGCCGACGCCGATTACCAAGTGATATGGTTTTGTGGTTAATTGTCGGTATGGCCTTCTTTCGCAATGAGCCTATTGCCGAAGACGCACGAAGAATCAATGTTTGTGCGGATGGCTTAGCTGATGAAGAGTTGCTAGCCAAAAGTGCGTTAACCCAGGCTAGGCAACGTTTAGGTAAATCTGCACCAGAGTGGCTGTTTAAACAGTGTGGACGAACGTGTGGGGGCTTGAACGATACCCTGATGATATGTGGCAAGGTCTACAAGTTTTTGCCGTCGATGGTGTTCTTTTTCGAACAGCGGAGACTCCTGAACTCTGAGAACACTTTGGCTCAGGTAATACCTCTAACAATAGGCGGACTCCGCATCCAGTATTAAGGGTTGTGGAAAAAAGAGCTGCTTGAGAACGCTGTCATGATCTTTGCCTCTGAAAGCCAGTTAGGCAAAGGTAATTCCAAAGAAATAGACAAGCTGCACGCAAAAATCGGCCAATTGACCATGGAAAAATGATTTTTGTCCAAAGTGCTCGGTCGTTAGACCGAGCCCAGCGAAAGAGTTCGCTGGTTAAATTCACCCAACTACCGATAAAGCGTCAGTGTGAGCTTCTCGATATTGCTCTACGGAGCCTATCGGACTCTCTGCTGAGGAGATTGAATTACGCCGTATGATTGACGAAATTCACCTTCAGTATCCGTTCATGGGCCGTAGGCGCATTCGAACTGAACTGATTAAGAAGGGTCATAACGTTAATTGCAAGCGTCTTGTCCGGATCATGCGAGAAATGGGCATTGGGGCGATTTATCCCAAGTCAAAAACGACACTGGCGAACAAAGCATACAAGATTTATCCGTACCTGTTGCGTGATATCGAAGTCACTTATCCAAACCAAGCTTGGGCTATTGGTATCACGTACATCCCAATGGCTAAAGGGTTCCTGTACTTGGTTGCCATTATCGACTGGTATAGCCATGGATAAAAGCTTTTTATCGAGGCACTCGAAGAAGAGCTCCAACGCTACGGGTCGCCCGATACCTTTAACTCCGATTAGGGCAGCCAGTTTACTAGCATTGAGTTCACACAGAAGTTCTTTTAGTCAGGGAATACTAATCAGCATGTATGGAAAAGGTCGATGGGTCGACAACGTTTTTATAGAGCGATTATGGCGAAGTCTGAAATATGAGGAGGTTTACTTAAAAGCTTACAGCACGCCCCGTGAAGCAGAGCTTGAAATTAGCCACTATACATGGTGTTTTATAATGAGGAGCGTAACCATCAGGGATTCAATGACCTCACCCCTGATGAAGTCTACTTTGGCAGACAGAGATACGCGGCATGAACTGGATCAACCACTTAAAGGATTAGCTTATGTGTCCAACCATTGGGAGCCACTTCTGAGTTCTTCAAGCACATTAGTTATCTAGCAAAAGAGAACACTAAGCACTTTCGTAGCGGTGTGTTTATATAACTTAGGCAGACATAAGAAGGCAACCGCTTTGCTTCTTAATTTGTTGGTATCGACAACTGATAATTAGTCAATAAAAGAATACCAAAGAGCAATACTGCTATATGCAGAAGACCTTGATAAAAAGTGGTAAATATTGCCTTCCTATGTGTGTTTGTTCGTCTAACCGTGGAGTAGACACAATAGCGTTGTTCTAGTGATGAATTCTAAGGTTTTGGGTCTCGATAACAGTTTAACAGTTAGTAGCTGACAAGGAGCGATGAATGAGAATACAGAGACGGTGTGCTGAGACTCAAAGTGAGTTTAATAATGACCACTCGTAAGATTACTCATTTTGTTGCGGGAGGCGCATCTGCTGGCATTTTGAATTCTCTTCTTGCACCAGATGAAAATAAGCGGGTGGTAGAGCTGTGTGACCCGTTGGCTTATGGTCCTCTAATTAATTATGGTACTGTGCAGGGACGTGCTCTACGTAGCAATTGGTTTAAGGGGGTATGTGGTCTTATTAATGAACCAGACTTATGGTCATGGTTATCCGACTATATAGGGCTGCCCATATTGCAGAGTTATCAGGATCTCGAACGCGATGGCGATTATGTTGTTTGGGTTGGCCAGTCAGTGGATGAACAATTAATGTTGCGATTGCTTTGCTCAGTATTGCCGGAACAAAGTTTATTTTTAGCTGATGTAACGACAGGTCAGTTGGATAGAGACACCATACCAATCGTTGGAGCCTGTTCAACTAAAGAGCTTACCACCGTCATTCCGGTGCCTATTGATATCTTTCAGCAAACTAAATTAGCAAAAGAATGGGAGAGTATTCTTGTGTGCAGGGATATGGTTAGAACTTGGAACGGTTCCTCAATTAAGTCCCATGATGAGACGTTTTTTGATGATGCACTTCTTTCCGCGATTGGGTCACGAGTTTGTGTTGCAGCACAAGCCATTGGCCGTGTACTTGGTGATTATGTAGGGCAAGTCGATGATACTTTTCTTTGTTACAGGTTGCATGTGTTGATATTGAAGGGAATAGTGTGTGCGGTTGGTGAAGGGCCTTTATTTAGACGTGAGTTGAGTCTGGCGTTATGACACGAGAGGTTTGAACTCTTAGAGAAAACATAATAGGGTGAGAAAAGGAAATGGAAACATAATTGCTAGGGGGCACACTTTGCCTATAGAGTGCCCGTTTAGTGTATGGCTAAAGAAAATATAATTTCGCATACTCACCATCCGTAGTGTTGGACATCAATGATGCGAACGTTTGGCGTTTGGATAGTCGAGCTATGGGAGCATCAGTAAGTATGAGCCATTACACGCTATAGCATAGTTTTGATTATGAAAATTACCAATGGCAGTGTTTATATAGGGACTCAACACATTTCATTGACCTGAGTTGGGCCTCATCAATATCAGCCTGGCTTAAGTCATCAAAGATTATTCCTTTCATATTTTTAATATCTTTTCCGTTGTATTGACTGATGTTTAACCACATATAGCTTGTGATATCATTTTTAGGTACCATTTTCCCCTGATAGTAAATAACAGCAAGCTTATATTGTGCGTCTTGCTGTCCATTCCTTGAGGCTAAGTTAAACCAATGTAGAGAATACTTGTCATTTTGTAGGACACCTTCACCTAGTTCATACATTTGACCAATGTAGAACTGTGCATCTTTATTGCCTTTCTTTGCTGATTGTAAGAACCAATGTGCTGATTTTTTTAGATCTTTGCTAATGCCATCGCCACGGTAGTACATTAAACCCAAATAAAACTGCGCTTTATTTTCGTCATTTTCTGCTGCTAACTTAAAATACGTAAATGCATCCTCGTATTGTTGAAGAGAATAAAGGTAGATTCTCCCAGCACTATATTGAGCGTCTACAAAACCTTGGTTTGCTGACTTAACGTACCAATCTAAAGCTTTCGCGACACTTTTTTCAACACCCAGTCCTTTACTATACATCCAGCCTATCGAGTACTGTGCTTGAGCATCTCCGTTCTCAGCTAAGGATAGCCATTCTGCATAAGCAGCCTTATATTTCTTTTGGCTAAGCGCGATGTATCCTTTTTCATAGGCTTCATCAGAGTTTAGAGTTTGTTCATTTGTGATATTGGTAGTACCACTCGTACAGGCGCTTAAAATAAGAAGAGGAATGAAAATTAAATAGCGAAGCATGATTTATTGACTGCATGATGAAAATTTAAACGTAAGTATATCAGTGGTGGTCACTAAAAACATGATGTTAATCAGATGATTAATAAGTACTATTTGAATTAAGTGAAATTGCCAGCTAATGGGAATAGTATTGTTGAGAGGTATTTAGATAAG
This sequence comes from Vibrio pacinii DSM 19139, assembly GCF_000711795.1. GTDB lineage: Bacteria > Pseudomonadota > Gammaproteobacteria > Enterobacterales > Vibrionaceae > Vibrio > Vibrio pacinii. The sequence continues at coordinate 17,540 of NZ_JONH01000019.1, read as the reverse complement.
AAGCTATGTCTAGAAGCAAAAAAAAGAGTGGGGAGCGTGATTGCTCCCCATAGTCGTTTTTGATTGTTGCTGGTGGTATTACTTTTCTTTGATGGCTTCACAGCCTTGAGGAATAGTAATGGTCGCTACGTCCTTACCTGCCTGTTGCGCCGCTTTCACCTCCATTTTGTATTGAGTACATTTGCCTACACTGACGTTGACCGCTCCCGTCTCTACCGATGGATTACCTCCAAGCGATCCACCACCTTGTGCTAAAACAAAAGGTGATACAAGGGTAGTCAGTAGAACAAGTGTGTTTGTTGTGATGTTTTTCATTGTCGATCCTTATTGATGTTGATAAATAAATGAGTCGTTTTTTCGATTTAGAAGGTGTAAACAAAGGTGCCAGCCGTTGACGTCACTTCGATTTCTTTCACGTTGTCTACGGTGCAGTTGTTGCTGTATCCGGTGTAGGTTTGGCCGAACTTCAATGAAACGTTTCTTGATAGCTCTGAGGTTGTACCTGCGGGTAATCGGCAGTTGCCACGGTTAATCACCACATTGCTAATTACGGTGTTGTCGGCGATAGCTTGCAGGTCAAAGACCAATGTTCCCCAGTGAGGGTTAGTTGATATCGACACTTCAATATCTGCCGTTGCTGCTTGAGTTTCTTCTTGGTCGCCACAAGCAGTGAGCCCGATAAACAGCACGCTCATAGCGGCGTATCGGAGTAGGGTGTTGATTAATGTCATAACGGTGCTCTCCTTGTCGGTGAGTAAAATTCAGGACGCACGGATTCCATCGTGTTCACGCATGAACCGCTCAAGATTGAAATCAGTCGGATAGGTAAAAGAAAACGTCGATACACTGGCCTCATCAATCAAAGGCAAGGCGAGGGTGCGTATCGTGTGTTGACCGGATAATCGAAAAAGCAGCAAGAGCGCGTCACACTGAACCGAGAGTCCCAGTGGCTCAATGAGCGCCTTCTCTTGCTGCAATACTTGGCTCGATATCTTGAGCATACGGTTGTGCATTAATGCCGTGTGTACCGCATTCAACACGTGCCGTTGCTCGTCGCTCCACTCGCGAATAGTGGGTAATGCCACATGTACTTTGGCTAACCATGCTTGCTCTTTTGAATGTGCTGAACCCTTGTCACGCAAGGGTTTGTCTCTCTCCGAGGAGGACCATTGTCCATGATTCAGTGCATCAGGAACCAGCGGTAGTAAGTACTTGTTGGTCAGTTGCCAATAGAGCATTTCCTGCTTGTTGAGCTTCCATAATTGCTCTGAGGTTTTCCGATAAACGTGGGGCATGCTCATCGAATCACACTCCACGTTAAACACCTCCACAATGATGTCATCGAGGTAGCGTTTAATGCTGCGCGTGGTGCGGTGGATATCGAGTAGGGCTAATTGCTGCTGCAACTCCCTAACGGTGATCCATCGATGTTGAGGAATAAGCATCAGCGTGTGCAGCAAAGCGGATAACCCTTCAATGCTGGTTTTATTGCTCATGACTATGCTCTCAATACATCAAAGCTCCACACCGGAGTCGGACATTTAATGTCGGGAGAATAGAGGTGGGTCAGACACATAATGTCCAACGGTGAAAACAGCATCAATCGGCATCACCAAAGCGTGAGCCGATTAACATTAACGAGGCTTATGCTTATCACTGAGCTCGGCAATCGCTGCCAATAACCCAATCAACAGCACTACCAGAAACCCTAAAGTGGATAGGGCTCCGATGGCACCGAAGAAAGGGGAAAGTGAAAACAGCGTAATGAGGGCGGTGACAAGTTTGATGGTTTGTAGAAGAAGGGAAGTCATGAGTTATTGCGGGGTGACGGCTATCTCGTTGTAGGAGTCCATATCGACATAGGCAAGAAAGTTACTCTCCCATAGCCGATACAGCTCTTTGGCATCACGGTTACCTTGCATTGGTAGCCAGCCACGATAGGCCACAAAGAACTGTCCAACCCGAAAATCAAAATCCAAGTTGCGCTCTAGCTCTGGATAGTAATTTCCCATATAAGCAAAGTCGGTGATGTACTCAATGCTCCATTCTCCTGTTGAGGTTTGGCAAATCGCCATCTCAACCGGATGGAAGCCGCCTTCATCCGCGCTGTATGTTTTATCGCGAAAGTTAAACACCAGATAACGGCTGGTGGTCAGTGCTTCATTACTCAGCAAATGAGCGGTGAGTTGCTCACTTAACAGCTTATGCAGTTTCTTTGACACAGGTAATAATGATGCAGTGAAGGTTAATTTGGACATAGTGAGTCCTCCTTGTTTCAGGATTCAAATAAGAAATAACAGAGTGAGAATTATTGGAACGTACCGACCATCGTCAGTTGCACGTCATCAAAGACGTTTCTGGAAAGGTGGCGAGTAAAGGCTTTCATCCATACTGAGAGTAGCTCTTGTACTTCTGGGTGGGATAAATCCGTGCTCCCTGCATCGGGTTGATAGCACCAGCGATTAGCTAGGTGAAAGTACAGCTCAGGCTCAACGGTTGTACTGCTGTCGTCGGGGTAAGAGAAGCTCGCAAAGAAGACTACCAGCCAGGGGCTAGTATCTGACTCACGTTTAAACTGTACCTCTATCGGATGCAAACCTTGTCGATGTCGGTAGTAACTCATTTGGCGGCAGTTCAACACGAGTCGTTCGGCATTCTCAGGGAGTGTGTATCGATTCAAAAGGGCTTCCATTGACGAATGTAAAGCATCGTCAATAAAAAGCTCACCATAATGTTGTTCAATCATAACCAACCTCTTTCAGCAAACGAGGTGCAGGCATCGCCTGTCACGATGTGGTCCAACACACGCACATCCACCAGCGCTAAAGCATCCTTGAGTCTTTCGGTTATACGTCTGTCAGCTTGGGAAGGTGTTGAGTCACCTGATGGATGGTTATGCGCGAATATCACCGCTGCGGCATTCACTTCTAACACCGCTTTCACCACTTCACGTGGGTAGACGCTGGCCGCATCCACCGTTCCATGAAACAGCTCTTTAAACTCAATCAATCGGTTTTGGTTATCCAGTAGCAATAAGGCAAACACTTCACGCTCATAGCTGCCTAGCTTACAGCGCACATACTCTTTAGTGGCATCAGGGTTGATTAGGGCATCACCACGCACGTAGCGCGTAGCCAGTATTTCTGCCGCATGCTCTAGGATTTCATTTTCCTGATAGCGTTGCTGCTTTTGGTAATCGGACATTTTGGGATTCATTTCAGGCTCCTGTCGGAATCAATGATGGGGTTTCACATTGATGACATATGCCTGAAGATTTTTGGATTGAGGGGGGATGAATGGAATATAGGATGTGATCAGTTTTTTAGATTTTAAGATTAAAAAGTTAAGTTGGAATGAAACTTTTAATCGAAGTCATAAATTCCTGATAGAATGCAGTCTCAAAGAAGTCTTACCGATATGGATAGGAAGACATGATTAAATGCAACCTTTCCCGCATGATGGGTGAGAGAAAATTAAAGATTTCAGATGTCATTCGTGAAACGGGTTTAAGCCGCAACACAGTGACACTTCTGTACAAAGAAACAGCACAAAAAGTGGACTTAGAAGCCATCGACAAACTGTGTGTGCTATTTAATTGTCAAGTTGGTGAGCTCCTAGAACAGTCACCAGAGAATGATCAATAAAAACAATAACGAAGGACTGATATGAGCTTCACTGAAGATTCAAGAGTAAAAATACCAACGATCCTACATCTCATGCGTTTGGGTTATGAGTACCTATCCCTAAAAGGAACACACTGGGACAAGGATACAAATATCTTCCCGGAATTATTCTCTTCAGCGGTCAGCCGTATAAATCCTGACATGACATCTGATGATGTTGACCGTTTGCTCGAAGAAGTGAAACTCTCTCTGGATAACGAAGACTTAGGCCGAGCTTTTTTCAATAAGTTGAAGGCTCGATCTGGCACTAAGCTGATCGATTTCGAGAACTTTTCCAACAACAGCTTCCATGTCGTTACTGAGCTAACCTACAAGAACGGAGACGATGAATTTCGTCCTGACATTATCTTGTTAATCAACGGCATGCCGCTGGTGTTTATTGAGGTGAAAAAGCCTAACAACCGAGACGGTATCATCGCGGAAAGAGAACGCATCAATAAACGTTTTCAAAACCCGAAATTCAAGCGCTTTGCTAACATCACTCAGTTCATGATTTTTTCCAATAACATGGACTACGTCGATGGTGATCCAGAGCCAGTACAAGGTGCGTTTTACGCGAGCAGTTCATATGACAAGCCAGTGTTTAACTACTTTCGCGAAGAAGAGGTGTTAGATCTCACTGCGCTTTTAAAACCACTGACTGATGAACAAGAACTGGCAGTACTCAAAGACAACAACTTAGAAGTGATCCGCAGCAATCCTGAGTTTTTGAGCAACAAAGAACCCAGCCGCCCAACCAATCGAATCTGTACCTCTTTACTCAGTAAAGAACGTTTGTCCTTTGTTCTACGCTATGCATTGGTCTACGTATCAGAGAGTGATGGCCTGCAAAAACACATCATGCGATACCCACAGATGTTTGCGACCAAAGCTATTGAGAGAAAGCTAAACGAAGGGGTTCGTAAAGGGATTATTTGGCATACCCAAGGAAGTGGTAAAACCGCATTAACCTATTACAACGTTGGGTTCTTAACGGATTACTTCCAAAAACGAGAAATCATTCCAAAGTTCTATTTTATCGTCGATAGACTAGACTTGCTGCAACAAGCGCAGCGAGAGTTCACTGCACGCGGCTTGATTGTTCATACCATAAACTCCCGTGAAGCGTTCACACGTGACATCAAAGCCACACAAGTGATTCACAACCACTCAGGCAAAGCCGAAATAACCGTCGTCAACATTCAGAAGTTTAAAGATGACCCCGACGTTATTTCAACGCAAGACTATAATGTCACCATCCAACGTGTTTACTTCCTGGATGAAGTTCATCGCAGTTATAACCCGAAAGGTAGCTTCCTGGCCAACCTGACTCAGTCTGACACCAATGCTATCAAGATCGGTTTGACTGGTACGCCTTTACTTGGTGAAGACTATAACTCACGAGCTCTTTTTGGCGATTACATTCACAAGTATTACTACAATGCTTCAATTGCCGACGGTTATACCCTGCGCTTAATTCGTGAAGAGATAGCGACCAATTACAAAATGACGCTTCAGCAAGCGCTGGAAGAAGCTGAAGTAAAAATGGGCGATGCAGACCGCAAAGAAATATACGCCCATCAAAGTTTTGTTGAGCCAATGCTGGACTACATCATCAGCGACTTCGAAAAGAGTCGCGGCACGCTAAATGACGCAACCATAGGCGGTATGATCATTTGCGATAGCTCAGACCAAGCAAAGAAAATGTTTGAGTTGTTTAATGCTGTGTACGCCTCAAAGCCCATATTCAGCAGTGACAGCGCGGAACCTCAGCAAGCAACATCGGTAGCAGAACCACGCCCGGCTTACGTTCAAACGGCGAACATGGAGCCAGCCAAGCAAGCCCACAAAGTGAGCAATGCTGCGCTAATTTTGCATGATGTCGGTACAAAACAAGAACGCAAAGATTGGGTTGAAGATTTCAAAGCAGGAAAAATCGACTTACTGTTTGTTTACAATATGCTACTCACAGGCTTCGATGCTAAACGTTTGAAGAAACTCTACCTTGGCCGCGTGATCCGCAAACATAACTTGCTACAAGCACTGACACGCGTCAACCGCACATATAAGGACTTTCGTTATGGCTACGTGGTTGATTTCGCAGATATCCGCAAAGAGTTTGACGCGACTAACAAAGCTTACTTTGACGAATTACAGTCAGAGCTGGGCGACGAAATCGAAAGCTACTCCAAACTATTCAAATCACAGGAAGAGATCAAACAAGAGATAGAACACATTAAAGATGTGTTGTTCCGCTTTGATATCGACAACATGGAGACTTTCTGTGATCAAATCAGCCAGATACAAGACAGAGAAACTGTCTTAGCTCTTAAAAATGCCCTAGCTGATGCACGAAGCCTGTATAACCTTATTCGCCTGCAAGGGGAGTACGACTTCCTAGATGAACTGGATTTTGCCAAGCTAAACGTGCTTTACCGCGAAACCTGCAATCATTTGGATTTGCTCAACCTCAAGCAAGATCTTGAACAAGGTACAGACACCACACACCTGCTTCACCGAGCCTTAGAAGATGTCATCTTCAAGTTCGTTAAAATCGGTGAAGAAGAGCTGGTTTTGGCTGACCAGTTGAAAAACACACTGCGCCAAACACGCGAAGCTCTAGCAAGTAACTTTGACCAACAAGACCCGAAGTTCATCAACCTGAAAGATGAGCTAGAGCGATTATTTAAGAAAAAGAATCTCAGTGAAGTTACGCAAGATGAAATGGTCGCCAACATTGATGCGCTCAATAAAATTCACCAACGAGTGAAAGAGTTGAACCGACAGAACAACCAATTGCGTCAGAAGTACCTAGGTGACACCAAGTATGCGCGTTTACACAAGCGTTTATACGAACGCCAACAAGAACGACGCGACATTACTGACTCTGAAAGAAAGATTTTTGAGGCCCTAATCGGAGTCAAAGAAGACGCAGATAGCCAGGTACTCGACAACACGTCCGTTCTCGATAACGAAAGTTATTTTGCGCGGCATCTGCTACCAAAGGTCCATAACCGCTTTATTAAACAACAGAGCATTCCCTTGAATGCGGAAGCGGTACGTTATGTAAACCACCTTGTCGTAGCAGAATATTTAAAAGAATTTAATACAGGTAGCCAATCCTGGTAAGAACACCAACTAAGGCAGTACACAAACCATGGTCGAACTCGAATTTAGAGAAAAAACAAAAGCCCTTATAGATAGCCTAAAAAGCATCTGTGCAACCAATGGCTTAGGCAACAGTACCGGGGAATTTGAGATCATCACTCAGGTCTTTTTGTATAAATTCCTGAACGATAAGTTCGCCTATGAAGCAAAGAAAATAGACGAAAAAATCGCCAGCGCGGCAAAGTGGGAGGAAGCGCTGATTGAAATGAGTGAAGAGGATCTAGAGATGCTCCAGATCCAGATGGGCGGTGACACTGCTCGTCTCAAGCCACATCACTTCATCAGTCACTTGTTCAACCAGCAGGATAAGCCGGGGTTTGCTCAGCTGTTTGATGATACCTTGATGGACATCGCCATCACCAACAACGATGTGTTTGCGGTAATGACGGACACTGGCGAGAAAGTACAATTGTTTACCCGCGTTAGTGAAAATGTGACGGTTTCGAAGCGTGATGCTTTCTGTAAAGCGATCATCAACAAGCTGATTGAGTTCAGCTTTGAGCGTATCTTTAACCAGAAGTTTGATTTCTACGCCACCATCTTTGAATACCTGATCAAAGACTACAATAGTAACTCAGGCGGCAAATATGCCGAGTACTACACCCCTCATGCTGTAGCACGCATTATGGCTGCAATTTTGGTGCCTGAAGATCAGCAAGGCACCGTGCGCAACGTTAGCTGTTATGACCCATCAGCGGGCTCTGGCACCTTGCTTATGAATGTCGCCCATGCCATCGGTGAAACACGTTGTAGCATCTACACGCAGGATATTTCGAAGAAGTCATCAAACCTACTGCGTTTGAACCTGATTTTGAACAACTTGGTACATTCAATCCCTAACGTGATTGAGGGTAATACGCTGTGGCACCCTCACCACAAGGAAAATGGTGATTTACGTAAGTTTGATTACATTGTCTCTAATCCACCATTTAAACTGGATTTCAGTGATTTTCGTGATGAGTTGGATAGCAAAGAAAACAAAGATCGCTTTTTTGCTGGTATTCCAAAAATTAAAGCCAAGGCCAAGGACAAAATGGAAATCTACCAATTGTTCTTGCAGCACATTATTTACTCATTAAAACCAGGTGGAAAAGCAGCGGTGGTACTGCCAACAGGGTTTATTACCGCTCAGTCAGGTATTGATAAAAAGATCCGTCAGTATTTGGTTGATAACAAGATGCTGGCGGGTGTTGTCTCTATGCCATCCAATATCTTCGCGACCACAGGTACCAACGTCTCCATTCTGTTTATTGATGACAGCAACAAAGACAAAGTGGTACTGGTTGATGCATCAAACTTGGGCCAAAAAGTCAAAGAAGGTAAGAATCAGAAAACGGTTCTAACACCAGAAGAAGAGCAGAAAATCATTGATGTGTTCAACAAAAAGTGGACGGAAGAAGATTTCTCTGTCGCAGTTAGTTATGACGAGATTACTGCGAAAAACTACAGCCTCAGTGCTGGACAGTACTTCGAAGTCAAGATTGAGTATATTGATATCACTCCGGAGCAGTTTGCGGAAAAAATGCAAGGCTTTAGCAGCAATTTGGACAGTTTGTTTAATCAGTCACGTGAACTAGAAGCTGAGATTAAAAAGCAGTTGGCGGGGTTGAAGTATGAAAGCTGAACATTGGCCACGAGTAAAGGTTTCAGAACTTTGTGAACTTATTGTTGACTGCATTAATAAGACGGCACCAAGAGTAGAACGTGTAACCCCATATAAGATGATCCGTACCCCAAATATCAAGAAGGGAAAGATAGACTTAGCTGGCTGTCGTTACGTAGAAAAAGAAACATATGAGAAATGGACTCGGCGAGCAACTGTGAATAAAGGAGATGTCTTGCTTACCAGAGAGGCACCGATGGGCGAAGCTGGCTTAGTAAATTTTGAAGATACCGTATTTCTAGGTCAAAGAATTATGCAGTATCGAGTAAACCCTAAGAAGCTTGACCCTAACTATTTGCTATATGCCTTCTTGTCTCCAGATCTACAATTTCAGTTTCGTAAACATGACAGTACAGGTTCTACGGTTAGCCATATTAGAGTGCCCGACTGTTCAGAATTTGAGATTAATACGCCACCTTTAAGCGTGCAAAAACAGATCTCAAAAGTATTAAGAGACATTGACGATAAAATCGAACGCAACAATCGTATCAATTCTGAGCTAGAAGCCATGGCTAAAACGCTTTATGACTACTGGTTTGTTCAGTTTGATTTCCCTGATGCCAATGGAAAACCATATAAAGCTTCTGGCGGAAAGATGGTTTATGACCCTGTTTTGAAGCAGGAAATTCCAGCTGACTGGCACGTTAATGCAATATCTGATTGGATTCGTTCAGATAAAACTGGTGATTGGGGAAAAGAAACCAAGCAAGGTAACTACACACTTCAGGTTGATTGCATAAGAGGCGCAGATATTAACGGCATAAATGGTCAAGGAAATGTCGATGCGCCTAACCGATTTATTCTTAAAAAGAATGATCACAAACTTCTTGCTCCATTTGACTTTGTTATCGAAATATCAGGTGGTAGCCCCACTCAATCTACTGGTCGAATGGCTTTTATTACAGAGCATGTTTTAGATAGATTTAACTATCCTCTGATCTGTTCCAACTTCTGCAAAGCGATAGACCTTATAGATAAGAGCTATTTCTATAACTTCGCATACCAGTGGCAAAGCCTGTACGAAAATGGTGTTTTGTTTGGTTGGGAAGGGAAAACTAGTGGTATCAAAAATCTTTTATTCGAGTCATTCGTCAGTAATTACAACGTAGTGATGCCTCCTAAAGATCTAGCTAAGAAGTTTTTCCAGTTTGTTTCTCCTTTGCAAGAACAAAGGCAGAAGAAACTTAAAGAGAATGCAGAGTTAGCAGGCCTGAGAGATTGGCTTCTACCAATGCTAATGAACGGCCAAGTAACGGTAAAACCAAGCACTGAATCAAAGGAGGCTCAGCATGGCTAAAGATCTCACGGAGTCTTTGCATGACAGGCAAAACATTCTGAATAACCGCTACGCCTTGCAGAAAGCTGAGCAACACCTTGCGTTAGGAGGTATTCAGTTTGAGGGTGAAGCTGTATTTACCAAGCAGCAGGTTATGGAGTTATTTGAAATCAGCGAACGTACTATTGAACGCTATTTATCTAGTCATGCGGATGAATTGAAAAACAATGGCTATCAAATTCTAAGAGGTTCAAAGCTTAGAGAATTCAAAGTGTTAACTCATGGTACCGTCATCGATGACGGTACCAAAACTAGTGTGTTGGGTGTTTTCTCTTTTCGTGCCATTTTGAACCTTGGCATGCTGTTAACTGACAGTGAACGAGCTAAGGAGCTACGTTCCCGTGTGCTCAATATCGTTATTGATGTACTTGCTGAACGTGCTGGTGGTCACACCAAGTACATCAACCAGCGAGATCAAGATTACTTAATGGCGTCGTTCCAAGAGGAAAATTATCGGAAACAGTTCACGGATGCTCTAGATAAATATGTAGATGGCAATAAGTGGAAATATGGCCGTTTTACCAACCTAATCTACCAAAGCATCTTCCATGAGAATGCGGCTGAGTATAAAAAAATACTACGGTTGGCTGAAAAGGATAAGATCCGTGAAACCATGTACTCAGAAGTCCTCACCCTTATCGCCAGTTTTGAGTCAGGTATTGCGCATGAGCTAGAACACAGAAGTGTAAAACTAGGGCGTCCTTTGACCCAGAAAGAGGCGGAGGTACTGTTTGCGAGCTTTGAGCAGCACCCGTTGTTTAGACCGTTGATATTGGATGCTAGAACAAAAATGGCGAGTCGTGATTTATGTTTTAGAGATGCTTTACATGAAAAACTAGAAGCATACATAAAGTCAGTACCAGAAGCCGACTTTGAACGTTTTCTTGGAGAGAAGAGTAAGTCTCTAGAGGAGCAGCTCAGCGATCCAGATACATTGGATGTATTCAAACGCTTGAAGGATCGCTGATATGACTGGAGAGGTTCAACCAAGATTTTTTTATTTTGATGTTGCTTATGCGATTAGAACGCATGATTGGATCATAGAAAAATCAGGTGGCTTAACTGGGACAAAAGATATTGGTCAACTTGAAAGCCCATTAGAGCATATTCAAAACGACTTATATTACCCTGAAATCGAAGACAAGCTGACTCACTTAGCATTTTCCATCAACAAAAATCACGCTTTTAATGATGGGAATAAACGTTCCTCACTTGCTCTCGGTGCTTACTTTTTAGAGCTCAACGGATTTGACTACATCGTGCAGCATTTCGTTCGTGAAATGGAGAACATCGCCGTTTGGGTCGCCGATAACGTTATTGACAAAGAGTTACTGCATAAAATCATTAGCTCAATTCTGTATGATGATGAGTATTCTCTAGAGTTGAAACTGGAAATTTATGAGGCCGTTGAACGAGCCGAGGAAAGTAGGCAATACTAGCCGACAATTATAGAGCCTCCTTAACCGGAGGCTCTATAATTTTTTAAGTGTACTAATCTAGACTACAAAGTCGCTTTAAGTGACTTTGTCAAATTCACTATTAGTCGATAGTCCATAACAAGCTTCCCGTACCCCAAGCCGTACCCAGAGCGTTTTTTTGCTACAGCTAAAAACCTTTCAAGTCCTTATTTAATGCGATCTAGCATGACACCCGCTTCCATGTGGTGGGTAAATGGAAATTGATCGAATAGTGCAAAACGGGTGATGTTATGAGTGTGACTCAGAATATCGAGGTTATCTTTGAGCGTTTCAGGATTACAAGAGATGTACATGATGCGCTGGTAACCTTGCACCATTTTGCAGGTATCGATGTCCATCCCTGAGCGTGGGGGATCGACAAAAATGGTATGGCAGTTGTAGCTGTTTAAGTCAACGCCCGCTTCTTTTAGACGGCGAAACTCACGTTTTCCTTCAATTGCTTCAGTAAACTCTTCAGCCGACAAGCGCAAAATTTGCACGTTATCAATCTTATTCGCTGCAATGTTATATTGTGCAGAAACCACAGAAGGCTTCGCGAGTTCTGTGGCGAGCACGCGGTCAAAGTTCTGCGCCAGCGCTAGAGAGAAATTACCATTACCGCAGTAAAGCTCAAGTAAGTCACCTTGGCTATCTTGGGTGCAATCAACCGCCCATTCCAACATCTTCTCTGCGACCTTACCGTTAGGTTGAGTAAAACTGTTCTCAACTTGTTGGTAGACATAAGGCTTGCCGTTTACATCCAGTTTCTCGATGACGTAATCTCGATCGAGGACGACTTTCATCTTACGCGCGCGGCCAATAAGATTCAGGTTAAACCCTTCATCGTTAAGGCGTTGTTTGAGTGCTTTGGCGTTTTGTGTCCACTCATCATCAAGTTGCCGGTGGTAAAGCAGCGAAACCAAAATCTCGCCGCTTAATGTTGATAAGAAATCCACTTGAAATAGTTTACGGCGTAGAGAGTCGTTGTCCCTGATGGCATCAATGAGTAGAGGCATAAGGTCGTTGATCAGGCGACTTGCTGCTGGGAACTGGTCAACACGATATTTCTCACGGGTTTGTTGATTGAACATGATATAATAAAGGTCTTCACCTTCATGCCAAATACGAAATTCAGCACGCATGCGGTAGTTCTGTTCTGGTGATTCAAACACTTCCAATTCAGGTACATTGTAATCTGAAAACATCTCATTGAGACGCTCGACCTTTTCAGCCAGTTGTTCTTGGTAGCGTTGCGGGTTTACGTCCAGAGTCGCCATGATCATTACCTTTGGTATTTGTACCTGTGGAGGGTGTGTTGTATTTGAGAGCGCAGATTTTATTCAATCTCAGCGTGATGTCCAGCATTGAGCGCCTAATCAACAAAATATAGCGTGTAAAACCTGTGTTGGCTGACCACGAATTAGGCGTTAATTTATAGTTCCGTTCAATATTGGCTGGACAAACTATCAATTGCTTAATAACATCATCGCCAAGCTGGTGCTGTTTAGATGTATAGACGGCCAAAAGGGAATCTGGTGTAAATCCAGAACTGACGCGCAGCGGTAAAAGAGAACGAACGCTCAAATGACACTGCATAGAGATTGATGTGGGAAGTCGAGCAAGTAGGTGGCATAGCCAAGCTCTTAAGTCCGAATACCTGCCAGCGCCTGAGTCACAATGGAATGCTTTCCGACTCACTAGGACTTACGCGATTTAGGATTAAACAATGAACCGATCTATTTTAGCGATAGCCGTGGCATCGCTACTTCCGTACACCTCTTTTTCATACGCTCAAGAAATCTCTGCTGACGAAACTATCGTCGTTACCGCTAACCGTTTTGAACAACCGCTACAGGATGTGATTGCTTCGACCACGATCATATCAAAGCAAGAAATTGACGCAATTCAAGCGAAATCACTCGTTGATATTTTTAAACGTATCCCAGGCATAGAAGTCTCTCAAACGGGTGGTCGTGGCCACAGTGCATCGGTATTTATGCGTGGCTACAATAGTGACCAGGTTTTATTCTTAGTCGACGGTGTTCGTATTGACACGGCGGCTGGTGGTATCAAATTTAATCATATTCCAGTTGGAATTATTGAGCGTGTAGAGGTCATTCGCGGCTCTGGTGGTGCTTTATATGGTTCAGATGCTGTCGCTGGCGTGATTAATGTGATTACCGCGTCTGGTGATAGTCGTGAATCAACCTATGTCTCACTTGGAGCAGGAAGTGATGCGCAAAAAGAAGCGAGCTTCTCTAATACCGCCAAACTAAGCAACGGTGGAAGCTTGAAGTTGGCCGGTGGTTTTGAAGAGACTGAGGGTTATGATATTAAAACCCCTGCAACAGGCCTAGACTATGGCTACGAGAGTAAGAACTTATTTGCATCATACTCACAACCGATAACAGATAAGCTACTCGGTAAGGCTTCTTTACGTTGGTTTGACAGTTTGACTGAGTATGACTCAGGCGGTAAGAAATTTGGTTATTCTGAAAATCTCAGCGTAACTGCTGAATTAGAGTACCAAGGAGACTTGCTGAACTCGGTCTTTAGAGCTAACCAACAAGCTATCGACAATTTAGATTACTCTCAAGTTGAAGGCAAGGATAACGCTGGCACGAAAAAAGAGATTGATCTAACAACGCTTCAATTTCTAAATCTTTACCAACTAAACGAAGTCATTGCTCTTGGTGCCGGAGCTGATTGGCGTAGAGAAAAACTCAATGAAGGCGCGTTATCATATGGTTTTGCAGATGCGCTGGCCGGCGAGTCTCGCGATACGACAGGACTTTATGTGTCTGCGGATGCTCACGTTGGTTCTGTACAGCTATCAGGTAGTGTTCGAAACGATAAGCACGATACCTACGACAACTACACCACTTGGTCTTTAGGTGCACGCTATAGTATTAATGACATTCACTCAGTACGTGCCGCGGCGGGTACGGCATTCAAGGCGCCAAGTTACTCTGACTTAACCTACAATTCGGACTTAAAGCCGGAAGAAGCTCTTAATCGAGAGATTGGTTATGTCGGTAACTTTGATCTTTTTGAGCTTGACGTGACCGCTTATGACAATGAAGTTGATAACCTAATTATTTGGTATCAAGGTTCGCCATGGTACCCGCAAAATGTTGATGCCAAACTAAGAGGTCTAGAGATAACCGCTCAGTTTGAAACGTTATTCATTCATCACACGGTGGTTGCTGAGTTTAAAGATCACAATGACTCTAAAGGTAATAAGTTAGCTAAGCGTGCTGATGAAAATTATAAATGGCTGATGGATGTATCGTATGAAGCGCTTGATTTCAACTTGACCTACACGTATACCGGCGAGCGCTTAGGTAATCCAAACGAAACGTACTCCGCAGATAATATACTGCCTTCAATTAGCTTGTGGGATGTATCCGTTGGTTATTGGATTTCTCCTGAATTAGTTGTGAGAGGCCGCATCGATAACCTTATTGACGAGAAGTATGAGACTACGCTCGGCTATAAAGCGCCGGAGCGCAGATTTTTCGCAAACCTAACTTACCAATTCTAATCACTTAAACCGCCTTCGGGCGGTTTTTACTTATCTATATATCGCCTATGAAAAAGAAAGTCATCATCAGTTGGTCGAGTGGTAAAGACTCGACATTGACCCTTGAAAGGTTAATCGAGAGTTCTGATTATCAAGTGATAGGGCTCTATACTACTTACGTCAGTAATGAGGTGCCCTTTCAGGCAACACCAATGAAGGTTGTCGAAATGCAGGCCGCGCTGTTAAACCTACCCTTAGTTAAAATAGAACTGCCGCAAGTATTTCCGAGTAACGAAGTTTATCAAACCACTATTGTTACGGCGCTAAAGCAGTGTGGCTTATCAATCGATGCAGTGGCCTTTGGCGATATGTTTTGTAATGGCATTGAAGCCTATCGGCGAAGTTACATCGAACCTGCGGGGTGGGAGTGTGTTTTTCCATTATTAGGTGAAAGCAGCTCGGCACTTGCCAGTGAAATTATGGCACGACAAATTAAAACATTGGTGGTCACAGTTGATGGCCATGCATTGAGTCGGCAATATTGTGGCCGCTGGTATAACAGTGACTTTATTACCAGTTTGCCTCAAGGTATCGATCCTTGTGGTGAAAATGGAGAGTTTCATACTTTGGTGACCAAAACGCGCAGTTATCGCGGCCAGCTTGAATTGTCTCCAACTCAAATCGACGTTGGTGAACGTTTTAGCCATCAGCGCTATCATGCGAAGATATTGCCAAATTAAGCGCAGCGAGTATTATTGCCAAGTCGAAAACAAACGAGCGAACCCGGTGTCCCAACAAGCAAAAATTCTTATCTTTGACTCTGGCGTTGGTGGCCTTTCAGTTTATCAAGAAATAGAGACTAAGCTGCCTCAACTTGATTACCTCTATATCTTTGACAATCAAGCCTATCCATATGGAGAACTGGATCGTCATACCTTAATAGCTCGGGTTGATACGTTAATCACCTCAATGGTTGAGCAGTATCACGTCGACTTGGTTGTGATCGCTTGTAATACCGCAAGTACCATTGTTCTACCTACTTTGCGGGCCAAACTGTCTATTCCTGTGGTGGGAGTTGTACCTGCGATAAAGCCAGCTTCTAATATGGCGAATAAAGCGGTTGGTCTGATTGCAACACCTGCGACTATCACTCGTCCTTATACGCACGACCTGATTCGCAATTTTTCGCAAAGTAAGCCTGTCAAACTGCTGGGCTCTACAAGACTAGTGGATATTGCGGAAGAAAAACTGCGTGGTGAAAGCATTGATCTAGAGGAACTTAAGCAAATCTTATTGCCGATTGCCAATAAGATAGATGTGGCGGTTCTGGGCTGCACCCACTTTCCGTTGATTAAAACCGAGATTCAAGCTGTGTTGAGTGAACAGGTTCAATTGATCGATTCGGGAGAGGCGATTGCACGTCGAGTAGAAGGCCTGTTAGCGCTGGACGATTTAGTGCTGAACAATAATGAGAGTAAAAAAGGCAGTCGTGACATCTTTTCAACCGCTCCCCCTTGGCAAGAGGAAGCGTTGAATAAGGCTTTAAAGGCGTTCGGTTTTAGTCCTGTTCAATACTATCCGCTTGAGATTTAGGATCGTTAGCGACACGTACTTTTAATGTACGCTGCATGTAATCCTGCTCGTTAAGCGCATCGATAGCGGTTGGGACATCGGTTGCAGCCATCACAACAAAGCCAAAACCTCTTCTTTTACCAGTGCGCTTATCTTTCATTAAGCGTACGGCAAAAACTTCCCCATGCTTAGCAAAGAGATCCTTAACATGTGATTCGTTGGCTTTATACGGCAGATTACCGACATAAAGGGTTTTGGTTGAAGTGTCGCTGGCTTGATCGTCTTCTTCTTTTGCTTCGCTGTTGGTAGTAGAAAGTTTAAAGATAAAAGTAGAGGCAACAACACCTACAACAAAGCTTAAAGCGGGTGAAACCGCTACCTGCGAAAAGATGATTGCACCCAAAACGGCTAAGGCAACAATCAATAAGGTCGATTTGTTTGAATTCATACTGGAATACAACTTTTTAGGTTTAAGAAAAAATAGGTCTACATTAACAAAATAGACACAGCGATATTACGTATATGGTTGATGTTTTTCCAACGCATTGATGTGACATGACTCAAATGTTGAAATTTTATTCTATTTTCAGTGTTTTGATTTCTTTTTAACCAAACGAAAAATTAATTTAAAAAAACGCTTGTCATCCTCTCATACCTCCCTATAATGCCGCCTCACCGACACGGAGTGAGACGGAAGTCACACAGCGAGTTGGAAAATGAGAGAAAAGAAATCATCAAAAAGTTCTTGACTCTCAACACGGGAAGCGTAAGATTCGCACCCCTAACGACGAAGCGCTGAGCGCAACGAAAGTTAGAAAATGCTCTTTAACAATATAAACCTATCAATCTGTGTGGGCACTCGTTGATGATAATCCAATAAGTTGTTGCTTAGGCAATGACCGTTTCTTCGGAAACACATTGGGTTCAATGAACTGAGTGACCAATACGAATAGCTACTTGTAGCTATTTGGCACAGTCAATTCATTATCATTCTGTTGGAATGATAATAGCTTTAAAATTACCGTTTACTTTCGAGTAAGCGCAGTTTTGAAGTCAGTATTCATTGAGCCGAAAAAACTTAAATTGAAGAGTTTGATCATGGCTCAGATTGAACGCTGGCGGCAGGCCTAACACATGCAAGTCGAGCGGAAACGACAAC
>NZ_JONH01000018.1 GCF_000711795.1 Vibrio pacinii DSM 19139 | reverse complement strand
TGCATGTGTTAGGCCTGCCGCCAGCGTTCAATCTGAGCCATGATCAAACTCTTCAATTTAAGTTTTTTCGGCTCAATGAATACTGACTTCAAAACTGCGCTTACTCGAAAGTAAACGGTAATTTTAAAGCTATTATCATTCCAACAGAATGATAATGAATTGACTGTGCCAAATAACTACACGTAGCTATTCGTATTGGTCACTCAGTTCATTGAACCCAATGTGTTTCCGAAGAAACGGTCATTGCCTAAGCAACAACCTATTGGATTATCATCAACGAGTGCCCACACAGATTGATAGGTTTATATTGTTAAAGAGCGTTCTTCTTTGTGACTTACGTCACTTCGGAAGAGGCAGCCATTCTAGCGATTCAGATTAAAGTGTCAAACACTTTTTTGAATTTTTTCTTTCTAACGTATTGTCTCGAAAGTTTACTAGCTGGCTTTACTGAAACTGGCTTGAAGCCTTGCGGCGTCTGCCGTGTCAGTGGATGCGCATTATAGGGAGTTGAGATTTAAGCGCAAGCCCTTTCTTTAAAAAAAATCAAAAAAATGAGCGTTCGTAGAAATTGTGTGCAAAGAGACACAAAAAGGGAGCAAAACGCTCCCTTTTTCGTCACTTTCTGCGCGCTTTAGATAAAAGCATAAGCATCAGCAAACATTCTTTCTGCCAGTGCGTTCTTATTTAAAGTGAACTGCTCGCGCGCAGCACCCGCCATATCAAAACGACCAGCAATATAGATGTCGTATTCAGCTAGCGAGTCAAAGTCTTGATCAATCGCCTGTAAAACATTGCCAACCTTACCTAACCAACCCTCGGGTGCTTGCTCAATCACTGGAATGAAATGGACATTAGCATGCTGCTCAGCGATTTGTTCTAACTCTTGCTGAGCATAAAGCTGACGTTCATCGCGACCGCCCCAATAAAGGTGGATTTCGTTCGTCAAGTTTTGAGCAATACAATGATCTAAAATAGAGCGAACATAACTAAACCCAGTGCCACCAGCAATCAGCAACAAAGGACGCTCACTCTCTTGTTTTAACCAAGCGTCACCGTGTGGCGCATCAATAGTAATCTCACTGCCACTTTCTAGCGCAGTTTTCATCGCTTCGACAACTTCATGCGCATAAGCATTATGTTCTGCGGCGCCTATATGCAGCTCTAGCTCACCTTGATGACGGCAAGGGCTACTCGCGATCGAGAATGGTCGCTTATCTTTTTCTCCCATTACCACCATTAGGTACTGGCCTGCTTTAAAGTTCATTGAACTTTGAGGGTGCAATAGGATTTGGTAAGTATTGCAAGCCAAAGGCTGAATTGACTTTACTTTACATTGAATAGTCATGGTGTTCCTCTAACTTACTCTTCCAGAGTAAGGACTAATTTACTTTCTGCGAAGGCTTGGCAAGCAAATATCCAACCTTGTTGTTGCTCTTTATCGGTGAGCATAGGTTCAAGGTGATAAGAGACTGTCCCTTCTAGTTTACGACACAAACAGGCAGCGCACGCACCAACCTGGCAGCGGTGAGGAAAGCGAATATTATTGTTGAGCGCAGCTTCCAACACCGTTTGTCCATCTTGCACTTCAAAATGTATGTTATGAGGCAACAAGAGAACACGATGACTCATAGGATACCCAACTTATCCCAGAACGCATCGACTTTCGCAACAAGTTGCGGATCTTTGCTAATTGGTGTGCCCCATTCGCGAGTTACCTCCTCCCCTTGTACTTTATTAGTAGCATCCAGTATCAGCCTTGATGGCAAAGACTCACTACCACTGACACGTTTCGTATCCCGTGCCGGGTCCATGCGAGTGGTGATAGCCCAAATAACGTCGTTCCAATCACGAGCATTGACATCATGGTCACACATCACGATAAATTTCGGCAAACCGTGTTCACTTAACCACGCCTCCACTTTCTCAGCTAATGCTTGTGATTCACCTGCAGCTTGCTTATCCATCGTCACTACGGCAAAGCGATTATTAATCACACTGTCAGGGAGATAGATATCTATCACTTGCGGATTACTGCGGATAAACTCGTCCAACTGTTGCTGATTAAGTTTCGGGCAAACGCTATTACTGTGTTCACTCTCTGGTTGTTCAGCTTGCCATTTCACGGTGGCATCCAAGCCCATTTTTGAGCCGAGCCCAGCCACTGGCGAAGCAAAATCCAATGAGTCGATAGGCGTATTATCAATGAACAGCGCATCTCTAACTGGATCCATATGCTCTGTCATTGCTTTCACCACTTGATTCCAATCACGGGCATCAACGGTTTCATCACAAACAATGACAAACTTGGTGTACATAAACTGCCGTAAAAACGACCACACGCCCATCATCACTCGTTTTGCATGCCCAGGGTATTGCTTCTTCATCGTCACAACTGCCATACGATACGAGCAACCTTCTGGCGGGAGATAGAAGTCTTCAATCTCAGGGAATTGTTTTTGTAAGATAGGAACAAACACTTCATTGAGTGCAACACCTAATACGGCAGGCTCATCAGGCGGACGCCCAGTATAAGTACTGTGGTAAATAGGGTCTTTACGCATGGTGATGTGCGTGATGGTAAATACGTGATGCTTTTCTTTTTCGTTATAGTAACCCGTATGATCGCCATATGGACCTTCATCGGCGAACTCGTTTGGATCAATATAACCTTCCATAACGATTTCGGCACTGGCGGGGACATCAAGATCATTACTGAGTGATTTAACCACTTCTGTTTTACTGCCACGCAATAATCCAGCAAACGCGTATTCGGATAGAGTATCCGGCACGGGCGTGACTGCACCTAAAATAGTGGCCGGATCGGCACCAAATGCGACCGACACAGGGAAAGGTTGCCCAGGATGCATTTCCATCCAGTCGCGTAAATCAAGTGCGCCTCCTCGATGAGCGAGCCAGCGCATAATAATTTTATTTTTGGCGATTTTTTGTTGGCGGTAAATGCCCAGGTTCTGCCGCTTCTTGTTTGGCCCCTTAGTGACGGTTAATCCCCAAGTCAGCAATGGCGCTACGTCTCCCGACCAACAACTCATAACCGGAATCTTGTCTAAGTCAACCTCTGTACCTTGCCAGACGACCTCTTGGCACGGCGCTTTGCGTAAGCGTTTGGCAGGCATATTAAGCACTTGCTTAAACACTGGCAGCTTATCGAGTGCATCTTTGAACCCTTTGGGCGGCTCAGGTTCTTTTAGATAGGCAAGTAATTTTCCTACCTCTCTGAGCTGTTTAACTTCATCGCGCCCCATCCCCATCGCAACACGTTCAGGGGTACCAAACAAGTTAGTTAACACTGGCATGTCATAGCCAACTGGGTTTTCAAATAACAACGCAGGACCACCAGCACGCAAAGTGCGATCGCTGATCTCTGTCATTTCGTAGTTGGGGTCAACGGGGTGAGCGATGCGTTTCAGCTTACCTTGTTGCTCTAGATGGGCGATAAAATCGCGTAAATCCTTAAAACTCATAGACCTAATTATCGACTGGTTAATCTGCAGGCAGTATAACAAAAACAGGATTCGACTGAGCCCTCTTTTTTATGAGCTTATACTCAACGCCACTACTGGCCGATCACACTGTTTATCGCACGACGATTCACTTGTTGATTGGTACTTACTAACTCTCGTAGCCAAGATGAATGACCGTGCAACGCTAGCTCCCCAGCGATAAAGCGAGTCTCATCAGATCCAGACATTTTACTGATTAAAAATTGCTTCACTTGATCGGACATTGGACGCACTTTGGTCAGCTCACTGATCGCGCGCTGTTTTAAGCTCGGGTTACGAGCGGCGGCGATCACTTGGTTAAGAGAAAACACATCGCCCGCTTGCGCTAAGCGAACGAGCTCTTGCTTACTGTGAAAGTCGGCTTTCATTAGCCACAACAATTTATAAATGTGCGGATCTTGGCTAACTTGTGCCAAACGCACCATGACTTGTGATGATGGAAGCCAGCTCGTCACAGCCTCTTGTGTGAGTTGCTCAACTAATTGGGTAACCGCTTGTGGGGATAAGCTGTCGAGCTCTCGAATCAACAACGATTCGCGAGTTTGAATCTGATAATCACTACCCGATAACCACTCCTTGAGTACCAACTCTCCTCGCTCAGCAACAAGCACAAAACCCAAGGTTGACTGATCTTGACGCCACTGTTTCAACAAACGATTAGCAATAGCAGAGTAATTAAAGGCAGGAACCGTAAACTCATAACCATCCCCTCGCTCGAGTACTTGGTAAGTTGGAACCCGATTTTTTTGCTGCTCGACAAATAACGCCATCTGAGGAGTAAGGAGCAATTGCTGATCTTCGATGTTTTTCAGCAGTAGAAAACGCACAACTTCTTGCACGGGCAACGCGAGGCGATTTAAAGCGAAATTAAGCCCATCAACATCATCTTCGATAGCATATTGCAGTAGCTCTGCGACTTTATCGTGTACTTGCGGCTCTTGCAGCCATTGTTCAACCCGCTGCGACTGCATCTCGGTAGCAGTCGCACTATGCGCGCCCAACAATAATAGGCTGGATAGGAGTAGCGACGACAACATTCCTTGTTGCATGTTAACCTCCTTGTAACAATTTTTTTATTGTGCTCGCTCCAAACCGATAATGCAAACAAAAACGCCACCGCTAAAAGCGGTGGCGTTTTTGTTAAAGCAGTAAGCAAAGACTACTGACGACGCATTGCGTCAAAGAATTCATCGTTAGTCTTGGTCATTGCCAATTTGTCGATAAGGAATTCCATGGCATCACTTTCGCCCATAGGGTGAACGATTTTACGCAGAATCCACATTTTCTGTAGTTCATCAGCTTTGGTGAGAAGCTCTTCGCGACGAGTACCAGAGCGGTTGAAGTCAATAGCAGGGAAGACACGTTTTTCCGCAATTTTACGGTTAAGGTGCAGTTCCATGTTGCCTGTACCTTTAAACTCTTCGTAGATAACTTCATCCATCTTAGAGCCTGTATCAACAAGCGCTGTCGCGATGATAGTCAAGCTGCCGCCCTCTTCGACATTACGTGCTGCACCGAAGAAACGCTTAGGACGATGCAGAGCATTGGCATCAACACCACCAGTAAGAACTTTACCTGATGAAGGCACAACAGTGTTGTAAGCACGTGCTAGACGCGTGATAGAGTCAAGTAGGATAACCACATCTTTCTTATGCTCAACCAAGCGCTTGGCTTTCTCGATAACCATTTCAGCCACTTGTACGTGACGTGATGCTGGTTCATCGAAGGTAGAGGCAATCACTTCGCCTTTCACTAGGCGCTGCATTTCGGTTACTTCTTCCGGACGTTCGTCGATAAGAAGTACCATTAACACACACTCAGGATGTTTGTAGGCAATGCTTTGTGCAATATTTTGCAGCAGCATGGTTTTACCCGCTTTCGGCGGCGCTACAATCAGACCACGCTGGCCCTTACCAATCGGAGATGCTAGGTCTAAAACACGAGCGGTAATGTCTTCTGTCGAACCGTTTCCACGCTCCATCACCATACGCTCGTTGGCGTGCAGTGGCGTCAAGTTTTCAAATAAAATCTTGTTACGCGCGTTATCTGGCTTATCATCATTAACGGTATTGACTTTAAGTAAAGCAAAATATCGCTCACCGTCTTTTGGCGGACGAATCTTACCGGCAATTGAGTCACCTGTACGTAGATTGAAGCGACGGATCTGACTTGGAGAAACGTATATATCATCTGGGCCTGCTAAGTATGAGCAGTCTGCGCTACGTAAGAAACCAAAGCCGTCTTGAAGTATTTCCAGAACCCCGTCGCCAAAAATATCTTCACCACTTTTTGCGTGCGCTTTAAGTAT
Organism: Vibrio pacinii DSM 19139; assembly: GCF_000711795.1. Lineage (GTDB taxonomy): Bacteria > Pseudomonadota > Gammaproteobacteria > Enterobacterales > Vibrionaceae > Vibrio > Vibrio pacinii. The sequence goes on along the minus strand of NZ_JONH01000018.1, from coordinate 82,557 downwards.
GGCGAAGATGATGTCTTGCTTTCTTAGACGTGCTAGGTTTTCAAGGCCTAAGCTTTCGCCAAGTTTGACAAGATCAGACACAGGTCTGTTCTTCAGTTCTGTTAGATTCATGGTGTTAGATACTTGTTTAGTCAAAATAGGATCTGTTTTTTTGGTTAAGATGAATTTGGTCACAGGATCGACCAAGAAGAGATTCTTGTTTAATTAACGTGCGATAAATTATCACTAAATACTAGCCTAGTCTAGATTTTGTTGATGTTCAAAAACAAAACCGTGCATTAAGTATAATGCACGGTCTTATTTATTCAGCGGATTATAGATTAGCGTCTAAAAACTCTTTAAGTTGAGTTTTCGACAGCGCACCTACTTTAGTCGCTGCTACGTTACCGTCTTTGAAAAGAAGCAACGTTGGAATACCACGGATACCAAACTTAGGTGGAGTACCTGCGTTTTGGTCGATATTTAATTTACCGATAGTGAGTTTGCCTTGGTACTCATCAGCGATTTCGTCCAAAATTGGCGCGATCATTTTGCAAGGACCACACCATTCTGCCCAAAAATCGACAAGAACTGGGCCTGCAGCATTGATCACATCGTTCTCAAAACCGTCATCAGTTAGCTGCAAAATCTTATCACTCATCTTCCACTCCAATGTGTTTTTTCGGAACTGGTTGGATGATAACCAGCATTTAGATGCCCTATTGGAATGTATTTACTTTCGTATTGCAAGCTTAAGCTGATATTCTATAGCGATGAAAAAGACGCATATCACAGAGCAAAAGTTCGCCGATTTGAGTTTACACCCTCAAATCATTGAAGGTTTGGAGAAAAAAGGGTTCGAATTTTGTACCCCTATCCAAGCTTTGGCGTTGCCGGTACTGCTCACCGGCCAAGACATTGCAGGACAAGCCCAAACGGGCACAGGTAAGACACTCGCTTTCCTGACTGCTACTTTTAACCACTTACTGACTCACGACGAGCCTGAAGGTCGTAAGCCAAATCAACCGCGTGCCATCATTATGGCGCCAACGCGTGAATTGGCGATCCAGATCTACAACGATGCAGAGTCACTGATCGCCAGCACTGGGATTAAAGCGGCACTGGCTTACGGTGGCGAAAGCTACGACAAGCAATTGGGCAAGCTTGAACAAGGTGTTGATATCCTGATTGGTACTACTGGTCGTATTATCGATTTCTACAAGCAGAAAGTCTTTAACCTCAATAACATTCAAGCGGTAGTGCTTGATGAAGCCGATCGCATGTTTGATCTTGGTTTTATTAAGGATATTCGCTTTTTGTTCCGTCGCATGCCTGAGCCAAAAGAGCGTTTGAACATGCTGTTTTCAGCGACACTATCTTACCGCGTACAAGAGCTTGCTTTTGAACACATGCACAACCCTGAGCATGTGGTGGTTGAACCTGACCAAAAAACCGGCCATCGCATTCAAGAAGAACTGTTCTACCCATCTAACGAGCACAAGATGGCACTACTACAGACTCTAATTGAAGAAGAGTGGCCAGATCGCGCGATCATCTTTGCCAATACCAAACATAAATGTGAATCAGTTTGGGGCCACCTTGCTGCTGATGGTCATCGTGTTGGTTTGCTAACTGGCGATGTTCCGCAGAAAAAACGTGAGCGTATCCTAGAGCAATTCACTAAAGGTGAAGTAGATATTTTGGTGGCAACCGATGTCGCAGCGCGCGGTCTGCATATCCCACAGGTAACACACGTATTTAACTTTGATCTGCCTGATGATTGCGAAGATTACGTCCACCGTATTGGCCGTACTGGTCGCGCTGGTGAAAGCGGTCTTTCGCTCAGCTTTGCGTGTGAAGATTACGCGGTTAACTTGCCACCGATTGAAGAGTACATTGAGCATAGCATTCCCGTTTCCGACTACGATCCAAGCGCCCTGATCCAAGATCTACCAGCGCCAGTTCGTCTGCGTTCAAACCGTCCGCAGCAGCGTCGCACCAATACTGGGGGCTCTCGTTCAGGTAACCGTCGCCAAAACAACCGCTCTCGCCCACGTCAGCAAAAGGATTCGTAAGTCGTCTATGAGCCAAGCAGTTTCATCTCCGCTATACGCCGCCATCGACCTCGGGTCGAACAGTTTTCATATGCTCGTGGTGCGTCATATTGATGGCAGCGTTCAGACCATGGCGAAAATTAAGCGCAAAGTGCGTCTTGCCGCTGGTTTAGACGAAACGAACGCGTTAAACCATGAAGCTATGCAACGCGGTTGGGACTGCTTGAGTCTGTTTGCCGAACGACTACAAGATATCCCGACGGAAAATATCCGCATCGTCGGTACCGCAACCCTGCGTACTGCAACCAACGTGGCTATTTTCCTCGATAAAGCCAACCAAATTTTAGGCCACAAGATTGACGTGATCAGCGGTGAAGAAGAAGCGGCAACCATCTACAAAGGTGTTGCGCATACTTCTGGCGGCAGCGGTCGTCGACTGGTGGTCGATATTGGTGGTGCCAGTACCGAACTCATCATTGGCCAAGGCTTTGAAGCTAAGGCCCTAACCAGCTTAAAGATGGGTTGTGTGACTTGGTTAGAACGTCATTTTAAAGACCGTCAACTCACAGTGACCAATTTCAACAACGCCATTTTGGCCGCTAAGCAAACGCTTGAACCCATTTTAGAGCAGTACACAAACATTGGTTGGGATGTCTGTGTCGGTGCCTCTGGTACAGTTCAAGCACTGCAAGAAATTATGTTGGCGCAAGGTATGGATGAGGTCATCACCCATACTAAATTGAAACGTCTACAAAAACAGGCCATGCGAGCAGACCATCTTGAAGAGCTTGAAATTGAAGGTTTGACGTTAGAGCGTGCCTTAGTGTTTCCAAGTGGCTTGTCGATTCTCATTGCGATTTTCGAATTGCTTGAGATTGATTCGATGACCTTGGCTGGCGGCGCATTACGTGAAGGTCTAGTCTACGAGATGGTCGACGAGCTCAAGCAAGACGATATTCGTGCGCGTACCATTACCAGCATCCAGAGCCGTTATCAGATTGATCGCGCTTATGGTGATCAGGTGGCGACATTAGCTCGTTCATTATTGAGCCAATGCCAACCCAATTGGATTGCCGAAGAGCAAGGTAAAATACTCCTAGAAACGGCGGCGAAGCTACATGAGATTGGTTTAACCATCGATTTCAAGAAAGGTGGTGAGCACAGTGCGTATTTGCTACAAAGCCTAGATTTACCAGGCTATACCTTAGCTCAAAAGCACCTACTGGGTGAGATTGCACGCCGCTACCGTGAACAACTGACCTCACTGCCTGAGCAGCATGCTATTTCTGGAGCAAGCGCTAAACGCGTGTTGCGTCTATTGCGCCTTGCGGTATTGCTGACCCATCGCCGTAATCCCGCGCTTGAGCCAGTAATCAGTATAGAATCACAAGAAGACAACCTCGTTCTAACCATTGATGCACAGTGGCTAGAAGCTAATCCTCTAACGGCCGCCGAGTTGGAAATCGAAGCTAACCGTCAAAGTGATATTGGTTGGCCTCTGACCGTGATCGCGCAGTAATCATCCATGTTAAAAAACCAAAAGCCCGAGGGTGATGACTCCTCAGGCTTTTTTATTCGTTCAATGCTATCAACGTGGTTAGTTAGCACCCAACATTTTAAAGTTCGGGTTTACCGCGGTCAGCCTTCTCACTAAGTAGTTAAGTAGCACGCCGTACATAGGCACAAACAGACCTAAACTGATGATTAGCTTAAAGCCGTAATCCACCAGTGCAATTTCTGTCCAGTGCTGCGCCATAAATGGATCTGGGCTTTGGTAGAAAGCAATCGCAAAGAAAGCCATCGTATCCAACGCATTGCCGAACAACGTTGAACACGTTGGTGCGACCCACCATTGCTTGAGCTGACGTAAACGATTGAAGACGTGCACATCTAAAATTTGGCCGAGCAAATAAGCCATAAAGCTGGCAATCGCAATCCGCGCGACAAATAGGTTGAATTCACTTAAATCAGATAGGCCTTGGAATTGCCCCTCAAAGAACAGCACTGACAATACGTAAGAGACCGCGAGCGCTGGCAACATCACTAAGAAAATGATTTTTCGTGCGAGCTTGGCACCAAACACACGTACGGTTAAGTCAGTGGCTAAAAATATAAAAGGAAAAGTGAATGCGCCCCAAGTGGTGTGCAAGCCAAAGATAGTAAAGGGTAGCTGAACCAAATAATTGCTTGATGCAATAATGATCAGATGGAATAAAACTAATAATAGAAGGGCTTTGCGCTGCTGCGCAGGGGTAAAGTTACTCATGCGATACCTTTTTAGTTTGGTTTGGGGGTGAGGGAACCCAAATCGACCGACTCCAAGTAAAGTAATTGGAACGGGTCTTACCAATGATGTATTTAAAAAATTTGATACTCGAAAACGTTAGCCTTAAAGAGCGACGACCAGCAAATGCAGTCAGCACCTTACCGCTTCTACGATGACAAATATCGCGGCGAGCGATTATACATTAACCAACTTAGGCTGCAACTGGTTAAACTTAGGCAAACGTTGGCGCCAGTATTTTGCTTTAAAAGCCGCGTTGAAACAGGCCTGCGAGAAATTCGAGCTCTTGCTGTGACTCACCATTCGCCACCGCCTCAAGCCAAACACACTCACTGTAATGCTCTGATTTAAGAAATAACTGGCACCCTTCAAAATCAATCAACCAAGAGTGAATATCGGCGTCCCACTGCTTTTCAATCACACGTGCAGAGAGCAAATCCACTAAATGCTGCGCCAACTCAGGAAAACAATCAAAGTCGAAATCAGGCGTACCAATCACGATGATGCCCTGCTGTGGTCGGTAATCTTGCAAGCTAAATGATGTGGTCAATGAATCAGCCATGATGGGTCAAATGCTCCTGAATTAAATCTAAGAATGGATCGGCGTACTTTTCCAATTTTCGCTGACCGACCCCATTTACCGCTAGCATCTCGCCATAAGATGTCGGCAATATGTCGGCCATATCAATCAAGGTCGCATCGCTAAAGACCACATAAGGTGGCAAACCCACTTCATCGGCAATCGACTTACGTAGCTTACGCAGTTTAGCAAACAGCTTTTTGTCGTAGTTCTTGCTGGAAAGCTTATTCGACTTGGCTGCTCGCGCCGCGGTATCAAGACGCGGAACCGCCAACTCTAAAGACATTTCGCCGCGTAGCAACGGGCGTGCTTCCTCGGTTAACTGCAAGGTCGAGTTACGAGTGATATTTTGAGACAGTAGTCCTTTATGGATCAGCTGACGAAAAACACTCACCCAATAGTCGTGACTGTTTTCACGTCCGAGCCCATAGGTTGACAACTTATCATGGCCATTTTCACGCACACGGATATTTTGCATTCCGCGCAGAACTTCAACCACATAGCCCATACCAAAGCTTTGATTAACGCGATAAACACATGACAAGGCTTTTTGCGCTTGCTCGGTTGCATCAAAACGTTTGGGCGGATCCAGACAAATATCGCAGTTACCACACGGCTTTTCGCGATATTCGCCAAAGTAATTAAGCAGCACCTGACGTCGGCAGGTTTGTGCTTCAGCAAAGGCACTCATTGCATTGAGCTTATGCGCTTCAACCTGTTTTTGGGGCCCTTCGTCTTTTTCATCGAGCATACGACGTAGCCAACTGATGTCAGCCGGATCATAGAGCATCATGGCTTCTGCGGGTAAACCGTCACGACCAGCACGTCCGGTTTCTTGGTAATACGACTCGATATTGCGTGGGATATCAAAGTGCACCACAAAGCGAACATTAGGCTTATTGATTCCCATACCAAACGCGACAGTGGCCACAACAATTTGTACATCATCACGCTGAAATGCTTCTTGTACATAAGCGCGCTCATCTGGATCTAAACCGGCATGATAGCTGGCTGCGCGTAGGCCGTTATTGCACAGTTTTTCGGTCACCATTTCCACTTTTTTACGGCTACCACAGTAGATGATGCCGCAATGACCGCGCTGCTCTTCGAGAAAACGCACCACCTGAGAGACTGGCTTATGTTTTTCGACCAAGGTATAGCGAATATTGGGTCGGTCAAAACTGCCCAAATAGGTATGAGGCTCATTTAATTGCAAACGCTGCATAATGTCACTGCGCGTCGCATCATCCGCCGTCGCCGTTAATGCCATGACCGGTATATGAGGAAAATACTGTTTGAGCTGACCTAGCGAGGCATACTCTGGCCTGAAATCATGCCCCCACTGAGAAATACAGTGCGCTTCATCGACTGCAATCATCGACAGCGGTAAGCTTTCGAGTCGCTCGATAAAGTCGCGCATGAGAACGCGCTCTGGCGAGACATACACCAATTTCAACGCGCCAGAATGCATCCGGTTATAAACCGATATGAGCGCCTCACGCGACATGGTCGAATTGATGCACTCTGCAGCAACACCATCAGCCTTAAGCTGGTCAACCTGATCTTTCATCAATGAAATCAAAGGCGAAATCACCAAGGTTAACCCTGAACGGACCAGTGCTGGAATTTGATAACAAAGCGACTTCCCGCCACCTGTCGGCATAATCACCAGACTGTCGTGGCCTTCGACCGCAGACTCGATCACCTGTTGCTGGCCATCGCGAAAGCTCTGATAGCCAAAAACATCTTCGAGGATGCTTTGTGGCGTAGGCTGTTCGGCCGGTGGTTGCTGTACTAAAAGTGTCGAGGTCATGAATTATCTCAGTAGAATTGCAGGGCAGTGCGCGTGTCACGCAAGAGGCACATTGTAGTGGGGTTTAGAGGCGAATAAAACCGCAAATTGCTAGGTGATTTTGAGAGTGATTCGTATACTGCATGTTTCAGTTTGTAAAATTGCTTAACATAAGTGAGTCTCCATGACGGCAGAAGAACAACAACAGCGAGCCAAGCAAGGTGTCTTGTTCGCTATCGGCGCCTACACCATGTGGGGTATCGCCCCTATCTATTTTAAATCATTAGCCGATGTTTCTGCGCTAGAGATTCTCAGCCATCGTATCGTGTGGTCGTTCATCCTGCTTGCTGTCTTACTGCATTTTGGTCGAGGTTGGCGCAATGTTCGTGATGTCATGGCCTCAAAGGTTAAAATGACTTACCTGTTTTTTACTTCAATTGTCATCGCGACAAACTGGCTGATTTTTATTTGGGCCGTCAATGCCAATCATATGCTCGATGCCAGTTTAGGCTACTACATTAACCCGCTGCTCAACGTGTTGCTCGGGATGATCTTTCTGGGTGAGCGATTACGCAAAATGCAATGGTTTGCTGTGGCATTGGCCTGCGGCGGTGTCATCGTTCAATTGATTGCCTTTGGTTCCGTACCAGTTGTCGCAATAGTACTGGCCTTTAGTTTTGGTTGTTACGGCTTGCTGCGTAAAAAAGTCAACTTAGATGCGCAAACTGGCCTGTTTGTCGAAACGCTGCTGCTGCTGCCCATCGCGGCGATTTACTTAATCGGGATTGCAGAGACAGCAACGTCGAACATGGCTCTCAATGATACCACCCTCAACTTGCTGTTAATTGCTGCAGGCGTAATTACTACCCTGCCCTTGCTGTGCTTTACTGGCGCGGCCACCCGTTTGAAACTGTCGACCTTGGGCTTCTTCCAATATATTGGCCCTAGCTTGATGTTTTTACTCGCCGTACTGGTTTACGGTGAAGCTTTTACCGCTGATAAAGCGATCACCTTCGCCTTTATTTGGAGCGCACTGGTGGTATTCAGTTTCGATGGTTTGAAAAATAATCGCCAAATTAAAAAAGCCGCCGCCTTGAGCTGATCGTTTTTTACAAGACAATCTTTGTAGCAGGTTATAAGCTTGGTGAAATAGTCATCAAGCTTTTTTGTTTTATGGACAAGGTCAACTACCACAGCACGCAAAATAGAGAGATCAGTCTGATTGAAGCGAACTACCATTCGTTCGCCTTTTCACGCCACTATCATCTCGATTTTCATATTGGCCTAATCACAAGCGGACAACAGAAGTTTCACTATCAAGGCTCTAGCCACCATGTTGGCGCAGGCCAATTGGTGATCATGCCCCCCGATGAATTGCATGACGGTCAATCACTGCTTGAGTCGGGCTATCAAGTGCGTGTTTTTGAGCTCGACCCTTTGTGGCTCAGTGAATTGGCGCAATTAAACAACGCTCACCAATTAATTAACTTTAAACACTTGATCATCTCAGATGCGCAAGTTTTCCATTCACTTGCTTCGCTACATCAACGACTCGCGCAAAACAATATCAGCCAGTTGGCTAAAGACTGCCTACCCTATGAAGGTTTTGAGCGGCTCTTTAAGCACTATGCGAGCGACGGACAACAACCCGTGCTACCGCTTGGCAATCAATCAATCGCAACACTGAAAGAGTACTTACTCAGTCATCTTGACCAACCAGTGCGTCTCGACGATTTATCGCAACTTTGCCAGCTCAGTCCAACTCAGCTTCAACGTCACTTTAAAGCCAAAGTCGGTTTAACGCCTTACGCTTGGTTTAATCGCTTACGCATGGAACAAAGTATGAAATTACTCAAGGCTGGGATCAGTGGTACTGAGGTGGCTCACCAAGTTGGCTTCTACGATCAAGCGCACTTTAGTAAAGCGTTCAAAGCCACTTACGGTGTCAAACCCTCACAAATCAATTAGTGTCAGTTTTTTACAATCGCCACAGCGTGTCAGATGGCACAATAGCGCTATCAATTACGACTGATAAGTTTTTCTCTCCATGAATGAAATCACCATTTTATCCACCCTTGCTCTGGTCCACTTTGTCGCTCTGATGAGTCCAGGACCTGATTTTGCCCTCGTGGTGCAAAACGCAACGCGCTACGGACGCCAAACCGGGTTTTATATTGCGCTTGGCCTCTCTTGTGGCATTTTACTGCACTCAATTTTAAGCTTAACTGGCGTCAGCTATTTGGTTCACCAACAACCCACCCTGTTTGCCCTACTCCAGATCGCCGGGGGCAGTTACCTGTTTTATCTCGGCTATGGCGCTCTAAGGGCGACATGGTCAAGCATCCGTCGCCCGCAGCAAAGCGATGCCGAAAGTCGCGACCGTTCCAGCCTGTTGTTAAGCAATAAGCGCCAAGCCTTTTCGCGTGGCTTCGCGACCAACATTCTTAACCCTAAAGCCTTAGTGTTCTTTGTCAGTTTAATGTCGAGCTTAGTGCCTGCCACGATGTCCTTAACGGGAAAAGGCGTCGCCTTGTTGATTTTGTGGAGCTTATCTTTGCTATGGTTTTCGTTTTTGGCTTGGGTGCTATCGACTCAACGCATGCAACGAAAAGTAAAAGCGATGGCCATTTATGTTGATGGGCTATGCGGTGTGCTATTTACTTTTATTGGCGTCAGCATTTTATGGCAATCCAGCACCTCTCTGCTGAGCCAAGTTTAACCTCTCAACCGTCTAATATTTGATTCAAGGTTACAATTTGATAACAAACTCTTAGACCTGTTCAGATTCCACTGTCACTCTAGCTTTGCATACATAGAAGGAGAATAAAGATGCAGTGGAAACTTACACTTCTCACCACCTGCTTGCTCACAACGTCAATCACTAGCTGGGCTAACCAAGCGACCGATTCCGTCGCACCAGAACACAGCAGTGGCCTAGAACACAAATCCTTGGTCACCGCTAAAGAGTGGATGGTCACGGCCGCCAATCCAGTCGCAACCCAAGCGGGTGCTGATGTGCTCGCCAAAGGCGGTAATGCGATTGATGCCATGGTGACCACGCAACTGATGCTCGGTCTAGTTGAGCCTCAGTCATCGGGGATTGGTGGCGGTGCTTTTCTGGTTTACTGGGATGCTGACAAACAACAGCTCACTTCTTACGACGGCCGAGAAACCGCGCCGCTCGACGCAACACCGCGCCTATTCCAAGATAAAAATGGCGAGCCACTTAAATTTTACGATGCAGTTGTCGGTGGCCGCTCGGTTGGCACACCCGGTACCGTTAAGCTGATGTGGGATATGCACCAAAAATATGGCCAGCTAGATTGGGCTGAACTCATTCAGCCAGTGATTACTCTCGCTCAGCAAGGCTTTGAAATTACTCCGCGTCTCGCCACATTAATTGAAGCCGATGCACAGCGTCTGAGTCGCTTCGAGGCCACTAGCGCGTACTTTTTAAACTCAGATGGTTCACCCAAAACCGCCGGAACCATACTAAAGAATCCACAATACGCAGCCACACTGACCGCGATTGCCAAACAAGGCGCAAAGGCGTTCTATCAAGGTAAGATCGCAAGCGACATCATTAAAACGGTTCAAACGGCGCCAGGCAACCCGGGCGTCTTAGCACAAAAAGACTTCGATGCTTATACTATCAAGCAACGTCAACCCGTCTGTTCAGGCTACCAAAGCTATGAGGTCTGTGGCATGGGTCCACCGAGCTCAGGCGCGTTAACCGTGAGTCAGATCCTATCCATCACAGAGCAATTCGATCTCAAAGGCTGGGGGCCAAACAACGCCAAATCATGGCAAGTGATTGCAGATGCCTCTCGCTTAGCTTTTGCCGATCGCGGCATGTACATGGCAGACGAAGATTTTGTGCCCATGCCAACTCAAGGTTTGCTTGATAAAGAGTACTTAAAGCAGCGCGCACAACTTATCCAACCGGGCAAAGCATTGGCTACCGTTAGCGCAGGCACTCCACCATGGAACTACGCTCAGCGCCAAAGCACCGATGAGTCGATTGAACTGCCATCCACCAGCCATTTTAATGTGGTCGATAAAGCAGGCAATGTGGTCTCAATCACCACCACCATTGAGAACGCCTTTGGCTCACGCTTGATGACCAATGGCTTCTTACTCAACAACGAGTTGACCGACTTTTCTTTCCGCACTCATAACCAAGGTAGGCCGATTGCCAACCGATTAGAGCCCGGCAAGCGCCCTCGCTCTTCAATGGCACCGACCATCATTATGCACAATGACCAACCCTACATGGCAATTGGCTCGCCGGGCGGAAGTCGTATCATAGGTTATGTCGCACAAGCGATTATTGCGCATACTCAATGGGGAATGGACATTCAACAAGCCGCTAATCAACCTCACCTACTCAACCGTTTCGGCCCACTGGATATTGAACAAGGCACAGATGCCGAAAGCTTTAAATCTGAGCTTGAGAAAATGGGCTTTGAGGTCAATATTCGCGATCTGAACTCTGGAATACATGCCATTTTATTGCAAGATGGTCAGCTACAAGGTGCAGCAGACCCACGCCGTGAAGGTGCCGCGATCGGACAATAACGCCGATCGACTCGCTTGCTTGTGCGAGATCTCTCACAAGCAAGTGAGTAAATAGTGTTTTTTTGCTAAGAAAAATGTAACACAACTATAGTAAGTAATTGTTTTACAATGACTTGTATAAAATTACAGCGAATTTTTATGTAGAAAAACGTTTGCGCTCTATTGCTCGGCGCGCTTAAAGAGGTAATATGAACCCTGTCGGAAGGATGCTGACACGGAACAGGAAATTACCACGGATTAGGTAATCTTCAGGAAGAAGATACGGTTGCTCAGGATGAACAATCGGCATGGATAGCAAACGGACATTGAACGGACGCAATAGTAACTAGGATGGTTGCTACTAAGGATGGGAAATGGACACCTCTGGATGAGGAAAGGACTGATCATCAGGATGATGAAAAGGACACCGCTCAGGGAGCAAGCGAAGTGAGCTAGCTAGGATGGTTAGCAGACCAGGATAGGGTCAAGGACACCGCTAGGATGGCGATGAATGGATTAAGCTGAAGGATTCAGCCTACTATCAAGGATTTGATGCATGGAGCACCTCTAGTAGCCGGATTGCTGCGAGTAAGACTATAACCCCGATGGGCCTTGGCCCTCGGGGTTTTTCTTTATTTTTTCTCTTCATATTTGAGAAAATGAGTTTAGCGCTTACAGCATTTCTAGTTTGGCATAAGCCGTCACTAACCATTTAATGCCTTCACCGTTAAAAGCAACTTGAACGCGACTTTGCGGGCCACTGCCTTCAAAGTTAATAATGGTACCTTCGCCAAATTTCGGGTGCATCACTCGTGAGCCTAAACTAAATCCGGTTTCATTAAAGCTCTCTTTAACCACCGTTTGGCTAAAACGTCCTGAGCTTGTCGGGCGACTCACTTGCGCTTTCATTCGCACTTCATCTAAACAGTTTTCTGGTAACTCACGAATAAAACGTGACGGTTTATGGTACTTATCTTGACCATATAAACGGCGCATTTCAGCGTAAGTTATATAGAGCTTCACCATCGCGCGTGTCATGCCGACATAGCAAAGACGACGCTCTTCTTCTAAGCGACCGGCCTCTTCTGCTGACATTTGACTTGGGAACATCCCCTCTTCAACACCGACCATAAAGACCAGTGGAAACTCTAACCCTTTAGCACTGTGCAAAGTCATCAACTGCACTGCGTCGTCAAACTCATCCGCTTGGCCTTCACCCGCTTCAAGCGCTGCATGGGTCAAAAATGCCGTCAAGAGCGTCATCTCTTCTGCTTCTTCTGGCTTTTCAAACTGGCGCGTTGCCGTGACAAGTTCTTCCAAGTTTTCAATTCGAGCTTTCGACTTCTCGCCTTTTTCCTGCTCGTACATGGCAAACAGGCCAGAGTATTTGATCACATGGTCGGTCTGCTCATGCAGTGACATTTCGACCGTATCATCTTCTAGCGCCTGAATCAGTTCGACAAAACGACTCAACGCCCCTGCCGCCCGACCAGGGAGCACTTGCTCATCGAGCAATGCCACACTCGCTTGCCACATGGTACAGCCACGATCACGCGCGGCAAAACGCAAGGTTTCAAGCGTCTTGTCACCCAAACCACGAGTCGGCGTATTGACCACACGTTCAAAGGCCGCGTCATCATTGCGATTCGACATCAAACGCAGGTAGCTTAGTGCGTCTCTGATCTCTTGACGCTCGAAGAATCGCATCCCACCATAAATTCGATACGGTAAACCTGACTGAATTAATGCCTCTTCAAGCACACGCGACTGGGCGTTATTACGATACAGCATCGCAGCATCATTCAGCGCCCCGCCTTGCTCTTGCCACTCTTTGATTTTACTAACCGCAAAGCGCGCTTCGTCTAACTCGTTGTATGCCGAATAGACCGAGATAGGCTCGCCTTCAACCCCTTCGGTCCATAGCTCTTTTCCCATTCGCTCGGTGTTATTAGCTATGAGAGCGTTGGACGCTTGCAAAATCGTTTTGGTCGAACGGTAGTTTTGCTCAAGACGAATGGTTTTAACGCTTGGAAATTCTTGGGTAAATTTCTCAATATTTTCGATTTTTGCCCCACGCCAACCGTAAATCGACTGGTCATCATCGCCAACGATCATCACGTGTGAGTTCGGGCCTGCCATCATACGCAACCAAGCATATTGGATATTGTTGGTATCTTGAAACTCGTCGACCAAAATATGTTTGAAACGGGCTTGGTAGTGCTCGCGAATGTGCTTTTTATCGCGCAACAACTCATGGGCGCGAAGCAATATTTCCGCAAAATCAACTAAGCCAGCACGATCACACGCCTCTTGGTAAGCACTGTAGACCTGCAAATAGGTTTTGGTCACAGGGTCGTGATAAGCGTCAATATGATTCGGGCGTAGACCTTCATCTTTTTTACCGTTAATCCACCACGCCACCTGACGTGGAGGAAACTGTTTCTCATCTAAATTTTGCGCTTTGATCAAGCGACGCAATAAACGCTGCTGATCGTCGCTATCAATAATTTGAAAATCTTCCGGTAACTTGGCATCCAAATAGTGCGCACGCAAAATGCGGTGACAGATCCCATGGAACGTCCCGTTCCACATTCCGGAGGAGCTGCCCATCATCAACTCTTCAATACGACCGCGCATCTCAGCCGCCGCTTTGTTGGTAAAGGTTACCGACATGATTGAAAAGGGCGAGGCCTGTTCGACCGACATTAACCACGCAATGCGATGAACCAACACGCGTGTTTTACCACTGCCTGCGCCAGCTAAGATGAGTAAGTTTTCTAGTGGGGCGGCAACAGCTTCACGCTGCTTGTCGTTCAAACCATCGAGAAGTAATGAAGGATCCATGGGGGTGCTCAGCTACTGTTTATCTATACATATAACTGCATTATACCCGAGTGACTTGAAGATGCTAGGCACACAGTAAATCGAGAGCGCAAATCTTATTATCGCCATCAGCGCTTGATAAGGCCAAGAAGGATGAAATTTAAATTATTTAATTTCAATCACTTAGACTTGATTTAATCCTGTCTTATCGCAACAAGGTTTTTATGATCACCAATGGTGGGGGGTTGATGCTGTTGACTGTGGTGATTTGGGGGCCAGAGCCAATATCGCTCGATAAATGGCTCCGCAGCAAACTTGGTTAGTTATCGTCGCTAAGATCGTCTTTGACTGAATTCACCGCATCACGGGATGCATGGCCAATCGCTTTAGTGGTATCTCGTGTCGCGTGACCAATTGCGGTGCCAGCATCACGCGTAGCATGACCGATTTCTGTACCCGCTTGTTTTAGTTCCGCGCAGCCACTAACCGACAATCCCACAACCAAAGCCACAGCACTGATTTTAAAACGTATCAACATATTACCTCCATGCAATATCAAGTTCCGCATAGTAACCAAAAAAACGCCCTGCTGCAGTAGCAAGGCGATAGGTTATTTGTAAAATTGTCAATTTATCTTATTTAAGCGCTAATACCCGCATGACGCAGTAATGCATCAATCTGCGGCTCACGGCCACGGAAGCGTTTAAACAGTTCCATCGGCTCTTCGCTGCCACCCATTTCAAGAATGTTGTTGAGGAAGCTTTGTCCGGTTTCAGTATTGAAGATACCTTCCTCTTCAAAACGCGAGAAAGCATCTGAAGACAAGACTTCTGCCCATAGATAGCTGTAGTAACCCGCGCTATAACCACCAGCAAAGATATGACCAAAGCTGTGTGAGAAGCGATTCCACTCTAGGCTAGGCAAAACCGCCACTTTTGACTTCACTTCGGCCAACGTCTCAAGCACGCGAGGGCCAACCTCGGGATCAAACTCAGTGTGCAAGGTAAAGTCAAACAGGCCAAACTCAAGCTGACGCAAGATAAACATCGCTGATTGGAAATTCTTCGCCGCCAGCATCTTCTCTAACATCGCTTTTGGCAATGGCTCTCCGGTTTGATAATGGCCGGAGATAAACGCCAACGCTTCTTCTTCCCAGCACCAGTTCTCTAGAAACTGACTTGGTAATTCTACCGCATCCCAAGGCACACCGTTGATCCCCGATACCGCCCCCACATCGACCTGAGTCAACATGTGGTGAATGCCGTGACCAAACTCATGGAACAGCGTGACCACTTCATCATGAGTAAACAACGCTGGCTTATCACCGATCGGTCGGTTAAAGTTACAGGTTAGGTAAGCAACGGGCGTTTGCAGTTCGCCCGAAACAGTCATGCGGCGCACGCGACATTCATCCATCCACGCACCGCCGCGCTTGTGTTCACGCGCGTACAAGTCGAGATAAAAACTGCCACGTAACTGCTCGTTAGCATCAAAGATATCAAAGAAGCGTACTGACTCATGCCAAGCATCCACACCTTGACGCTCTTTGACGGTCATACCAAACACGCGCTCAAGCACTTCAAATAGGCCACTGACCACTTTGGCTTCTGGGAAATAAGGGCGCAGCTCTTCGTCTGAGATTTGGAACAGGTGCTGTTTTTGTTTTTCGCTGTAGTAAGCAATATCCCACAAATTGAGCTCATCAATGCCAAACTCACTTTTGGCAAATTGACGCAGCTGTTCGACTTCGTTCTCACCTTGAGGCTTAACTTTGTTGGCAAGATCGTTAAGGAAGCCAAGTACCTGAGATGGGGTTTCCGCCATCTTAGTCGCTAGAGACTTCTCGCTGAAGGTATTGAAACCAAGCATGCGGGCAATTTCGTAGCGCAGTTTCAACTGCTCGTTAATGATTTCGCTGTTGTCCCACTCACCGGCTTTCGGCCCACGGTCAGAAGCGCGAGTAACGTACGCTTCATACAGCTCTCTGCGCAGCTCTTGATTGTCACAGTAGGTCATCACTGGCAAATAAGAAGGGATGTCTAACGTTAGTAAGTAACCATCTAGCTCTTTCGCCTCAGCCGCTGCTTTGGCGGCGGCCAAGGCCGATTCTGGCATACCTGCCAACTCTTTTTCGTCGCTAATGTGCTTGGTCCAGCCCATGGTGGCATCCAACACATTGTTAGAGAATTTTGACCCTAACTCTGACATACGCTTACTGATTTCACCGTAGCGGTGCTGCTGATCGGCAGGTAGACCAATCCCCGACAGCTCAAAGTCACGCAACGAATCGGTGATGGTTTTCTTTTGCGCCTGAGTTAATGAAGCAAATGCCTCACTGGCTTTGATTGATTTGTATGCTTCAAACAAACCTTTATGCTGACCAACCCAAGTACCGTACTCTGATAATAATGGTAAACAGCTTTCGTAGGCGTCACGCAACTCGTCACTGTTAATCACCGAGTTCATGTGGCTTACTGGTGACCAGATGCGACTCAACTTGTCATCCACTTCCTCAATCGGTGCGACTAAGTTATCCCAAGTTGGCTCATTGTTGCCGTCCAGCGCCTGTTCTATTTCCGCCCGGCAATCGGCAATCGCCTGTTCAATCGCGGGCTTAACATGCTCTGGTTTGATTTGCGAAAACGGCGGCAAATCAATGAAGTTCAGCAGTGGATTAGACATAAATCATTCCTTTCATTGGCTAAGCGAACTCACAAGCTCGTCTTAACTATTTTGTGTTGGTCTAAATAGTAAATATAGGTAGGTTCAGCAATTTTCAATAGTAACGTATACTAAAGACCATTATTGTTCGCCCCATTTGAGAGTGTCATTTTGTTAAGTTATCGCCACAGCTTTCATGCCGGCAATCATGCCGATGTGATTAAACATATTGTCCAAAGCCTTATCCTCAACGCTTTGAAACAAAAAGAGAAGCCGCTCGTCTATCACGATACTCATTCTGGCGTAGGTCGTTACGATCTTACGCATGAGTGGTCGGAAAAGACCAGCGAGTACAAACAAGGCATCGCTCGCCTCTGGCAGCAAAATGACATTCCGCAAGAGCTTGAAAGCTACCTTGACTCGATCAAAGTGCTCAATAATGGCGATACATTACGTTATTACCCAGGTTCACCGCGTGTCGCTCGTGCACACCTACGCCCAGGTGATCGCATGGTGCTGACTGAACTGCACCCGAGTGACTACCCACTGCTTGAACAAGAGTTTCATCGCGATCGCCAAGTCAGCATCTTTAAAGAAGATGGTTTTCAACGCTTAAAAGCAAGCTTGCCGCCAAAAGAGCGTCGTGGCTTGGTATTGATTGACCCACCTTACGAGTTAGCCAAAGAGTATCGTGATGTCGTACAAGCCATCAATCAAAGCTACAAGCGCTGGGCAACGGGCATTTACGCGATTTGGTACCCAGTGGTCAATCGCTGTGATATCGACGATATGCTCGATGGCCTCGAAGCGCTTGGGATTCGCAAAATCTTACAAATTGAGTTAGGCGTCTCTCCTGATACCAACGAGCGTGGCATGACCGCATCAGGCATGATAGTGATCAATCCACCTTGGAAGCTAGAGAGTCAGATGCAAGCAATTTTACCTTTCCTCAAGAAAGCAATTGCCCCAGCAACCGGTCACTTTAAAGTCGAATGGATCGTGCCAGAGTAACAGAGGCACAAGCGAGCAAGAAATTAAATTATCGAGGATCGATTGAGTTCAACCACTCTATCCTCCATATCAGAGATATATAACTTTAAAAACGAATAGGGACTGGTTACTGGCTAGTTACCTGCGGAAATGGAGAAAGTCATGTCAACGCATTTTGATTACATCTGTATCGGTGGCGGCTCAGGCGGCATCGCATCAGCAAACCGAGCAGCAATGTACGGCGCTAAAGTCGCGCTTATCGAGGCGCAAGACCTAGGTGGCACTTGTGTCAACGTTGGTTGCGTACCTAAGAAAGTCATGTGGCACGGCGCACAAATTGCCGAAGCGATGCACCTTTACGCTGAAGACTACGGCTTCGATGTTGATGTGAAAGGATTTAACTGGGGTAAACTGGTTGAAAGTCGTCAGGCCTACATTGGCCGTATTCACCAATCTTACGATCGCGTACTAGGTAACAACAAAATCAATGTCATCAAGGGTTTCGCTAAGTTTGTTGATGAGAAAACGGTTGAGGTCAACGGAGAACACTACACGGCCGATCACATCTTGATCGCTGTTGGTGGTCGCCCGACCGTTCCTAACATCCCTGGTGCAGAATACGGCATTGATTCAAACGGCTTCTTTGAGCTAAACGAGCAACCTAAACGTGTTGCTGTGATTGGCGCTGGCTACATTGCGGTTGAGATTGCCGGAGTTCTTAATGCCCTTGGCACTGAGACGCATCTATTCTGCCGTAAAGAATCACCACTGCGTAGTTTTGACCCGATGATCATCGAAACACTGGTCGAAGTGATGGCAGCAGAAGGTCCGACACTTCATACGCATTCGGTACCAAAACAAGTAGTCAAAGAAGCAGACGGCAGCCTGACACTGCATCTAGGGAATGGCAATACACAAAACGTTGACCAATTGATTTGGGCGATTGGCCGCCACCCAGCAACCGATGCGATTAACCTTGCTTCTACTGGTGTAGAAACCAATGATCGTGGCTACATTAAGGTCGATGAATTCCAAGCGACTAACGTGCCTGGCATCTACTGTGTGGGTGACATCATGGAAGGCGGTATTGAGCTCACGCCTGTAGCTGTAAAAGCCGGCCGTCAGCTTTCTGAGCGTCTATTCAATGGTAAAACCAATGCCAAGATGGATTACGACTTGGTCCCAACGGTGGTATTTAGCCACCCACCAATCGGTACTATTGGCCTAACCACTCAAGAAGCTGAGCAGAAATACGGCAAAGATAACATCAAAGTGTACACCTCTGGTTTTACCGCGATGTACACCGCCGTCACCAAGCACCGACAGCCATGTAAAATGAAACTGGTTTGCGCCGGCGAAGAAGAGACAGTTGTCGGCCTTCACGGTATCGGCTTTACCGTCGATGAGATGATTCAAGGCTTCGCTGTTGCGATG
Source organism: Vibrio pacinii DSM 19139 (assembly GCF_000711795.1). Lineage (GTDB taxonomy): Bacteria > Pseudomonadota > Gammaproteobacteria > Enterobacterales > Vibrionaceae > Vibrio > Vibrio pacinii. The sequence goes on along the minus strand of NZ_JONH01000018.1, from coordinate 63,403 downwards.
AAGATGGGCGCGACTAAAGCTGACTTCGATTCTGTGGTCGCAATTCACCCGACGGGCTCTGAAGAGTTTGTTACCATGAGATAAGAATCTGATAAATAAAGAAAAGGATGCCGATGCATCCTTTTCTTTTTGCGCCTAGAAACCCACTAAAGTGACCTTTCCAACTAATTCATCACCATTCTGGCAGCTGAAATCCACGCGCTTATCAGCGGGTTTGTCATACAATGTTTTAAGCTTATCAAACTCAGCAGGAACAAAGCTGATGTTTTTCAGGCGTAAACTTTTACGTGTTTGACTATCGAGAAATGCCAGTGCCGAGCGGCCTAATACTTCCTGACAAGCATCTAAAGTGCCTTTACTCACCAATTTTTCCTCTAACACTTGCTCACGCTCAGATCTACTGGCCTTTGAGAAGAGACAAATTGCCTCTAAGTCGAGCATAGCAACCGCTCTTGGCCTTTGTGTCGCACTGTCTTCATACACCGCCAGTACGCAAGGAATCTTGCTCTCATCAAAGCTCTGCGCCGCTAAGTTGGTTAGGCTGAGCGCGTCACCCAGTTCGCGTTTTAGTAATTTCTCAAGTTGTGACAACTTAGGTAGTGCGAGCTCTTTTTGGACATCGCTCACCGAGTCGAGAGTTTTTCGGCTCTCTTCTGCACCTTGAACTAAAGGCAGCAGCAAGCGATGTAGTTGGCTATCTTCAAACGGCTTGGTCAGCACAAAACTCGCCCCCGCTGCTTTGGCCTGCTGTATCTGCAACTGATCATCGACCGTCGTAATCATGCCAACTTTAATCTCAGAGTTAAGTTTCATCAGCTCTTTGGTTACCGTTAGCCCCGACATTTCGGGCATATACCAATCCGTTAAGACGATGTCGGGTTGCCACTCTTTAGCCAACTCAATAGCCTCGCGGGCATCACAGGTTTTTTTGATCGACAAGCGGCAGTAACCGAAGCTCTCTAAACCTCGCCTAACAATCTCTAAAGTCGCTTTACTATCATCAACTATCAGTATTTTCACTAACCACCATCACCTAAAGCATCAGAACTGTTTAAATTATAGGCATATTTTTGTCAGACAACTAAACTTAGAGTCGATGTATGTGGCAAATTTTGAGGAAATAAATGGATCTAGCGCCCCTAATGAGCTCAGAAAACCTCGTGGCTCTCGCCATCGATTTCGGTCTACTGATCCTTCTGGCTTGGTTTATCATTTTATTGCTGATTTTGCGCGAGTTTCGCCACTTTGCCCGCCAAGTGGTTAACCACCGCGATATGGACAAAGACACCTATGACTTATGTCAGCAATCGGTCGACAAAGCGCTCGGCTACACAACAGAAAACAGTGACACTCTCAATGACTTAATCATCATTCAACAAGCATTAGAAAGTCAGGTTTCACAGATTAAAGCCGCCAAAGAAGATCTCACTGAGCAAGAGCAAGCGTCAATTGAAGAGCTTAATCAGAAGCTCAATAACTCCCATCGGCTGATCAAAAAACTCAAAGGGGATTTGGATAAGAGCGTTAATGGTCTGCGCCGAGCCAAGAATAAACTGATGCAACAGACCGATACCGTTGAAGGCCTGCAAATCGAGAAACAGCAACTTAAAAAGCAGTTTGACCAACTTGAACAGGAGTACATCCAAATCAGTGAGGCCGGAGGCGCAGCCAGTTTGGCTCAAGAGTTCCAGCAAGAGAAACAACAATTGCTTGAACGAATAGAACAATACAAGCAAAAACTGTCAGCACAAGGCGATACGGCCGCACTAAGCGCCGAATTAGAGGCGTCACAACAACAGCTGCATCACCTAGGGAAAGAGAAGGAGTTCGTGGAGAAGAAGTACCTTGAACTGCTTGAAGAGGCAGAAAAGAACAGCAGTAATTAACTTACTGCTGCTCGAACGACTTTACGCACATGACATTGAGCAAAGAAGTGCCTTTCAGTTGGGTCACTTTACCGCTAGTGAAGAGCCCCGTTTTCTCGGCTCCCCAATAAGGTAAATGCATTGGCCATTTAGCTTGCTGCATCACTTTCGAATCAATCAAGTCTTGCCATTCATCTTGGGTCGCTAAACGCATCCCTAAGCGATAGCAGGTTTTATACGCACCTTGGTAGTCTAAACGATTCCATGCTAAGTCGTGCTCCATGTAGAACTGCTCACCATCAGCGATGCTATAAGGCACTTTGTACTCAAGATTGGCCACGTTTGCGCTAAGGCGAATCATCACCTCATCCATAGGTTTGTTCATTTTAGGTTTTGAAGCCATTTTAGGCTGCGTAGCAATGACTGGCGCCTTTTCTGCGGGCACAGCAAGCACGGTCGTGGCTTGTTTTTCCAGTTTAGGTTTGGCGATCGGTTTGTTCGCAGGTCGCACTGATTGGCGCGGTGCACCTTTGACGACCTCACGGATAAACGCTTGCTTGTACTCTGGTTGTGTTTTTACTTTGGCTAACTCTTGCTGAGCAATAGAGAAATCAGTGTATGGACCAATCAAGCAACGATAAGCCTTGTCTTCAGGTTTAGCCCAAACATCGGTCGAAATATGCTTATAGAGCTGTTTCGCTTTGGTCAATGGCAAAGGCTTGCTAAACACACCACATTGAATCCAAAACGTTGACAGCGACCCTGTCGGTTTCGCTTTGCCCCACAACCCTTTTCCTACTGGGCAAGCACCATCAAGCACCGGCAGTTGATCCGTGGCGGCTTGTGTGGCATCACACAAAAATTCGTCAGCCAATGTTGGCATTGACCAGGCAGGCAAAGTCAGTGCTGCCAACAGCGTCCATTGCTTCCAATGCGATTGTTTCGGCTTTAACGCCATATTGATACCTTTACTCTTTTAACTCGATCCGTGTTGGTTCACTCACGCCGCTCACTAAAGCGTCACTATTGACGTTATACGGCTTTGCTATTATCAATGCAAAAAAAGAGCCGCAATGAATGACGGCTCTTAGTGTAATGAAATTTCTATAGTCAAATCTTAGGCTTGGATCACCCTTTGTAGAGTTTGGGGTTAAATACATCACGTAACCAGTCACCCAACAGGTTGATGACCAAAACGAGAGTAATCAAAACCACACCTGGGAAGGCCGTAATCCACCATGCACCAGAGAAAATGTAGTTAAAACCAATACTAATCAGTGCACCAAGTGAAGGTTGGTCAACCGGCAAACCTAAACCTAGGAAAGAAAGTGCCGCTTCTGACATGATGGCGTTTGCCACCTGCACCGTTGAAATGACCAAGATCGGTGACAGACAGTTCGGTAAGATATGACGGAACATAATGCGCGGCGCTTTAAAGCCCATCACACGTGCAGCTTCAACATACTCTTTCTTCTTCTCTGCCAATACCGACGCTCGAATGGTACGTGCGTACTGCGGCCACTCAGCCACACCAATAATGACTACCAGCATCACCACCGCATACTGACTGTAAAAGTCACTGCCAAAGCTGGCTTTGAAAATGGCTGATACAATGATCGCGACCATCATGGTTGAGAACGACAACTGAACATCAGCAAAACGCATCAAGAAGCTGTCAATTCGACCACCATAATAGCCAGCCGACAGACCAATGATAATGCCGAGAATCAATTGCAACCCAACAGCTAAGAAACCGATCGTCAATGACAAACGCGAACCATACAAAATGGTCGACAAAATATCTCGCCCTTGCTCATCAGTGCCGAGCAAAAAGCGCTCTTCGCCCCCTTCCATCCATGATGGTGGTAACTCTGAGTCCATAATGTCGATGGAAATAAGGTCATACGGGTCGGTAGGTGAAAGAATCGGCGCCGCAAGAGCCAGCACCAAAAAGACCATAAAGACACTAAAACTCGCCATAGCGACTTTATCGCGCTTAAAGTAATACAGAAAATCAGACTGTTTAAAACGCTCCCAGCGTGAAGGAGCAGCGATTGATTGACTCATGATTATGCTCCTTTTCCAGTGAGATTTACGGTCGGGTTAATGATGCCGTATAGCAAGTCAACGATGGTATTGGTTACCACGAATATCAGGCCAACGAAAATAACGTAAGCGGTGATAAGCGGTGTGTCGACACGGTTGATTGCCTCAAGGAAAAGAAAGCCGGTACCTGGCCACTGGAATACCGTTTCAGTCAGAATGGTATATGCCACCATAGTACCGATCTGAACACCACCGACCGTCAATACGGGAAGCATGGTATTTTTGAGCGCGTGTTGGTAATAGATTTTGTTTAACGCCAGACCTTTCGCCTTACCAAACTTAATATACTCAGAACTGAGTACCTCTAACATTTCAGAGCGGACCAAGCGGATAAACAGCGGCAACATGATTGAAGCCAATGCCACACATGGCAAAATAAGGTGCGCTAATCCATCAAGGGTAAAGTAGCCTGACTCCCAACCAAACACATTGGCGGTTTCACCACGGCCATAGGAAGGCAGCCAACCGAGTTCAATCGAAAAGACATACATCAACATGATTGCTGTCAGAAAGACAGGAATCGAAATACCAATACTACTAAAAGCCATCACCGCTTTGGTCAAAATACTTTTGGGATGAATGGCGGAGTAAACACCAAGAGGAATAGAAAAAACCACGATAATCACCGTCGCACCAAACACCAACTCTAGCGTCGCGACGAGTTTATCTAAAATCACTTCAACCGCAGGGCGCTTGAAGAAATATGAAGTACCTAAATCGCCTTGTATGGCGGCGCCAATAAAGCGAGTGTATTTTGTAATGAAGGGATCGTTAAGGCCTAACTCATCGCGCAGAGCTTGTCGCTCCGCTTCAGAAACCGACTGACCAACAAGCTCACGCAATGGGTCACCCAGATTATCCTGAATGGCAAACGCCACCAAACTGATCACAAACATCACTATCAGTGCCTGAAACAGGCGCTTGACCAGAAACGAAAACATTCCTTGCCCCTTTACTTTCCATAGAATTCAGTCTGCAAAACCGAATCAAATTCGGTCGCAATTTTCAGTCTTAAAAATGGCACTCAACCCGACTGAAACAAAGCCAAGTGCCAAAAATTAAGCGGGCATCCGCACCATGCGAATGCCACAACTTCGACTTACTCAGTTTACTTATTTAACGACAAGGTCACCAAAGTAAGGGAAGTTCATTGCGTTAACGATCGGTGCGATCTCTACATTAGATTTCGCGCCCCACGCTAGGTTTTGCCAGTGTAGAGGCACAAACGCCGCTTCGTTGTACAATGTTGCTTCCACTTTCTGCAGCATTTGCGCACGTTTCGCAGGATCCGTTTCAATGTTTGAATCCATGACTAGCTTGTCAACTTCCGCGTTTGAGTAGTAACCACAGTTGTACTGACCTTTACCTGACTCTTCGTTACGAGTCATGGTTAGGAACTCAGAGAAGTTCGCAGAATCTTCTGTGTCTGAGTGCCAACCGATCATCAGCATGTCTGCAGCACATTTATCAAACTCTGGCCAGTATTGCGCTTTAGGCATTGTCTTCAGGTCAACCTTGATACCAATCTTAGATAGCATAGCCGCCGCTGCTTGAGCGATTTTCGCATCGTTCACGTAACGGTTGTTTGGCGCCATCATAGAAAGTGCAAAGCCATCTTCATAACCCGCTTCTTTCATTAGCTGCTTAGCTTTTTTCAGATCGTAGCGTGGCACTAGGTCTGCGCTGTAACCGGCGTAACCTTCAGGACCTTGCTGACCAGCAGTCGTAGCGAAGCCTTTCATGATTTTCTTCACGATACCTTCGTTGTTGATTGCGTGAACAATCGCTTGACGAACGCGAACATCTTTCAGTGCTTCGTTGCTGTTTTGGTTCATTTGGAACGTGATGATACGAGTACCAGGCAGCGTGACTAGATCAACATTTTTTGCGTCTTTCACACGTTTGTGGTCGTTAGGCGCTACAGGTGCGATCATGTCCACATCACCAGATAGAAGCGCGGCAACACGCGTTGCGTCTTCTTTGATTGGTACCAGCGTAAGCTTGTCGACATTACCTGTGTTTTTATCCCAGTAATCGCCAAAACGCTCGAACGTGACTTTTACGCCCTGTTCACGTTGCGTGACGATAAATGGGCCAGTACCAGAAACGTTAGTGGAAGCGAATGAGTTACCGTGCTTAACCACTTCGCCTTTCTCTTTACCGTCTTCTGTCATGCCCGAGTAGAACTTGCTGTCCATTGGGAAGATATAAGTAGCGGTTTGAAGTACCAGAGGGTAAGCCCCTTTTGATACTAGTTCGACTGTGTAGTCATCCACTTTTACCATCTTCTCATATGGTTCGAAGATAGCTTTAAAGTCTGGAGAGTTCTTTAGACGCTCAAAAGTCCAAACAACGTCATCTGCAGTTAGCTCGTTACCAGAGTGGAACTTAACGCCTTTGCGTAAAGAGAAGCGGAAAGTCGTGTCATCAACACGTTCCCATTTTTCAGCCAAGCGAGGTTCAAAATCTAATTTTTGTGTGTAACGAACTAGTGGATCAAATACCATGTGAGACATTTGCAGTGTGCCGCCAGACAGCTGCTCGTGTGGATCAAGTGACACTGGATCAGCATCATAAGCGACGGTGATATCTGCTGCTGCTGCACTAAAACTTAGGCCAGCTGCCATTAAAGCCACTGCTAGTTTGCTTTTCATGGTTTTCATTGCATAACTCCTTATGCGGGATTCATCCCTAGTTGTTGTGTTTGCTTCTGTTTATTCACCCAAAAGCTCTGGGTAAGATCGACGACTTACGCCGTTTCTACATCTTCTCTTAAGCCAGTAAATTCCGGCATTAAAGAAATCAGTTGTTTGCTATATTCATGCTGAGGCGTCTTAAACAGCTGTTCAGTTGGAGCGACCTCTAATAAGGTCCCCATTTGCATCACACCAACGCGATCACACATTTGGCGAATCACAGGTAAATCGTGACTGATAAACAGCATGGTTAGATTAAGCTCATCTTGTAAATCTTTGAGCAGGTTAAGAATTTGAGCCTGTACCGACACATCAAGTGCAGAGGTCGGCTCATCACAAATCAGCAAACGAGGACGTGTTGCCAGCGCGCGTGCAATCGAAATACGCTGGCGCTGACCGCCCGAAAACTCATGGGGATATTTAAGCCCAGCCATACGCCCTAGACCGACGTGATCCAGCAGATCATTAACGATCTGACGCGTCTCAGTTTCATTCTTGGTTAGCTTATGAAATCGAATTGGCTCTGCGATGATATCCAGTACCTTCATGCGCGGATTCATCGATGTATAAGGGTTTTGGAACACCATCTGCATCTGACGACGCATTGGACGACGTTCTTTTTCTGATTTCAGTGCGGTAAGGTCGATACCTTCAAAGGTCACTCGCCCTGAATTCGGCGAATAAAGACCAGCAATGACACGAGCAATGGTTGACTTACCAGAACCTGACTCACCCACCAGACCAAAGGTTTCACCTTCAAACACTTCAAAACTCACATCGTTCGAGGCCTGAACGTACTCGCGACGACTTTCGAACAGAGAATCTTTGGTCACAAAACGTAGATTGACGTTTTCGACATTGAGCAAAGGACCACTGTATTCGCGCTCATCTTGACTCTGTCCTAACCAGTGGTTTTTCACATCAAGAGGCTTCATCTCTGTCGCTTCTTCGATATAGCTCACCAGAGGGAATCGATCGAGTTTCATGTCTGAACGAGGAACCGCAGAAATCAAACTACGGGTATAGGTATGATCAGGGTCGCCCAAGACTTTGGCGGTTGGGCCAAACTCAACCAAATCACCGCGGTACATTACCGCAACGCGATCGGTCACATTCGATACCACGCCCATATCGTGGGTAACGAGCATACAACCGACATTGTTCTTGATACACAATTCACGAATCAAACTCAGGATCTGATCTTGAATCGACACATCGAGCGCGGTCGTTGGTTCATCGGCAATGATAAGATCTGGCTCACCAGCCAATGCAATCGCGATAACCACACGCTGACGCATACCACCAGAAAATTGATGCGGATACTGCTTAAGACGGTTTTCTGGCTGGGGAATTCCCACTTGCTGCATCAATGACAGCGCACGCTGGTACGCTTCTTCATCCGATACCTTCATATTGGCGTGGATGGTCTCTTTCAACTGCTGCTCTACGGTGAACAGAGGATTTAGAGAGGTCATTGGATCTTGGAAGATGAATCCAATTTTAGAGCCGCGTACTTTACGCATTTGCTCTGGGCTCAAACCAGAAATAAGCTCGCCATCAAGGTAGACATCGCCAGTAGCGATACGTCCCGGAGGGCTAAGTAGATCGATGACTGCATTGCCGACTGTCGATTTACCAGCGCCAGATTCGCCAACCACACCAACGATTTCACCGCGTTCAATATTAAATGACAGCGATTTGACTGCGGCATGCACCCCATGACGCGAAGGGTATTCAATGCGAAGGTTTTTTACTTGTAAAAGTGACATTAACCAGACCTCTACTGCTTTGGCAGCTTTCTGCCCTGTCTGAAAAGTGAATCCATTCAAGCCAGAAGAATAGTGTTCCGGCAATTTATAAGGTCATCAATTTGGCAAATAATTCACACAAAAGCAACAAATATAGAATAAAAAGTCGAAATCGCATAAAAACCAAGCACTATAGCCAAATAAATATGCAAACAAGCTAGATCATCATTTGGTCATACCTGTGGTATAAATGATTTAAAACACGGATAAAACAAGAGTTTTAGTTATTAAATACTGCTTTTAGTTATAAGCCCCCTCCACTAACAAAAAGAATAAAAATTCACTTAAAACACAGCAAGTGGCTTTAACAAAAAAAACACATAAGACTGTTAAAGATGACTTATTAAGACAATGATTCGATATTGATCACATATACGCCAAACTATATTCTAAATAAATGCGATATTTATAGATTTATCAACCTAAGAATTTTTGTAGTCAAAGATTGTACTAGCGCCAAATTCATGCAAAAAGGTCAAACAACGGCACTCACTTTCAATAAATAGCCAATATCAACCCAAAGATCAGTCACTTCACTAGGAGAATAAAGACATAAACAGAGTAATAAAGGTGGATATTTCTAGACTTGAGAGGGGAGGAGACAAAACGGCAACCTTACTGTTGCTGCTCTTTAACGTTGTTCAGTGGATGAGGAATTCGGCTAGGCTTCTGACCCCGAACCTCAGATTCAAGTCGCTAGTCGCTAAACGCAAAAAAGGCTCTGCATTTCTGCAGAGCCTTTTCAAAGATGGTCGGTGAAGAGGGATTCGAACCCCCGACCCTCTGGTCCCAAACCAGATGCGCTACCAAGCTGCGCTATTCACCGATAATATATTTTTTTACTTGGTCTACGTTTCTGAGGTTCAACCCTCTGGTTCCGCTTATTCCAAGTGCCGAGATGCGCTACAAACACGCTATTCACGGAAATTTCATTCTTTCTAAGGAAGAATGGGGTGGCTAACGGGACTTGAACCCGCGACAACCGGAATCACAATCCGGGGCTCTACCAACTGAGCTATAGCCACCATCAAATTGTTGTCGTTTACTGCCAAGTCTAGCTATAAACCCAACTCTAATCCCGCTGATGCAGAATTATAGTAATAGTGGTCGGTGAAGAGGGATTCGAACCCCCGACCCTCTGGTCCCAAACCAGATGCGCTACCAAGCTGCGCTATTCACCGACGATATATTTTTTTACTTGGTTTACGTTATAGAAGGTCAACCCTCTGGTCCCGCTTATTCCAAAAGCCGAGATGCGCTACAAACGCACTATTCACCGACTTATATTTTTTCTCGATCTTGAATCAAGAAAGGAAGCAAAGCTACCTGAATAATGGGGTGGCTAACGGGACTTGAACCCGCGACAACTGGAATCACAATCCAGGGCTCTACCAACTGAGCTATAGCCACCATTGAAACTTCTACCGATTAAACCTTTGGCGAATGGTACGCCCGAAAGGATTCGAACCTTCGACCTTTGGCTCCGGAGGCCAACGCTCTATCCAACTGAGCTACGGGCGCATGCCCCATCGGCGGAGTGGAATAATACGTAGTTCACACTATGCCGTCTAGTACTTTTTAAAGTTTTTTTATCGTTTGGTGCCTTTTTGGGCAATTAAAGTGTGATAAACCCCTATTTCCCATTAGATAACCGCCATAAAGCAAGTAACTTGTTGTTTATTGCAACAAGTTAACAGGATATAATCACCCATTATTTACATTGATTTAACAGCAACACTGGTGTTTTACGCACTTTGGTTCGATGTTGATCAAATCCCACTCTAATAACGGGTAAGCACGCACTTACCTTCAGGAATGTAAAGTGAGTTTAATGGATATGTCTCGAAAAATGTTAACCGCTTTGGTCGCTGCAATCACCTTTTCTAGCGCCTCTTTTGCAGCCAATGTAAGCCAAGAACAATATGACGCTATTGCAGAACGCATTAAACCTGTCGGTGATGTTTACCTAGCCGGTGCAGAGCCAGTGAAAGCGGAACCAACAGGGCCACGTGATGGCGCGACCGTTTACGGTACCTTCTGTATTGCTTGTCACGCATCAGGCGTTAGCGGCGCACCGAAAACAGGTAACGCAGAAGACTGGGCTCCACGTATTGCGCAAGGTAAAGATGTATTGGCTAACCATGCAATTAATGGCTTCAACGCTATGCCAGCGCGCGGCTCATGTATGGATTGTTCCGATGATGAAATCATCGCGGCCATTGAGCATATGATTGCCGACCTGTAACTGCCTTCTATATCTATAATAGATAGGTAGAAGAAAGATAGAGCAGAAAGGCTTGGTGTTGTCACCAAGCCTTTTTATTGTCTATTTCTTATTAAACATCGCTCTTAGGTTGGCAATATGTGCCTGCCCTTTCGCCATCCGCTCTTCTTGAGTCACGGGCTTTTTGGTCTCTTCCCAGTCAACATCGTCAAATGGCAGCTCATCTAAGAATCGGCTCTGACTCGGTTTAATCAACTCACCAAACTGACGGCGCTCTTTACACATAGTAAAAGTCAGTTCGCGTTGAGCACGGGTGATACCGACATACATCAAACGGCGCTCCTCTTCGACATTCTCTTCATCAATGCTGGTTTGATGGGGCAAGATCCCCTCTTCTGCACCGATTAAGTAAACGTAAGGAAACTCCAAGCCTTTTGAAGCATGTAGCGTCATTAACTGCACTGCATCACTGTCTTCATCGTCTTCGCCACGTTCCATCATGTCACGCAGGGTCAATCGCTGAACCACCTCTTTTAAACTCTTCTCTTCTTGGTCGTAGTTGTCACCCTCAAGATCAGCAACAATCCAAGAATAGAGGTCCGATACGTTTTTCATCCGCATTTCTGCAGCTTTTGGACTGGTTGATGTCTCATACAGCCAATCTTCATAATTAATATCACGCACGAGTGAACGTACCGCCTCAACGGTGTCGCCTCGCTCCGCTTGATCAGCAATTTTCACCAGCCAAGTGGTAAAACGGCGTAAGTTTTCTAGGCCGCGCCCCGATAAGCTCTGTTCAAGCCCCATCTCAAAGCTGACTTCGAACAAACTCTTACCACGCATATTGGCATAACTACCGAGTTTCTCTAAGGTGACTGGGCCAATTTCGCGGCGCGGCGTATTTACAATACGCAGAAACGCATTATCGTCATCCGGGTTCACCAGCACACGCAGATAAGCCATGATGTCTTTTATCTCAGCGCGAGCAAAGAAAGAAGTACCGCCCGACAGCTTATAAGGTACGCGGTTTTGCATCAGCGACTTTTCAATCAAACGCGATTGATGGTTACCACGATAAAGCACGGCGTAATCTTTATAATCGGTGCGGTTGAGGAACTTGTGGGCGATAAGCTCCCCTGTCACACGTTCAGCTTCATGCTCTTCATTTTTAGCCAACAGTACTTTGAGTTTCTCACCATCAGGAATTTCGGAGAACAGCGACTTCTGGTACACATGGGGGTTATTGGCAATCAAGATATTGGCAGCACGCAGAATACGGCTGGTTGAGCGATAATTTTGTTCCAATTTAATCAAGCGCAAATTCGGGTAATCTTCGCCGAGCAAGACTAAATTTTGCGGTTTAGCACCACGCCATGAATAGATCGATTGGTCGTCGTCACCTACCACCGTCAAGCGTCCGCGCTCACCGACAATCAACTTCACTAATTCGTACTGAGTGGTGTTGGTATCTTGATACTCATCGACTAATAGATAACGAATACGGTTTTGCCAACGCTGACGCACCTCTTGATTGGTGCGCAACAAGAGTACTGGTAGCAAAATCAAGTCATCGAAGTCGAGTGCGTTATACGCTTTCATCTGTTTTTGGTACATTTCAAAACAGAAAGCAAATAACTGTTGCTGCTCGCCTTGAGCCTGTGCTTTAGCCTGATCAGGCGTCAGCATATCATTTTTCCAGTTGGAAATCGTACTGAGCAATTGACGCAGTAAATCTTTATCACCATCGAGCTGTTGCTCGGTGAGCTCTTTGAGCAGTGCCAGTTGGTCTTGGTCATCAAACAGCGAAAATCCAGACTTTAAGCCCAGCACCTTATACTCTCGCTTAATGATATTGAGCCCCAAGGTATGAAACGTCGACACCATGAAGCCTTTCGATTCGCTTTTGCCCAGCGTCTGGCCGACACGTTCTTTCATTTCTCGCGCCGCTTTATTAGTAAACGTCACCGCAGCAATGTTACGTGCCTTGTAACCACAGTGCTGAACCAAGTACGCCATTTTGTTGGTGATAACACGCGTCTTGCCTGAGCCAGCACCCGCAAGCACAAGGCAAGGTCCAGATACGTATTTAACAGCTTGATCTTGATTGGGGTTCAGCTTCATGACTATCTCAGAAGTGGGAATAAAGTGGCGACTATAATAATAGTGCAACCATTAGATTGCTATGTTTATACCCGATAGACGTATACCTAAGTTGTGGCAAAGTGTCTCCTTGAGAAAATTTCACTCATCTCATGCAAAATTTTGTTGCATATTTGGTATGCTTTTCAGTTATAATGAATGAACGTTCATTCACTGGCCATTCTATATAGACCATGTCTAGGTTTCATCCTATGGAAGATAAAAGACAAAAAATTATTGATGCTGCTGAAAAACTGATCGCCGAATCAGGCTTTCACGGCCTATCAATGCATAAGCTAGCTAGAGAGGCTGGGGTTGCTGCAGGCACCATTTATCGTTATTTCTCAGATAAAGAAGACTTATTGCAACAAGTTCGTTTGACGGTTTGTCAGCGCAACGCTGAAATTATTCAGCGCGATGTTGATGACAACATGCCACTGAAACAACGCTTTCGCAAAATGTGGTTAAACATTTTCGATCTTTCAAGGTCTAACATCGAGTCATTAAAGAATCGAGCTCAATACGATTCTTTGCCATGTGTTCGCAGCCATGAAACCAAAGAGATCGAAAGTCAGATGTTCCATAAAGTCGATAAAATGTTTTCAGAAGGACGCGATCAGCGAGTATTCAAATCTTTAGATAACTCGGTGTTAGCAGCACTGAGTTTGGAAGTGAGTGTCACATTGGCACGTAAACAATCTCTCGGATATTACCATCTGGACCAAGAGGCCATTGAAGCGGCCATTGAGGCCAGTTGGGATGCAATTACAACACACTAATTTGGAGTTCTAGTCAGAATGAAAAAGTGGACTTTTTTTATGTTACTTATCGCAATACTGCTTTTTGGCAGTGTGATAGGTTTTAATCTCTTCAAACAACAGAAGATCGCTGAATATATGGCGAACCGACCTGAACCTGAATTTCCCGTGACAGTGACTCAGGTCGAAGCGGTAGATTGGGTACCCGTTATTGAAGCGATCGGCTTTATCGAGCCAAACCAAGGCGTTACAGTAGCCAACGAAACCAGCGGTGTGATTAATAAGATTACCTTCGAATCAGGCACCCTAGTAGAAGAAGGCCAACCTCTGGTTCAACTCGATTCTGAAGTCGAAAAAGCGAACCTCAAGAGTGCACAAGCCAAATTGCCTGCTGCCGAGGCCAAATACAAACGCTATCAAGGTCTATTCAAGAAAGGCTCAATTTCTAAAGAAGCTTACGATGATGCAGAAGCTAACTATTTCTCTTTAAAAGCCGACATTGAAAGCTTGAAAGCGGCTATCGATCGCCGTGAAATCAAAGCGCCATTTGCTGGTGTGGTTGGTATCCGCAATGTGTATTTAGGTCAATATTTACAACCAGGTACTGACATTGTTCGTCTTGAAGATACCAGTGTAATGCGCCTACGATTTACGGTTCCACAAACCGATATCTCTCGCATTTCAATCGATCAAGAAGTTGATATCTTTGTTGATGCTTATCCAGACTCACCATTTAAAGGCTCAATCACAGCTATCGAGCCGGCGGTCAGTGTTCAAAGTGGTTTAATTCAAGTTCAAGCTGATATTCCCAACAATGATGGCAAGCTTCGCAGCGGCATGTTTGCCCGTGCGAACATCATTTTGCCTAAATTAACAAACCAAATCACACTGCCACAAACGGCGATCACCTTCACGCTCTACGGTGATAATGTTTATATCATCACAGAAGAAAATGGTGAAAAACGCGTGAAACAAAGCGTTGTGAAAGTTGGAGAACGAACAGCAGACATCGCGCACATTCTTGAAGGTGTGAAAGCTGGAGACGTGGTGGTGACATCAGGTCAAGTTCGTTTAAGTAATGGAGTCAAAGTACGCGTTGTAGAAAGTGATGCAACCACTCCACCAGCTGAAACACCAATGCTTTAACCGGAGGAATCATGCGCTTTACTGATGTTTTTATTAAACGTCCAGTTTTGGCGGTATCTATCAGCTTTTTGATAGCCTTGCTCGGTTTGCAAGCAATGTTCAAAATGCAGGTCAGTGAATACCCTGAAATGACGAATACGGTAGTAACCGTCACCACCAGTTACTACGGTGCAAGTGCTGACTTGGTTCAAGGCTTTATTACTCAGCCATTGGAACAAGCTGTCGCACAAGCCGATAACATTGACTATATGACTTCATCGTCCGTACTAGGTAAATCAACCATTACGGTCAATATGAAGCTCAATACTGACCCAAATGCGGCCTTATCTGACGTATTAGCCAAATCGAACTCGGTTCGTTCTCAGCTACCAAAAGAAGCTGAAGACCCAACCGTAACCATGTCGACCGGCTCAACAACGGCGGTAATGTACATTGGCTTTACCAGTGATGATTTAAAGTCGAGCCAAATTACCGACTACTTGGAACGCGTTGTTAACCCTCAGCTATACGCCGTCAATGGTATTGCCAGTATCGACCTTTATGGTGGTCTGAAATATGCGTTACGTGTATGGCTTGATCCTGAAAAAATGGGCGCATTGAAACTCACTGCAACAGATGTGATGGGTGTACTCAACGCCAACAACTATCAATCCGCGACGGGGCAAGCAACCGGAGAGTTCGTTCTCTATAATGGTAGCGCCAATACTCAGGTATCCAATGTTACTGAGCTTGAAAACTTAGTGGTTAAATCCAATGATGGCCAAGTCACCCGTTTAGGTGATATTGCCAAAGTCACATTGGAAAAAAGTCACGATGTTTATCGCGCCACGGCAAATGGTAATGAAGCCGTAGTAGCAGCGATTAACGCGGCACCTAGTGCCAACCCCATTAATATCGCCGCCAGCGTACGGGATATGTTGCCGCACTTACAACGCAACCTTCCTAGCAACATCACCATGAACATCATGTATGACTCAACCATTGCTATTAACGAGTCTATCAATGAAGTAATTAAGACGATTGCGGAAGCCGCTTTGATCGTTTTGGTGGTTATCACGCTATTCTTAGGGTCACTTCGTGCCGTTATCATCCCTATTGTCACTATCCCGCTATCACTTATTGGTGTAGCGATGGTTATGCAAACGATGGGATTTTCGTGGAACCTGATGACTCTACTGGCGATGGTTTTGGCTATCGGCTTGGTCGTTGATGATGCCATCGTTGTTCTTGAGAACGTCGATCGACACATTAAAGAAGGTGAATCACCGTTCCGCGCTGCGATTATTGGTACCCGTGAAATTGCAGTACCCGTTATTGCGATGACACTAACCCTAGGCGCGGTATATGCTCCGATAGCATTAATGGGTGGTATTACCGGTTCACTGTTTAAAGAATTTGCTCTCACTCTCGCAGGTTCGGTGTTTGTCTCAGGTATTATTGCATTAACACTGTCACCAATGATGTGTTCAAAAATGCTTAAAGCAAACGAAAAGCCAAGCAAGTTTGAAAGCACCGTTCATTCAGTATTGGAACGCATGACCAATCGCTACGAGGGAATGTTGCGCGCGGTTCTTGCTCACAGACCGGTGGTTTTAGCGTTTGCTGTTATCGTGTTTATGAGTTTACCTTTATTGTTTAAATTCATTCCAAGCGAGTTGGCACCTTCCGAAGATAAAGGCGTGGTGATGATGATCGGTACGGGTTCTTCAAACTCGAACTTAGATTACATGCAAAACACCATGAATGACGTCAACGAGATTCTGTCTGCTCAACCAGAAGTTGCATTTGCGCAGGTATTTACTGGTGTTCCAAATTCCAACCAAGCGTTTGGTATCGCTTCGATGGTTCCATGGAGTGAGCGTGAAGCAAGCCAGGCAGAAGTGACCAATCGCATTGGCGGGTTAGTCACTAACATCCCAGGTATGGCGGTAACGACCTTCCAAATGCCAGAATTACCTGGTGCAGGTTCTGGATTGCCGATTCAGTTTGTTATTACCACACCAAATGCGTTTGAAAGCTTATTTACTGTTGCCTCTGATGTACTTGCAGAAACAACAGCAAGCCCGCTCTTCGTTTATTCAAACCTCGATTTAAACTACGATTCGGCAACGATGAAGATTAATATCGATAAAGATAAAGCGGGAGCTTATGGCGTGACCATGCAAGATATCGGTATTACTTTAAGTACCATGATGTCTGATGGCTACGTTAACCGTATCGACTTAAACGGTCGTTCTTATGAGGTTATTCCTCAGGTTGAACGTAAGTGGCGTCTGAACCCAGAGTCAATGAACAACTACTATGTTCGTTCAGCAAATGGCGAAGCCGTACCACTGGGCAGTTTAATCTCGATTGATGTGGTAGCAGAGCCATTATCACTGCCTCACTTCAACCAGTTGAATTCAGCAACCGTGGGCGCAGTTCCATCCCCAGGTACTGCCATGGGCGATGCCATTGATTGGTTTGAAAACACCGCCCAAACCAAACTGCCTGCTGGCTACAACCATGACTACATGGGTGAAGCTCGTCAATTTGTGACAGAAGGAAGTGCGCTGTATGCGACCTTTGGTCTGGCACTGGCGATCATCTTCTTGGTATTGGCTATTCAGTTTGAATCACTCAAAGACCCATTGGTGATCATGGTATCCGTACCGCTTGCTATTTGTGGGGCATTAATTGCTCTGGCATGGGGCGCTGCGACGATGAACATCTACTCTCAGGTCGGTTTGATCACACTGGTAGGTCTGATTACCAAGCACGGTATTCTTATTTGTGAAGTAGCGAAAGAAGAGCAGCTACATAACAAAAAGTCTCGTATGGAAGCGGTAACGGAAGCGGCGAAAGTTCGTCTTCGTCCAATTCTTATGACAACCGCGGCGATGATTGCAGGTCTTATCCCGCTGATGTACGCAACAGGTGCTGGCGCAGCGCAGCGTTTCAGCATCGGTATTGTTATCGTGGCGGGTCTAGCGATTGGTACCATCTTTACCTTGTTCGTATTGCCTGTTATTTACAGCTACCTAGCAGAAAAACACAAACCATTACCAGTGTTTGTGGAGGATAAAGACCTCGAAAAGCTAGCAAGAATTGATGAAGCAAAAGCCGCGTGTCGCGACTTAGCCGACAATCGTTAATCCCTTGCTCGACAAAGGCCACTTCGGTGGCCTTTTTTATACCTATCACAACTCGCCCCACCTCATTGCTCAACGTTGGTTCGCTTTTTTGCTATCCAAGTAGCGACTTTCCCGTATCAATTACTTAGAATTAGAGCAAATTGAAAGGAGTTTTAGACACTATGTTTGACCCAAAGAAGTTAGAACAAATCGCTAAACAGATTCATGACTCAATGCCAGCGCCAGTTAAAGAGCTTGGCGCCGATGTTGACCAGAAAGTACGCCAAGTTATTCAAGGCCAACTGAATAAATTGGATGTGGTAAGCCGTGAAGAGTTCGACGTACAAACTCAAGTGCTATTGCGTACACGCCAAAAGCTGACAGAGATGGAGCAGAAACTGGCGGCTCTAGAAGAGAAGCTCGCGGATAAGTAATGCAACGCTAGAATAACAAAAGGCTTGGTCAACGGTGACCAAGCCTTTTTATTAGATGTTGTGTTTTATTATGTATTTATTGACCCCAATCTGGCTGGAGTTGTTGCCTAATTTAGCCACCTACCGCGATATTTTTCATATCCGTCATATAACCACGAAGTTCTTCACCAATGTACTCAACAGGGTGGTTACGGATAGTATCGTTTACGGCGATGAGAGTTGCGTTATCCACTTGGTTAGACGTTTCGCCCAGACCTTTACCAATCACATCCGTTGATACCGAAGGCATGAACTTCTCACGCAATAGCGGAGTTGCGACGTTGGCAAATAGGTAGTTACCGTACTCTGCGGTATCTGAAATAACTACATTCATTTCGTATAGGCGCTTACGTGCCACTGTGTTAGCGATAAGTGGAAGCTCATGCAATGACTCATAATACGCTGACTCATCAATGATGCCTGATGCGGTCATGGCTTCGAACGCAAGCTCAACACCCGCACGAACCATCGCTACGAGTAGGATGCCGTTATCGAAATACTCTTGCTCTGAAATTTCGATATCTGACTCTGGGTAATTTTCAAACGCAGTTTCACCCGTCTCTTCACGCCAACCAAGTAGGTTCGCATCGTCGTTGGCCCAGTCAGCCATCATGGTGCTTGAGAACTCACCCGTGATGATGTCATCCATGTGCTTGTTGTACAGTGGACGCATTAGCTCTTTCAGCTCTTCAGACAGTTCAAAGGCTTTCACTTTAGCTGGGTTTGATAGACGGTCCATCATGTGTGTAATGCCACCGAACTTCAGTGCTTCAGTGATGGTTTCCCAACCGTATTGCAGTAATTTACCGGCATAGCTTGGGTCAATACCGTCAGCAATCATCTTCTCGTAAGAGACAATAGAACCCGCTTGCAGCATGCCACATAGAATCGTTTGTTCACCCATCAAGTCTGATTTTACTTCAGCAACGAATGAAGACTCTAGACAACCAGCACGATGACCACCTGTACCCGCAGCCCATGCTTTAGCGATATCCCAACCTTCACCTTGTGGATCGTTCTCTGGGTGAACCGCAATCAGGGTTGGAACGCCGAAGCCACGTTTGTACTCTTCACGTACCTCGGTACCTGGACACTTAGGTGCTACCATCACAACCGTGATGTCTTTACGAATTTGCATGCCTTCTTCAACCACATTGAAGCCATGCGAGTAACCAAGTGCAGCGCCTTGTTTCATCAGTGGCATCACCGTTTCTACCACATTAGTGTGTTGCTTATCTGGTGTTAGGTTGATAACCAGATCCGCTTGTGGGATCAGAGTTTCGTAGCTTGCCACTTCAAAGCCGTTCTCTTTGGCGTTTTTGTATGATTGACGCTGCTCATCAATCGCAGCCTGACGCAATGCATACGCAACGTTGAGGCCTGAATCACGCATATTTAGGCCTTGGTTTAGGCCTTGAGCACCACAACCAACAATGACAATCTTCTTACCTTTAAGGTAATCCGCTTCCGTGGCGAATTCGCTGCGGTCCATAAAACGACAACGACCAAGTTGGTCAAGCTGCTCACGAAGGTTTAAAGTGTTGAAATAGTTAGCCATTAGGCGCTCCTTTAAGAATTTGTCCATTGAAGGTCGGTCGCTTTGTACCGAATGAGTTCATACTAAATCAGACAGTAAGTTGCTTAAAGTGATATATTCACAATTAGTTATTGCAATAAATGCAACAAGGACATGACGCTTTTATGAACATTAAGAGCCTGCAGCTATTCATTCATCTGTGTGATAGTAAAAGCTTTGCTAAAACCGCCTCTGCGATGCACATCAGCCCGTCAGCACTCAGTCGCCAGATTCAAAAATTGGAAGCGGACACCAAGCAAGTACTGTTCGTGCGCGACAACCGTAGTGTTGAGCTGACACCTGCCGCGAAAAAACTGCTCCCTGTCGCACTCAACATTTTAGGTGAATGGCAAGATTACAACGCTCACATTAAGGGCCATGAGCAGGAATTACGTGGTGAGATTCGCCTGTTCTGTTCCGTGACCGCCAGCTATAGCCATCTGCCTGAATTGCTGTCTGAGTTTCGCCTCCAGCACCCTTTTATTGAGTTTAAACTTTCGACAGGTGACCCGGCTCAAGCCATCGATAGAGTGCTTGCCGATGATGTCGATATGGCAATAGCGGCGAAGCCGGAACAACTTCCCGCGCGAATAGAGTTTGAGGCCATCAGCGAAATTCCACTTTCGGTAATCGCGCCAGCTGGAGTCAGTAATTTCGCCAAAGTGCTGCAACAAGATAAACCTGACTGGTCATTAATTCCGTTTATTGTGCCAGAGTCAGGTACCGCGCGAGAGCGGGCCAATACGTGGTTTAAGGCAATGAAAATTAAGCCCAATATTTATGCGCAAGTCTCTGGTCATGAAGCGATTGTCAGTATGGTTGCGCTTGGGTGCGGGGTCGGCATCGCGCCAGATGTGGTGATCAATAACAGCCCAGTAAAAGAGAAAATTGAGCGTTTAAAAGTTGCTTCGATTAAGCCCTTTAGTCTCGGCGTATGTTGCAAACGCTCTCAATTGGATAACCCGCTGGTCAAGGCATTGTGGGACACCGCCCACGATACCTATATCGCTCCATAAGCCCACACCAGATACAACAAAGCCACCGTTTTTTCAGAGATAGAGAAAGACGGTGGCTTGTGATGCTTGCAATTTTCAAATACGCAGAAGATTTAGATAACGCGAGAGAACTGCTGCTGTCTCGCCTTCGCTCTTAGATACTTATCAAAACACATACAGATGTTGCGAATCAACAAACGTCCACGCAAAGTCACGCGAATTTCGTTATCGTCAATCTCAACCAATTGGTCATTGATAAAGGTCTGCAGCAACTCGAGATCTTGCTTAAAGTAAGCATTAAAGTTAACGCCAAACTCAGATTCGATCGCCGTTTTGTCGAGCTTAAAGTTACAAATTAGCTGCTTAATCACTTCACGACGAAGTAAGTCATCACTATCTAGAGCCACCCCTTTCCATAATGCGTGGCGCTGATCGCTGACTTGCGCGTAGTACTTTTTCAGCTCTTTCTGGTTCTGCGCATAAGCATCACCCACCATAGAGATGGCCGACACGCCGAAACCGACCAAATCCGCCTCACCTTGAGTGGTATAGCCTTGGAAGTTTCGATGCAAAATACCCTGACGCTGAGCAACCGCGAGTTCATCATCCGGCTTAGCAAAGTGGTCCATACCAATAAATTGGTAACCATCATTGGTCAAAGTGGCAATGGTATCTTGAAGAATCGCCATTTTTTCATCAGCCGCAGGGAGATCCTCATCTTTAATCTTACGCTGCGCTGCAAACAGTTGCGGCATATGAGCGTAGTTAAAGATCGATAGACGACCTGGCTGCATCTCGAGTACTTGTTCTAGTGTCTTCGCAAATGACTGCTTGGTTTGCTTAGGTAAACCGTAGATAAGATCTAGGTTAGTCGAGCGGAAACCGAGCTGATTCGCTCGCTCAACCATGGCAAAAATGAACGCTTCATCTTGCTCTCGGTTGACGAGCTTCTGCACTTCTTTGTTGAAGTCTTGGACACCAATGCTCAAGCGGTTGAAGCCTTCACTACGCAAATGGTCAAGGACATCGAGATCAATCTCACGTGGATCGACTTCAATGCTGATCTCCGCATCGGCCTCAAAGTAGAATTCACCACGTAAAATGGCCATCAAGCGGCTAATCTGCGTTTTACTGAGGAATGTGGGCGTACCGCCACCGAAATGAAGCTGAGTAACTGTGCGTTGTTGTATCAAAGCCGCGCGAGTGCGGATCTCAAGTTCAAGCGCATCTAAATACTCATCCGCTTTATGGGCGTGACGAGTGATCACCTTATTACAACCACAGTAGTAGCAAAGCTGGTGGCAGAAAGGGATGTGAATATACAACGACAGTGGCCTGTCCGGATACTGAGCACATGCCATGTCATAGTCCGCTACCGTAAACGCCTCGTGAAACTCTAAGGCAGTCGGATATGAGGTATAACGAGGACCTGAATAGTTGTACTTATCTAGGATGGCTTGATCCCAGACGATTTGCTGGCTTGCGACGACAGGCTGCGACATGTTGGTATTTCCGTTTGGGCTATGGTGCTTATTGGGCGCAAGGCGCCATGTCATTAGCAGGCTATTTTGCCACACCTGATGCGAACGCGAAGGTGGGCAGTCTGCTTTTTAACAAGCAATACTCAGAAGTGATAACTCGATCACTACCCTTTTAGAGTGAGTGATCGAGACACGCTTAGATCATTTGAATGTTGATCTGATTGTTCAGTGGCTGAATCTTTTTCTGCAGGCGCTTAAGTTCTTCAATAATGTCTTGTTGAAGGCGCGCTTCTGCTTTGTGGCGCTCAAGGTTGTGCTTCATGCGCTGTTGCTTGTCAAGTTGCTGCCTTTCTTCGCCGCGTGGCATATCTTTAACGATATGGAACAGCTCTGAAGTCGCTGGAAACTCTTGGTCGAAATCGACACGGTCTTCACCCTGAACATAGTCCATGATGTTATAAACACGAATACTGATTTCTGACAGGTCACACTGCTCTTGGATACCGGCTAAGCAAAGAACACTCACGCTTTCAAAGATATTGGCATTACGCTTCTCAATGGCAAGCTTGTGGTGCTGCAACTGCAAATCCTTTTGCTTCTTAAGCTGGAGCAGAAGGTAACCCGCATAAACGGCCAGACCGAGAATAATCGCTCCGCCAGCAATGGCTAATAAGGTTACATTCATAGTGCTCTTTTACCCTTTAAATTGATTCAGGTCTAAACTCTCGAACTGAGACAATAATGCTTCATCAGAGTCGGCTTTTTTGCTCGGTTTCTTTGCCGCAGCAGGCACGACGACTTCTGGTTCAATCTCGTCTTGTGATTCTTCTTGGTAAATACCAAGTTGTCTCATCAATACTTCGATACGAGCAAGCTTCTCGTCAACGTACTTCTGCAGACCCATACCGAGCTTGTCACCATTGTCTAAACGATCAAGCAATACGTTGAGCTGTGCATCGTTTTCCAATATTTCCAGCTCTTTCTCTGCACTTATACGACGTTCAACCTTAGTTGGTTTCTTCGCCGCTTCAACAATCAGTGGAATTTTTTTCTTGCTGCCCAAACGTGGGTCACGTTTTTGGCCTGCAGAGTTCTGCTGTTCATTTTGTGCGTCAGAGTGACGGTTACCCGTTTTTAAACCTTTGCGCTTTTTATCTTTTTTACGCAAACGACCTTCAACGTCGGCTTGCGAGCGGTTACGTACTACGACTACGTCGCCATTACCGCCTGATCTTGCTTTTTTACTACGGCTCATTACTGGGCTTTCCTCAGTAAAATTACATCATTACCAATAAATTCAAGCTCGAGCTGATCCCGCTCTGCCAGAAAGTGAAACGTTGCTCGGCTAAAGAACACCACGTGGGTGGGATCATTCTTATAATGCCATGCCGCAAACGCTTCTACATCCTTAACCATCTTGGTCATTAGACCAATCCAGCCTCCTGGCTTAACTAAATTCAACCATTGCTGCCACACTTTGTTGGGCTCATATAAGTGCTCGATGACTTCGGTGGCAGTCATAAAGTCATACGTTTTCTGCAATACCTCAGTATCTGAGTGATAGTAGATATCGTACAAACTCATGGTGTGTCCCTGCTCTTGCAACATTAACGATAATGTTGGACCAGGACCACAACCAAAATCTAACCCGTGAGAATGTGGCTCAATGCGCGTTAATATCGGGTCGGCAACTCGTGATAAAAAGCCTCGATACCCAGCGTCATTTGGATCATTCTCATGCAAATCGTAGTGTGCTTTCTCTTGCTTTGCATCAAGACGTTGCTCTGGATTGACAAACACCAAAGCACATTGCTGACATTGAAGATAGGCACGACGCTTATCTGCAAAATAGTGCTCTGTGTCCAAGCTTTGACAAAGGGGACAATTGTGCATGAATACATCCTCAAACAGGGATGCGAAACATACCAGAAAGTCAGGTCAGAGTGGAGTACTATTGCGCAAATAATCAGCGATTATTAAAAAATAGCAATAAAAAAAGCGATAGAGTATCTCTATCGCTTCCTAAATGCCGATTGGCAAAACTGTGTTGCACAGACTTGTGTGCATCAATATTCCATTTGTTTTTTGTGCTTTCCCTGCCAAAAGGTGTTGTTTGCCACCATCCTGGTGAATTTTGGCTTTCCTTTTACTTCCTGATACCTGGGCTATCCCTTAGCCTGATCCGTTACCTGTCTGAACCATTAGACGAGTTGACCATCCGTATCGAGACAGCTTCCTGCTGACTCTTAATCCTTTAATGCTATCGAATCTCCGTGACTCGCAATCCTTGGAGACGTCCTAGTCTGAATTCCTCTATCAGCGCCCTGCCGATGACTTCACTTTATCGCGTTACCAACTTGATGCAATCCACGAATAGCAAAAAACCGCTATTTTTTTCAGCCGAATCTTAGACCTTTATTTTTCAATCATTTATCAATCGAAGCGCGTCGTATCAAGCAACAAGTATGGACGATCTCTTACAAGTACAATCGCTAGATTGCTCACCGCGAGGACCCTCTAACTGTGAGCGAGCACGCATGAAAAAGCCCAAACCTAAGTTTGGGCTTTTTCAGTACAACTTTGTGCTCGAACGAATAAGTAGGGCTTAGTGTAGGCCACCAACGTATTTAGAAAGAGTATCGATATCTTCATCAGTCAGCTTCTTAGCGATATCACGCATCATCGCGTTCATATCGTTGTCACGATTTCCATCGCGGAATTTTTCAAGCTGAGCCTTGATGTAGTCGGCGTGTTGGCCAGAGATTTTAGGAAAACCTGAAAGCTCAGTACCATTACCACGAGGACCATGACAAGCGATACATGCGGCTAAACCACGCTCTGCATCACCGGCTGTGTAGAGGGCCTTACCTTTTTTGACAACATTTTCTGGCGTTGAGTTGCTAGAAATTGGCAAAGAAGCGTAATAAGCAGCAAGGTCTTGCATATCTTGCTCAGACAGTGGCATAGCCATACCACTCATCACAGGATCGTAACGACCTTGCTTACCATTGCTAGTCATACCTAGCTTGAGATCTTTGAGCTGCTTTTCTAGGTATTTAGCATGCTGACCTGCAAGTTTAGGGTACATAGCGAGTTGACTGTTGCCATCAGCACCGTGGCAGGCAACACACGTTTGGGATTTTGCTTTACCAGCTTCGATGCTGCCTTGGGCCCACACAGAGCAGCTGGCTAAAAGACTCAAGATTAGCGCTAATTTCTTCATGACATTCCATTATAATTATCAAGCTTCCGGTACCACTCTGCGTTAACACTCATGGTACAATAGGCGACCTTATGCCGAGCACGGTTATTTTACACAATTTCACAAAAAAGTAATCAATCGACTACACAAAGTCGAGATGGAGTTAACAGTGAGCGTAAAAATTCATTATCAAAACACGCATTTCATCACCAGCGCACCTGATATTCGTCATTTGCCTGAAGATGAAGGTATCGAAGTTGCGTTTGCAGGGCGCTCCAACGCCGGTAAGTCAAGCTCTCTAAATCGCCTGACCAATCAGCGCAACTTAGCTAAAACCAGTAAAACCCCTGGTCGTACTCAATTAATCAACTTATTTAAAGTGACTGAAGGTTGCCATATTGTTGATTTGCCGGGCTATGGCTTTGCGCAGGTCCCGCTCGAAATGAAAAAGAAATGGCAAAAATCTCTCGGTGAGTATTTACAAAAGCGCCAGAGTTTAAAGGGCTTAGTGGTATTGATGGATATCCGTCACCCAATGAAAGACCTCGACCAACAACTGATTTTCTGGGCAGTCGACAGCGGTATTCCAGTCCAGGTGCTATTAACGAAAGCAGATAAGTTGAAAAGCGGCGCACGTAAAGCACAGGTGCTAAAAATTCAGCAAGAGGCCATCGGCTTTGGTGGCGATGTCAACGTTGCCCCATTCTCATCACTTAAAGGCATCGGCGTTGATGTGTTACGCAATAAGCTTGATACTTGGTTTGCACCCGCGATTGCTGCGCAAATGACTGATGATGTCATCGAAGCAGAGTCAGTGGATCAAACAGAGTCAGTGGATGTAGATAGCGACGAACAACAATAACGCTATGCAATAGAATCTTAGCCCTGCCAATTTTGGTGGGGCTTTTTTTGTTGCTCATTTTTATTGCTGAAGAAATAAAGAGCCCCACCATCCTGGCGGGGCAATGGGAGAGAAATAATCGTTATTAGTTATTATCTGCTAAGCATTATGCATCTCGCGATGTAAATCAATCACCTAGACTAAACCACCCTCACGACAAACCTCTTCATTATTTGTAGACTAACCCACTGATAAATTTATCTTTATTTATGGTTTGCGACTTTTCTTGCCGATTGAGCCACTTTGATTTTCGAATCAAAATAACCAAAGTGTGATTGGTATAAAGTTACAAAGTTTTGCAAAATTACACATTCACACTGACCAGGAGTCGACATTAGAAAAAGTAAATAAACGTTGAATAACGTGGCGTTAAAAGAGGGAAATCGCGGTGAAAAGTAGCATGAAAAATTTTCTTTGGCCCAATAAAAAACGCCCCAGTCAAAAGCTGACTGGGGCGGCTGAATCAGCCTAATCCAATAACGTGAAACAAAAGGTCTGAAAGATAGAACATCTTACCTCTGTACCCTACGTCGAATAATGTACAACAATTGGTCAGAAATGAAAACCACTTTTGTAACTTTTTTTCATGATAGTTTTGTTAAACTACATATCAACCAGCAGGTGCGTAACTTCTTTTAGGTGTAAAAAAAGCCAGTGTTTGTGCACTGGCTCATGTTATTGCGTTGTTTTTGCGACTTTTATGTCTAGTGGGCCTGATCCCAGTTGTCACCGTGGCCTGACTCAGCCACCAATGGAACGTTTAGTTGGGCGGCAGACTCCATCAATTGTTGTACTTTACTTTCAATTTCGGCCAAAGCTGACTCTTTAACTTCAAAAACCAGCTCATCGTGTACCTGCATCAGTAACTTCACTCGACCATCGCCATGTTGCTCAATCCAGTCAGCAACCAGCAACATCGCCTTTTTAATGATATCCGCTGCCGTTCCCTGCATGGGAGCGTTAATCGCCGCGCGCTCAGCCGCTTTGCGACGCATGCCATTACGTGACTTAATTTCTGGCAGGTGTAAACGGCGACCAAAAATGGTTTCAACGTAACCTTGTTCCGATGCTGCGCTGCGCGTGTCTTCCATATAGTGCATAACACCAGGATAACGTTCAAAATAGGTATCGATATAGTGCTGCGCTTCACCGCGTGGAATGCCCAACTGTTTGGCCAGACCGAACGCACTCATGCCATAAATCAAACCAAAGTTAACCGCTTTAGCACGACGACGCTGTTCGCTGGTGACCTGTTCAATATCAACACCGATGATCTCAGCGGCGGTGGCGGTATGAATATCTTTACCTTGTTGGAACGCTTCCAACAGTGCCTTATCGCCCGATAAGTGGGCCATAATGCGCAGTTCAATTTGCGAATAGTCGACGGCCATGATCTTATAACCATGCGGGGCAATGAATGCTTGGCGAATGCGGCGCCCCTCTTCATTACGAATTGGAATATTCTGCAAGTTTGGATCGGTCGATGAAAGACGCCCAGTCGCTGTAACCGCTTGATGATATGAGGTGTGAACACGCCCAGTTTCAGGGTTAATCATCTTCGGCAATTTGTCGGTATAGGTCGACTTTAGCTTGGCTAAACCACGATATTCTAAAATCAGCTTTGGTAGTGGGTAATCAAGTGCTAACTCTTGCAACACCTCTTCGTTGGTCGATGGCGTACCTGATGGCGTCTTCTTCACCACGGGAAGTCCCATTTTCTCAAACAAAATCGCTTGCAGTTGCTTGGGAGAGTTCATATTGAACTCTTGCTCGGCAACCTCGTAAGCCTTTTGTTCAAGCTGGTCAAGACGCTGAGCTATCTCTTGTGATTGCGTGGCCAGCTTCATATCATCAATCAATACACCAGTACGTTCAATACGTGAAAGCACAGGCACTAAAGGGACTTCGATTTGCTCATAAACCGCTTTGAGTTTTTCGTCCTGGTCGATGTTTTCCATTAAGCGCTTGTGCAAACGTAGCGTCACATCTGCATCTTCGGCCGCATAAGGCGCAGCTTGGTCGAGTTCAATTTGATTGAAGGTGAGCTGCTTTTTGCCTTTGCCTGCGATTTGCTCGAAAGAAATACAGCTATGTTGCAAAAAGCGCAGTGCTAAGCTGTCCATGTCATGTTTACCGCCAACACTGTTGTAAACATACGAAGCCAACATGGTGTCGTATTTGATACCTTTCAATTCAATGTCGTATCGAGCCAATACGCTTGCATCATATTTGAGGTTTTGTCCTACTTTGGCTTGCGAGTCATCTTCTAAGATCGGCTTGAGTTGTGCTAGAACCCAATCACGGTCAAGCTGTTGCGGGGCATCTAGGTAGTCGTGCGCCACAGGTACATACGCTGCCACCCCCTCTTCGACCGCAAACGAGACCCCGACGAGATTAGCCACCATGTAGTTGAGGCTATCGGTCTCGGTATCGAAGGCAAACACATCCGCCGCTTTAAGCTTATCGAGCCAAATATTGAACGTCTCTTGATCTAAAATCGTTTGGTATTGGCTACGATCGATGTTGACTGCTGAGACATTGAGCTCAGGCGCGTTTGTCACTGACCCCGAGTTACGCATTGCGCCTGACTTTTCGTCGGCTTCGACCACACCAGTGCCACCTTCAAGTAGCTCGTTGAGCCATGACTTGAATACCAACTCACCGTACAATTTAACCAGCTCGTCTTTGTTCGGCACGCTCTTGAGCAACGCGTCGTAGTCTTGCTCTAGCTCAACATCCAATTTGATGGTCGCTAGCTCATACGAGAGCATCGCATTGTCTTTATTGTCGATGAGTTTTTTCGCCATGGTCTTGGAACCACGGAAACCAAGCGCAGCAATATCATCGAGATTTTGATAAATTTTCTCTAGGCTGCCAATGCCCTGTAACAAAGCCGTCGCGGTTTTATCGCCGACACCCGGAACCCCCGGAATGTTATCGACTTTATCGCCCATCAAGGCTAGATAATCGATGATCAATTCGGGAGGAATACCAAACTTCTCAATCACCCCTTCACGATCAAGCACAACATTCGTCATGGTGTTGATCAAAGTAACGTTCTCATCCACCAGCTGGGCCATATCTTTATCGCCAGTACTGATCAGCACAGGGACACCATTTTGAGATGCTTGATGGGCTAAAGTACCGATCACATCATCCGCTTCAACGCCTGGAACACAAATCAAGGGAAGCCCCATGGCACGGATAACATTATGTAAAGGCTCGATTTGGCAACGTAGATCATCCGGCATCGGCGGACGATTGGCTTTATATTCCGGATACATATCATCACGGAAAGTTTTACCTTTTGCATCAAACACCACGGCCATACGATCCGACGCAAATTGACGCATCATACTGCGCAGCATATTAACCACACCGTAAACGGCGTTGGTCGGTATATCACCATTACTCATGGTGCCAGGATAAGCATGAAAAGCGCGGTAAAGGTAAGAAGAACCGTCGATGAGTATTAACGGATTATCAGGGATATGAGCCATAGTCTTTACGTATCCAAAGAAAATGCAAAAAGATCTGCCTAGAATGCCATGACTGCGTCAGTGAATCCATTTTAACTCTGTCACCGTTAGCTCTCTTGTTGGTTGATTCAGCTCTCGAACAACGCCACCCATTGTGGATAACTCTGTTCATACTATTTATCCACAGGATATAAAAACGGGTACAAAGCAATGAAATCAAAACATAAACCACTGAAATAAAGCAATAAATTACAAGATCGATCCCGTTAAGATCGATCTTATTTTGATCTTGGATTGTGGAAAAGACTATTGGTGTCCTTTTGTTCATTACCAAATCGCAGACATAAAAAAAGCGACATCGAAAGATGTCGCCTAGCAAAAAGGGTTAAAGCAAATACATAGTGAGGTGCTTTACCATAAAGCTATAAATTACACTGGAAGCAATGTGAGCAATGTCGTGTCAAAAAGAACTGGGGTAAGTCCGTAAAGTGCCGTGTCATTACCAAGCTCAATAATGAATTGGGTAATTCGACGTCTTTGTGAACTTCTCTCATTCCCTAAGACGATATAAATAATAACCATTCTCATTTAATTGTTCAAGCATTAAATGAGAAAAAGTCTCATTTAATTTTTAAGACTGTTTAAAATGACTTAATAAAATGAATTCGGCTGTCACTCAAAGGCTGCTTATGCTCAAAATGTTCAATCAAATAACCGTTGCGCAGCAGCAGCCTCAACATTGCTGGAAACTGATTGCTCGACTTCACTTTGAGTTGCTGATAACCCTGCTGCTCGACCCATTGCTGTTGAAATTCAAGTAAGGATTGGGCAACGCCTTTATTCCTCGCCATCGGCGAAACGCCACCGAACCAACTATAAAAAGTCTTACTATCGAGTTGATAGCCAATTTTGAAACCCAAGATCTGACCAGCTTGCTCGGCAACTTGAATCAAATGGCGTTTTTGTTGCAATCGTATCGATAGCGTTTCAATGGTCTCTTTACGTCGAAACTCATCGATCTGTTCGACAACTTGCACACACTCAGACAGAGTGCCTTGGCGATAGGTTATGCTCATGCCTACTCCTAAAACGAATAAAGGCTGACAATCGTCAGCCTTTGGAATGTCGGTTAACTCGCGATGTTAGTCGTGATCGACTTGCAAAAACGTGGCGGCTTGCGCGTTTTCTTGTGCTAGCCACTCAGCGACATCTTTCGCAAAGTAGGTCAAAATACCGTCGGCACCAGCGCGCTTAAAGCACAATAGTGATTCCATCACAGTATCACGCTCACTAAGCCAGCCATTAGCAAAGGCCGCTTTATGCATCGCATACTCACCAGAAACTTGGTAAGCAAACGTCGGTACTTCGAGCTCAGATTTCACTCGGCGCACAACATCTAAATACGGCATGCCCGGCTTAACCATCACCATATCTGCACCTTCGTTGATGTCCATCGCGACTTCATGAATCGCTTCATCACTATTGGCAGGATCCATCTGGTAGTTTTTCTTGTTGCCACCTTTAAGGTTGCTGGCACTGCCGACCGCATCACGGAAAGGACCGTAGTAGCATGACGCGTATTTCGCTGAGTAAGCCATGATCTGAGTATTAATATGACCAGCATTCTCTAGTGCTTGACGAATCGCACCGATACGGCCGTCCATCATATCCGATGGCGCAACCACATCAGCACCCGCTTCAGCATGAGACAGCGCCTGTTTAACCAATACCTTGGTGGTTTCGTCGTTCAACACGTAGCCGTCTTCATCAATGATGCCGTCTTGGCCATGCGTGGTGAACGGGTCAAGCGCAACGTCAGTAATCACACCAATTTGTGGTACATGCTCTTTCAGAGAACGAACGGCACGCTGAACTAAACCTTCCGGGTTATAAGCTTCAGCAGCGCATAAGCTTTTCGCATCTTGGTTTACGACAGGGAAGAGAGCAATGGCTGGTACACCCAGTTGCGCGAGATACTGCGCTTCTTCTAACATCAAGTCGATCGATAGACGCTCGATACCCGGCATTGATTCGATGCTTTCACGGCGATCCTTGCCCATCAAAATAAACATTGGGTAGATGAGATCATTAACAGACAATTGGTTCTCAGCCATCAAACGGCGGCTAAAGTCATGTTTACGCAAACGGCGCATACGACGGCCAGGAAACTGACCTTGAATCGATACTGACACTCTATTCTCCTTGTCTGGTGCAAGTGCTTTTGCCTGCATAATATCACTCCTTACAAGTGACGCTAGCGACAAAGCAGAAAAATGCAAAAAATGACCCAAAGCTCACACTGCCGTATACTGACGACCTCTCATCAACCAAGAGATTTACCATGATTGATAGCCATGCTCATATCTATGCCAGCGAATTTGATAATGACCGTGATGACGTTGTTGCTCGCGCATTAGCTCAAGGCATTGATAAAATTCTGCTGCCCAACATCGACTTAGAGTCGATTGAGCCCATGCTAGCTACGGAAACCAAGTACCCAAATATCTGTCGTTCGATGATGGGTTTACACCCCTGTTATGTCGATGGCAACGTCAAACAGACGCTCGATATCATTCACTCTTGGTTTGCCAAACATCACTTTATTGCCGTTGGTGAAATTGGCATTGATCTCTACTGGGACAAAACCTTTAAAGCCGAGCAAGAGATGGCATTTATCACCCAACTCAATTGGGCCAAAGAGATGCAACTGCCAGTGGTGATTCATACCAGAGACTCAATACAAGAGACCTTAACTCTACTGAGTAAAGAACAAGATGGGACACTGTCAGGCGTGTTTCACTGCTTCGGCGGTAGCCTTGAAGAAGCGCATGCGATCAACGGCTTAGGGTTCCACCTTGGGCTTGGTGGCGTCTCTACGTTTAAAAACGGTGGTATGGATAAAGTAATCCCTGAGCTTGATATGGATTATGTGATTCTCGAAACAGATTGCCCTTACTTGGCCCCAGTTCCACACCGAGGTAAGCGCAATGAGCCCGCTTACACTCATTTGGTTGCCGAACGAGTGGCAACTCTACGTGATATCAGCATTGATGATGTTGATAGACAAACGACCGCCAATGCTGAGGCTCTATTTAACTTAAGCAGCCGATAATGAAGATAAAGCTCGCTTCAAATTAAGGAAGTTTACATGGATTTAGAACATATTTACGCCGTGATGAGCCTTATCGCAGGGATTGTTTTTTTCTACACGCTGATTGCAAAACGTATCGAGAACTCTGGAATTTCAGGCCCGATCGTCTACGTGATCGTGGGCCTGTTACTTGGCGAGTATGGTTTTGCCATTATTGGTGAATCCTTAGAAATGAATCAATTAAGGTTGTTCGTCGATCTAACTCTCGCTTTAATCTTATTCTCAGACGCGGCGCAATCCAATCTGACTGTGTTAAAACAAAAGGCCATGTATCCAGTAAGAATGCTACTGCTTGGTTTGCCAGGGGCGATTGTCTTGGGCACCCTGTTTGCCGTTGTCTTATTGGATGTGTTGTCTTTGGTCGAAGCCGCTATCCTCGCCACTATGTTGGCAGCCACTGATGCTGCCTTAGGCAAGGCGGTGATTTCAAATCCGAAAGTACCAGCGCCTGTCAGCGAAGGCTTAAATGTAGAAAGCGGCCTCAATGACGGCATGTGTGTGCCTATTTTGCTCTTACTTATCGCGATAGCGACCAGTTCCACTGATTCGCAACTCACGACTAGCCATGCATTAATGGTGTTTGCCGAAGAGCTGGGAATTGGGATGGTCGTCGGGCTCTCGTTGGCCTATATCGGCGCAAAGCTGTTGCAGTGGAGTGCTAGCAAAGATTGGCTGAGTGAAGTTTGGTCTCAACTGACCGTCGGGGCCATCGCCCTTAGCAGTTTTGGCTTAGCGCAAACCCTTCATGGTAGTGGTTACATCGCCGCTTTTACAGGAGGTCTGTTATTCGGCCATTTGGCGTCTCGTCATAAACACAAACTAGTGTTAACCACTGAAAGTATGGCTGAACTATTAGCAATGCTAACTTGGATACTGTTTGGCGCGGCAGTCATTGGTCAAGTGATTGGCCTATTTTCAGCCAACATGATTGTTTATGCACTCATCAGCCTCACGCTAGTGCGTATGCTACCCATCTACCTTTCGTTCTTAGGCACCTCAGTACCAAAGGGTCATCGATTATTTATGGGTTGGTTTGGTCCACGTGGCCTGGCAAGTATCGTGTTCACCATTATTGTGCTGGATGCGGATTTGCCTGGCGGTCAGTTTATAGCACTCACAGTCACTTGTACGGTGATACTGAGTTTAGTCTTGCATGGCATTACGGCCCGTCCACTGGCTGAACGAATAGGCAAAGACTAACGAAAAAGAGCGGGATAGTACCCGCTCTTTTGTTTTATTGTTTTATTGTTTTATTGTTTTAAACCTGTTCGTCGTCGACTTCATCTTGTTCTTTGCGCACATAAAAACGGGCAAAGAACAGGCCGACTTCGAACAGTAAACACATCGGAATCGCCAGTAAGGTCTGCGAAATCATATCGGGCGGAGTCAGCATCATGCCGACGACAAACGCGGCCACCACAATATACGGGCGCTTCTCACTTAAGCTTTTCGGATCAGTCGCGCCTGTCCAACACAATAAGATGATCGCGACTGGCACTTCAAACGCAATCCCGAACGCCAAGAACAGCGCCAGAACAAAGTCGAGATAACTTGAGATATCAGTGGCAAACTCGACCCCGCCAAGTGAAATTGCCGTGAAGAAGCCAAACACCAACGGGAATACGACAAAATACGCAAACGCCACACCGCAGTAAAATAGCAGTGAACTCGAGAACAGCAGTGGCATGACTAAACGACGTTCATGTTTGTATAAACCGGGTGCAACAAAAGCCCACACTTGATACAAGATAAACGGCACCGCAACAAAAATAGACGCGATCAGCGTCAATTTTAACGGCGTAAAGAAAGGCGATGCGACATCGGTGGCGATCATTGTCGCCCCCTCAGGTAGCCTGTCGACTAAAGGCGCCGAAACAAACTCATAGATGTCATTGGCAAAATAGATCAGCCCCAAGAACACCACTAACACTGCGACAATAGCACGCAGTAAGCGATTTCTTAGCTCAAGTAAATGGCTGATCAAAGGTTGTGTCTGCTCAACAGAAGACATGGAAACCTCTACGGTAAAAGATCGAAAAGGAGCTACTGGTTAGCAGCTCCTCCTAATGCGAGACTATTCGGCTTTTTTATCTGCCTGTGACAACGGCTGAACATCAAGTTGTTCAGTCGGTTGCTTGGAGTCATCAGCACTGTCAGCGCTATCTGCTAGCTCGCTGTCAGTCTCAACACGCTTACTGGTTGAGTCGCTTTTGCTCGCATACGGGCGTTGAACGTCTTGCGCTGCTTGTTTGAGCTGTTCGACGGAAGATTTCAGTTCAGGTGATAAATCTTCCATGCCCATTTTCTCAGCTTTACGCAAGTTGTCTTGTAGCTCTTGAACTTTCAACTCATGTGACAGTTCGTCTTTCACGCTATTGGCCATGTTTTTCGCCGCACCAATAAACTTGGAAACACTGCGAATGGCATGAGGTAAACGCTCAGGACCAAGCACTACAAGCCCAACGACAGATATTAATACCAGTTCCCAAAAACCGATATCAAACACCGGTTATGCCTGCTCTTTGTCTTTCTTAGTGTCAGCAGTCGACTCGGTTTTCTGCTGCCCTACACTCTTTTGCTGATCGAGATCTTTTTGCTCGAAGTCAGCGTCTTTCTTAGCCGCGTCGTCTTCGCTCATGGCTTTCTTAAAACCTTTGACTGCACCACCAAGATCGCCACCAATACCGCGCAGTTTTTTAGTACCAAAAAGAAGCACGACAATCACAGCAATAATCAAAAGTTGCCAAATACTAATACCACCCATTCTTTTTACCTCGGGTCTTATTAAACAAATTCATTTCAAGAGTTTAACGTCTATTGACGGTAAGCTCGCCAACTAAGCAACCAAAATGTGACACCACCAAAGGCACTGGCCAATGAAAGTTGCTCATAGGGGCTGTTAACCAATATTGCCGAGCATACGACTAATGTGGCTCCAACACCAAATAAAAATTTTCCGGTCGCCTGTTGTCGCTTTGTTGAGCGATAACCTTGGTAAAGCTGATCAATGCGTTGATTCATCATTTTACCTTGGCGTAAGCTATCATACAGTAGCTCTGGTAGTTCTGGCAGTTTCTCTGCCCAAAATGGCGCGCGGTCTTTCACCGCGTTGATCACCGCTTTAGGGCCAACCTGATTCATCATCCACTCTTCCAAGAAAGGCTTCGCGGTTTCCCATAAATCAAGTTGTGGGTAGAGCTGGCGACCTAAACCTTCGACATAAAGTAAGGTTTTTTGCAGCAATACCAACTGAGGCTGCACTTCCATATTAAAGCGACGCGCGGTGTTAAATAGATTCAACAACACATGGCCAAACGAAATTTCGCACAGGGGTTTAGCGAAAATAGGCTCACACACGATGCGAATCGCAAACTCAAACTCATCGACATTGGTTTCACGTGGAACCCAACCGGACTCTACATGCAACTCAGCGACGCGGCGGTAATCGCGATTAAAAAAGGCTAAGAAGTTTTCCGCTAAATAACGCTTATCTTCACTGTTTAACGTACCAACGATACCGCAGTCCAAACCAATCCAACGTGGATTTTCAGGGTGCTTCGGCTCAACAAAAACATTACCCGGATGCATGTCAGCATGAAAGAAGCTATCACGAAAGACTTGGGTGAAAAACACGCTCACGCCACGTTCCGCAAGTAATTTCATGTTGGTACCGTTTGCGACCAGTCCTTCGATGTCAGACACCTGGATGCCATATATTCGCTCAGAAACCATGACATTTTTATTACTAAAGTCAGTAATAATCTCTGGAACATACAGTTCTTCACTGCCTTCAAAGTTGCGTCTAAGTTGAATCGCGTTGGCCGCTTCTCGTCTTAAATCAAGTTCATCGAGCAAAGTTTTCTCGTACTCACGAACCACTTCAACCGGTTTTAAACGGCGTGTTTCAGGCGTTGCTTTGGCGACTATACGCGCCATGCGATACATCAGTTTTAGATCTGCATCAATGACTGGACGAATATCCGGCCTGATGACCTTTAATACCACTTCTTGGTTAGTCGACTTCAGCGTGGCAGTATGAACCTGAGCGATTGATGCTGACGCAAGCGGCTCTATGGCAAAATCATCGAACCAGGTTTCCAGCGGGCCACCAAGCGCTTGCTCAATTTGTTGTTTGGCCAACTGACCATCAAAGGGCGAGACCTGGTCTTGCAATAAAGCCAGTGGATCCGCGATGTGCGGTGGGAACAGATCGCGCCTTGTCGACATCATCTGACCAAATTTAATCCACACCGGCCCTAGCTCTTGCAACGCAAGACGTAAGCGTTCACCAAGCGGCTTGTCAGCATGCTTATTTTTAATCCAGAACAGGCTTTTTCTGACTAATATTGGCGCTTTGGTCAGTTGATGAGTCGGTAGCAACTCATCCAAACCATACTCTAATTGGACGCGAACAATATGATAGAGGCGACGCAGCTCGGAAAGTGTCATGCACGCTCCAGTAGTTGATTGAGCTTAGCTTCAATACGCGCCGCCTGGCTTTTAACCTCATCCACTTGATCGCAAAAATGCGCGACCTCAAGTGGTGGCGGAGCGATTCTCCACTCTTCGGTAAAGACTTGGGCCAGATGATGCTGGTGCTTACTGGCCTGCGCTTTAACCAAATGACCAAGGTTAGTCACCCCTTGCACAACCGTATGTGCCACCACATCGCCAGTCACTCTTGATAGCCACTCTTCGATATCAGGCTTACAGTCCGTCATCAACTGCGAGAACTTCTGCGCCAACTGAATATCCCCTTCCAACACCAACTTGTCTTGTTTGATCAATTTAGTGATATTGGATTGGTCGCGCAGTTCAGGTAAGACAGAGAGATTGAGTGACAGGTAGCAATCGGGCTGACCTTCATAGTGGGCTAACACATCAATCTGCTGACTAAAGATGAAGGTCAGCGTTTTATTCACTTCCTTAAGATGGACTTGAATCACCTGACCTTTTAGACGAGCAAGACGACGACCCAATTCAGGGTCATCGTTAATTAATGTATTCAGCGTAGTTTCAATCACAGCAGTGACAAGCGGTTCAAATGGCATAACACCCTACCTTAGAATTTGTAACCACGGTGCAGCGCAACAATGCCACCAGTTAAGTTGTAGTAGCTAGTTTGCTCAAAGCCAGCTTGATCCATCATGCCTTTCAAGGTTTCTTGGTTAGGGTGCATGCGAATAGATTCGGCCAAATAACGGTAACTTTCACCATCGTTGGCCACCAGCTCACCCATTTTAGGCAGTAGATGGAACGAGTAGGTATCGTAGATTTTTGACAGCGGCTCTAAGACTGGTTTGGAAAACTCCAACACCAATAAACGCCCACCGGGCTTAAGTACTCGATACATCGAGCGCAACGCTTTATCTTTATCGGTCACGTTACGTAGACAGAAGCTGATGGTGATAGCATCAAAATAGTCATCAGGGAACGGCAGCTCTTCGGCATTCGCTTGAACGTAGTGAACATTACCAACAATACCGCTATCACGTAGCTTGTCACGACCAACATTGAGCATCGAATTGTTAATATCCGCCAACACGACATGACCTTTCTCGCCGACGATGCGTGAGAATTTAGCCGTTAGATCGCCAGTACCACCACCGAGGTCTAACACTCGCTGACCAGGACGAACACCACTGCAGTCGATGGTAAAACGCTTCCATAGGCGATGAATACCACCCGACATCAAATCATTCATGATGTCGTATTTGGCTGCCACAGAGTGGAATACCTGAGCGACCTTAGCCACTTTCTCTTCTTTCGCTACGGTGGTGAAACCAAAATGCGTGGTTTCATTTGATTCTAAAGCTGTATTCGATTGCACGCTTGTATCCGTCATGATGATTCCTCTTCAAGCAGTGCGTTGTATTATGAAGGCCTCGCACTGCGGGCGATTAGTTTACTTTATCCTCATCCGGATGTCTTTGGGCGAAAGAGTCATTTTTCTCTGGCAACGACTTTTCTGTGAAATGGTCCTGCTGAGCCAACTGAGTCAAATCACTTGAAATCGGTTTTTTGACCTCAACCCCTAGCTGTTTAAAACTTTCCGCTTGGCGAATCACATTACCCCGCCCCGTGGCTAGCTTGTTCATTGCCCCTTGGTAATTTTGATTCGCTCTGTCGAGTGCTCCACCCAAGCTTTCCATATCATCGACAAATAACCGCAGTTTGTCATACAGCTTGCTGGCACGTTCAGCGATAATTTTAGCATTTTGATTTTGTCGATCATTGCGCCACAAATTATCAATAGTGCGTAGTGCCACCAGCAAGGTGGTCGGGCTGACTAAAATAATATTTTGCTCCATCGCATCTTTAACTAAGCTTGGATCTGCTTGAATCGCGACTTGAAATGCGGGCTCGACCGGAATAAACATCAAGACATAATCTAAGCTCTGAATACCTTTGAGCTGATGATAATCCTTTTGAGATAATCCTTTGATATGAGCACGAAGCGCAAGTAAGTGATCACTTAGCGCC
Organism: Vibrio pacinii DSM 19139; assembly: GCF_000711795.1. GTDB lineage: Bacteria > Pseudomonadota > Gammaproteobacteria > Enterobacterales > Vibrionaceae > Vibrio > Vibrio pacinii. Next base: position 23,807 of record NZ_JONH01000018.1, on the reverse strand, counting down.
TTGTCTCGCTCAACATCGGTTTCGGCATTAAAATAGCGTTCAAAAGCGACCAAGGCCATTTTCGAATCAATCACCACTTGCTTATCTTGCGGTAAATGCACAATTACATCCGGTTGATAACGCTTTCCCGCTTCATTTTGCAAACTCACTTGGGTTTGATATTCATGACCTTCGCGCAGCCCCGATTCGGCCAACACGCGCGCGAGCACAACCTCGCCCCAATTACCTTGCTGTTTGTTATCGCCTTTCAAGGCTTGAGTTAAGTTAAGCGCTTCTTTGGTCATCTGTTCATTGAGGCGTTGCAGGTTTTTCAGCTCGTGAACTAAGGTGTGGCGCTCTTTCGCTTCTTGATTAAAACTGTCGTTGACCTGCTTTTTGAAACCTTCGAGCTGCTGACGCAATGGCGATAATAGACCATCGAGACTCTGACGGTTCTGTTGATCCACTTTAGCGGTTTTCGCTTCAAACAGTTGATTGGCCAGTTGTTCAAATTGCTGTTTCAGTCGCTCTTCCGCCTGCTCAAGCAACTGGAGTTTTTCTTGATTAGCACTGTTTTTCTGCTCGTGACGCGCCTCTTGCTCACGCAGTTGCGCCTCGAGCTGAGACTTTTGTTCACGCACCTGATTGAGATCATCAGCATACTGTTGGCGCTCTTGCTTGACCGCTTCAAAGTAACGCAGCTTCTCTAAGACCGCCATCAACTTGCCATGGGATTGTTTGAGCTCGTAGGCGGCTTTATCTCGTTCACTATCTAATTGATCGAGCTCTTGCTGTGCTTGACGTAGCTCTTTTTCCAACTGCGTAATTTGGCTAGTGGCGAACTGCTGATTGGAGGAGAGTTGTTGCTCCAGAAGCTGATTATCAAAACGCATTTTCTGTTTGACCCACCAGCCAACGGCCAAACCGCTAACCAATGCACTGACTACCCCGCTAGTGAGTAGGCTTTGATGCTCAAGAATCCATTGCATAATAATGATTTAACTATTCAAACTAAGATACATTCAATGGTATTTTAGCACTGGATAAATGTCCAGTTTGTCGGCTAGATATCAAGCAGCTAGACTAGGCGCTTTATACTGACCCACTCAACTGACTGACGTATTTGGCAAAGTTAGCAACAAGCATAAGGAACACCATGAACGAGCGCCGCGCTTTAGGATTCGCTTTATCGGCCGTATTACTCTGGTCAACGGTAGCCACTGCCTTCAAACTAACATTGGCAGAATTCTCGCCGATTCAGATGTTGACGGTCGCGAGTATAGTGTCGTCGATCGCGCTGCTGGTAATTTGTGCCATCCAAGGCAAGCTGAAACAACTGCCAACTACGTTTATGTCTAATCCGTTTTACTACCTATTACTTGGCCTGATTAACCCACTCGCCTATTATATTATTCTGTTTAAAGCTTACGACCTGTTGCCTGCCTCTCAGGCCCAAGCCATCAACTACAGTTGGGCCATTACGCTGACCCTAATGGCAGCGGTGTTTCTCGGTCAGAAGATTCGTAAACAAGATTGGCTTGCCTGCACATTGAGTTACTTTGGCGTGATTGTCATTGCAACCAAAGGCGATGTGCTGGGGTTAAACTTTGACAGCCCACTAGGGGTCGGTTTAGCGCTATTGTCGACGCTACTTTGGGCTGGGTATTGGATTCTTAATGCTAAAAACAAAGCGGATCCTGTGGTTGGTGTGTTACTCGGCTTCTTGGTTGCTGTCCCTTGCGCGATCGGCCTAGCACTCTATGAAGGTAATAGCTTTAGCCACATCAGCACTCAAGGCTGGCTTGCCGTGACCTATGTGGGACTATTTGAAATGGGGGTGACGTTTGTGCTGTGGCTCAGCGCTCTGAAGCTGACGCAAAATACCGCACGCATCAGCAACCTGATCTTTGCCTCGCCTTTTATCTCTTTGATGCTACTTGCAACCATTATCGGTGAGCATATCCATCCGACCACACTCATCGGTTTATTGCTAATCGTGACCGGATTAGTGATCCAACAGATCAAGTTCAAGAAAAAAGATCTCAGCAAGCAGTCGGCATAGCATGTTGTTAAGCGAGGAGATTAGCCTAGAACAGTTGATAGGCCAATTCACTGCCCTGACCTCGCACCGCATCAATTTTACTCGCCAACTCTGGTGATACGTGTAAGGCTTGCGCCGCTTTACTTTTAGCGAGATAACGCTGTTTATCTCGCGCTTCAAACAGGTTGTCCCAACAGTAATGGGCATCACGCGCAAGATAGAGTAAACACGCCAAACGCTTCGACTCTACCGCTTTGCTCGGGTGATTAACATTGGCAATCGCATCGACCAGTTGAGTAGGAAATTTCCAGCTTTCCGCTAATACAGCACCAAGCTCTTGTGCATCAACCCCCAAAAGTTCTTTTTGCACCTGAGCGGCATTTTCTCCTGCGGCGGTACGCCGGTTGATCTCCACAGCTTTTTCAGGCTCTAAAGTGTGAATCATCAACTCACCAATATTGTGTAAGATACCGGTAGTAAACGCCTCGTTTGGGTCAAGTTTAATGTCTTTCGCCACGGTACTCGCAATGGTGGAAATCTCAAACGTCGCGGCCCAGTAATCTTTAATATTGATGGTGTCGATCTTGGGAAAGCTCGACGCAAGAATCGATGAGGAGATGAGGTTGCGAATGGCACCAATACCGATCCGGACGATGGCATCATTAATATTAGAAATGCCCTTAACACCACCAAACTGGGCTGAGTTGGCCATTCTTAGCACACGTGCCAGTAACACCTGATCCATAGCCATTTTATGTGCCAATTCGCTAAAATCGATGGTGTCACGATTGACCATCTCCAATAGCTCTTGCAGAACACTTTCAATACGCGGTAGCTCATTAATCCGAGAGATCAGTGCTTGTTGACTCATAGAGTTCACTCCTTAGATGCCCTTCACCTTTTTATAGAGTAAGTGTAGTCGCAATGAGTAAACTATTATTTAAAACCGCGGGGAAATTATACCCATTGACCTGCAGCGTAAGCAGAACTCCAGCACCACTGAAAGTTATAGCCGCCCAACCAGCCAGTCACATCCATCACTTCACCAATAAAATACAAGCCTGCTACTTGCTTACATTCCATAGTCTTTGATGAGAGATGATTCGTATCTACGCCGCCCAACGTCACTTCCGCGGTGCGATATCCTTCGGTGCCATTGGGTGTTATTTGCCACTGTTCGAGTTGAGCTGTCACTTCGCTGAGTTGTTTGCTGCTCAATTGCTTAAGTGGCTTATCTTCAAGCAACTTTAATTCAATCAATACTTCTACTAGACGCTTAGGTAACACTTTCGCGAGGGTATTTTTCAAACTCTGATTAGGGTGTTTGGCCAATGAACGCTCGAGCAACTCATCAACATCAACCTCTGGAACTAGGTTGACCGTCACCTTTTGCCCAGCGCGCCAGAATGACGAGATCTGCAGCACTGATGGGCCAGACAAGCCACGGTGAGTGAACAACAAGGCTTCTTTAAACACGGTGCCATCTTGCGCGGTGATTTCGGCAGGCACCGCTATCCCTGACAGCTCGGCTAAAGCTTGTTTGTCTTCTTTATGTAAAGTGAAAGGAACCAATCCTGCGCTGGTTGGTAACACACTTAACCCAAACTGCTCGGCCACTTTATAACCAAATGGCGTAGCGCCCAACTTCGGCATCGACAATCCACCGGTAGCAATGACCAACGATTGGCACTCAATCACACTGCCATTGGCACGCAACACAAAACCCGATGCTGTCTTCTCGATCTGTTGCACATCTTGTTGGTAACGCTGGGTAACGGTTGCTAGATCGCACTCTGCCAGCAGCATTTTTACGATATCTTTCGACGTGTAATCGCCAACACAAAATAACTGGCCATGATCGCGCTCTTCAAATTCAATGCCATGCTTACTCACCAAAGAGATAAAATCCCAGTTAGTGTATTGAGACAGCGCCGATTTCACAAAGTGTCGGTTTTGACATAAATAGTGGTTGGCCGACACCTCATAGTTGGTGAAGTTACATCGCCCCCCACCAGCAATCAGGATTTTTCGTCCTGGCTTTTTAGCGTGATCCAACACTAAGGTCTTGCGACCACGTTTGCCTGCCTCTGCTGCACACATTAAACCTGCTGCACCTGCACCAATAATGACAACGTCAAACTTTTCTGTCATGAACCACTACTCATAAAAACCAATAAAAAAGGATGTGCATACGCACATCCTTTGCAATTCGAAGCCTCATTCTAGCGGTATTTAATCTGATTGCCAATTCAGCAATTAAAGAATAAACGCCGCCAACAGTGTCACAACCAACAGAGAGGTTGATAAGATAAATAGCTCTCGCACCCGATCGCACTTACCCGTGAATACTTCATCATGATGGTGGTGATACTCTTTGCTCTTCAAGTAATGGTACAAGCGGAATTGCTTGGTCACGTTGCCGTGGGTAGTAAAAAAGCCATTACCATCAACCTGTTGATAGAGTAAGGGGTGAGCTTCCCGCATAATGTAAATCAGAGAGCGCAGTGCAGTAAGATAGCGAGCCATATTAACTAAGGTCACCATCATTAGTGCGAATAGAATTGTGTCAGCATTGATCATCTTTTCCTCCCTACATCTTCTAAAATGCCCTGAGAAAAAGACGATCTATCTATTAGAGGGTCTTACGCCGAATACTATTCAGCAGGGGCATCCATGATCGAAGATGAACCTTCTTTTGCTAAAGCCGCTAGATCTTTGTCGATAAAGAACAGTGCTTTACCGTCTTCGCCTACAAGATCCAACTTATCTAAGATCCCTTTAAATAACTTCTCTTCCTCGTGCTGCTCTGCAACATACCACTGTAAGAAGTTGAAGGTTGAATAGTCTTGTGATGTAAAGGCTAAGTGCGCAAGCTTGTTGATCTTCTCTGTAATCATCTGCTCATGCTCAAAGGTTTCACGGAATACATCACCCAGACTGTTAAATTCATGCTTTGGTGCATCAATTGATCCTAAGATTGGCATTGCGCCTGTCTCACTCACATAAGTAAACAGACGCTGCATGTGCCCCATCTCTTCTACGGCATGTGCACGTAAAAATTCAGCTGCACCTTCGAATCCTTTGTCTTCACACCAAGCACTCATTTGTAAGTATAGATTGGATGAGAAAAATTCGAGATTAATTTGCTCATTCAATTGTTCGACCATTGCTTGAGAAAGCATGTACCACTCCTACTAAGTCTATGAAGTTAAATTGACTATATTATTTTCACCACCATAACACTTTGTATGTCAAATGTGGATCTGAGATCACTTTGGCAAAAAATGTTACGCCAAGGTGCTAATCTTTACTCAGTACCCTTACAAGGAGATAGCACTATGAGTTATCAACATATTTTGGTCGCCATCGATCTTTCAGAAGACAGTAAGTTACTGGTCGAAAAGGCCGTGGCCTTGGCCAAGCCACTCAACGCGGCAGTATCGTTCGTTCATATCGACGTCAACTATGCCGAGCTTTATACCGGGCTGATTGATATCAATCTTGCTGAGACGCAGCACCAGGCCATAGAAGCATCGCAAAAGCAGCTGCAAGTACTGGCTGAACACGCTGATTTCCCAATCAAGCATACCTTGGTCGGCAGTGGCGATCTTAGCAATGAGCTGTGCGATACCATCAGTGAATTTAATATTGATTTAGTGATTTGTGGCCACCACCAAGATTTTTGGAGCAAGTTGCTGTCATCAACTCGCCAGCTCATTAACTGCTCGCCGGTTGATATGTTGGTTGTACCACTGAAAGACTGATTCAATAGGTCGTGTTGACCTAACAATATTGTTATACACTGCCCCTATAGTTTTTGATAATGAGTCGTAATTATGGGGTATTTATCTGCGGTCACTTTGCTGTGGGCGTTCTCGTTTAGCCTGATCGGTGTTTATCTCGCTGGTCAGGTTGATTCTTGGTTTTCGGTGCTAATGCGTGTCGCGTTGGCAAGCCTGGTCTTCCTACCATTTTTAAAGTTCAAAGGGGTTGATAAAGGTCTGATTGGCAAATTAATGCTTGTCGGCGGCTGTCAGCTTGGTTTGATGTACTGCTTCTACTACCAATCTTTTTTACTCCTTTCTGTACCAGAAGTATTACTCTTCACCGTGTTCACACCTATCTATGTCACCTTGATCTACGACCTGCTCAAGCGTCGTTTTTCACCTTGGTACTTGGTTACCGCCGTGATTGCCGTGATTGGTGCAGGCTTTATTAAGTTTGCAGGCATCAATGAAAACTTCGTGGTCGGCTTTTTCGTGGTCCAAGGCGCCAATATCTGCTTTGCCATCGGCCAAGTCGGTTACAAGTATCTGATGGAGCGCTATGAGGTTGAATTGCCTCAACATGCCATTTTTGGCTACTTCTATCTCGGCGCACTGTGTGTCGCCACTGTCGCTTTTGCATTGATGGGTAATATCGACAAAATGCCAACCACCCATACTCAGTGGGGTGTATTGATCTACCTTGGCTTGGTTGCTTCTGGCTTAGGTTACTTTGCTTGGAATAAAGGTGCGACCATGGTCAATGCTGGCGCATTAGCGGTTATGAATAATGCCCTTGTACCAGCAGGCCTGGTGGTCAACATCGTTATTTGGAACCGTGATGTCGATTTAGTCCAGCTTGCAGTTGGCGGCGCGATTATTTTGCTGTCACTTTGGGTTAACCAAACTTGGGTCAAACGTAAAGTCGAGCAGAGTTATCATTCTGCAAGTTAGAAATCAGCAAGCACAAGGCTCTCTATATCGGGAGCCTTGTGCTTATCGATTAATGAAGTGCTAGGCCCGTATTGACTGGGTTAATCGAGTTGGGGATCGGCTTGCAAGCTGCCAGTTTTGCCTCTAGCTTAGTTTGTTTATCTAATAACTTGCGCTGTTTTTTGGCAAGCTTAAGTTGTTTCTTTTGCAGCTTGTAATGCTTCTTGAGGGCTTTTTGGGCACGCTTTAACGCTTTTTTATCGAGCTCAGGTATAGCGCCGCTATCAACATCATTGTTTATTTCAATACTGTTCGCCAAGGTCAGCTTATTTGCATTCGCCACGTTCTGTTTGACTCGCTCAACCACTGCTTTGACGGCTTGTGCTTTATCTCTATCTAAAGGTTGGATTGATGAGATTGAATAGCTGGTGGGCTTGGGCGCCGGTTGAACAAAAGAGGTCTGGTTGCAGCTGTTCGAGGCTAGGCTTGCGATAGACGTCGGTTTACACAAGGTATTCTTGTCTGATGATGCACGTGAGCAAGAGCGGCACAAGTACTTAGGCTGAGCCACTAAACGAGAAAGGTCACTCAGATCCTCATCTCTCTGTTTGCGATTCATTTTACACAAACGCTTCGCCATGCTACCCCCAACCAAGAATACGAATAATTCTTACTAAGGTATACTCTATTTCTCTGCGATTAAGCAAGCAAAAATTTGCTCATAACAGTGGCATGTTCGACTAAGTCATTGAAGCATTGACATAAACATCAAAACGATTTTTTTTGGTCACTATTGCCATGGTCGGTTTGTGGTGATTGAGCCAATCGGCATAATCAGGACGTTTCACCACCACCCTTTTACTGGCAAGGGCTAAAGCAGGTTCTAATAGTCCATCAGCGTCCAAGTCGGGTCCCACTAATGATTGAAAGACTCGCATCTCTTTTTTGACCAACGCGCTCTTTTTCTTGCTCTCTGGGTGTGGATACATAGGGTCAAGATACACCACATCTGGGCGAGCAAAGTTAGGGTCAATGGCCAGTTTATCGAGCGCATCATGACTTGAGGCATGAATCAGACTCATGCGCTCAGATACCCACGGGCCGATCTCAGGGTCTTGTTTGGCGCGTTGTAAGCCATCATCAAGCAAGGCGGCGACAACAGGGTGCCGCTCAACCATCTGGACTTTACATCCCAATGACGCCAATACAAACGCATCACGCCCTAAACCTGCGGTACCATCTAGTACCGTTGGCGTTGAACCTTTGTTTAATCCAGCGGCTTTGGCAATCGCTTGACCCTTGCCTCCACCAAACTTGCGTCGATGCGCAACCGCACCCCCGACTAAATCGACATATATCGCACCAAGCTTAGGTTCATCCAGTTTGCGCAGCTCCAAACGTTGCTCGGTAAGAACCAGCGCAAACGGGCTAAGATCGTCATGACTAAGCCCCCAGCGTTGGGTCATCTGTTCAAAACGATCACGTTGAGTCGCATCTTCACATTGAAGCTGTAGTTGCACTGAATGTTCCTAAATAGTCTCTCTAAAGCGATAACGCAGTTTACTGGATTTTGCACCTAGGTACTAAGCTTTCTGTCTCGCAGAGAGCTGCTCTACCAACTCGGCCAGTGGCTTGGGTTTGCCGATGTAATAACCTTGGGCATAATCCACATCAAGCTCAATCAGTTGTTCGATAATGGCTGGGTTTTCAACAAACTCGGCGACGGTCTTTTTACCCATCTTATGTGCCAAATCATTAATGGAGCGTACCATTAAGTGATCCACCTCATTGATGTCCATTTCTTGGACAAAAATACCATCAATTTTGACAATATCGACTGGCAACTTTTTAAGGTAGCCAAACGATGACAGACCAGAACCAAAGTCATCTAACGCAATCTGGCACCCTAACGCTTTCACTTGGGTAAAAAACGCGATGGCTTGATTCATATTACTCATCGCAGCCGTTTCCGTAATTTCAAGACAGATTTTGCTGCACGGGACCGAGCTGTGTTCCAGTGTGTTTAGCAAGTAAGCGATGAATTCCTTGTTACCCATAGAGTGACCCGACAAGTTTATCGAGCACAACGACAGTTTTTCAAGAGCCTGAGGATGGTGCTCAAACCACGCCAGTGTTTGACTTACCACCTGCTTATCAAGTAAATGAGCGATGTTATAGCGCTCTGACGCAGGCATAAAAATTCCTGGTGAAATATAGTCACCCTCGGCGTTCTTGATGCGAATAAGTATTTCAAAGTGCATACCTGCATCATCGTTTGATAGACCTAGAATTTGCTGGGCAAACAGTTCAATACGCTGATTTGCTAACGCATTGTGCACTAGGTTGACGCTATTCATCTCTTGCTCACGCCGGCGCAGCTCCACGTCATCCAAACAATACATGTTAAAACGATTACGTCCCTCTTCTTTTGCCGCATGACACGCGGTGTCTGCTTGAGCATGAACCATTTGAGGTGATGCAGCGGTATGATCTATCAGCCGAATACCAATTGAGCAGGTTAAGTTGAGGCGAATATCTTCCCAAAGAAAAGCGTGTTCACTTAGGGTATTGATGATCATACTCGCCAGCCTTTTGGCGTCGAGCTCAGTACAATCTTTAAGCAGGATCGCAAACTCATCACCGCCCATACGCGCGAGAATGGTGTTGTATGGCAATACCTCTTCAAGCATGCTGGCACAGAATTGGATCGCCGCATCGCCCGCTTCGTGACCAGCGGTATCGTTGAGCACCTTAAGTTGGTCTAAGTCAATGTAAAGCATGGCGTGAGTACGGGTATCATCACTCACATCTTTAAGTGCTTGCTTGAGCGCATTTTCAAAAAAGTTACGGCTATAAGAACCTGTTAGAAGATCGTGTTCGGCCTGATATTTGAGCTGTTCTGCTAATGCGCGCGTTTCCGTTACATCCTCTCCCACAATGAGTAAATGGCCCGTTTCGACCAACGGCCTGATATTTTCGCGAATCCACACGGTCTGACCATCGGCATGGCGATATTCAATATCACGGCGCCACACACCATTGATAGCTTGCTTGGGTTGCAACAACACTTGCCGCGGAATTAAAGCATCGGCATGAAGATAAAACTCCCTGAGGCGATGACCTAAGATGTCATCCGCACAATAACCAAGCAATTGCTCGGCAAACTGGTTCGCTTGTTGAATACGATTATGCTCATCTAGCGTGACCATCATTACTGGCTGTTGATCGTAGTAATGGCTGAGATTAGTTTCGCGCTGGAACAGACGCTCTTCGGTGATTTTACGCGAGGTAATATCCCTTGCCTCAAACAAGAACTGAGCGCCATTTTTCTGCGATGGTATCGGTTTAAGCGATAGCTCTAAGACAATCGCCCCAAGCTCTGCATGCCAGATTTCAACTTCAAATTGCGCATTTTGTACTTGGTGATCTTGATTGAAATACCGCTCGATAGATTGCGCAGAATTATTTTCCCAATGGGGGTGCTGCCAGATCGGGCGGTCAACGCGGAAGCTTTGATCATACAGTAGGTCATGCAATTTTCGGTTACTAGACAGCAGCAAACCCTGACCATCAAGTACTCCAATAAAGTGATAGCTTTGGTCAAACACCATTTCAATTAAGGTTTGGCTCTCTTTGGCGAGTTGTTCACTGCGCTTAATCTGGCGTAAATAATAAACCAATCCCAATATCACAATGATCAATAACGCCATGGTCACGCCAATGGCCTCTAACTGACGATGATATTTTTCAGTGAAGGTTTGTGGTCGGTTAAACAGTGCCGCCGCAGGCTCTCCCTCAACACCAAGCCCCCACTTCTGAACCGCGTTATAATCGAGCTTTATCTCAGAAATACCCATCTCAACTGGCGGTAACGGGCCATTTAAGTTGTTAAGCACTTTCAACAATACCTTTGCTGTTTGCTGACCATGTTGTGTGCCGCCTTGAATGACCCCGCCAACAGCGCCAAACCCCAGCCCATAATCATGCGCCATATAAATCGGTGCTTTGGAGGCTTGATTGAGCTCCTCCCATAAGGTGCTATCAGAAATTACATCACCCGTTCGAGTACGATTGTAAAGCCAAAAAATTACCGCAGCTCGTTGATCAAGCTTGGAGATAAAATCAAGCAGTTGCTCAAAGTCATCAGGAATGTACGACACTAACTTTCCCTCATAGCCAGTGTTTGAAATTAGAAACGCCCCAATGTCAGCACGCGCCGCAGCGCCGGTTACCGAATGATCGCTAATGAAGTAAATCGAATCAATATCGGGTTGGATTCGCTCGATAAGCGCGATGTTGGCGGCAATATCGACGTTCTCGATAACACCTGTCGCATTAAGATTGCGATGTAAGTAAGGTTCGTAATGATTGATGCCACCAAAAATCACTGGCGTATCCCCAATCACGTCACCTAGCTTGTTGATCAGATTGAGGGCATTGTTATCACTGACAACAATCGCTTTAAACGCCTCTTGTTCAAATTTAGTCTTGTACAATAAATAGAGTTGATCTAAATATTGTTCACTCTGCGAGCGTTTGGTGTCGAGGTATAAAATTCGAGTCGAAAGGTTATAAGGGGCGAGCTGTTGTTCAAAGCCATATTGAAATGAGTCTGTCCAAAATAAGCCCTGATGATATGAATGCACCACAAGGATGTCATTTTCATCCGCATTCGCCGAGACGGTGCAAAAAGCAATAATGAGTAGAAGGCAGAAACGCAGCAAAATAGCTCTCTAAAACAATCGAGTATAGATATAATTGTATCACCTTGGTGATAATTTGTACTTAACCCAACCAGCAAACTTAAATAACAAGGACTTCCATGCAAGCTCAACACACCAAACTGGATGATTTAGACAAAGCTATTTTAAAAACCTTGATGGAAGATGCTCGTACGCCTTATGCAGAAATGGCAAAGCAGTTTGAAGTAAGCCCAGCGACGATTCACGTACGAATAGAAAAGATGAAGTCTGGCGATATCATTCAAGGCACCGAAGTGATCGTCGATACCAAAAAGCTTGGCTATGACGTATGTTGCTTTATCGGCATCAACCTTAATGCGGCGCGTGATTACCACTCTGCACTGGAAAAGCTCAACGCTTTAGAAGAAGTCGTCGAAGCTTACTACACCACAGGTGCTTATAATATTTTCGTCAAATTAATGTGTCGCTCTATCGAAGAGCTACAGCATGTCTTGATCGATAAGCTCCAAGCCATTGATGAAGTACAGTCAACTGAGACCCTTATCTCACTGCAAAATCCTATCAACCGCAATGTGAACCCATAAAAAAGCTCGCCTATTTTCGATAGGCGAGCTTATCAGTCTTTACTGTCGAGCTATTTTTTATTGGCTAAGTAGAGCTTGAGATCGTCAACCGAGATGCCTTGCTCGGCGATCTCTTTGGCGAGTGAATCAACGCGCTCATCTTTACGTGATTCAATCACTTGTTGAAACTGATACACCATATCGCGTAGTACTGGTAAAGGAACTTGCTTGGCTGCGCTGCGAATACGCTCACCACTTTGACTGCCTAACTCGTTTAAGATTCGACCAAACATTACTTTTTCTGGAGCTTGTTCAAGTTGCTCCAAAATACGAGCCATCTCGTAGGTTGTCATTGACATCGTTGTGTTGTTTCCACATAACTCGATATTTGAAGCTCAAATATACAGCGTTTATATTGTTTATCAAGGCTTGTCTAACCAGATTATGCCACCGCATAATGCCAAGTTTTGCCGGCTCTCGACCATAAGATTGCCAGCGCAGGTGCTACAATTAGCATTAAAGTGGCAATCACTATTTGCGGTTCCATACCAAGACGCTGCACGGTTCCAACAACAAGGCCCGAACCACTCATCTGGAATAAGCCAAGCAGTGCCGCTGCAGTACCCGCTTTATCACCAAATGGGGCTAATGCTTTGCCTGCCGCCGCACCTAGAATCCAAGCAAAGCCAATCGAAGAGAAGAAGATTGGCAACATAAAGGCCAGCGCTGTCGCATATTCCATTAACGCGAGCATCATAAATCCAGCGATGACCAAGGTAACAATACCGACTGTTAGCGCTAAGTGAGTGCCAAAACGGTCCATAAACCTAGGTGCAGCCATACAAGCAATAATGTTGATCACGGCGTTAATCCCAAACCAGAAGGTGAATTGGTTCATCGTTAAACCAAGATTTTCCATCAAAACCACTGGCGCGGATGTTACATAGCCAAGGATGACGGCCATCGCTAACATGCACAAACTCGCATGAAATAGGAATGATGGTGTTTTCACCACATCAAGATAGCGATTTAATTTAAACACCGGCTCTTTGCTCATTTCAGGATTGGTCTCTTTCATCCCAAGCCATAACATCGTGAACACCACAACAGCGAAACCCGCCATAAAACTAAAGTTCGCACGCCAGCCAAATTGTTGAGTCAGCCAACTGCCCAAAATCGGCGCCAGTGCTGGAATAAAGCAGATCGCGCCATTGAGGTAGCTGATCATCTTGCCGCTCTTTTGCGGACCAAACATATCGCGAACTGTTGCAAAGGCTGCTACCGATGTCGCACACGCACCTAAGCCTTGTAGCAAACGGGCTGCGAGCATCCACTCAATGTTTTGAGCACTCCACGCCAATAAAGCGCTCACTGCGTAGATACTAACGCCCCCCAATGCAACAGTTCGACGTCCGAGTTTGTCTGCAAGTGGCCCAGCGAATAACTGGCCGACCCCCATCGCAAACAGAAACCATGTAATTGTGTCTTGTGCCAATGCATGTTCCACGTGGAACGTCTCTGAAATAATTGGCAATGCTGGTAGATAGATATCAATCGCTAATGGACTAAATAGAACCAAAAGAGTCAACAACACTAATTGCTGCTTTTTGGGTACTGGGTAATGGATCGATTGCACTTCTATCTCCGCTGAATAATGACTAATGAAAACGGCTTGATAGTAGTCTAAACTAGATATGCCCACCAATGATAATTAGTCATCAGCATTATTCCGGTAGAGAATTTCTTATGAATATTGAAAAGTTGGCGCGAATTGACCTCAATTTGCTGGTTTGTTTACGCGTTTTGATTGAAGAGCTTAATGTTACCCGCACTGCGCATCGACTGTGTCTTAGTCAGTCGGCGGTCAGTAAAAACCTGGCCAAACTGCGCAACCAATTTGATGACGCACTCTTTATTCGCCATGCCCACGGATTAAAGCCGACACCCAAAGCTCTGTTCTTAAAACCCAAACTCGAAATCATTATCAATCAATTAGAGCAACTGACTCAACCAGAGGTGTTTCTGCCAAGTTGCAGCGATTATCGTTACCAAATTGCGGCCGTTGAAAGTGTTTATCCGCTGATTTTGCCACATTTTCTTCCTGAAATTTTCAAACAGGCGCCTCAGGTCACAATTAGTACCCATGCGTGGGCAGATGACACCTTCCGCCGCATTCAACGGGGCGAGATCGATTTAGGTATCACAGGTAAAGATATTGATATCAATGACGCTAAGCTGACCATGCTGCCGCCAAGCGACATTTGTGAGCATGAGATCTATCGTGACCGCCAGATGTGCCTTGTGCGTAACAACCACCCTGCAATCAACCAGCCTTGGACGCTCAATAACTACCTTGCCCAGCGCCACGTTCAAGTGCGCTGCGATGGTAATGAGCGCTGGCTGCTCGATTACCGTCTCGCGGATATGGGCAAAGAGCGTGATATTGGCATTACTGTCCCCGACTTTAATAGCGCCGCGAGTCTGTGTTCTTATACTGATTTTGTTTTCACGGCCCCTAGCCACTTTGTTGAGTTGGCCTCAAAGCAGCTGAACCTCACCATGCTGCCATTACCGATGGAATTTCCTCCCATGGCGTATACCCTATTTTGGCATCGTGATAGAGAGAATGATCCTGCTCTGTCGTGGATTCGACAGATTATCAGTGACAAAACCATCGATTTGAGATCATTTGCAGCTAGCGCGCAAAAAGAGTAGCTTAGTCGCATTGTCCGAGCGATTAGATGTCGTTGATAAGGACGTTATAACAAATGAAGGATTAATTTCGATGCTTACCAATACTGAACAGCGTTTGACAGCCATTCGTCAGTGGCTCGCACAACGTGATATTGATGCCCTACTGGTTCCTCACGAAGATGAATATCTCGGTGAGTATGTTCCGGCTCATAACGAGCGTCTCCACTGGCTCACCGGATTCACCGGTTCTGCGGGCGTCGCTGTTATTACTCAAGATAATGCCGCTATTTTTGTTGATGGCCGTTATACCGTTCAAGTAACAAAAGAAGTACCGGCAGAACAATTCGAGTATCGTCATCTTATTGAAGAGCCCGCTCTCGACTGGGTGATGCAAAAACTCACTAAAGGCGCTTCCATCGCCATCGATCCCCGTATGCATAATTCAGCATGGTTGGAAATGGCGCAAGCAAAACTCGCGGCATCACTAGAGCTTAAGATTCTTGACAGTAATCCCATTGACGAGTTGTGGCACGACCGCCCAGCACCCGTAGTGTCTGACGTTCGATTAATGGCAACCGAAGCGGTTGGTCAATCCAGTCAAAGCAAGCGCCAAGAGATTGCTCAACGTGTTGAAAATGCCGGAGCTGATAGCGCGGTCATCACGGCATTGGACTCCATCTGTTGGCTGCTCAATGTGCGCGGATTGGACGTATCACACTTACCGGTATTGCTCTCTCATGCCATTATTCACGCTGACGCTAGCGTCGAATACTTTTTAGACCCAGCACGTCTTCCAAGTAACTTTTACCAACATGTTGGCAGCAAGGTAACGGTTCATCATCCTGACGCATTGCAAACTCGCCTTGAAGCACTACAAGGTCAGAAGGTCTTGCTTGATCCAACAACCAGCAATGCATGGTTTAAACTGATATTACAAAATGCAGGGGCTAACGTGGTGAACGCGGCCGACCCTTGTTTGATGCCCAAAGCCGCTAAAAACGCCGTCGAAATTGCAGGAATGAAAGCGTGTCATATCCGTGATGGTGTCGCAATGACCAAGTTCCTCTGCTGGTTAGATGCCGAAGTGCTAGCAGGAAACCTTCATGACGAAGCAACGCTGGCTGACAAGCTCGAAGCATTTCGTCAGCTAGATCCAACCTTAATGGATCTCAGCTTTGATACCATTTCCGCAGCTGGGAGCAATGCGGCAATGTGTCATTACAATCATGACAACCAACCTCAGCCAGGAAAGCTCGAGCTTAACACCTTGTATCTTGTCGATTCTGGTGGTCAGTACTTAGATGGCACCACTGATATCACGCGGACCATCGCCATCGGCCAGCCGAGCGATGAAATGATCAAGCAATTTACCTTGGCATTGAAAGGTCATATTGGTGTTGCTCGCGCACGTTTTCCTAAAGAGACCCGTGGCTACCAAATTGATACCCTAGCGCGTCAGCATTTATGGGCTGAAGGTTACGACTATGACCATGGCACAGGCCACGGCGTCGGTCATTTTCTGAGTGTCCATGAAGGGCCTGCAAGTATTTCGAAGCGCCTTATCGATGTGCCACTCACTGAAGGCATGGTGCTATCGAATGAACCAGGTTACTACCGCGCCGATGCATTTGGCATTCGCATTGAGAACCTAGAGTTGGTTGTAGAAACTCCGACCAACGGCGACTTCTCTGTGCTGTCGTTTGAGTCTTTAACGCGTTGCCCTATCGACAAACGAAACATTAACGTTGATATGTTGACCCGACCTGAACTAGCTTGGCTCAACGACTACCATCAAAAAGTATGGGACGACATCAGCGCGCTGGTAGAAGGTGACGTGAAACAATGGTTACACGCAGCAACCCAGCCGCTAGTCCATAACTAAGGCTTTCTTTATTTAAGATATGCAAAAGGGATTGATGTGTACATCAATCCCTTTTTTATGTTTCACGTGAAACACTAACTAGCCGGAGTATGCCGAATGCCAATCTCGCCATACCGGATCAAACCCTCTTGAACGAATTATTGATTCGACCGATGCGGCACTCCGTTCATCACTGATCTCAAACTGTTCCAGCTCAGTGGCATCATTCGCATACCCGCCAGGTTGCGTTTTCGATGCCGCTGACATCGACGTAATTCCAAGCGGCAACACATTATCACGGAACTCTGGCGACTCTCGAGTTGATAGAGATAACTCCACTTCAGGGTTAAACAAACGATATGCGCAAATAAGTTGGACCAGTTGCTTGTCACTCATTACCGATTTTGGCTGCAGTGCTCCTGCACACGGCCTTAAGCGAGGAAATGAAATCGAATATCGAGTTTGCCAGTAGGTTCGTTCCAAATAATCGAGATGCGCAGCGGTAAAAAAACAATCAGTGCGCCAGTCCTCAAGCCCAATCAGTGCGCCGATACCAATCTTATCGATCCCTGCTTTCGCTAAGCGATCAGGAGTATCGAGCCGAAACTCAAAATCCATTTTATTACCACGTAAATGGTGCTGAGCATAAGTTGATGGATGATAGGTTTCTTGATAGACCATCACCGCATCTAAGCCTAAGGCTTTCAACTCTGCATACTCTTCTTGCTTAAGCGGTTGAACTTCCATCGCAAGATAATTGAAGCGTTGTTTGATCTGCGGTAACACCTGACGAAAATAGTTCATTCCTACTTTAGTTTCGTGTTCGCCTGTTACCAGTAGCACGCTATCAAACTTCATTTGCTTAATAGCATCAATCTCTGCATCGATCTCTTGTTGATTGAGCGTTCTACGCTTAATGCGGTTCTCCATCGAAAAGCCACAGTAGGTACACGCATTAGCACAAAGGTTAGACAAGTACAGGGGAATATAAAGCGACATGGTATGGCCAAATCGCTTACGAGTCAGAGCAAACGACTGTTGTGCCATTTGTTCAAGATAGCCTTCCGCTGCCGGAGAAATCAGTGCTTTAAAATCCTCCAAATCGCGCTTGGGTTTACTTAATGCACGCTCAACATCAACGCTGGTTTTGCTGTTAATTGATAAGTTGATATCGTCCCAATCCAACTGTTTAAAGTGTTCGACGAAACTCATGTCCAGCTCTCACTCTAGTTATTCAGAAACGAAGTCAACGGACTCGAGGCAACCGCGTGTGACACCTTACCAGCCAAACCGGCTTGATACGCGATGCTCCCTGCTTCTACTGCCAATTTGAACGCTCTCGCCATAGCAACTGGATCTGCGGCAGCGGCAATTGCAGTATTGACCAGAACAGCGTCGGCACCCATCTCCATCGCCCTTGCCGCATGAGAAGGAGCTCCAATTCCAGCATCAACAATGACCGGAATCTTAGCTTGGTCGATAATAATCTCAATGAAGTCATGAGATGCTATTCCCTTGTTTGAGCCTATTGGCGCACCTAGCGGCATGACTGCGGCGCAACCAACTTGTTCTAAACGTTTGCACAAAACCGGGTCAGCATGGCAGTAAGGTAACACCACAAAACCATCTTTAACCAGTTGCTCGGCTGCCAATAGGGTCTCAATCGGATCTGGCATTAAGTATTTTGGGTCAGGATGAATTTCCAATTTCAACCAGTTGGTACCAAGCGCTTCACGCGCGAGGTGAGCTGCAAAAATGGCATCTTTGGCGTTCCTCGCCCCTGACGTATTTGGCAATAAATCAACTCCCATATCGACAAGCGGCTTAAGAATGTCATCTTGTTGATTGTTCACGTCGACGCGCTTGAGTGCCATTGTTGACAGCTGAGAGCCCGAAGCTTTAATCGAATCTGCCATTATTTGGCTATTAGCAAACTTACCCGTTCCCGTGAACAGGCGTGACTGAAAGGTTTTGTTAGCAATCGTCAACATCCAATTACCCTCCTGCGATAGCTTGAAAGAGTGAGATAGCATCACCTTCATTTAAGTGCGTAATTGACCATTCACTACGCGGTATAACCGTATTGTTAATCGCAAATACGCAGCCAATTTCGGGTAACGAAAGCTGTTCAATAATCGCGGTAAGCGATCGGTTTGGTTGCACATGATGAGCTTGGTCATTTATCAGAATTCGAACCGTTTCCATATTTCAACTCGCTTTTTTATGCTGTGCACATACTCTACATTCAGTGTCAGACCTAATGGTTAAGGTTTGCCATTTGAGGCTCTTACCATCGAATAGATGTAATTGATTGGATTTGAAACCGACGTCATCTAACGCCAACACTTGCAACGTAGCTAACGCTTGATAGTTACCTATCGTGCCAACGACTGGGCCGATAATACCGCTATCACTGCACTTTAATGCGCGGTCAAAATCTTCCTCGGGAACCAAACACTGGTAGCAACCCGTTGTGGATTGGACGAAATTAAATACGGCAAATTGCCCCCGCCAACCAATTGCTGAGCCGGAAATTAGCGGTTTAGCTTGACGATGACAGATCCGGTTAATCAAATGCCGCGTTGGTAAGTTATCGCTGCAATCTAACACCGCATCAGCCATCATCACTTCTAAATTAAGTTGGTCCTCATTCAATCGCCGATTTAACTTACGTACATTGAGTTGACCGTTGATGCTCTGCATCTGATTTGCCATTGCATCGACTTTGTTGCTGTTGATGTCACTTTCTCTATAGATGACTTGTCGCTGTAAGTTACTGGTTTCAACAATGTCATCATCGCTGATCACTAAATTGCCAACACCAGCAGCAGCCAAATACATACCAGCAGCACTGCCCAATCCGCCACAACCGATGATCAGAACCGAACAACGGTTTAGCCTTGATTGCCCAACCTCGCCAATCTCTGGCAACGCGATTTGTCGTTGGTATCTTAGAAACGCACTATCACTCAACATAACTTAACTCCTTGCTATGCGCACGAGTGGCCATAACATGGTTAAATGCTTGAATCACACTTTGCGGTTCAGGAGATAAGGTAATCGCCCTAACCACAGCTAAGCTCGATACACCACATTGCCATACATTACTGGCGTTGGTTAGGTCGATACCACCAATCGCAACGGTTGGCACACCAACATCGTCAACATAAGGTATGCTATTGATTAGCTTTTGATACAGAGCCAAGCGCACCAGTCCTTGAGGTTCAGACGGCATTTGCTTGGTTGTGGTAGCAAAGATATGGCCCAATGCGATATAACTCGGCGCAATCTGAACAATTCGAAGCAGCTCGTAATAGCCGTGTGTCGAAAGTCCAAGTCTAATACCAGCATCGTAGAGTAGTTTTAGATTAGATTGTTCTAAGTCTTCTTGACCCAAGTGAACACCGTATGCACCGTGCTCTATTGCAAGCTTCCAATAGTCATTGATAAAGACTTGTGCCCCATACTGCCTTCCAAGTTCAATCGTTCGCTTTATCTGTTGCTCCAAGTCCTCTTGATCTGGGTTCTTAATCCTAAGTTGAATGGTTTTTACACCTAGTTGCAGCAATCGTTCTACCCAATCAACACTATCAACGACAGGATAGAGCCCCAAGTTGCGATCCGTTACAGTTTTAAATTGAATCTTATGTTGATTTACTCCCCAGCCCACTTTGATGCCTAGGCGTGAATCTTCAATAACTGGCGTGGGGAATTGTCTGTAGTCATGAGCCCATGTTTCACGTGAAACATTGCTCATTGCACGCGCCAAGGTCAAACAGTCTTCAAGCGGAAAATCGAGAGCAAACAGGGTCGTAACCCAAGCCAAGTGATGAGTATTGTTCGCTTCATTAACTGAATCAAAATATAGAGCTCGAGTTTCATTAGTTAATGGATGATGCCAGATATCTAGGTAACGGTTACCGTCTCGAACAGCTAAACACACTGTGTTTATCGCTTGCTCGGAGCAATGCGACAACGGAATAGTACTGTTATAGCTAAGGACGTAAGAGGATAAATAGTCTTGGCTTTCACAAGGAGCCAAATCTGTATACAGATCTGCCAACAAACCAATAGTGCCATTGTGCTTAGCGACTAAAATGGTATGAGTTGGACTTACGCCCAACTCAATACCATCGACTATAAATCCTTGTTGATTCGCTCGTAATAAGCATTGCTGAACAATACCTGTAAGCTCAATACAATCAGCAGGAATAAGGATTTTAGTCATCACTCCTCCACTTGAGCCGTCACAGCTGGGTGATATAGTTCTGAACCCGTAGCGAGAAATTCTTGTGATTTCTGACGCATACCTTCAAGCGGGTCATCCAACATCTTGATAGATACAGCATGGTCTGCAGCAACTTGCTCAGTATCTTTGGCGTACTCTCGCACCTCTTGTGATATTTTCATCGAGCAAAACTTGGGACCACACATTGAGCAGAAATGAGCGACCTTACCTGACTCCTGTGGCAAGGTCTCATCATGGAAAGCTCGCGCAGTTTCAGGGTCAAGGGCAAGGTTAAACTGGTCTTCCCACCTAAATTCAAAGCGAGCTTTAGACAGTGCATTATCACGCACTTGTGAACCAGGATGGCCCTTGGCTAAGTCAGCGGCATGTGCTGCAAGCTTATAAGTAATCAAACCGGTCTTTACATCTTCTTTGTTCGGTAGCCCCAAGTGCTCTTTAGGTGTGACATAACAAAGCATCGCACAACCGTACCAACCGATCATTGCAGCGCCGATCCCGGAAGTAATGTGGTCATAACCAGGAGCGATATCAGTGGTCAAAGGACCAAGGGTATAGAAAGGCGCTTCATGACAGTGCTCAAGTTGCTCCTCCATATTCTCTTTGATCATATGCATAGGTACATGGCCAGGGCCTTCAATGATGACCTGTACATCGTATTCCCAAGCGATCTTAGTCAATTCACCTAAAGTACGTAACTCTGCAAACTGCGCTTCATCGTTAGCATCGGCAACTGAGCCCGGACGCAGTCCATCACCGAGAGAAAGTGCTACATCGTACTTAGCACAGATTTCGCAAATTTCACGGAAGTTGGTATATAGGAAACTTTCCTGATGATGGGCCAAACACCATTTAGCGATGATTGAGCCACCGCGAGAAACGATGCCAGTGACACGTTTCGCCGTCATTGGCACATAACGTAACAATAACCCTGCGTGAATAGTAAAGTAGTCTACCCCTTGCTCAGCTTGCTCAATCAACGTATCGCGCATCACTTGCCAATTAAGGTCCTCAGCGACACCGTTAACCTTTTCTAGTGCTTGATACATAGGAACCGTCCCAATTGGCACAGGACTGTTCCGCAGTATCCATTCTCGAGTTTCGTGAATATTACGCCCGGTCGACAAATCCATTACGGTATCGCCACCCCAACGCGTTGCCCAAACCAATTTCTCCACTTCTTCTTCAATTGACGACGATACCGACGAGTTACCAATATTGGCGTTCACTTTGACTAAGAAGTTCCGGCCGATAATCATTGGTTCGGACTCAGGATGGTTAATATTGGAAGGAATAATTGCCCGACCTTGTGCGACTTCTTGTCGAACAAATTCAGCAGTAATGTCTTTAGGTAGGTTAGCACCAAAGCTGTGCCCTGGATGCTGTTGGTTTAATACCTCGTCGCGATATTTAGCTCGGCCCATATTTTCACGTAGCGCGATATATTCCATCTCTGGCGTGATAACACCTTTACGTGCGTAATGGAGTTGAGTGACACAATGGCCAGCCTTAGCACGTCGTATATGGGGTAGATTGCCATAGCGCAGATCATCAAGCGTCTCGTCTTCCAACCTTTCTTTTGTGTATACAGAGCTAACATCATCAAGAATTTCAGTATCTGCTCGCTCTTCAATCCAGCCCTCTCTAAGCTTAGGTAAGCCACTGTAAAGGTCGATAGAGTAATCAGGGTCTGTGTATGAACCAGAGGTATCATAAACACGTACAGGCTCGTTTGGCTCGAAGCTTGGGTTATCTTTTGTGCCACCGACTAAACTGTCAGCGAGAGTGATTTCGCGCATCGGTACACGAATATCAGCACGACTTCCTTCGACGTAGATTTTTTTTGAATTTGGGTACGGCTGTACCGATAGAGTATCAATGAATTGTTTTGCTTCCAGTCTCGCTTGCTTGCGACTCGACATAGCATTTTTCCTTATTATGAATAATTTTGGATAAAAATGCTTGGCGGAAAGATGCGACAAGAGGAATCGAAAATAGGGAAGAACCCTAAATCAATTTTGGATAGACGATCAGCATGATGCTGATGGAGATATCTTCTCTCGTTCCCTTCGCAGATACTAATCTGATCAGGTTCAACGGATCCCGAATTAACGGTCTCAGCCTTTAGGCACTCCGACAAGTGAAATCAGTATATAAAAACGGCTTGGTTAAACCAAGCCGTAAGTTCTAAAAATAGTCAGATGTGATAACTGGTTAGCTTTTAATCAAAACTTGAAAGCCAATCCAAGCAGCAGAAATACTCAAAAAGACATTTAATAGTATGTTTAGCCCCATTTTAACAAAGGCACCTTGCTGCATAAGCAGAACATTATCCATAGAAAAAGTGGAAAATGTCGTTAGTGCGCCGAGAAAACCTAAGCCGATAATTTGCCGCCATGGCTCAGGAGCAAGGATCTCATTTTCAAATGCAGCGACCAGTAGACCCATAACAAAAGAGCCAATAACGTTAACGGTGAGCGTTCCGTATGGAAAGCCCCGGCCGAATAACTGAACACACAACTCGGATATTAGGTAACGAGAACATGCGCCAAAAGCCCCACCCAGAGCAATAAAGCTCAATATTGAAAATTGACCCATTAGTCTCTCCTAAAAGTGATGACATGATTCTACCGATAATGAGTGAATTTTCGACAAAAAATTCAGCAATATCGTCCCATCAACAGGATTACTTTAAAAAAGTTACAGCTGTCACGTAAATCAACCTTGAACATAAAAATCATTCCCCCTACTGGATATGAACCGCTACAAGTTTTGGAAAGCAGTATGACGTGATTCTTATGACAGTTTGGGGCGGAAATCCTAAAGTATCTATCTTTGTTGACGCTAGATAGCAAAAAACCTCAACCGAAACTGAGGCTTTCTAACCCAAAAGGGAAATATGGCAAAGGCGGAGAGATTCGAACTCCCAACACGCGCTGATTTTCGGTATTGGCGGGATCCGCTGCTCTGCCAATTGAGTATTACAGTAAACTAATCCAAACGGCAGATGTAAAAAAGCCCCA
>NZ_JONH01000017.1 GCF_000711795.1 Vibrio pacinii DSM 19139 | reverse complement strand
GCGGACGTGGCGGAATTGGTAGACGCACCAGATTTAGGTTCTGGCGCCGCAAGGTGTGAGAGTTCAAGTCTCTCCGTCCGCACCATTCTTTAACGAACCCAGCTTTGTGCTGGGTTTTGTTTTTTCTGCGCATCACGCTTTTCTTAGCATTGTTAATTAGTAATAACCAAATGGCCATTTCACCCTCACTTACCTCGTTCTCCTCCCCTTGGCTATTTTCTGTCTGATCTATCCGTTACGGCATTATAAACGCGCAAAAAAAAATCCAGCCAACGCTGGATTTTCTATTAAGTCATGACTTTATAGTGTGCTAAAAACTAACTTTTTAGCCTAAAAGCCCCAACGCTGAGTTGGGCGCTTGCTTTGCTTGTGCAAGAACTGAACTAGATGCTTGCGTAAGAATCTGAGATTTTGTCAATGCCGTTGTTTCTTTGGCAAAGTCGGTATCCTTGATTCGGCTCTTAGACGCATTAACGTTCTCATTAATGTTTTCTAAGTTATTGATTGCGTGATTGAATCGGTTTTGGAATGCACCAAGTTCAGCACGGTGGCTATCAACAAATTTCAGTGCAGCATCCACAATCGCCACGGACTCTTGAGCGCCACCAACATTGGTGACATCAATGCTATCAACCGTGACTGCTTTCGCTTCTCCTATGCTTAACTCGCCTGCTAGACTGCCACTGAAGGTCGCAGCGCCATCTACATTGTTATTGTCGGTAAATAGTTGCAATCTTCCATCTTGGTCAACCGAAGCTTTTACCAGGTCTGTCTGACCGTTAATGTAAGTGGCCAACTCTTCAATATCATCGCCTGATTTAGCGTTGATCGTTACGTTTTGCTCTTGACCAAATTTATCCGTTAGGGCAATGGTAAGGTCATTCGCGCCGTCTTGAACTGCCCAGTCTTTGCCTTGCCCATTGGCGGCAACATAGCTGTTACCTCCCATCATGGCATTGTCACTGCGCATATTGTTCATCGTTAACATCACCGCTTCACCACTGTCTGCACCAACTTGGAAAGCCTTAGTTGCGAAAGTACCGTTAAGTAGCTTATTACCACCAAACGAGGTCGTTTCAGCGATACGGTTTAACTCATCATTAAGTGCCGTGATCTCTTCTTGAATCGCGGTCCGCTCTGATTTTGAGTTAGATCCGTTTGCAGATTGTAGTGATAAGTCACGCATACGTTGCAAAATGTTGGTGGTTTCGTTCATGGCACCTTCAGCCGTTTGCGCCATAGAAATACCATCATTTGCGTTACGTACTGCGACGTCTAAGCCACGGCTTTGAACATTCAAACGGTTCGAAATTTGTAGACCTGCCGCATCATCTTTAGCACTGTTGATCTTAAAACCGGAAGAAAGTCTTTCCATCGACGCTTGCTGAGCAGATGACGCGCTATTGAGATAGCGTTGTGCCGTCATTGCTGAAACGTTTGTGTTTACATTAACCGCCATAGTGGTTTCTCCTATTGATTACCGTAGACCGGAGTTGAAGGTTTCCGACGTCTCGGTAAACCAATTAGTTCTCTCAAAGTAACCTTATTAACGACTCAAAATTGATTAACTTTAGAGCTAATTGGTCAAATAGTGTGAAATTCACGGCGAATAAAGCTTAGCTTGATGGCACCTGCAGATATGAAATTAATTGCTAAAGTTTTGACCCAATAGGTCGAGAGGTTGCCATTATTCAACAGCACTGCGGGGAGGATATAACTTGATGTGGGTATTGTGAAACCAAAAAGAAAAAGCCCCTTTTCCTTTGAGAGAACCGGGGCTATTTTGGTAGCCAAGCCTTTGGAGATCGAGAGAAATGATCAAAGCCTGGCCGCCTGCTACATAAGTGTTTCCAGTGATGGAGTAGGTGTGAGAGAGAACCCCAAAACCTTATCACTTATGTTTGCCGTCAAACCTCCACTAACCCTACGTCTAGGCTACTACTAGTGAAGTACTTGACCACTACTGCAATAATGACATTGCAGAGTTTGGCAACTGTTTTGCTTGAGCAAGTATTGACGTACCTGCTTGTTGCAGAATTTGTGCTTTGGTCATCGCTGTCGTTTCTTTGGCGAAATCGGTATCGCGAATTCGACTGTTCGATGCCTCGACGTTTTCTTGGATGTTAGCCAAGTTATTGATACTGTGACTCAAACGGTTTTGCTTCGCACCTAGATCCGCACGTTGTGAATCAACATACTGCAGCGCTGCATCAACAATACCTACTGCATTTTGCGCGCCACCCGCAGAGCGAACATCAATACTTTGTACCGTGCTTTTCACTCCAGGGCCACCGACAAGACCAAGCTCTGAAGCCAGACCACCCGAGATATTAAGATCGCCTTCTAGATCAGGTTCTGCGGCAAAAATCTGCAGTCTGCCATTTTCGTCAACTGATGCGGTGAGCTTATCACTTTGACCATTGATGTAGGTTGCCACCTCTTCAATATCATCCCCTTCTTTGGCAAGAATATCTAAGGTAATCGCTTCGCCAGCTTTGGTCGTGAATTCAAACTTAAGGTCTTTCGCCGCCGCAGGGACTCCCCAGTCTTTATCTTTTCCTTTCTCAGGGTCAGAAATGAAGCTTTGGCCCCCCATACGTGGCTCATCGGCACGTACACTGGTCAAGCCCATGATGATTGCCTCACCTGAACTGGCACCAATCTGGAATGACGCTTCACCAAATGAGCCGTTAAGTAGCTTACGGCCACCGAATGACGTTGTTTCAGCGATACGGTTCAATTCGTCTTGTAACGCGGCCACTTCTTCGTGTAAAGCTTGACGCTCTGACGCCGAGTTGGTGCCGTTAGCAGACTGTAATGATAGGTCGCGGATACGTTGTAGAATCGATGTTGATTCATTCATCGCCCCTTCCGCCGTTTGCGCGATGGAGATACCATCGTTGGCATTGCGCATCGCGACATCTAAGCCACGAGACTGAGCGGTCAAACGGTTAGAAATTTGCAGACCTGCAGCATCATCTTTTGCACTGTTAATCTTTTGACCCGAAGACAAACGCTCCATTGAAGTATTAAGATCACCGGTCGCTTTATTCAGGTAACGTTGAGCGGTCATCGCTGACACGTTCGTGTTTACATTAATGGTCATAGTTTGCTCTCCTATTGAGTTCGCAAGTGCTTGCGAAGCGGCCAGCTTAGTCTCATTTGGAAGCACTGACCGTAAATGCCTTGCTAAGTAGGAATACTCCTACTTAAAACCTGTTTGTTTAACTCTGCACTAACCAATTCAAGTTGTGTGCCAGTTTTAAGAAACCAACAATAAAAATATTATTTCCATAAATATTAGTTACTTAAATATATCGCTCGGGTTCTATTCAGATTGAACACTTTGTGTTCATGCTGAGCGGCAACCCGATTGCCGCTTTGTTGCCACTGCCTTGCCACTGCTGACTCAGACAGTTCTCTAACCTCGCACTTACGGCATAGCACGTAAGGCAATGAGCTTAGATATAGTTAAATAGTGTTAGGTCTTTGGTTTTGCCAAACGCCTGTTGCGATGCCTGCAAAGCTCGTGAATTTTCATTAAACTCAATGATGGCTTCGGCATAATCGAGATCTTCAAAATTGCTTTTCGACTTGGTTAACGTCATTTTGAAATCATCGTGCTGCTCTTCTTGAATATCTAAAGTATTCAATCGTGCACCAACATCAGTACGCGCTTTGTTAAGGTGGATAAATGCGGAATGAAGCTCTTGTGTTATCTGGTGTAACTTGGCGGTATTCGAGGCATCCGATACCGACCCTTGCGAGAGCTTCATTGCTTCATTAAAGGTTTCAAAGATACTGTAACTGCGGCGTGGCTCGAGGGATATTTCATCCCCTTTACTGATCTGCCCTTTCACCTGAATGGTCACATCTTCATATTTGATTCCTTTACCGGGATCAAACGTGTCAGCTTTAACCACTGAACCATCTCTTTCAAGTTGGTAGCCATATTTGCCATCAGGCATGTCAACAAAAGTGACCTTATACGTTGAGTTATCATCAGGGTTAAGGTTAATCGCCCGCTCAAGCAGTAACTCTGAAGCTTCGTTCAAATTGTAATTGGGTTCAAAATCACCAAATGGGTTATCGATCTCCATAAATAGCTTGCTACCAGGGTCGTTAATTGGCATCTCAAGGCTATTGGAAATCTTCATTTTGCGCTGGTAGTCATCACCGGCATAAACCACATTGCCATCTTTATCTTTAAAGAAGGGCTGATTCTTCGGCTTGGTTCCGGCAAAGATATAGTTACCTGACTCATCTTGAACATTGACCAAGTTAAGAAAGTTAGCCGCCAGTTCTTGAATCTCACGTCGTTTGGCTAAGCGGTCTTCTGGAGATAGTGACCCATTGATCATCTCCATGACCGTACGCTTGGCTTCATCGGTGTACTGTTCCGCATTGGAAATGATCACTTCATGATGCTCTAAGCGGTTACGACTCAACACAATCGCATCGGTATATTGGCGTAGTTGCTCTTTTTGCTGACCAATATTTTGAATGTAATGGGTGGCCAGCGGATCGTCACTCGCCTTCATCAGTTTTTTTCCTGACGCAAGTTGAGCTTGGTTGTGATGCACTTTTGCCTCTTGGCGACGGAAGTCATTCTGCACCGACTGATAATTATGGAAGCTCGAAATACGATTCATCACTTATGCCTCCTATCTCAACGCCAATATGGTGTTAAAGGTGTCGTTGGCCGCCTGCATGATACGTGAAGAGGCCATATACGCTTGCTGAAACTTCATCATGTTGGCCGCTTCTTCATCAAGGTTAACCCCGGCAATAGAGGCGACTCGCTCTTGTGCCGCCTCTTTCTCTAGCCTGGAAACATCGGTCAGGCGTGAAGCCGTCGACATTTGTAGACCAACGTCGGTATTTAAATTGTGGTAAACATCTAAAATGGTTGATTCACCATCGTTTAGCTTTTTATCTGTCTGGATATTGAGCATTTTTCTTAAGTTGCCGTTGTCACCTTCTGATGGGACAAGGTTTGCCGTAAACTTATCGTTCGGCAACGCGCCATCAGTTAATTCAAACACTGTCCCTTGGACATCTACCAGACCTTTAGGAGGGTAAGCCTGAGGGCCAAGTAAAAGATTGCCACGGGTATCGGTTACAGCAAACTCAGTTCCTTTCGGTGAGATCACGACTTCGAATTCACGCACATCGCCAGCGGCCATCATCGTGAACTTTGCACTACCTTGAGCAAACGTCGTAGAAGCCTCGAAGCTTTGAGCCGCAATCTTGGTCGGATCATCGGTTGCCATCTTCATTTGTGCGGCGCCACTTCGAGTCGGGCGTAATAGCACCCGTTCACCGGCTTGTAAATCTTTGTTGATCTCGATTCGAATCCCATCCAAAGTGATGGCATCATTGACAACCGACGCGACAAACTGTTCACCGGAAGGGCGAGTGATGTAATAGTCACCATCGTTGTATTGCAATGAGTACTCACCACCGACTAACTGACTGGTATCTTCAATATAAACCGCTAAATCGGCATTAGAATTGGATGGGGTCACCACTCGCGACTTAGCAACAATATCTGAGTTAACGTCGGTAAATATCAAGCTACCAAGGTTGCCGCGCAAATCCAGACCTTGCGATTGCAGTTTATTCACTTCGTACGAGAATGAAGTTGCCAGCTTGCCAAGCTCATCCATTAATTGTGGAATTTTTTCATCGCGCATGGCGAGCATCGCACCAATTTTTCCGTCAATGTCTTTGGTGGTAATGGATTTAATGCCCTTGCCTTCGATCATTGCCAGTCGGCGTTGATGAACATCAGGGTAGCCGTCAATCATTTTCAGTTCACTGGCTTCTGTCCCCGATACTAAGGTGTGACCGTTACCAATATGGACATTAAACCCTTCGGCGTTTTTACGCGGCGTGACCGTGACTTTAGTGTACTCAGACAGTTCGGCGATCAGTTTTTCATGTGTATCCATCAGGTCGTTGTGCGGCCCTGGCGTACGCATCATCAAACGGTGTAAATCACGAATTTCGACCGCAAGTTGATTCACTCGCTCGATACCTAAATCGAGTTTTTTGTTAGCCACATCCGACTGACGACGAATTGTTTCGTGAAAGTCATTAAGGTTTTGGGTAATGAGATCGGCTTTCTCTAGTACTACTTTACGCGCACCAACATCGTTAGGACTATCGGCCAACGACTTTACGCCATCGAACCATTCGTTGAGGTTTTCAGGAATTTTTTTCGATGTAACCGAAGAGAGCATGTTAGACAACATTTCTAGATTCTCTTCATTATCGACTTTATTGGCGTAACTGGTGGTCGAGACATTTAACTCGTTAACGGCAAATTGATCCCATGAGCGGCGAACTTTTTCCACATGGACACCCATACCATAGGTTTCCCCACCGTATTGGCGCGGCATATTTGTGCCTTGTATCACCGACTGGCGGCTATAACCCTCTGTATTGACATTAGAGATGTTATGACCGGTGGTGTTTAGTTGTCTCTGAGCCGTTAATACGCTTTGCGCACCAAGATTCAGTAGATCAGACGCCATATTGCCCCCAATAACCCTTTAAAAATCAGCATTAGCTGAGTATCTAAATAGATAAAAGCAAAATATATGCCAGAGAGTAAAAGAATACCGATTAGTCGGTTAAAGAGGTGAGCGGGATAACCGCGAGGTGGAGATAATAATGGGGGATAAAAACAAACTCACCAGCAGGTGAGTTTGATTACATTTGATCGATACGCGCTTTGACACTTAATACTTTATCCGCATAAGCGGGATCAGTGGCGTACCCCGCCTGATGAATACCGCGAATAAATTGTTCATCATTTCCACCGTGGCGCAGCGCCGTGGTGTAACGTGGATTTTTGTTGAGGAAACGCACATAATCATTAAAGCTCTCTTCGTAGTTAGCGTATGAACGAAACGCGGCACTCTCTTTAACTGGAACCCCTTGATGGTATTCTAGTGTTTGTGTTGCTACCTTATCGCCATTCCAGCTTCTATCCGCCTTAATGTTGAATAGATTATTGCTGCTACCACGTGAATTATTGAGCACTTTCTGCCCCCAACCCGTTTCTAATGCCGCCTGTGCCAACAGCAAAGAAGAATCAACGCCAAGTGCACGCGCCGCTTTTTCGGCGTAAGGCTTCATTGAGGCAACGAAAGACTCCGGTGAGTCAAAGCGAGACGACTGAACCGGCTCTGATTGGCTTACTGTGGTCGTGCGCGCTCTTTCATCACGAACCGCATCAACTTTCCCCATTAAAGCTTCAAAGTCAGTATTGCGGCTGTTAGCGTTCTCATTTTCAATATTACCCGAAGTCAGTTGAGCAACGATCATATCAGCAAGGCCAAGTGATCCCGATGCACTAAGTTCAGACGACATCTGCTCATCCATCATCTGACGATAAAACTGCTGATTCTGACTGTCCATTAACCCTGACTCAAATGTCGAGTTAGCGTCGCGCATCGATTTAAACAACATCGAAGTAAAAATCGCTTCAAACTGCTTAGCCGCGGCGTTTAGTGCCGCCTGTTCACCGCCGTCTTCATCATTAACGGCTTGCTTACGCAACTTATCTAAGCTTGAAATGTCATGGATAAATCCAATATCGTTACCATTGTTTATCATCTTATTGTTCCTTAGATAACAATCAATTGTCCTTCAATCGCGCCCGCTTGCTTTAATGCTTGCAAAATCGCCATTAAGTCTGAAGGTGCAGCACCCACTTCATTGACAGCACGCACTAGGTCGTCCAAAGTCAAACCGGGTTCAAACTTGAACATTTTCCCTTGCTCTTCTGTCACTTCGATCTCGGTATCTGGAACCACAACCGTCTCACCGCCGCCAAACGCATTTGGTTGGCTGACATTTAAGTTCTCTTTAATGGCGACCGTCATACCGCCATGAGTGACCGCTGCAGGTTTAAGTCGAACATGTTTACCCACCACGATGGTGCCTGTACGTGAGTTAACAATAATTTTTGCTGCGCCATCGGCAGGATTAAACTCTAGATTCTCTATCGCTGAGAGAAAAGCCACGCGTTGGGTCACGTCACGCGGTGCGCGCACTTTCACTGACGTCGCATCGACCGCTGAGGCCATCTGTGGACCAAGGAAGTTGTTCACTGCATCCGCCATGCGTTGAGCGGTGGTAAAATCAGAGTCGAGTAAATTGAACGTAATGTAATCACCACGGCCAAATGGGGTTGGGATTTCTCGTTCGACAATCGCACCATTAGAAATCATCCCTGCCGTTGGGTTATTACCCACAATCTTGGAACCATCAGCGCCAGTCGCACTAAAGCCACTCACCACAAGGTTGCCTTGCGCGACGGCATAGATTTGCCCATCGAGACCTTTAAGCATTGTTTGCATTAAGGTGCCGCCGCGTAAGCTTTTGGCAGCACCGACAGACGAAACGGTGACATCAATGGTCTGGCCTTGCTTAGAAAATGCCGGTAATTCTGCTGTTACAATCACGGCCGCCACGTTCTTTGTTTTAGGCTTAGTACCTGGTGGCAATTGAATGCCGAATTTTTGCAACATGGCATTAAAGCTTTGATCAGTAAAAGGTGTACTCTCGCCGGTTCCCGGCAGACCAGTAACTAAGCCGTAGCCGACCAATTGGTTACTACGTACTCCGGCGATCTGCGCAACATCTTTAATTCTCGCAGCCTGCACTGAAGTGGCGATAAGCAACCAACTTGTAATAAGGAGCAAACACTTTTTCATAATCTTACCTATTCTCTAACCTTGGCCGTGTTTCACTGCGCGCCAAAAAAGCGGCATCACAGGGCGTTATAGAGAGACATTAAAGAATCGTGCCAAGAAGCCCGGCTCTTGCATATCTTGTTGTGTACCAGAGCCAGAATACTGAATTCTTGCGTTAGAAATACGGGTAGACGCAATGGTGTTTTCATAATCAATATCATCAGGACGAATTGTGCCACTAAGGCGAATGTATTCATCCCCGGTGTTTAAGGTTAGCCATTTCTCGCCGCGAATCACTAGGTTACCGTTACCCAAAACTTCAATCACTTCGACCGTGATGGAGCCTGAAATACTGTTACTTTGATTTGCCGCAGCGCTACCACTAAATTGATTGTCGTTACTCAAGTTGTACGAGAAATTGTAGTCGCCCAAGTTAAGTTGCTGTCCGCCGACTTCCAGTGGGTCCATAGAAGCATCGTTGTTTTTTGACAGATCCGCATCCGAACTTTTGGCCGCTTTGGTCTGTTCGTCCAAAGTCACGGTAATAATATCGCCAATACCACGCGGCTTATAATCATCATACAAACTACTGGTACTGGCAGTATTAAACAGTGAACCTGTTTCTGCCGCATAATGTTCAGGTTGATGTTTGGGGTGAATCGGCGCCCAGGCAGGGTCACCGGGAACGGGATCGGTCCGGCCGCGTAAGGCGTCAATCATCCCCGTATCATCTTGGTCTGACTTATCGCCTTCAACCGCATCAACATTCGTTGTACCTTGAACGATATCCGGAGTCTCAATCGGCGGCTCAAGCATGGAACAACCCGACATCACCGCAACTAGCACTAACGCAAGTAATCTGTTCATAACATTATCCCCGTATTTGCGTTATAGCTGTTGATTGACAAAGCTCATCATTTTGTCGACGGCTGAGATGACTTTAGAGTTCATTTCGTAGACACGTTGCGCTTCGATCATATTCACTAACTCTTCAGTGACATTTACATTTGACGTCTCTAGCATGGATTGTCTGACCTCACCAAAACCGTCAAAGCCAGGTACCCCTTCTTGTGGGTCGCCACTAGCGCCTGTTGGTAGGTACAAGTTCTGCCCGATAGGCTCTAAACCGCCCGGGTTAATGAAATCTACAGTGGCAATCTGACCGACAACTTGGTTATCTTGCTGTCCACGAACTCGTACTGAGACTTCACCATCATTACCAACGGTGATGCTGATGGCATCGTCTGGAATGGCAATCTCTGGTTCAAGGGAATAACCCGCCCCTGACGTGACCACGACACCTTCATCGTTGACGGTAAACTGACCATTACGTGTGTAACCGATATTGCCATCGGGCATCAAAATTTGGAAAAAACCGTCACCTTCAATCATCATGTCGAGGCTATTATTGGTCGTCTGAGTGTTGCCTTGTGTGTGGACTTTTTGTGTCGCAACTACTTTAGAGCCCGCACCTAACATTAAGCCCGTTGGTAGCTCGGTGTTTTGCGATGATTGACCACCTGGCTGATTGATATTTTGATAAAAAAGATCTTCAAACACAGCGCGGCTTTTTTTGAAACCGATCGTCGAGGCGTTCGCTAAGTTGTTTGAAATCGTTGAAATATTGGTTTGCTGGGCGTCTAAACCCGTTTTACTAACCCACAATGCCGGATGCATAACCTTCTCCTAAAAATCTATTAGCTCATACGAAGCAAAGAGTTCGACGCTTTGTCCATCTCTTCTGCTGTGCTCATCATTTTCACTTGCATTTCAAATTGACGTTGCAAGTCAATCAGGCTCGTCATTTCGCCAATGGCGTTGACATTACTGCCTTCAATTGCCCCTGTGAGCAGTTTGACACCGGCATCTGCTTCGTATGCCGCATTAGGATCTTTGGCGCGGAATAAGCCATTGATATCTTTGAATAGTGATTGATTATTGTTGCGGGTTAACTTGATGCGGTCGACAACTTCAATCGCATCGGCCGGAGCACCTTGTGGCACAACAGAAATAGTACCGTCGTTGCCGATCTCCACTTTGCTGATTGGAATCGGTAAGGTAATCGGAGCCCCCGTTTCGCCCAGCACTAAGTTACCGTTACCGTTAGTCAATAGGCCGTTAGCATCAATAGTGAAGTTACCATTACGTGTAAGACCCTCTTTCCCCGTCTTATCCATCACGGCAATCCATCCCTCACCTTGAATTGTGACATCGAGATCACGACCGGTGGTGATGACACTGCCTTGTTGAAAATTATGGCCTGGACGCTCTGTCATGCTAAATACGCGGCTCGGAAGACCTTCGCCATACGCCTGCATAGAGCGAGCTTGCGCCAAATCAGCACGGAAACCCGTGGTACTGACGTTCGCTAAGTTGTTGGCTCTAAGCTGCAACGCTTGCATGTTTTGCTTGGCGCCGCTCATTGCTAGAAACAGTGCACGATCCATAATTTGCTCCAAAAATCACTATTCATAGTGATACAAGCAATAGATGTGCCAGCTTTTGTTAACTTTATATATCAGAGACTTAGTGACAATGCGGCAAGTGTTCATGAAGATGAAAGGAAGGTATGTTGCCATTGGCGGCAACAATAGAAAGCTGATGTTTGCCACCAGCTTTCTATTTACTGCGACGTATTACTCGCGATAATAATTAGCGAATCTGCAGGATGTTTTGTTGTGTTTGGTTGTGCACTTCTAACGAACGAGAGTTTGCTTGGAAGTTACGTTGAGCAGAGATCAAGTCTACCAACTCTTGAGTCATATCGATGTTAGACTGCTCAAGCGTACCACTGTTAATGGTACCGAATGATCCCTTGTTCGATTCACCCCAAATTTTGGCTCCAGACATTTGAGTTGAATCCCATTGGGTTCCACCTTTTTTGTCTAGACCTTGCTCGTTAGCCACTCGTACCATGCCAACACGACCTAAAGTGATCGCTTCACCATTAGAGTAAGTACCAAGGACGCTACCATTTTCATCAAAGTCAACTTTAGTTAAGAAGCCCGTTGTCGCACCGTCTTCATCAAACTTGGTCAACTCAAATGGCGCAGCAAACTGAGTCGCGCTATCAAGGCCAAACGACAGGGTCTGTGTGATATCTGCACCGTTCAGATCAATTGGGTTTGCACCCGCACCTAACTGCTCAGAGACAATATTCTGCCCATTATTCAAGCTTGCTAGCGTACCGTCGTTATTGAACCTCATTGTATGGCCCACATGCCCCGTTGGCGCCGTCGCATCACCACCAACGATATTCAAAGGTTTCTCACCAGCACTATCCGTTACGGTATAGTACGTCTGCCACGTGTTTGCTTGAGTCTGATCTTTGAGATAGTAGGTCGTCATCTTGTACGACTGTCCCATAGAGTCATAAATTGTTGATGACGTAGAACGGTTGTACGTTTCAGGGTCGGAATAATCAAACAATGTGGGATCTTTTAGGTCCCCACCTGCTGGCAGGTTAACCCCAACCTCGATGTTCGAGGTCTGTTTTGGTTTACCGAACTCTTTTGGAATGTTGATTGGTGACGGTTCATACGAAAGCACGTCCCCTGTATCTGGGTTTACCTGATAGCCAAGCAAAAACTCATCATTTGCCGTTACCATGTAGTTATCTTTATTGAGGTGAAATGCACCGTTTCGAGTTAACTCATTGGACGTAGGGGTGAGTTTGTCTTTGGCGACGGCAAAAAAGCCTGTACCAGAGATACGTAAGTCCATCGGGTTGTTGGTATAAATACTCGACCCCTCATGGAATTGCTGAGCAACTTGGGCCGCTTGTACACCTTGCCCCGGAGTTGTCTTCGCATGAGTAAAAAGTGAGTTCGAGTAAACATCGCCAAACTCCGCACGAGACTCTTTAAAGCCGAATGTGTTCGCGTTCGCAATGTTGTTACTGGTTGTGTTCAGATCTAACTGAGCAGCGGACAGACCGCTTAATGCAACATATGACATTCCAAAATCTCCTATCTAGCTAGCATATCTAGTTTATGACGAGCTACGCTTTGCCAACTTCTAGTACTTCAGCAAGTCGAACTGGCGACTCGAAGCCAGCCAGATTGAGTAGTACGTTACCATCGCCTTTACCTAACAGGACGCTATTGACGTTTGCATAGGTCGAAACCTCAAACTCTTTCGCTGCTCCATCTAGCAAACCCGCGGCTTTCACCTTGTATTTGCCAGCCGGCAATGGATTACCGTTTTGATCTTTTCCATCCCATTCAACGCGGCTATCACCTGGTGGCTTAGAACCAACGTCAAAAGTACGAACTAACTGACCCATTTGGTCTTCGATTCTCACCATCAGGTTATCAACCGACTGTGGAAGCTTGACCATGGCAGCCATACTGCCGTCATCTTTTTTCACGCCTGCCGCGCCTGGAACCAATACATCACGTCCGACTAATGAAGACGCTTGCAGCGCTTGGTTTGAGGTCATTGATGCATTGAGCGTTTCGAACTGATTGTTCATTTTGCCAATACCATCAACGGTCGCGAACGACGCCATTTGCGCAATCATTTGGTCATTACTAACCGGCTTAAATGGGTCTTGCTGGGCAAGTTGCTTAGTGAGTAGCGATAAGAAATCTTCTTGTTTAAGATTTTGCTTACCCGTTGTCTCATCCGGCTTATTCTTGTCCTGAAGCTGTTTAAGCTGATCAATATAAGACAAGCTACTTGGACCAACATTATTAATGTCTCCGGCCATACTCTATCTCCTATTGACCCATCTGCAGCGTACGCAGCAGCATTTGTTTACTTGAATCTGCTACTTGAACATTCGTTTGGTAAGAACGAGAAGCAGAGATCATATTCGCCATCTCTTCCATTACATTGACGTTGGGCTTGTATATGTAGCCCTCGTCATTTGCAAGAGGGTGCTCTGGGTTGTACTCCGCACTCAGCGGTTTATCACTTTCGACAATACCCATCACTTTCACTGGCACGGTATGGTCGCGGCCATACTTTGCCTTACTTAACTCAGCACCGAATACCGCATGACGCGCTTTATAAGTATCTTTTGCAGAGCTCGAAATACTGTCAGCATTGGCCAAATTGCTCGAGGTCGTATTTAGACGAACAGATTCAGCGCTCATGGCAGAACCAGTTACATTGAATACATTAAATAAGCTCATCTAGTTACTCCCTTTTATAGCTTTCGTTAAGTTCTTGAATTTACTTCCTAAGAAGTCAAGTGACGCTTGGTGGCGGATTTGGTTTTGCATAAACAAGTTACGTTCTAGATCCACATCCACCGTATTGCCATCACCGGTGTCAGGCTGTGTCGGAAGACGATACATCACTTCGCCTGTCACCCGAGTAGAGGCAGGTATGTGCCGACTATCAGTACGGCTAAGTCCAATACTTGCCTCTGATGTTGCCGCCTGCAGTGCCTTTTGAAAGTCCATCCCTTTAGACTTATATCCAGGTGTATTCGCTTGAGCAATATTAGTGGAAACCACCTCAGCATTGCGCTCGCGTACGCCCACCGTGTATTGGTGGATACCTAATGCATTGTCAAAAGAAATAGCCATGTTGACCTCTACTCAAAGAACTGACCGTTACTGTAAAAATAAAAGCAATTTGCGTACCAACTTTAAACTTCTGTTCAATTTGCTTTCTGTGATTGATTGAGCAATAACTGCGCCAACTTTATAGCGTAGTAATTTAGCTCACAGTGTAAGAGATTGAGTTACTAGGTAGTATAGATGGTAGACGAAAGCACAAACAAGAACGCCCAGCAGACTTACTGGGCGTAATAACAAGACAACGATAGTTTACTTCAGCTTGTAAATGATACCTGGATTACAGCGTACCATTTCAAAACGATCAGTCAGCCCAGTGAGTGACTCAGAAGCTCCGAGTAACAGATAGCCTCCAGGGTTAAGACTATTGGCCATTTGATTTAATACTTGAGATTTCATATCTGGTGAGAAGTAAATCAGTACGTTACGGCAGAAGATAATGTCAAATTTACCAAGTAATGCGTAGCTATCCATCAAGTTTTGTGGCCGGAAGTTAACCAAGCGCTTGACGTTATCTTTTACTTTCATACGTCCATCACCCGCATCTTCAAAGAATTGGCGTCGACGTTCAGGAGAGAGGCCTCGACCGAGAGCAAGATTGTCATACACCCCAGCTCGGCACATATCCAACATACTGGCAGAAATATCCGTCGCAGTAATCGACACGCTTGGCAACATACCCGGCTTACGCTGCTGAGTTTCCAGTATCGTCATTGCCATTGAATAAGGCTCTTGGCCTGAAGAGCTTGCCGCCGACCAAATTTTGATCGGGCGCTTGTTTGCCGCCACTTCCGGCAACAGCTTATTCGCTAACACTTCAAACGGATAGGTATCACGAAACCATAGCGTCTCGTTGGTTGTCATGGCATCCACGGCGGCAACACGCAGTTCACGATTACGCCCAGTAACAACATCTCTGAGCAAATCTGACAATGAGGTCAACTTGAACTTAGTTACCAGTGGACTCAAACGACTTCTCACTAAGTATTGTTTGCTATCGCCAAGAACAATACCGCACTGTGACTCTAAAAAGCGGCTGAAATCACGATATTCTTGATCGCTTATAGTTATCGCTGTCATTAATGTCTCTTTTTATTTTGTAAGTGCAGCTTTTACTGCATTACCAAGCTCATCTGGATTAAATTTGGCTATAAATGAATTCGCACCAACTCGCTCCACCATCGCTTGGTTAAACACACCACTTAGTGATGAATGCAGAATAACATAAAGGTCTTTAAGATCAGGGTTACGTCTTATTTCTGCTGTTAATGTGTAACCATCCATTTCTGGCATTTCTATATCGGAAATAACCAACGAAATCTGTTCGTAGATACTGCCTTCGGCCGCCATTTCCAGCAACTTTTCGTAAGCTTGTTTGCCGTCAATGACGGAAACAGCTTCAAAACCCAGTGATACAATCGCACGTTCGACCTGTTTACGAGCAACAGTTGAGTCATCCGCAATTAAAATACGGCGAACAATCTCTTTCTCTGTTTCGACCTGCGCAATTTCTTCACCAATGGATGCATCCATAGTTTCATCAACTGGTGCGATTTCTGCAAGGATCTTCTCAACATCAAGAATTTCGACTAGCTCGTTATCGATATTAGTAACCGCGGTTAAATAGTTAGACTTACCTGCACCATCTGGAGGAGGAAGAATCGCCTCCCAATGCATGTTGATAATACGCTCAACCGAGGTAACCAAAAAGGCTTGAATCGTGCGGTTAAACTCGGCAATCACTACAAACGCTTTTTCAACATCAGTGGTCGGCCTGCCGCCAACCGCCAAACTTAAATCGATAACTGAAACTGTATGGCCTCGTATATGAGCCACCCCTTTAACAAGACGATGTAAGTTTGGCATTGAAGTGAGCTTAGGGCACTGCAGAACCTCTTTTACTTTAAATACATTGATTCCATAACGCTGGCGCCCCATTAAGCGAAACGTTAGGAGTTCTAATCGGTTTTGACCGACGAGTTGCGTACGCTGATTCACTGAATCAAGAATACCCGTCATAAGCTCATCTCCATCTCAAACTTCATGCAAAAAAATGGTAGTCTACTTTACGCCATGAAAACAGATGAGAAAAAGAATGAAACATCCTAAATCGACCTTCTGCTCATTATCCATAACTAATTGTAGAGCTTTCTATAAAAAGTTTTATAAGTCTATCGGCTTTTTGTTCTTTTTCTTTAGTTTTTCAGCTACATCTGCAACAGAGGGCCAAATTGAAAATATTCAACTGGCTGCGCAAGAGTACATACTTTCCACTGTTGAGTGGCCTACTGGTGGCACACTCGAAGTTTCTGCTGCCGATATCGACTCTCGGATCTTTGCAACCGATTGCCCGGCAGGCCTCAAAACTTCGTCTTCTTCTAGTAATCCTAGTGCAAGTAACATTACTGTGCTCGTCGAATGTCTCGATGAAGACTGGAGAATTTACGTCCCTGTGCGTTTGACCCGTACTGGCCCTCAAGTCGTGTTGACCACTGCACTATCACGAGGGCAGCTTATTTCACCACAAGATGTCACTATTAGTATGGTAGACCTGCAACGCTTTAGGCGGCAAGGCTTTTCCTCAATTGACGCCGTCATTGGCGCAAAAACAAAGAAAAACCTTCATTCAGGTGAAATTCTTGAAGAGCGCGATATTTGCGTGGTGTGTCGTAGTGAAACCGTAACCATTAGAGCAACCAGATCAGGCATGACCATCACCACAAAAGGGGTCGCACTCACAGATGGTTCACTCGGTGAACAGATAAGAGTGAAAAATAGCAAATCCAATCGTATAATCGAAGGACGTGTAACTGGAATTTCTGAAGTAACAGTGATCTTTTAGCTGAATGAAAAAAAAGCTAAAGTTCAGGCTGTAATAGTCGATATTGACAGTACAAGCATCTATCTTCAAAAAAGGCTCAACTATGGCAGGTATCGATAACGTACGTTCGGGACAGCCTCTCTCTACTTCGTCAACGAGAGGGTCCGTGCGTAACAACAGTGAAAGCAGTCCAACTAGTGGCTCTGACTCGGCGAAGAAGTCTAGCGTCGCACAAGACGCCGTTTCTCTTAGCTCACAAGGTAAGGCAATGGGTGAAATGCATACTCAAATGGCAGCCCAACCTAGCTTTGATAAGGCAAAAGTCGCGGCGATAAAAGAAGCGATTGCGAACGGTTCTTATACTGTAAACCCAGAAAAACTCGCGGACAACATGATGAAATTTGAAAAAGAGTTCGGCGGGCTGTAACCTCGAGATCATAACTTATGGCGGCACTACTAGGATTAATCGAGTTTCAATATAAAAGCGCTCTAGAATTGAGTGATGTTCTTGCGCAAGAAAAACAAGCGATTGCCAACCGAGTGTCGAAAGATATTGAGCTCATTGCCAAGCAAAAAGTCACCTTGATTGAGCAACTTCAAACCACCGATGAACGTGTTCGTCGCCACCCTGATGTAGATAGCCTAACCACGGATCCAGAGTTGAGCCCTCTGGTTGATAAAATCCGTGAACTCATCAGCGTATGCCAACAAGAAAATGACATCAATGGCCAAGCATTGCAGCGAGCACAACTCAGTTTCAATAAACTCAATAATATGATGCAACAGTCACAAGGAAAGCTCGGTATGACCTATACCGCAGAAGGCCAAACTAAGAACGTGACAACCTTGGGCACTAACATCAAAGCCTAAAGCCAATTGATACCGA
The DNA here is from genome assembly GCF_000711795.1 of Vibrio pacinii DSM 19139. Taxonomy (GTDB): domain Bacteria; phylum Pseudomonadota; class Gammaproteobacteria; order Enterobacterales; family Vibrionaceae; genus Vibrio; species Vibrio pacinii. Next base: position 71,523 of record NZ_JONH01000017.1, on the reverse strand, counting down.
TAACAAAAAAGCGGCAATCATAATTGCCGCTTTTTTGTTATCGGAGAGAGAAGAAATTTAGAACAGGGTTTGTTGTCGTTTTTCTGGAACTTGTTGCACTTCGCCGTAATCGCGCAACTTATTCATCTTCTGGATATCAAGGCGTAACTCTGTGACATAACTGTCACCCACTTTATAGCTGCGCACCACTTCGGCACCACGAATCACCCCATCCACAGCGCCAGAGGTTAATTCCGTTCCTAAACGTTGATCTTTTAAATCAGCCCGGCCACTGACGCGCATACCATAAACTTGTTCTGCCAATTCTCGGTATGCATCAATCTTAGAAGCACGCATCGCACGCACTTGCTTTTCTTCTTCATTGCGGCCGATCTGTTCACCAATACTGGCATAACCCACCGCCGTCAGAAAGTCATCCGGACGCATGTTATTTAATGGCTGACACCCCACCATTATCAATACCACCGCGAGGAGAAATAGTTTTTTCATGTCACCACCTATGGACGCAATATAACCGTGTAAGGTTGAGTAATAGTTGGGTCTGAACGTATAAGTACACCATCTTGAGTACGAATACTATTGAGCGTGTCTAAATCTCGACCAATACGATCCGCCGGTAAGAAGCCTTGCGCCGTTGCAACAACCACACGCGATTGCATCCCCACCACACGGGCATTGACTAATACCCCACCTTCTTGACGTAGCATAGTGCCAGTCAACACATATTGGATGTCTTGTTCTTGAGCGAGATCCTTCCAATCGCGGCTAAATGCAAAGTCCCCCTGCTGCGTTACTTGAATCGACCCAGTGGTTTTGAAATCAATCACTTTAAATCCGCGACGTTGAAATTGATGGATAAACCCTTCCGAGACTGAATTACCCAACCAGTTACTTGCATCCATATTCTGCAGATCGACAAAAGAGGTCACGGCAATCGGTGTCCGTGCCGAAACACTCGTATTGGAGATCATTAAATCTTCCGTCAAGCTCTCAACAAAGAAGTCAAGAGTATGACGCGGACTCTCCATCAACATAAATTGTGAGCCTGAATAAGGTTCTTTACCATTATAAATTGGAGCATAGGCACAGGCGGTGAGAAACACCACGGGCACTAGCAATAGCCATTTTTTCATTCTCTAATCTCCGATACATTAAGGCTTAAAATGTCGAATCTTTTAGCTCTCTTCTAAAAGTGGAACATTCCTTGCTTTTCAAACTGTGTAATCGTTTTGAAAGGCAACACCTAAATCCGCTAAGTTTTAATAAGCAAAAAATGAACCAACTTGGTAAATAAACATGAAAAAATCTCTACTTATCTTGTTATCAACTTTTTATGTCAGTTTGTGGAGTCAAGTTGCATCTGCGGGTTGGTATGAAGTCACAGGCTCAGCCACGATAGTCTCTTCTGAAGAGGTCGCCCGCATCCATGCACTGGAAGATGCGCTGTATAAGGCCGTCAGTTTTTCAGGTGCCGATATCGGCAGTATTGCCAACATACGTCCAATCCTGGAGAGTAACCGTAACGAATATCAATTTACCAATAGCGAAATACGCTACATTGTGGTCGATGAACAGAGAAAACGTCGCGACACTATGTTTGTAAAAGCACGCATCGACATTTACCCATCGGCAACGGGTTGCCACGTCAGTCAGTATAAAAAGACATTTTTGGTCGGCAATGTTGATATTGCCTCACCTCAACAGGCGGTTATGGGCCAGATTTATGATGTTGGGGATGATTTTGCTAGTGTCATCAACCGCCAACTCGACCAAGAGTCAGTTAACTTCGTCTCAGTCGGAACCACTGACTTTGAGATAGATAAACGGAACCCGGAGCGTCTGAAAATGATCGCTCAAGATACTGGCGCCCAATACATTATTGGTGGTGTTATCACCGATCTAACCGCAACCATTGACAGTAAATTGCTTAGCAGTGATGTTATCAACCGTCAGTTTGCTCTTGAAATGACTGTCTTCGATGGCAAAACCGGTAACGAAGTTTACAATCGTAATTACCGCGAGGTCGCAAGTTGGCCCTTTGCAAAAACCAGCCAAGTTGATACACGAAGCGCGCGCTTTTGGGCCTCGACTTACGGCAATATGATGCTGCGAGTCAGCCGCAATATCATGCTTGATCTAGAGGCGGAAATATCCTGCAAAATTACGCTACCTGAAGTGGTCGCCAAATGGGGCAACACTATCACTATCGATTTAGGACGCGTTCATGGCGTCGAGGAAGGCGACACCTTGCAGCTTTGGCATACTGGTTCATTTATCGATCAACGTGGCTTACCGCGCAATAAAGTAACCGCAACGGATGTTACATTAACCGTTTCACGCGTCTACGAAAATGAAGCGGAACTGACCGTTGATCAAGCTGAGCTTGCAGGAAGCATTCAAATTGGCGATGTTATGCACAAACAAATGTAAAAAACATGGACAGTGCTTAACTTATTCTTTGAATTCAGTATCATAACTGTACGCTCCCGTGGCACAGCTGGATAGCGCGGCCCCCTCCTAAGGGGCAGGTCACAGGTTCGAATCCTGTCGGGAGCGCCATATTTTTCAAAGAGTTAGCAGATTGATTTGCTAACTCTTTTTTGTCTCTACTGCTTCTGAGCCAATTAACGAGTCAAGTTATACAAGCCTGCACTGGCCCTTGTAATCATGCTGCTAACTTATCCAAAAATTAGGCTAAGCCAATCAGAGTTACACTTTCCTTAAACTAAGCTCATCTTTCATCGGCACCAATGGCGTATAGAGCCTTTGTTATGTGTCGCCTTCAGCTCCGATAAACTGAGTTATTGTAGGCTGCAGGAAGCGTAGCCAGTCCAATACTTCATGAACACAATTGAATTAGAACCACTAATCTTTATCACATAATCCCAGCTATATTCTTGGGGGTTATTCTCTGTCCAATACTCCCTGAGGGTCGGCCAACCTATGGCTCTCTCCTTCACAAAAGTACTTAGCTCGTCTGCACTTGGCAGCTTCATACCTCTCTGCTCACACATACTTTTAGCTTGTTCGTAAGTAAAAGTAGCCCACTTCGGCCCAAAGTCTATTTCAGACTTATGCCCCGTGTAAGAATAACCTCCAGCATCAGCCTCATCTTTAGTTAGTGGCAAAGAAAATTCATTTGAAGTTTGCGACGGTGGCGGTAAAGGAGTATTCAACACTTCACCACCGGTACAGACCACGTATTGATGTCCATGCGGATAAAGAGTTGAACCTCCGCCATCAACGCCAACTGTGTAGTAACGCCCCTCAGGGTCTAGGGTAGATGACCAATAATTCTTAGCAATTGGCCATACGTTAGGGTCAATATCTTCATACTGTTTAAACCAAGCTTGCATCTCTTCTAATTCAAATTTAGTTGGCAGACGCATACCTTGCTCTTGACATAAGCCTGTCGCTTGTTGGTAATCATATGTGGGCCAAGATAAACCCGTGCTATATTCTACGCTTACTGTCGAGTATGAAATGCCAAGATCATCAGCTAGATTACTCTGAATTGGTACACTAAACTGTGTAGAGGATATGCCAGTCACATCAGAATTAGCTAACCATGCCTCACTTTCACTGCCAATATTTTTCCATCGAGATCTTAGCTTCTCGACCTCTAGTTCAGTCACATAGGCTGCAATAATATTATCTGGATCGTGAAGCACATCATCACTGTTTATATCATCAATACCTTTAATAACCCTTTTCAATTGGCTGGAAATCAGAGCCCAACCTCCCCTCAATCTTTGCTGCTCGGCCAGCGCTAAACGGCTACTCTCTAATATTTTATCTATGCTATCAGTGGCAATACTCCAGGATAAATAAACGGCTTGATCGTGAGCCATCTCTTTTCTTAACACAACGACATCTTCACGAATAGACTGAATTTGATTTTTCAAAGTCGCAGCTTTGGCAGAACCACTACCTGCTGTACTTATCGCAGCAATGGTTCCAAAAGGAAAAATCCATGCATACGTTGGCGTCGTTGCTGCGACTTTTACCCATTTACGATATTCTAGGTTCAACTCATCGATTCTTCGTTTTAATTCATCAATTTCTCTACTTGCTTCGCTTCCATCGTTTTCTAGTATGCCCTGATTTGCGCTCTGCAACCGATCAAGAGCCTGCACCTGAACATCAAGAGAGTTGATAAAGTCTGTGAGGCCATTCCCGAGCGAGTCAGCATCTTGATAATATTTGTTCGCATCCTCAAGCATAGCTTCAAGTATTATTATCAAATCAGATTTTGCCCGTTCAAATGCCATATCATCTAAGTTCTCAGCAGCTTTCACAATGAGTTGAGCTTGATGTAACATCTCACTCGATATGTCATCCACCTCGTTAGAGTAGACAATCAAATTCTCGAACAAAGAAATTATTCTATCTCGATAACCAGATTCGCCTAACCACTGACTTGATATTTGATTAATGTTTTGATAATTGGTGAGCATCCCCTGATATACATCATCAAAAGCCACGTTGTTGCTCATATTAAAACGCTTACGCATACTCTCTTGAGTAACAGGTAATATGCTCGCGCTTCGAGCCAGCATATTCAATTTAATCCATTCTTCTTCGCTCAAAAGAAAATCATCACTTTCAGATGAAAATACGTCCGGATTCCCAAAGCCATTAACACCTTCTGCCAGCGATATGTTATGTACTGCCAATATACATGACGCTGCCAATGCTGTTTTACACCAGTTCATAATTGCCTCTCATAATCTAAATGTATCACTAATACCGAGGTTTGAATTGCGCCACAGCATATAATTGTATAGCGCGAGGATAATAATTTAAGTCTAAAACTTGGGCGTTATCCATTCCCCAGAAAAGAAGATCTTAATACTATCGACTTTACTCAAATCGAATTTTTCATATTCAAATAATTTAACAGTCCAAGTAGAAAATGGTGTTGGTTTAAAGATAAACTTTCCAAAGTCTTCAGATATGTCACCTGGCGTGATAATTTTATATTCATCTCCTTGTTTAAAGTATGAATATATTCGATGAGACTCCTTAGTGTTAAACATATATGGCTCACTTTGATAAAAATCTCTAAATTCGCCTGTATGTGTTATTTGAAATTCATATTTTCCATCTTTCAGCTCTGAACCATACAGTTCTACGCCAATACTATCTAAACGTACTCTTTCTTTATTGTTAAATATTCCACCACCAAAATTTTCATGGTTTTTCTCATCAATAACAAAACTAAATTCACCGGTTTCCAGAAGCCTATTTAGAGAAGTTTTATCACCAAGGTTCGTATCTATTACAAAACTCTGAGGAGGATTTTCATAAAAAACCTCCATCGCATTGGTAAGCTGCTGATCCATAGAAACTAGATTTTTATTGTACTCCAAGTAACTGGTATTAACTCGAGGTGTTACTGTACTATCTTTAAAAGTATGATATTTGTAAGCTGCGTTGTAATTAAGTAAAGCGCTATAAAGTGGGCGCTTAAATAGGTTATATACTCGGAAAAGATATTGTTCTACTTCTTTCAACGCTTGTTCGTCAGTATCTAAACCATCTATATATTGAACTACACTGGCATAATCTTTTTCAATAGCCTCTTTCGCCAACTGAAGCTCAGTTAACCTATATGTGGCTATAATAAATTTCACTTGCAACTCAGACAAACTCGAACCCCAAGTCATAAGCTTATATAGCTCACTTTTGTATTCTCTTGTGCCTAGAACACCGAGATCTTGAGCAGCACCAAGCACAGTATCAATATCAATTTTGGCCAGTTTCCAGCTTGTACTAGAAGAGCCGAGATCAGGCATATCGACTCCTAAGTCTCTCATGAGTTCATTTAGCTCTGCTGTTAGTTGATTATTTTTTATTAGTTTCAATATGCTATCTAAATTAGCACTGAGATCTTTGATCTTCTTGATATCTTTACTAAGTTGCTCTAACCGTTTCGCAATCGTCACTGCTTGCTGAGCGCCCTGTGCGGCATCACCTACTGCTTGTGCCGTGCCTCCTAATGCTGCAGGTCCTATAACAAATGCAGAAATCACTGATGAGCCCAGTTCAGCCAAAGAGCTAAACACTTCGATCGTTAGCCCAGCAATAAACTTTTGCTGATAGTCAATAATACCCTGCCTGAAATTTTGTTTGGCTGTTTTTACTACACCCTCTTGTTCCTTAAAGCTTTCAATTCTGCTCTCGATACTATTTTGGAAAGAGGCAATCTGTCGTTCTTGGTTTTCAATAATACCTTGCTGAGCACTAAGAGCATGATCTAGCTTATCCAACATCAGACGAGCACTGTTTTTCCGTACTTGAATATCGTTTTGGTGGTTTTCGAACTGGTCATACTCGCTTTGAAATGCTGCCATGGCATCCAGAATTTGACTGTAATTATCGAAATATAAGCTTAAATCAAGTACTGGAACAAAATTCTGGGATTTTTTAGAAGAGGCATAAAATAAAGATAGACTCTTAAGGGAACGGAAAATATCGTCAAAATCCCACTCATTTTCCTCATTAATTAGAAAATCACTGCTTGACAAAATATCGGCATACCAATTGAGTATATCAATGCTAAGCTGCGGTTTACTATCGTAAATCGACGCACCGTAATCATAGGCACGCTTGAAAATATAATCTTTATCTTCGTTTAGTTGTACAATCATTCCCTCTATACTTTCGCTATCATAAGTAACGATTTCCCTACCACGTAAGTTTCTGTATGTAAATTTGAAGTTTTCCTCTTTGTCTTCAACACGAGTAATGCTTCCTGATGCAGAAGTGATGAGTATTCCTGATTCAATCTTGTCGGCAATGATAGTTACAGATGTGTTAGTATCCTCCCGTTGACTAAAGCCAATAAGCCCATCACCCTCAATAATTCTCGCCAGGATAACAATGTGTTTACCTTGAATATTTTCTGAAATGACTTTATCAAGCAATAACGTATCAGCAATAAAAATATACCGCCCTCTTTCCGGATACTGCTTGAAGGTTTTATTTAAATCCTCTGCGTCAAGCAACATTGCTTGCCTAACAACTTTACGGGTACTAATATCGCTAACTTCCTCCGTTTGACCCGGCATATAACTTGGGATAGAAACATCGTAATAGTCAGACCATGGATTTGCTGATACTCCAAAACTTGCTAGCAGCAACCCTGTAAAAACCTTGCTCTTCTTAAAAAACATAAGCAGTACTCCATCAACTTAGTGGGGAAAAATAAAGGCAGCCCAATTTATTGCTGCCTTAAGTTTGCTATTCGTTGCTTTGAGTCACGTAAGCGTTTCGTACCCAGTCTTCGGTAGAGTCTTTGATTTCTTCCCAGCGGTTCTCCAAATATCCAAGTTCTTGAGCGGTTAGCGTTAAAGCAGTCAGTAAATTCGGGTTACTGATAACATCTTCACTGTTTGCTTCTTGTATACCTTCAAGTGCCGCTTCTAGTTGAGCAACAACGAGCACCCAAGCACCTTTGAGTTTCTCAAGTGCATTAAGTGCTTCTGATAATTGATCTCGTGTGTTTGTAATACTGCTATTGGCAAGCTGCCATGACGCGTAAGTGAGCTCCTCTGTCTTGAGCCGCTTAGTCAGATTATCAATATCCTCTTTGATGAATTTAATTTCGTTTTTTAATGCAATGGCTTTTGCAGTCCCCACAGATGCAGTACTGATCGATGCAATTAACCCAAAAGGAACAGCAACTGTAGAGTAGACTGGGGACGTTGCCGCCACTTTTACCCATTTGCTATATTTTCTATTTACTTCTTCGACTCTATCTTGTAATTTGTCTATCTCGTCTTTTGTTGCTGAACCGTCATTTTGTAGAATGTCGGAATTTTTTGATTGGACCACTTTAAGATCCTGATATTCTTTATTTAAAATATTAATAAATCCGGTCAGTTTTATACTGAGATCATCAGCCTTATCATAATACTCTTGAGTATTGGTGAGCATTTTTTCCAGTAGTATTCGAGTAACGGTTAAATAACTGTCACCCAGTGCAAGATCATTTTTCAAAATAGCTAACCATATTTTTTCAACAACAGATGAAATATTCTTACTCCCTGTCAGAACATCATCCGAGTAAATGACAATATCTGTGGCTAAGCCGACCATTTGATCTCTATACCCTCCCGCATTAAGCCATTGCCCTGAAGTATCATGTACACTTTGATAACTGCTCAAAAGCTCTTTATAGTTACTACCAAAGTCCAAAGAACCTAATTGAAATGCATTGTGCATATCCTCTTCGGTGATAGGCAAAGTCCTTGCTGCTGCAGCAAAAATTTGAATGGCTACCCACTCATCTGTACTTAAAACAAAACTCTCTTGGTTCGTTTCTTCGTTTGTGTAGGTAAAGTCTTTTGGTACATCACCAATTTTTTGTGCTAGAGAATTTGCAGAAAAACCACATGCAAATAAAATAGCTAGAGCGGTTATTTTCAATTTCATACTATGTTTCCTTACGTGACAAAAATTATCGTTTATCTATTAGTTCTAATTTGCACACCTTTTGATGATAGTAATATCAATATATGTTATTAAAATGTAATAGTTAAAATGTAATATTTGAAACAAAGAGATTCATATATCCTACCCAACCAAATTTGGTAACTCCTCACACGCGAGATCTACTTCCAATGCTTTACTCAAATACCCTTTATCACCGTACAATTTATCTATCAGACTGGCGGCTAATTCACGGACAGGTTGGGTATCATGAGCCTGCTGTACCCTTGCGCGCAGCATTCAGCGTGTAAAAAGAGTATTGAACTGTGCTTGTTTTTAGTGTATGGAAGAGAGATGGTTCTGTCGAAAATATAGTTTATAGTTAAAGACGCGATTATTTAGAGCCCGTCGATTTAAGCAACAAAGCCAGTCACAGGTTCGAATCCTGTCGGGAGCGCCAAAGATGAAAAGGGTCAGAAATGTTTCTCATTTCTGACCCTTTGTTTTTCTTATCTTCACCATCTCGCAAGATTCATCTAAAATGGTTAATAACAAAGTTATCGATAACCTGAGATATGAAGAAAAGTAATTTAGAAACCAACACAGGTCACCGCTTTATCTCAAAAGCAAAGACTGCGTTTAAAATTCATATTCATACGCCTGATGATACCGTTTTGCATCGCTCTGTGGGCTACATCCGCATTGGGGAAAAGAAAGGTCTGAAGAAGGCGATAAAGTTACGCAATGAGCTTGGTAGCGAAATGTGGGGGAAATTTTGGCGCAGGTTACTGAAAGATCCTTACTTAATGACTCGTCTTCCCCACTCCATTGAACCCAAGATAATTTTTAAGCCCAGACCAACCAAAGAAAATCCTAGCGCTAAAGATGAGTGCTACATCGCGGCATGGCGCAACTATGATGAAAATGGCAAATTGATTTATAGAAGCGTGGTCTGTTCGATTAAAAAACATGGACGACTTGCCGCTTATACTAAGACCAAAAAAGCACTGCTCGAGGCCAACAAAGAGAACTTAGAAATTTTGGAATTTATGGGGCGGTTAAATAGCATTGATCTTAAGTAACTGCCTAATCACATAAAAAGCCTTGGTGATATTCCAAGGCTTTGGTTTAAGCAACAATAAAAGAGTGACTACTCTTGGTATTCAAAAGCAGGGACGATAATTTCAACGCGGCGGTTTTTCACTCGCCCTTGTGGAGTGTCATTGCTGGCAATAGGGTTGTTTTCCCCTTCCCCACTCACCGTAATACGCGAACGATCGATGCCTTGCTCAACCAATACATCTGCTGCCGATTGGGCGCGTTTCTCTGACAATTTTTGATTGTAGGCCGCCGCACCCGATGAATCCGTATAACCCGTCACTTCGACCATCGATTGTGGGAACTGCTTCATAAAGCTAACTAGCTCATCAAATACAGGAAGGCTTTCAGGCTTGAGTTCAGAGCTATTTATCTCAAAGGCCCCTGAATCGATAACTTTCGCTTCAAAAATTTTGACTACGGGCGCAACAACCGCCTCTTCAACCACCTCTTCGACGACTTCTTCAACCATCGGCTCTTCAGCGATATAAGGTTCAGTGGTTGCTTGTTGGTTAGCACCAAACGAGTAAACAAATCCCAACGTTGCAGAGTGTGCACTCGCATCGGTCCAATTGCCACCAACGTCTGACAATTGTTGATATTCTAATCGAACCGATAGAGGGTTACTGGCAAAAAACTCAAAACCAATCGCCCCCAAGAACGTCGTGTCATTCGCGCTGGCATAGTCCACTCGCGCCGCACCGACTTTTGCATACAAACCAGCACTTTCACTAAAATGCCAAGTAAACTTGGGCGCTAATGTCCACGCACTCACAGTGTCGTTATCCACCCCATCAACCGTAAATTCACCTAAATAGTCATAACCGGCTTCAAGTGCAAACCAATCATAAAATTCATACCCACCCAGAAGGCCAAGAGTCAATGAGTCATCATCACAATCAGCGGTAAGCGACGTACAAGCGTCATCTAACCAAGATTTCCCGACTTTACCGCCGACATAAAAGTTTGCATTTGCACTCATGGATGCCAATACAAGCGTACTTGAAATTATCACTGCTAACTTATTCATGAGTCTTCCCCATTTCTCATTATGTATAGGTTGTATAACCTCAGCGGAAAAGCGACTTTACTGACTCACCGATGAAGTTAATGTGCATTATTGCATACACTCAGCAAAATACCTTCACCAAAATATAGCAATAACCCTGATAGTTAGCATATTGGTACTAAAGGTAATACGCACAGGTTAAGCGTTTATGCTCTCGGCTAAAAAACAAAAACCGCAGCAAAGGCTGCGGTTTGAAAACAAACATTACGGGCTCGGTTAGGCGTTGGCTTCACGCTCAGCAATGAAATCAAGCGCCATCTTAATACGAGCAATACAACGCTGTTTGCCAATCAATTCCATTACTGCGTCTACAGAAGGAGATTGACCGCCACCCGTTACTGCTACACGTAGCGGCATACCGATTTTACCCATGCCAATTTCTAGCTCTTCACAAACCGCAGTAATCACATCTTGCTTGATGTTATCGGTTGTCCAATCAGAAAGTGCTTCTACTTTTGCAAGTGCTAGTTCAAGAGGCTCTTTTGCAACACCACGTAGATGCTTCTTCGCTGCGCCCGCTTCAAACTCAGCGAAATCTTCGTAGAAGTAACGGATTTGCTCAGCTAGCTCTACTAGCGTGTTGCAACGCTCACCAACTAACGAAATCACATCCGTAATCGCCGGCCCGTTAGTTACATCGAGTTTCTGCTGTTCTAAGTGCCATTGCAGGTGCTCTGCAACGTAGGCAGGATCTGAGTTTTTGATGTAGTGGTTGTTCAACCACTGTAGCTTTTCAGTGTTAAACGCTGATGCCGACTTAGAGACAGCGTTTAGGCTAAATAGGTTAATCATCTCTTCTTGAGTGAAAATCTCTTGGTCTCCATGAGACCAGCCTAGACGCACTAAGTAGTTGTTCAGTGCCGCAGGTAGGTAGCCCATATCACGGTACTGCATCACTGATACCGCACCATGACGTTTAGACAGTTTGGCACCGTCGTCACCAAGAATCATTGCACAGTGTGCGAATGTAGGAACTGGTGCACCGAGCGCCTCATAGATATTGATTTGGCGAGGGGTATTGTTGATATGGTCTTCACCACGTACAACGTGAGTGATGCCCATATCCCAGTCGTCAACCACAACACAGAAGTTGTACGTTGGCGAACCATCGGTACGACGGATGATTAAATCATCCATTTGGCTGTTGTTGATTTCGATACGACCACGGATTTGGTCATCAAAAATCACACTGCCTTCTTTCGGGTTACGGAAACGGATAACACATGGATCGCCATCTTTCGCCGCTTCGTTTGCCGCTTTAATTTTTGGGTGATTTGCATCGTAACGAGGCATCTCTTTGTTGGCTTCTTGCTCGGCGCGAACTTCGTCTAGCAGCTCTTTAGATGCGTAACATTTGTAGGCTTTATCTTCTGCTAAAAGCTTATCAACCATCTCGTTGTAACGATCAAAGCGCTGAGTTTGGAAGTAAGGACCTTCGTTCCACTCAAGACCTAGCCATTCCATGCCTTCTAGGATCGCATCGACCGCTTCTTTAGAGTTACGCTCAAGGTCAGTATCCTCGATACGTAGAACAAATTCCCCACCTTGGTTTTTCGCGTATAGCCAAGAGTAAAGTGCAGTACGTGCACCACCAACGTGAAGGTAGCCTGTCGGGCTAGGAGCAAAACGAGTTTTAACCGTCATGTAAAATACCTTGATTGTCTAAATGACTGCACCCTCAACATAAAAGATAAGTGATGCCAAAATTGCGCGTTATTTTAGCACCGATATGCAAATCTACAATCCTTGACATCATTTTAAGTTTTTCATTGCCCACTGCATAAAGCCTTGTTGCTGCTCACGGCTCATGTGTAAAAACGATTGCCGTAAATCTTTATCGAGTGTTGAACGGTCTTGTTTTGGTGCAGATTGCTGAGAATTGACAAACGCGCTGTTGTACTCTGCCACTTCGTGTTGGTAATCACGAAAGCCTTGTAAGCCATTTTTTCTCAGCTGAACTAACTCAAATTCGAGTGGATTGCCTTGTGAGTCTTGCAACAAGAGTTGTGGTTGAGATGAAAAAGCCTTGGCCTCTTCAATCGTACGAAATGTTGAATAGCTAAGTTGTAACTGCTGAGAGTTAGCTACATCAAAAGTCAGCACCAACAAATCAGAGTCAAACTTTCTTCGTTTGCCATCTTCAAAAACGATCTGGCCGATGGTTACAGCAAGTTGGTTATGTCCAGTGACCACTGAGATCTGATTACCTTCGGAGACTGAAACATGCTGACTATTTAATAACTGCGCAGTGATCTCTTTTTGTAGCGTCAACGTCGTTTGAGCAAAAAGCGAAAATGACATCAGTAAAGTCACGATAGCGAATATTAATTTTTTCATAATGGTCTCGATTGAAGCAACGGGAAAAGGGCATTTCAATCAATGCCCTGTCATCGTTAAATAAAGATTGTGTGTCTAATCCACGCTTTAGAAGTAGTATTCAACACCCACTGAATACTCGACATAGTCACCTGATTTGCCGCGAATCGTCCCTTTATCGGCGTCAACGTGGCCGTTTGTGTAAGAGACTTCTTCACCGAAATCGAGTGTACGAGCACGAGCATAGAGCACCGCTGATGGGTCAACAAAGTACATGATTTGGCCCGATAGAACGTTGTCGCCTGAGTTTTCGATGGTTTTACCGTCACGCTCTAACTCAAAGTTGGCGGCATAACCAATCTTATATTGCCAGTCACCTGTGGTGTACATCAGTGCTGCCGACATCGCATTGAGTTTCTCTTCCACCCCTTCTCGAGATTTCGCATCCATCATTTTGTACTGGGCATAGAAAGAGATCCCGTTGTCAAACCAACCTTGTAGACCAATCAAGTAAGAGTCGTTGCTCCACTGCGTCCCTTCACCTTGAATGTTGCGGTTACCTTCATAAGCGGCGTCAAATTGGATAGGGCCTACTTTGTAGTGCGCTGCACCACCGAGCCAATAATCATCCCCCGCGCCTAGCCCTGCTTTATCTCCTGAGCCCGCGGCGATATCTAACGAGAGTGCATCAAAATAGGTTGGTGTATCCCAGCGGATGGTATTAGATTGACGATCTTGATATTTGGCGCCACCGATTGTTCCGCCCCAGTCATACACATCACCAAGACCTGGATTCGACGCTGGCCAGTCAACTAGCTCATACATCGGCGTGAGTACGCGACCAAGACGTACCTGCCCAAGTGAATCACCTTCAAAACCGACGAAGGTATCTCGTTCACCCAGACCTGCGCCTTCGCCACCGAAACTTGGATCAACATAACCACCTTCAATCTGCCAAATAAACGCAGGACCAAAATTAGCAAAATCTTTCTTACCACGGAAACCAATACGTGATTCATTGTTTAATTGCATACCACCAAGCTCATCATCTTTTGTTTGAGAGCCGGTATCGTAATCACGAAACGCGGCCTGCATCGCGATGATACCGTAGACTTCATAAGCAAAAGAGTCTTTGGTTAAGTAGTTTTTTGCAGCATCACTGTTAGCACCGTCAGCGAAAGCTGCGCCACTCAGCACTAAGCTTGATACTGCTGCGCCAAGAAGTGTCTTTTTAAAATGAGACATAAGAAATAACCCCTATTGTTTTTGAATTTTCCTTGCCCCTCTCACAGTTCTAACTTGCTGCTTCGAGGGGCGGTATTTATGGACAGGGGCATAGTGGCAAACTTTTTTTGCATCAAAAAACTAGAGGATAAAAAACTCTGACGCTGTTCAAATCAACAAAACAAAAATTTATATAAACTCAATAAAATCATACAATTAAAATTAAACATCAAGAATAAAAAACGTCAATTTCTACTATGTGGGTAGTAAACCATCGTTAAACACAATCAAGACGTGATCGGGATCTCTGTGATTTTTTAACGATTTACGCAACTTTATAAATTGGTCATAAAAAATTTGAAATGACTCGCAAGCTCAATGACTTAGATAATCTCATTAAGATGAGTTTTAACGTTTTGCTTGCTATTACTTGACCTTACCCTTGCAGTAAGGTTTACGCTTAGCAACAGTAACGTTTTCGAGGTGATGTGATGACTAAGTTTGATATTCCCCTATCAGGGCTCAACTGCATGGGATGTGCAAGAAAAGTAGAACGGGTAATGGTCGATGATCACCATGCAAAAGTGCTTGAGCTATCCCCGACTTTTATCTGTCTGGAAAGCAATAGCACACTGAAAGCATTGGTTGAGTCGATTGAGGCATTGGGATATCAAGCAGGTCACCTTTATCACTTCTATCTTCAGGGACTGAACTGTGGCAAGTGTGTGGCAAAAATAGAAAATGCCCTCGCCAACGATAGTGCCAATATACAATTTAGTGCGACGAAAACTGAGCTTGAGATTAGAACGCTCAATGATGCAGACTCAATTAAACAGCTGATTCACTCGCTTGGTTATCAAGCCGATGAACAACCCGTTGTTGAACCCAACATTAAACCCAGCATTGAACCAGCAGATACAGCGACTCCACCAGACGACAAAGTGAATTCACCGCTCGCAACACAACCGCTACATTTACTTATCTCAGGAATGACATGCGCAAGTTGCGTCTCTTCGGTAGAAAAAGCGCTGGTTTCGGTCACAGGCGTAGAGCGAGCTCAAGTTAACCTAGCCGAGCAGAGCGCATTGGTGTTTGCCTCATCTGAACGTGATGAGTTGATCTCGCAGTTAACCGATGCCATTCAACAAGCAGGTTATCAAGCCCAAGTGGTCGATGACCCTGCTACCCAACAACAGCAGCAACTTGAACAGCAGCAAATCGTTCAAAGTGGACACAAACAGAGTGCTATCCGTGGGATTCTGATTGGTGCGCCATTAATGCTTTGGGGTATTTTCGGCGGCAACATGATGATCCGCAACAGCAGTGACCAGCTCGCTTGGGGTGCTGTGGGCATGCTTTGCTTGTGGTTATTGGCAACCGCCGGACGTTCATTTTTCACTAATGCATGGCAAGCGCTCACTCACAAACGCGCCACAATGGACACCTTAGTTGCACTCGGGACAGGTGCCGCATGGCTATTCTCTATGTTGGTGGTCGCTTTTCCTCAATGGTTTCCGCTCGCTTCACGCCATGTCTACTTTGAAGCCAGTGCGATGATTGTCGGCTTGATCTCTTTAGGCCATTACATCGAAGCAAAAGCAAAAGCGAAAACGACTCGCTCTTTGCAATCACTCATTAATTTACAGCCACAGACGGCCACCCTCGTTTCTGAACAAGGGGATCAAGAGATCGCCATTGATGCTATTACTGTTGGCATGACTCTAAGAGTCAAACCGGGCGAAAAAGTCGCTGTTGATGGCGAAGTATTATCTGGCGACTCTTACCTCGACGAATCAATGCTCACAGGTGAACCGCTCCCTGTGACCAAATCTCAAGGTGATACGATTTCAGCCGGGACCATCAACCAAGATGGCTCACTGCTGTTCAGAGCCACAGGGGTTGGCAGTGACACCATGCTATCGAGAATTATCAGTATGGTTCGCGAAGCACAAAGCAGTAAACCTGCTATCGCGAAACTTGCCGATCAAATTTCAGCCGTGTTCGTGCCTGTGGTCGTCATGATTGCGCTGGTTGCAGCATCGATTTGGTTTGCAGTCGGACCGGAACCCAAAGCTAGCTATATGTTAGTGGTGGTAACAACCGTATTGATTATTGCTTGCCCTTGTGCGCTTGGCTTAGCGACACCACTATCAGTAACCGTTGGCGTCGGCAAAGCGGCTGAGATGGGTATTTTGATTAAAGATGCGGATGTTCTGCAATCAGCCAGCAAAATAGATATGGTGGTGTTTGATAAAACCGGAACCTTGACTCAAGGCAAACCGGCGGTGGAAGACCTGTTCTCTGTTAATGACGATAGTGATCGCTTACTCTCGATTGCCGCCTCTGTCGAACAGTATTCTGAACATCCTCTGGCAAAAGCGATCGTCCAAAAAGCTCAGCAGCAAAAACTTAGTTTAGTTGAATCAAACAACTTTGATAACCGCCGAGGTCAAGGTGTAGTGGCACAAGTTGGCCGCCAACAAGTCACAATTGGCTCGGTGAGTTTTGCCAAGCAACAAAAATGGGATCTTAGCCAAATTGAACAACCGCTTAAACGCTATCTTGCCAATGCATGGACCCCAGTGATTGTTGCAGCGGATCAGGACGTTATCGGGATTATCGCGATAGCCGACCCACTCAAAGCAGATGCAAAGCTGGCTGTTGATCGCTTAAAAGCCAGCAAGATCATCCCTGTTATGTTGACTGGCGATAACCAAGCTGTCGCAGAGGTCATCGCAACCCAACTCGGTATCGAACGTGTGATCGCGCAAGTGCTACCCGACGAAAAAGCGCACCATATCGAGCAACTGCAAAAAGAGGGACATCGCGTGGCGATGATTGGTGATGGCGTTAATGATGCTCCTGCCCTTGCCCTTGCTGATATCGGTATTGCCATGGGCAGCGGCAGTGACGTTGCCATTGAGAGTGCACAGATGACTCTCCTCAACTCTTCTCCGTTAGCGGTAGTGAAAGCGATCGAATTGTCTAAGGCAACGGTAAAAAATATGAAACAGAACTTATTTGGTGCCTTTGTCTACAACTCATTGGGTATTCCGATAGCTGCAGGTGTGCTTTACCCAAGTTTTGGCTTCTTACTGAGCCCTGTGATTGCCGGAGCGGCGATGGCGCTCTCTTCCATCACGGTAGTGAGCAACGCTAACCGTTTACGATTATTTAAAACTTCTTAGGAGTGACTATATGAATAAAAAACTTTTTGCTTTGGCAGCACTCGCTGTGCTATCTGGCCAAGCGATGGCAACGGATGTACTCAACCATAAATCACCATACTGTGGTTGTTGTAGTGAGTGGACCAAGCATATGCAAGAGGCTGGCTTCAACGTTGAAGAAAAGCTGCATGAAAACATGAATCCGATTAAACAAAAGCTTGGCATCACACCAGAGATTGCCTCATGCCACACTGCAGAAATCGATGGTTACGTATTTGAAGGCCACATTCCAGCACAGGACATCAAAGCCTTTTTAGACAATCCACCACGTAATGCGAAAGGTTTGGCTGTACCAGGAATGCCTATGGGTTCACCTGGTATGGAGTATGGTGACAAAAAAGACTCATATACGGTATATGCATTTGATAAAGATGGTGACGTTATCGAGTTTGCACAGCACTAAGACCTTAATTCTAATGAACAAGATAGGCTTAACTTCAAAAACGTAAAGAGTAAATTAGACACTCAACAAAAAGGCCAGCGTACTATCGCTGGCCTTTTTTAGTTAATTTCGCTTAAGCAATAAGCTTAGAACACGAAGGTACCACCAATAACAAGTGCATTGTTTTGGCCATCAAATGTTTGGTCTGGGTAAGACGCATCTGTTAGGTCTAGGCCATTCGCTTGTGAACGGTACTCAACGTACGGCTGGAAGTTACCGTTACGAGTCCACGTTAGACGGAGCTCATGATCCATAAGATCGGATTCAGTCATATATACGTTGTTGTACGATACGCGGAGTGGAGTATCTTGCAGTTGATATGCGAAGGTAGTGTCTAAACGGTAATCGTTGTCTGCCTTGCTGTCTTCCGGTAGATGCGCACGGAAGCGGTTGGCCCAACTAAAGCCGTTATCCATATCGTAACCAATTTTCACCAATGGACGGTACTGAACCGTATCACCGTTTTGCAGCAGGTGTTGGTAACCAGCGCCAACCCAGAAGTTATCAGTGATAGTGAAGCGCTGCTCACCACCAATGGTAAGGAACGGGCTAAACTGACCTGCACTACCTGGCTCATTGACGATGTTACCCATTTGTAGGCCATCAAACTCAGCGTAAATTGTTGCGCCGCCGAGACCATTAGTAAAGGTATGGCCGACCTCTAGAGTAGATGAAGCATCCGTGCCATGAATTCGACCATCATCGTGGAACTGAATGTTACCTGTTACATAAGTATTCTTCGCGGTGCTTTTTTCTGTTAGTTGGACATTCTCGTCAAACTCATTGGCCATAGCTGGAGCAGCGATAACAGAAGCAAGAGCTGTCAGTGCAAATAGTTTTTTCATTATGATCTGCCTTTTTACTAAAATGTGTAGCGGTCGTTCACGAGGTAGTTCTTCACCTATAACCGCTCAAATGATTTGCCTCCCTGGCTTGGCGAACATAATGTCTGATTTAATTCATGATAAAAAATTAATCCTAACTTAGTGCGACGCACATCAACGTAAAAAACAAAAAAGTAATTTAATTCTTAATTTTCATACAGTTAATAAAATCAAAAATAAAATAAAAAACCAAACGGTGATCAAGTTCGCGTTTATTTTTTATTTCTAACAGCATAGCCCTCGTTAACTCACACTCAATTTAGGTTCCTTTAAGTTTCCACTGCTAATAATCAGATCTTGATCACTTAATGTAGTGTTGCGTTGCTTATGCACAAGCACATTTCCCCACAAAGACCCATACAGCGGATGGCTTAGAACGTAAAAAAGGCCGCACACGCGACCTTTGATTGGAATAATGATTGGCTGATTTAACAGTTTGAAATCAAATCCACCATCATTTGAATATGCAACTCATCATCATTTAGACATGGAATATAGGTAAATTTCTCTCCCCCTTTTTCCATAAAGATCTCACTGCATTGATCGGAAATTTCTTCTAGTGTTTCCAAACAATCAACGGAAAAAGCAGGAGCAATAATGTCGAGATTCTTAATACCTTTGCCTGGTAATGTCTCTAGCGTTTTGTCGGTATAAGGTTGTAGCCACTCTTCACGTCCAAAACGCGACTGGTAAGTCATCCCAATTTGGTTGGGAGCCAATTCAAGCTCTCGCGCCAATAATGTCGTGGTACGATCACAATGTTGCGGATACACATCACCATTATCAGCATAGCGTTTAGGAATACCATGATAAGAACACAGTAGGTAATCACCTTTACCGTTCTTTTCCCAAGAACGTCTGACACTTTGAGCAAGTGCTTTGATGTACATGGGGTGTTGGTAGTAATCTCGGATAAACCGATATCCTGGCATGACAGGCATGTTTTTAAACGCTTTAGTCAGGCCATCAGAGACTGCTGCGGTCGTCGTTCCTGAATATTGCGGGTACAAGGGTAGCACGATGACATCTTCTACCCCTTGTGCTAACAAGGCTTCAAGACCAGATTGCAAACTTGGATTGCCGTAAGTCATCCCCACTTCCACAGGAAGCTCGATCTTGCGAGCAAGCTTATTCGCCTGTCTCTTCGAGTAGACCATTAGAGGCGAGCCTTGTTCCATCCATACACTTTGATAAAGCTTCGCCACTTTTGGCGCACGAATTGGCAAAATCACACCATGTAAAATGGGACACCATAACCAGCGAGTCATATCCACAACACGCTTATCATGGAGAAACTGGCTTAAGAAACGCTTGACTGCAGGGGCTGTCGCTTCATCCGGTGTGCCCAAATTCACTAATAACACACCTTGTTTTTTATGATTTTGCATAGCTTCCTATCAACACTGAAATGGGTGGTTACGTAACGAAGAGTCTTATCGATCAACGTACAGCAATAAAAAAAGCGACCTATGTAGGTCGCTTTTACTATAACAAATTTTCCAAATTCACGCTTAGTGAATTATGCCAGTGCTTTCTCGATATCTGCACTAACTTCAGTAACTTGCTTAGTACCATCAAACTTAAGGTACTTAGTGTTACCCGCTTGTGCTTCTTTACCGTAGTAATCAATTAGCGGTGCGGTTTGTTCGTGGTAAACACCAAGACGTGCACGTACTGTCTCTTCTTTGTCGTCATCACGAACAACTAAGTCTTCACCCGTTACGTCATCTTTGCCTTCAACTTTTGGCGGATTGAACACAACATGGTAAGTACGACCTGAAGCTAGGTGAGCACGACGACCAGCCATACGCTCTACAATAACGTCATCAGCAACGTCAAATTCGATCACGTAGTCTACTTCGATACCCATCTCTTTCAGGCCATCAGCCTGAGGGATAGTACGAGGGAAACCATCAAGTAAGAAGCCTTTTTCACAGTCATCTTGAGCAATACGCTCTTTGATCAGACCAAGGATAATTTCATCAGAAACTAGCTGACCAGCGTCGATAACAGATTTAGCTTGCTTGCCAAGTTCTGTACCTGCCTTGATAGCCGCACGTAGCATGTCACCGGTAGAGATTTGTGGAATACCGTACTTCTCCATGATGAATTGAGCTTGTGTGCCTTTACCTGCACCTGGAGCACCTAGAAGAATGATGCGCATGTTGAATCCTCTTAAGATAATGATGTTTTATACCGAAGCTCACTATGTCAGGCCGTGGCTTTGACGCGGCTCACGGTAAGTTTCGGTATAATTATTTGCGGTTAACAATAAAACAGGCGTGCACATTACACGCCTGATCGTTTCGTTTCAAGATTGCATTCTACCATACAAATTGAAGACCGAGAGCGGATTACGACTAAAGAATGCTTAAACACTCACTATCATCTGCAACATCGCGGGGTTTCATTCACAATTAATGCAATTAAACCAAAAAGCCCGCAAGATGCGAGCTTTTTGAGTCTTTTAGGTTATTAGCCCTTAGTCAAAAGGGTATTGATGGCGCCAAGGAACTGAGACGGATCTTCCATCGAACCACGTTCAGCTAACATTGCTTGGCCGAGTAACACTTCAACCCAACGACCAAAAGCTTCCTCGTCAGCTTCGTCCGCCATACGCTTAACCAATTGGTGCTCCGGGTTAATTTCGAAAATGTACTTCACTTCTGGTGCAGCTTGACCTGCCGCTTCAAGTAGCTTAGCCATTTGTGTACCCATCTCGAAATCGTCGGTGACCACTACCGCAGGGGTTGTCGCAAGCTTGAAGGTTGTGCGCACCTCTTTAACACGGTCACCTAGATAGGCTTTAGTGCGCTCAACAACTGACTTGAACTCTTCTTCTGTCTCTTTGCGTTTTTCTTGCTCAGCTTCATCTTCAAACTTGCTCAGATCAAGACCCGCTTTGGTAATCGATTGGAACGACTTACCATCGAACTCAGTGAGGTAGTTCATCAGCCACTCATCAATGCGATCAAACATCAAAATAACTTCGATGCCTTTGGCTTTAAATTGCTCTAAGTGAGGGCTATTTTTTGCCGCTGCATAGCTGTCAGCCGTGAGGTAGTAGATCTTATCTTGACCTTCTTTCATACGTTCAACATACGAAGCAAGGCTCACCGTTTGATCTGCTGAGTCAACTTCTGTTGATGCAAAGCGCAGTAGACTAGCAATTTTCTCTTTATTGCTCATGTCTTCAGCTGGGCCTTCTTTCAACACCAAGCCAAACTCTTTCCAGAATGATTGGTATTTCTCTTCATCATTCTTGGCGATTCGTTCCAGCATGGTCAGCACACGTTTCGTACATGCATTACGTAGCGACTGAGTCACTTTGTTATCTTGCAGGATTTCACGCGATACGTTAAGCGGCAGATCGTTAGAGTCAATCAAACCACGAACAAAACGTAGGTATGATGGCATAAACTGCTCGGCGTCATCCATGATAAACACACGCTGTACATAAAGCTTCAAACCTGATTTATGATCGCGGTTCATCATATCCCATGGTGCTTTCGCTGGGATGTAAAGCAGACTAGTGTAATCGTTCTTACCTTCAACGCGGTTATGACTCCACACCAGTGGATCTGCAAAATCGTGTGATACGTGTTTATAGAACTCTTGGTACTCTTCGTCAGAGATATCTGCTTTATTACGAGTCCAAAGCGCTTGAGCCTTATTAATTTGCTCCCACTTTTTCTCACCCGTTTCGTTGCCTTCTTCATCGCGCTCTGCGGTCTGAATAGCAACAGGAATTCCGATATGATCTGAGTACTTGCTGATCACTTCACGAAGACGCCACTCGTTGAGGAACTCTTTGCCGTCTTCGCGCATGTGAAGAATAATGTCCGTGCCACGCGACTCTTTATTGATGTCTTCTATCGTGTACTCACCTTCACCGGCAGAATGCCACTGTACCGCTTGATCCGCTGGCAAGCCTGCTGCGCGAGTACGCACCGTTACCGCATCAGCTACAATGAATGCAGAGTAGAAACCAACACCAAATTGACCAATCAATTGCGAGTCTTTTGATTGCTCATCCGACAATTTCGAGAAAAACTCAGCTGTGCCTGATTTGGCGATTGTACCTAAATGTTCAATCACATCATCACGACTCATACCAATACCATTATCAGAAATGGTCAGTGTGTTTGCCGTTTCGTCGAAGGAGAGTTTGACGCCAAGTTCAGCATCACCTTGATAGAGGTCAGGATTAGACAACGCTTGGAAGCGCAGTTTGTCAGAAGCGTCAGACGCATTAGAAATCAGCTCGCGCAGGAAGATCTCTTTATTTGAGTAAAGAGAGTGAATCATTAAATGAAGTAATTGCTTAACTTCAGACTGAAAGCCACGAGTTTCTTTATTGTGGGTAACTGTTTCGCTCATGATAACTCCATAAGTACTTTACATATCAAGCCAATAAGTTAATTACTCTAATTTGCTATTGACTCTAATCTGTCCATTAACATGAGGGTGACAAATGTAAATTCAAGGTCAACAAAGATAAAAACAGTGTTTTTTTGTTTTTATTTTGACTATTCTTGACACCTTAAAAATCAAAAAATATAAACTAGTTGTTCAACGGCAATAAAACTGAGCTTTCGAGTAGCTTGATCCCCTGAAACTTTTAATAAAATGGCTATAGATTGATGAGTAACATAGGTACTAAATTTAATCTTGCAAACAGATTTACCTTTGATCCCAACACCAACTCTCTTATGGATAAAGAGGGCGATAACGAGCTTATCCGTCTAGGAAGTAACGAAAGCCGTATTCTTCTACTAATGTGTGAAAAACCGAGTGAAATAGTTTCACGCAACGACCTGCACGACTTTGTTTGGCGCCGACAGGGGTTTGAAGTTGACGACTCAAGCCTGACTCAAGCGATCTCTACGCTGCGTAAACTACTTAACGATTCAACTAAGTCACCAATGTACGTCAAAACCGTCCCCAAACGCGGTTACCAACTCATTTGTAGTGTCGATCGTGTTACGCCACTAATGAGTGGGGACAATGAAGCGGAAGACATTACACCGGGTGACGATGACACTCATGACATGATAGTAGTGAGTGAAGAGAGCACGGTTGAAGTACCACCAGCAGCAGAGCAGAGACCCGCGTTAGTTCCTTCGCCGGCGAAACCTGCCATGACGTTATTAACCAAACTGATGCTGATTGTTGCTATTTTTCTGCCTATTTTTGTGGTTCTGTTAACCAATCCGGCCGAGTCAAAATTCCGTGAAATCGGTATTTATGATAGTACTCCCGTTAAAACACCACTCAATCATCCTGATCTCACTCAATGGTACCCATCGATCGAGCAATGCGTTAAGCAATACAATACAACGCATCAAGGTGCGCTTGCCCCAATAGAAGTGATTGCAACGGGTGGGCAAAATAACCAACTCATTCTTAACTATATTCACTCTCCAACGAACTCTGGAGAAAACATTACGTTACGCATCGTTACCGAGCAACAAGATCTGGGTAAAGTCTGCAACTAGGAAACCACTATGAATCAGAAATTCGCTATCATCTTACTGATTGTCTCTGCACTTTTTAGTAGTTGGCTATACTGGGGCAGCGACTTAAAAGTTGAGCAAACATTGACCTCTAACGAATGGCAATCGAAAATGGTCACCGTCATTGCCGAACCTTTACAAGAAAAGTCTGTGGGTCCATTGCGCAAAGTCAACGTCATGTCGAATGTTAAATATTTGCCCAACAACACTTATATTCGTGTATCGAACGTGCGTCTTTACCCAGAAAATGGCGCAACCGAAAGCGTCATCAATATTTCAGAAACAGGTGAATGGGATATCAGTGACAATTACTTGTTGATATCACCAACAGAGTTTAAAGATGTCTCCTCGGCGCAGAGCAAGGACTTTACTCCTGCACAGTTAGCTCTCATCACGCAAATTTTCAAGATGGATGCCCAGCAGAGTCGCCGCATTGATATTATTAATGAAAAAACCTTGCTGTTAACTAGCTTAAGTCACGGCTCTACGGTACTTTTTAGTAACTAATCTCACTCAAAGGGGCATGACGCCCCTTTTTATTGCACGTCAAATGGATTGGATAAACGCTCTTAGCCTACTAGACTCACATTTACAAATCCCCTAGCCTCACAATATCCGATAGCTGTCTAAGTACTGACCTAACGACCTGCGTTCGCAATCAATTAAACCCTGTTTCGAACGACTCACACTGGCGTTCGGATTAATGCTTATTTTTAATAGGACCCGTATGAATAAGGCAATCATTGATATCTACTACTGTCGCCAATGCAATTGGATGTTACGTTCAGCTTGGCTTGCGCAAGAACTACTGCACACCTTTAGTGAAGAGATTGAAACATTATCGCTCCACCCCGATACTGGCGGCCGCTTTGAAATTGTCTGTAATGGGCAACAGATATGGGAACGCAAACAAGATGGTGGATTTCCAGAGGCTAAAGTACTCAAACAGCGCGTCCGCGATCAGATTGATCCTGAGCGAGATCTTGGCCATTCCGACCGCAGTAACGATAATCAGATCTAGAGATAAGCAGAGGATCATTGGCTCTGCTTATTCACTGTTTATTCGAGTGCGATTTGAACGATCACCTCATCGTCAAAGCTCAGAACCTTTAGCTGATTATCTTCAAACACGCCATAACTAGGCGCGTAACCATCACGTGGAAACGTCACCGAACCGGGGTTAAAAATAACCTGCTCTCCGTCTTTGTGCGCCACAGGAATATGAGTGTGGCCATGAGCAATAATGTCTCCTGGGCGAAGTGGTGGCCTTTTTGTGCCGTTATAAAGGTGTCCATGAGTGAGAAACAAACGCTGACCGCTTGCCAATAGCACCCACGCATAATCCATCATCATAGGAAACGACAGCAACATTTGATCAACCTCACTATCGCAGTTGCCTCTAACCGCAATAATATCCTCCGCATAGCGGTTGAGTAACTCGCTCACTGCAGGCGGATTGTACCCTTCAGGAACCGGATTCCGCGGCCCATGATTTAACGTATCTCCGAGCAAAATAAAATGCTCGGCACCCGATTGTTGATATTTATCCAGTACTTTTTCCGTGGCAGGCAAACTGCCATGCAAATCTGAGGCAAAAAACAGTTTCACGACATCATCCCCTTAATCAATAGCAGGATGATTTTACCCAGCGCCCTCCGATTAGTCACCTTGAATCATGCCGTTAATAACGATGTTATTGTAGCTGACCATACCGACGATTTTACCGTTATCAATCACAGGGGCTCGGCTGATCCCAAAACGCTCGAATAATCGCGCACAATATTTAACGTTCATATCCGATGAGACCGATAGCGCAGGCTTCGTCATGATCTCGTAGATATTGGTTCGCTCTGGTGAACGGTTCTTGGCCAACACTTTTTTCGCGATATCGTTCATTAGCACTAAGCCATATTCATCATCATCATTGCGTTTGTTCACGACCAAGGCTTTCACTTGGTGGTTCTTTGCTAACTGAATGCCCTCTTTGACGGTAGTAAGCCCATCAATCACAACATAGTTATTGGTCATAACATCACAAACACGAACTTTGGGGTGGTCATTCATAACTCATCCTCTACGACTTTGGTTAGCTTCTCAACTTGATGAGCAACACCGACGGCATCTTCTATATCGATCTGTATTGCGATACCTTGGCCGGACTCTTGGTCAAACTCGCCAACATCATTGATTGTTTCGAGAATATGCCTTGATAAGTGTTCTTCAACCACAAACAGCAGCACATCTTTTTGTACATCTAAGGTCAAGCCAAAAAAGGTACGCTTTTGATTCAACCCTTCTCCTCGTGCGTTATTGATAACCGTGGCTCCTGTTGCCCCGGCTTTCCTTGCCGCATCTAAAACCACATCGGTTTTACTGTCTTCGACAAAAGCTAATAACAATTTAAAGCGCATTGTTTTTATCCTCCCGCTCAGTTGCTTTACTATTTAACCACTGAGTGATTTGTGCATAACCCATAACGGAAATTATGGGGAACAAACTTGCAAACGCGATCAACCCAAATCCATCAATCATCGGATTTCTTCCTGGTACTGTTGATGCCAGTCCAAGGCCCAAGGCAGCTACCAAAGGCACCGTCACAGTTGACGTCGTTACCCCGCCCGAATCATAAGCTAATGGGATAATCAATTTAGGTGCATAAAAGGTTTGAACCACTACAATGACGTAGCCAACAATAATGTAGTAGTGGATCGGGTCACCAACCACAATTCGATAACTGCCGAGAGAGATACCAATTGCCACCCCTAAGGCCACCGCAATACGTAACCCATTGACACTGATACTCCCACCAGAAACCTGATTAGCTTTGATCGCCACAGCGATCAAAGATGGCTCAGCAATCGTCGTGCTAAAGCCGATAAAAAAGGCAAACAAGTAGACCCAGTAGTAATCAATCCACGTGAACTCTCCCACTGATGACAAACGAAACTGAGTAATAAAATCTGGCGCGGTTAACTGAGCAGCCATCGTTTCACCAAGAGGAAACAAGGCCAGATCTAGGCCGATAAGAAATAACGACAATCCTAAAATGACATAGAAAAAGCCCAATATCACTTTAGGTAAATTCGTCACTGGTCGCCGGAGTACCGCGAACTGAAAACCAAAAATAATCGTCGCGATCGGTAATACGTCGGTAATAGTGCCAATCACAATAGCGGCAAAGTGCGACCAATCGATCATGCCACCACCATGCCGTAAACCATGACAAACATCATAGGTAACAGGGAAGCAAACGCGATCAAGCCAAAGCCATCGATCATAGGATTTCGCCCTTTAATTGCTGAAGCGAGCCCAACCCCTAAAGCGGTAACGAGCGGGACAGTAATTGTCGACGTTGTTACACCACCAGAGTCATAGGCCACGCCGATAATACTTTGTGGAGCAAACATGGTCAGGATCACCACACCAATATAGCCGCCAATAATCATATACTGAATCGGCCAGCCCTTAAGAATGCGCAATACGCCAAGTAAAATCGCGATCCCGACAGATAAAGCAACGGTATACCTGAGCCCATTGGCATACTCTTCCATTGCTTGTGGATGATGAAGAATCATGCCTCCTTCGGCGGCAACCTCAGCGGCTTCATTGGCAACGGCCGTCAAGGCAGGCTCAGCAATCGTCGTACCAAAGCCAAGACAGAAAGCAAAGATAAGCAACCAAAACACGCTCCCTTTGCGAGCAAAAGCCTGAGCCATGCTCTCTCCAATCGGGAACAGCCCCATTTCCAGACCAAAAATAAAGAATGTCAGACCGAAAATAACCAGTACCAAGCCGAACAAAATCGATAGCAAGTGAGGCAGTGGCTCTTGCAGCACAACCAATTGAAAGAATGCAATAACGACAATAATGGGAGTTAAATCCCTCAAACTGCCTAAAAGCGCTCTGAGTAACGCGATAACGGCTCCCACTCAACCTCCTTGTGTGCTGTACGCGATTTACGCTTTATGCAAGCATGACAAACAAACTCGTTTTCCGATGTGATTTCAGCAGCGTAGATGAAGATAAACGTAACAAAATGTTAATTTTGTGATATTGCCACATATGATCACTTTTTATTCTAAGTCGCTATAATTAGTAACAATAGTTAACTATGGTTAGACTCTCGCTTACAAAAACGTGGCCAAGATTAAGGATGTAAAATGAAGCTATTGCTGACTGGTGGTTCGGGATTTATTGGGCGCGAACTGTTAAAGCATTTAACAACACACGAGATCGTTCTGCTCACACGTAACACAAAAGCAGCACAACAGGCACTCAATCATACCGATATGGGTAATGTTACCTATATTAATGATTTAGATAGCCTGCAGCACCTCAATGACTTTGATGGCGTGATTAACTTAGCTGGCGAGCCGATCGCCGATAAGCGTTGGACAAAAAAACAGAAAAAGATCATCTGTGACAGTCGGTGGCTATTAACTGAAAAATTAGTCGAACTCATTCACGCTAGCACCAACCCACCCAATGTCTTTATCAGTGGCTCCGCTGTTGGTTTTTACGGCGATCAACAACAACACCCTTTTGATGAGACACTACGTGTCACTGAGAACAACGGATTCCCCCATCAAGTTTGTGCAACATGGGAACACATCGCTAGCCGTGCTCGCTCCGATATGACTCGCGTGTGCCTATTGCGCACTGGTGTTGTACTGGATCCTGAAGGCGGCGCTCTGAAAAAAATGCTCCCCCCTTATAAATTAGGGGTTGGTGGCCCATTAGGCAGTGGACGCCAATATATGCCTTGGATTCATATGCTGGATATGGTCAGAGCGATTGTCTATTTGCTTGAGACTCAGCATGCCCTTGGTGAGTTTAATTTGTGCGCCCCACACCCAGTCACCAATAAAGAATTTAGTCAGACGTTAGCTAAAGCGCTTAAACGGCCACATTTACTTTTCACGCCCAAGTGGGTAATGCAATTATTGATGGGTGAAAGCTCTGTTTTGTTATTTGACAGCATACGAGCCAAACCGAAGAAATTGACAGAGTTAGGTTTTCGCTTTAGCTACTCACGTATTGAACCTGCGTTGAAAAATTTATTACAACATCACGACTAATAACCTAAGGTAGGCCACGCGCCGACTGATTAAATAGATATGAAAAAACAGATACTGATCACTGGCTGTTCGACAGGCATCGGCTACACCTGCGCCCATGCACTCCAACAGCGCGGCTACCACGTTATTGCATCTTGCCGACAACAACACGATGTCGAGCGTCTCATCACGGAAGGTTTAACCGCCATTAAGCTCGACTTAAGTGATAGCGAGAACATTACTCAAGCGGTACAAGAAACACTGCGACTGACTAATGGCCAGCTGTATGCCATTTTTAATAATGGCGCCTACGGTCAACCTGGAGCCCTTGAAGATCTGCCAACCGATGCGTTAAGAGCCCAATTTGAAAGCAATTTTTTTGGTTGGCACCAACTGACTCAAGCACTGTTACCGACTATGCGTAAACAAGGATTTGGTCGAATCATACAAAACAGCTCGGTGTTGGGTTTCGCTGCAATGAAATACCGTGGCGCCTACAACGCCTCTAAATTTGCCTTAGAAGGCTGGAGTGACACACTGCGCCTCGAACTTATTGGCAGTAATATCCACATTAGTTTGATTGAGCCGGGGCCAATAGAGACTCAATTCCGCGCCAATGCTTTACAAGCCTTTGAGCGTTGGATACCAATTGAAGGCAGCGTTCATGAAACGCTCTATCGACAACAAATGGCTCGCTTAAAGAGCGACACTTCCAATAACGCATTTGTTTTACCGCCTGAATCCTGTATCGCCCCTTTAATTGATGCCCTTGAGTCAAGCAAACCCAAAGCCCGCTATCGAGTGACGACACCAACCAAGGTTTTCGCATTACTCAAGCGTCTTTTACCAACCTCCGTACTCGATAAAATATTGAGCAGAGCCGCATAAAAACAGATAGGCATGTCATTATTTCGTAACAATGAGACGCTAAATTAACAATGAGAGCCAAGCTCTAACAATTAATGCGCTACATTCGGAATAATAATATGACCCTAAACCAGTTAAACTGGCTGAGTGTGGGTGTTGCGCTAACCTTGTTTATCGTTCTATAAACACCTTCGCTTATTGCAACATCAAACGCCCTTATCGTTGAAGCATCGATAAGGGCGTTTCATGTCTGTTAATTCAAACCACTAACTTGAACTTGCCGCCTTTCGCCCATATCTCTAAAGCAAATACCAAATACCGCGTCACGAGGAAAGGTTACATGCAATCACCATACATCGTTGAACTAAACGAACAAAACTTCCGTCAAGTCCTTGAAGGCTCGATGCAAACCCCGGTACTGATTCACTTTTGGGCACCAATGAGTGAAGAGAGTGCTCAGGTGATTCCTGAACTGCAAATGCTAGCCCAGCAATACAACGGCACCTTCACTCTGGCCTTGTTAAATTGCGAGCAAGAACAAGTGATTGCTAGCCAGTTTGGTGTGCAAGCTTTACCGACGATTGCATTATTTGTTAATGGTCAACCAGTTGATGGTTTAGGTGGCCCACAAACTCTCGGCGCAATCCAAGAGATGTTAAATAAGCATCTACCAAGTCAAGATGAACAACACGTTAAGCAAGCGCTTGAATTGATTCAAACAGGGCAGCATACCCAAGCACTGACGTTACTCGAAAGCTTGGATCCTGAATGGCACCAGAAAGCGGAAGTAAAGCTTGCACTGGCCGATTGTTATCTCGAGACACAAGACTTTGACCAAGCAAGAGCATTGCTCACTCATATTCCTTTGGAGTATCAGGACAATTATTACAAAGGGTTAGTTGCTAAACTCGAACTCCACGATCAAGCAGCTAACAGCCCTGAAATTCAATCGCTAGAACAGGCATTACAGCAACAGCCAACCAACTTAAAACTAGTGCACGAATTGGCGCTGAGCTATCACCAAGTCAATCGTGATGAAGATGCTCTTGAGCTACTATGGCGTTCACTACGCAGTGACTTAAATGCTCTAGATGGTGAGATCAAAAAGTTGTTTATGGATATCTTAGCTGCGCTAGGACAAGGCAACCCAACTGCGGGTAAGTATCGCCGTCAACTTTACTCAATTTTATATTAGACCATTCTAAATCAATTACTTAAAGCCGGCAGTGCCGGCTTTATTTATATCTAAAACAGAGCCGGAGTCTCATTTCTGCCATTGTTTGTGAGGATAAATTAAGCAACAATCGAATCATTATCATTATAAGGAACTCACAGATGGCTATTGATTCATTGATTACTATTGGCGTTTTTATTGTTGCTATTGTGGCAGTGATTATTGCTGCGGTAAAAACCGTCCCCCAAGGCAGTACTTGGACTGTCGAGCGTTTTGGCCGTTATACTCATACCCTTCAGCCGGGACTTAACCTAATTATTCCGTTCATTGATCGTATTGGTCATAAAATCAGCATGATGGAACGTGTTCTGGATATCCCTGCCCAAGAAGTGATCAGCAAAGACAATGCTAATGTAACCATTGATGCGGTGTGTTTTGTTCAAGTGGTTAATGCTGCCAAAGCCGCCTATGAAGTCAACGATCTAGAGCACGCGATTCGCAATCTTACTCTGACCAACATTCGTACTGTCCTCGGCTCAATGGAACTCGATGAAATGCTCAGTCAGCGCGATATGATCAACGTCAAACTGCTGTCTATCGTTGATGAAGCGACGAACCCTTGGGGCGTTAAAGTCACCCGTATTGAGATTAAAGATGTTCAGCCACCAGCGGATCTTACCGCAGCGATGAACGCTCAAATGAAGGCAGAGCGAAATAAACGTGCAGAAGTTCTTGAAGCCGAAGGAGTTAGACAAGCTGAAATCTTACGTGCTGAAGGGCATAAGCAATCGGAGATTTTAAAAGCGGAGGGGGATAAACAAGCCGCTATACTTCAAGCAGAAGCACGTGAGCGCGCCGCAGAAGCAGAGGCACGAGCAACGACGATGGTATCTGAAGCTATCGCTAAAGGAGATATGCAGGCGGTCAATTACTTTATCGCTCAAGGCTATACTGATGCACTAAAAAGTATTGGTCAGGCAGAAAATAGCAAGATCATTATGTTACCACTGGAAGCGACAGGCCTAATGGGATCGATCGCAGGCGTGGCTGAAATGTTTAAACATTCACAACAAAATAAGTAGAGGCGTTCATGATTGAGTTGATGGAAAGTATTAATTACTGGCATTGGCTTGCTTTCGGTTTGGCTTTACTGTCTTGTGAGCTACTCGGCACGGCAGGCTATTTTCTTTGGCTAGGGCTATCCGCGATCGTGGTGGGTGCTTTGTTAAGCATCTTACCCATCAGCTGGCAGCTTCAGTGGGTCGCTTTTGGGGTGTTCTCTCTTGCCACCACTTGGTTGTGGTGGCGCAGACAACTGAAGTCAGACACACAAGATGATGCAGCAAGAACGCTCAATCAAAAGCAGCAACAGCTAATCGGACAGACCATTCGTTTAGATGAAGACTTCCCTGCAGGTAAAGGACGAATAAAGTTTGCTGATTCGACTTGGACAGCGCGCTCAGATAAGGCTATTGCAGCAAACACTATGGTGGAAATCATCGACGTAGATGGAATCATCTTAACCATCAGAGCTAAAACTTGTTAGAAACCTCAGTTTCTCTTTACCTAATCTCACGGCGATCCCTCTGAGTTGATAATTACAGTTGGGATCGTTTACAATCTTTGCGATAATGAAGAGTTGGTTTTTCTGGTGGGACCTACAAACCATCATCCTTTATCAAACACTGTCGCAATAACAAAGTTTGAATCAGTGACAAATAAAGAAAAACCAACAATAAACACATCACCAATACGTTATTCGATTTGTTGAACAAGATAAAGACCCCTTAATCTATGACTTATGTTAGTAAGGTTAGAAATGCCCATTTTATTCAGATATATTTAAGCGTTTATTAATTTTAGTGTTTATCGCACTTAAATCTTAAAAATAACCCATTAAATACAGCAAGTTAATTTTTTAATTCAAAAAAAAACCTCCTCTATATAACATTATTTTTGTTAATCACCTTATTAATAACAAATATTTCAAATAACCAAGCCATAGAATTCATACACTTATTTATTTTATTTAAAAAATAAGTTGTAGTTATTTTTAGATAATTTTTTTAAATGTGCCTATTTTTTTGATCTTTATAGGTCATAGCTCATACTAGAACTATCTCTTCAATAAAGAGATAGTTCAAATTAATTGGAGTATTTAATGATGAAATACCTAGTAACTTTTTTCTTCGCTGGCTATAGCCTAATTTTTAGTTCATTAGTGTTTTCTGGAGAAACCTCTGGACACGGACCTTTAGGACCGGTTGTCAAATGCGAAACATCTAAAGGAGAGATTAAATACACTCCTATAACCTACTGTAAGATTTTTGACGGTAAAGTGCTGTAGACTGATTAACTTAAACGAAAAAAGCGAGCATAAGCTCGCTTTACCGTTTATAACGTTATTAGAAGAAGTTGTAAGGGATAATAACTTGGAAACGAATATCTTGCCAATCAAACTCAGACCCATCGTTCATATCACGAGTAAGTTGAGTTAGATGCAATTTAATTGTTGAACCTTTCAATGAGCCTGATTGTAGAGAATAACCAATATCTGCATTAACTGCATACTCCGAATCGTAAGTGTTTACATTGTTATCATCGACAGTACTCAAGGCCACTCCACCTGCGACAAACCAACCATCACCAAAACTATATGATAGTTTGTTGTACCATGATAGCTGACCAGATTGATCCCAGTCGGATAAAGCATTCCAGTACTGACTAAATGTGCCGTTGTTAGAACCGTAATTACGAACTGTACGAGGAGTAACAGCAGCATTGTTATCCGAATCGGCGTAGCGAACTTCAGAGTTCCATGTTAGAGCATCAAAACTTTGAGCATATGACAGACCTGCCATATAGCCTAAGCCATCATAATCGACATCGGAACTAACACCATAGAAGTCAAATGCTAAACTAGCTGTTTCAAACAACGGTGCTTTAATCATGAACTTATACGACGTATTGTCTTCACCATGACCAATTCTTGCGTAGCCAACGCCTAGGTTAAGTGCAACGTCGCCAATACTACCGTTTACTCCTAGTGATTGAAGGCTATTGAAGGCATTTTCACCATTTGGTTTACCCTCATCATCGAAGCTAGATTGATTTGTATTTTCCCACCAAGGAGCACTATGATCGTCTGTAAAAATGTAACCCAGAGTCCAGCTTCCAATTGGGGCTACGACTGTAGCACCACGGTATGTGCCAGGCACGAATGACCATACGTTACCAACTGTACCGATACCATGAGATTGAAGAAAACCGATCTTAGTTTCAGTCTCGCCGCCTTTAAATTTTAGTGCCGCTGTCGTTAGCTTTAGAGAGTCACTACTACGATCCCAGCCATCACAAAGTGTAATTTCTGAACAGCCGGTGTTGTTATATACAGATCCTGAGAAATAACCTCCAGCATCAAAACCTAACCAGCCATTGTGGAAACCAGAGCTAAAGTTTAAGCCTACGTTATAGTCCGTGTAATCCTGTCCTGCTGTATAACCTGAACCAGTGTCTTTAGAACGATAGCGTGTATCTGTAATAACAATTGATGAAAGTGATGAGCCTTCAATAAACTCATTCAGTTTCTCTACATATTCACCACCAACGGCACTTTCTGTATTAGCCATTGCTGCTGGAGCCGCTATCATTGCGGCAGCAACTGCCGCACCTAGAAGAGTACGTTTAAACATTTTGTCCATGGAAAACTCCTAAAAATGGATATAGCTGTTTTTTGTTTTTCTCACCTTAAGTTGGCCGCCGAAGGGAGAAATCATTTCCTATGTTGAAAACCGTCAATTAATCATTAACCGTTGATTTTCTATTTCCTGCATACACCTTGTGTATCCATGTGTGTAAGACTAACTTCGCATCAAAAAACATCAATGAGAACTTAATTTCCAAGTAAAAAAATATGAGCCACTACAAATTTTTGTCAAGTGAGTGACCAAGATCTACTTTTTGTCAGGAACTAAATAAAAACAATAGTACTTGTTATATTTCAATAGCTTATATTGACACTTGATTTTGAATTATTGAAGTGTGTCGCATAGGTTCTGATTAATCTGCGATAATTCTTAGATTGGAGATCGTTGTCACGGAAACTAATTGGATCGGTTAACGATTATTACGACAACTTAATTTACAGAAAAAAATAAAACCTCAAAATTAGTAATTTTGAGGTTTTAGGTAGCTTGTATTATAAGGATATTAGGTTATTTTTTGATAAGTTCCACGATGTCGGCTTCTGTTTTTATCTCAATACCTAGTTCTTGAGCTTTAGTTAACTTAGAACCGGCATTTTCACCCGCGAACAATATATCGGTTTTTTTCGATACACTGCCGGTTACCTTAGCGCCTAAACTTTCAAGGGCCGCTTTAGCATCACTTCGAGTCAATTGCGATAACGACCCTGTTAGCACGACTGTTTTCCCTGCTAAAGGCTGGGGAACATCAACGGTTATCTCTTCAATATTCGGCCAGTGCACACCTTGAGCTAATAACGCTTCGATAACACTGCGATTCTTATCTTCAGCAAAAAAGGCGGTAATGTGACTTGCGACAATCGCACCAATATCCGGTACTTCGACGAGCTGTTCATGAGTGGCAGCCATCACCTTATCAAGGGTTTTAAAATGATGGGCTAAGTTTGCTGCGGTAGCCTCACCAACTTCACGAATACCAAGTGAATACAAGAACCGCGCTAATGTTGTCTGTTTTGACTTATTCAGAGCATCGACCACATTTTGCGCAGACTTAGGCCCCATTCGATCCAGAACAGTCAATACTCCGGCCGACAGCTTAAATAAGTCCGCCGGTGTTTCAACCATTTCACGATCGACCAATTGCTCAATCACTTTATCGCCAAGACCGTCAACGTCGAGAGCCTTTCGTGACACAAAATGCTTCAACGCCTGTTTGCGTTGGGCTTGACATACCAATCCGCCAGTACAGCGTGCAACCGCTTCCCCTTCAACACGCTCAACATCTGAGTGACAAACAGGGCAGCTTGCCGGAAATTCTATGGCTCGGGCATTGTCAGGGCGACGCTGTTTAACCACAGAAACGATCTGGGGAATCACATCACCTGCGCGACGAATCACGACACAGTCGCCAATCATCACACCCAAACGTTCAATTTCATCCGCATTGTGTAAGGTGGCATTACTGACAGTTACCCCGCCAACGAAAATAGGTTCAAGCTTAGCCACGGGGGTGATTGCCCCAGTACGTCCGACCTGAAACTCAACATCATTAAGAGTGGTCATCTCTTCTTGAGCCGGGAATTTATAGGCAATCGCCCAGCGTGGCGCTCTGGCAACAAAACCAAGTTGTTCTTGCTGTGCAATCGCATCGATCTTAATCACCACACCATCGATTTCGTAAGCCAGTTCGTCACGGCGAGACAATATGTCTTGATAATAAGCTTTTACTTGCTGCATATCCGAAACTCGCTTTGTCTCTGGGCACATAGGCAGGCCCCAACCTTTGAGTTGTAAGAAACGTTCATAGTGACTTTGCGAGAGAGTGGCACCTTCAACAACGCCAACGCTGTAAGCATAAAAACTCAAGGGCCTTGTCGCAGTAATCCGTGAATCTAACTGACGTAAGCTTCCTGCTGCGGCATTGCGCGGGTTAACAAACACTTTGTCGCCTTTTTTAAGGGCTTGTTGGTTAAGCTGTTCAAAGCCAGCCTTCGGCATGAAAACTTCGCCACGTACTTCAAGCCGTTCAGGCCAGCCCGAGCCGTACAGTTTTAAAGGAATCGATTTGATGGTGCGTACATTTTCGGTAATGTTCTCACCAACCGCGCCATCTCCTCGTGTTGCGGCTTGCACCAATACACCCTGTTCGTAAAGTAAGCTTACCGCTAAACCATCTAGCTTCGGTTCGCAGCAAAAACTGGCGATGGTTTGAGTGGACAGTCGGTCACACATACGTTTATAGAAGCTATCTAACTCACCATCATCAAAAGCGTTATCCAGCGACAACATTGGAATTTCATGAGTAACAGGTTCGAAACCACTCAACGGCATACCGCCAACACGTTGACTTGGCGAGTCTGAAGTTGCCAGTTCAGGGTATTGAGACTCGAGTTTAAGAAGCTCGCGCATCAGACGGTCATATTCCGCGTCTGGAATTTCCGGGCTGTCTTCAACGTAATATTTCACTCCGTGACGATGGAGTGTCTCTCGCAGTTGGTTTAGCTGTTGTTGGATCTCTGTTGACATAGGGGAACTCTGCTACTTTAAAAAACGGTGTCTTGAAGAGCTTTGTGGCAATCGATGGTTTATAAACACCCACTCCACTTTGCGCAACACCGCCTTAATCAAAAAAGGCTCCATACGGAGCCTCTCTACTATTTATCAATAACTTAGGCTTTCTGCGCCGCTTTAAACTGTTGTATTTGCGCTTTATACGCATCAATACGATTAGGCGAAATCAGGTTTCTTGCATCATCAAGAACATTGGCACCTAAGTCATCTGCAATTTGCTGCGCCGTTTTTAGCATCAATTTAAAGTTCTGCTCTGGATCGCCAAAACAGGGGACGGTCATGAAGAATGAGATGCCTTTGGTGGTAAACGCCGCAGGATCGTCATGTTTTAACGTTCCTGGATTCATCATATTCGCCACGCTGAACAGCACTTTCCCTGTTCCAGATAAATCTGCATGGCGATGAAAAATATCCATTTCACCATAGATCAAACCGTTTTGCTGCATGCTGTCAAACAGCTTAGTGCCGATAAAAGGTTCATTACCTGCACAATGCACATTAAGCACAATCACTTCTAACGCAGGCTCTTGCTCATCTTCAATCTCAGCAATGGGCACCTCGTCAATTTGGCTCTCAACATCAGGCTCAGGGACCACAACATCGTCGATAGACCGAGTAGAAAATGAAGGAACGTCTAGCTCTTCCTCTTTACTATCCAAAAGATCTGAGTCTGTGGGGTGTTGATAACTATCGATAAGCGGGTCAGCAATGATCTCATCTTGCGCGACAAAACCCGGCTCTTTACGCTGTTTCTTGATAATTTCAAAATCATCTTCTGGGGCAAACGCGCGTTCAGAGGTCAAGTCAGACGATTTACTATCAACGTCTAGCTTACCAAGCGGCTTACTACTAAACTTCGCTTTGCCTTCTTTCTTACTCGTCCATAAACCGTGGAACAGCAAAGCGGCAATCGCTATGGCTCCGACAATTATGAGTACAAATCGCAGTTCCTGCATTTTTAGCTCTCATTTGTTCGTTACAGCACGATGTAAAGTTGGCCGTAAAGAAACGATTAAACCTTAACTGTGAGTTACTCTACCAAAACTCGACCCTGTTTTAGAACAACTTAATGTGAGAAGTTCCACTAATGTTGTGATTTTGAACACGCTTTTTTCTTGCTAAGATACAAAGCGTTCGTTTTTACAGCAATCGACTCATTATGAATACTTATATACAACAACGTTCTGGATTTGGTTATTTCTTTCATGGATTAGCGCTTGCGCTCACTCCAGGGATACGCCGTTTCGTTATTTTGCCACTACTCGCTAATGTACTGTTAGTCGGTGGTGCACTATTTTACCTGTTTTCTCATTTAGATACTTGGATTGAGCAACTGATAGGTCAACTGCCTGACTTTTTATCGTGGCTCACTTACCTACTCTGGCCACTACTAGCATTGACCATCCTTGCTACTTTTTCCTATTTTTTCAGTACGCTAGCCAATTTTATAGCGGCGCCACTGAATGGGTTATTAGCGGAAAAGGTCGAGGAGCATTTAACCAAGCAAAAGGTGAATGATGATGGGATGTTGGCCATTATCAAAGATACACCTCGTATTTTGGCTCGCGAATGGCGCAAGCTGGTTTATGTATTACCCAAAGCTATTGGTCTATTTTTACTGCTGCTTATCCCGGCACTTGGCCAGACCTTAGGTCCCTTCTTGTGGTTTATCTTTACCGCGTGGATCTTGGCCGTTCAGTATTGTGATTATCCGTTCGATAACCATAAAATCCCGTTCAATGATATGCGTTACAATTTGAAACAAAAACAGGGCAAAGCGTACAGCTTTGGCGCTTTGGTATCGGTATTTACCACCATTCCGATCCTGAACCTTATTGTTATGCCTGTCGCCGTCTGCGGCGCCACCTCGATGTGGGTGGCCGAATTTAAACATCATCATAAATAGATAGCGATAACGGATTAAGAGCAGCAAGCTCACAAATCGATGTATGCTTGCTGCTCTTTCATATCATATAACTATTTAATCCTTTTCTCGCTTTTGAACCTGCCCTACTCTCTACATCAACAACTATTTCTTAATACCACTCGGTCTGGTAGTTCAATCAAACCGAAGTGAAATAAAGATGAAGGATCACACCATGAGCAAGATTTACGAAGACAATTCCCAAACCATTGGTAACACCCCTCTTGTGCGCCTAAACAAAGTCAGTAATGGTAAAGTTCTGGCTAAGATTGAAGCCCGCAACCCAAGCTTCAGCGTAAAATGTCGTATTGGTGCCAACATGATTTGGGAAGCAGAGCAAGCCGGTACACTTAAGCCTGGCGTTGAGCTTGTTGAACCTACCAGTGGTAATACTGGTGTGGCTCTTGCCTTCGTTGCTGCCGCTCGTGGTTACAAGCTTACCCTTACCATGCCAGAGTCGATGAGCCTTGAGCGTCGTAAATTGCTTAAAGCACTGGGTGCAAACCTTGAGTTAACAGAAGCAGCAAAAGGCATGAAAGGGGCGATTGCTAAAGCAGAAGAGATCGTTGCGAGCAACCCAGAAAAATTCCTACTTCTTCAACAATTCAACAACCCAGCAAACCCACAAATTCACGAAAAAACCACTGGTCCTGAAATCTGGGATGCAACAGATGGCGAAGTCGATGTGTTCGTGGCAGGTGTCGGAACTGGCGGTACCATTACTGGTACAAGTCGTTACTTGAAAGGCGAAAAAGGCAAAAATATTGTCTCTGTTGCAGTTGAACCTGCTGAGTCGCCAGTCATTGCACAAGCGCTAGCGGGAGAAGAAATTCAACCTGCGCCGCACAAAATCCAAGGTATTGGTGCTGGTTTTATTCCTGGCAACCTCGATTTGGAGCTGATTGACCGCGTTGAGGCCGTAACCTCTGACGAAGCTATCGCAATGGCACGACGCTTAATGGAAGAGGAAGGTATCTTGGCGGGTATCTCTTCAGGCGCGGCTGTTGTCGCAGCGAACCGCATCGCAGAACTACCTGAATTTGCAGGAAAAACCATTGTCACCGTACTTCCTAGCTCGGGTGAACGTTACCTAAGTACCGCGCTATTTGCTGGTATATTTACCGAGAAAGAGAACCAACAGTAAACTGTGTCAAATCAATTTTTCGTTTAAAAAAGCCCCGTACAGGGGCTTTTTTGTTGATCCCTGCCCTACCTTTGGTAATATCAGGATTGTTTTATTTCTAGCTGCAAAATAAAAGCAGGTAAGAATTACTATCAATGACGAAAGACAGCACAGACTGAAATCGTGATTGAGAAATTAATCACCAGTCGCGGTTCTAACACGCAATCTAGGTTAGCCTACTAGCAGAAATGCTTTTTTATGGTTAAGCTAAAACTGGTTAAGAAACTATCAAAATATAAATTAATTGGGGTATATAACATGTACGAGAAGCAAGTAGAAATCACTGCAGAAAATGGCCTTCACACTCGTCCTGCAGCACAGTTCGTTAAAGAAGCTAAATCATTCGATGCGGACATCACAGTGACTTCTAACGGTAAAAGCGCTAGCGCTAAAAGCCTTTTCAAATTACAAACTCTTGGCCTAGTTAAAGGTACAGTAGTTTCTATCTCAGCTGAGGGCCCACAGGCTCAACAAGCTGTTGACCACCTAGTTGCTCTAATGGACCAACTGCACTAATTCAGTTTTTAGTTTCTCAAAGCCATTTTGCATAACAAAATGGCTTTGTTGGAAATAAACTAAAATATAAGCTAAAACTATTCGTTAGCGCATCCATTATTCTCCCGTTTTAAAGTTGACCAATTTAAGGTAAGGCTATGATTTCAGGCATCCTAGCATCTCCTGGTATTGCTATCGGTAAAGCATTACTACTTCAAGAAGATGAAATTGTCCTAAACACACACGCTATTTCTGATGATCAAATTGAAGCTGAAGTTCAGCGCTTTTTTGACGCTCGTAACAAATCTTCAGCTCAGTTAGAAATGGTAAAACAGAAAGCACTTGAAACCTTTGGTGAAGAGAAAGAAGCGATCTTTGAAGGTCATATCATGCTTCTTGAAGACGAAGAGCTAGAGGAAGAAATCCTAGCACTGATCAAGAATGACAAGATGCACGCTGATAACGCTATCTACACCGTTATCGAAGAGCAAGCATCCGCTCTAGAATCTCTAGACGACGAATACTTAAAAGAACGTGCCACTGATATCCGTGATATCGGGACACGTTTTGTGAAAAATGCACTCGGCATCAACATCGTATCGCTAAGCGATATCGATCAAGAAGTGATCCTAGTCGCTTACGACTTAACACCTTCTGAGACAGCACAGATCAACCTAGACTACGTACTTGGTTTTGTGTGTGACATCGGCGGTCGTACTTCACACACTTCTATCATGGCTCGTTCTCTTGAACTTCCTGCGATTGTCGGTACTAACGACATCACGAAGAAAGTGAAGAACGGCGACATGCTGATTCTTGATGCGATGAACAACAAGATCGTTATCAACCCATCAGACGCTGAACTTGCAGAAGCAAAAGCAGTGAAAGCGGCTTTCATTGCTGAAAAAGAAGAACTTGCCAAACTGAAAGATCTACACGCTGAGACCATTGACGGTCATCGCGTAGAAGTGTGCGGTAATATCGGTACTGTAAAAGACTGTGATGGCATCATTCGTAACGGTGGTGAAGGCGTTGGTCTGTACCGTACTGAATTCCTATTTATGGATCGTGATGCACTTCCAGCTGAGGAAGAGCAATACCAAGCTTACAAAGAAGTGGCTGAAGCCATGCATGGTGAGTCGGTAATCATACGTACCATGGACATCGGCGGTGACAAAGATCTTCCATATATGGATCTGCCACAAGAGATGAACCCGTTCCTTGGCTGGCGCGCCGTGCGTAT
Source organism: Vibrio pacinii DSM 19139 (assembly GCF_000711795.1). Lineage (GTDB taxonomy): Bacteria > Pseudomonadota > Gammaproteobacteria > Enterobacterales > Vibrionaceae > Vibrio > Vibrio pacinii. The sequence continues at coordinate 29,093 of NZ_JONH01000017.1, read as the reverse complement.
CAGCTTAGACCGTCGTGAAATCCTTCGTGACCAGTTACGTGGCATCCTACGTGCGTCTGCACATGGTAAACTGCGTATCATGTTCCCAATGATTATTTCTGTTGAGGAAATTCGTGAGCTGAAAAAAGCCATCGAAGAGTACAAAGCTGAACTGCGTGAAGAAGGCCATGCCTTCGATGAAAGCATCGAAGTTGGTGTAATGGTTGAGACACCAGCAGCTGCTGCGATCGCCCACCACTTAGCGAAAGAAGTTGCCTTCTTCTCTATTGGTACCAACGACCTAACACAGTACACCCTAGCGGTTGACCGTGGTAACGAGATGATTTCTCATCTTTACAACCCAATGTCACCAGCAGTACTGACCGTGATTAAGCAAGTCATTGACGCTTCTCACGCTGAAGGTAAATGGACCGGTATGTGTGGCGAGCTTGCAGGTGATGAACGTGCAACTCTACTCCTACTTGGTATGGGCCTTGATGAATTCTCGATGAGTGGTATCTCTATCCCTAAAGTGAAGAAAGTTATCCGTAACTCTAACTTCGCTGAAGTGAAAGCGATGGCAGAACAAGCCCTGTCTCTTCCAACGGCGGCAGAAATTGAAGCCGTAGTAGAAAAATTTATCGCAGAGAAAACGCAATAATCAGGTAATACCAATAAGATAGGCGGCGAAATTTGTCGTCTATCTTGTGAGATTGGTATACTATTATTCGACAGAATTAAATAAAAACGTTAGGAGCATGACACAATGGGTCTGTTTGACAAACTTAAGAAGCTAGTATCTGACGACAGCGCTGACGCTGGTGCAATCGAAATCATCGCACCTCTATCTGGTGAAATCGTCAACATTGAAGATGTGCCAGATGTTGTTTTCGCTGAGAAAATTGTTGGTGATGGTATTGCTATCAAGCCAGCAGGCAACAAGATGGTAGCTCCTGTAAACGGCACTATCGGTAAGATCTTCGAAACTAACCATGCGTTCTCTATTGAATCTGACGATGGCGTTGAGCTATTTGTTCACTTCGGTATTGACACTGTTGAGCTTAAAGGTGAAGGCTTCACGCGCATCGCTGAAGAAGGTCAATCTGTGAAAGCAGGTGACACTGTGATCGAATTCGATCTCGCTCTACTTGAAGAGAAAGCGAAGTCTACACTGACTCCTGTTGTTATCTCTAACATGGACGAAATCAAAGAGCTGAACAAGCTTTCTGGTTCTGTGACTGTTGGTGAAACACCAGTACTACGTGTCACTAAGTAATCACTACTTAGCCAAACACAAAAAAACGCAGCCATTTGGCTGCGTTTTTGTTTTTTTGTTCAATAATATCAACTTCTATCTGGTCAGATTGATATCACAACCCCAAAGCATATTTAAGAACCTGCGTTTTTAATGGGCTATGCTCTGCCAACTTTAACGCCGCGTTACGTGCAAGTTTTAACGGCGCAATATGGTTACTGAAACCTTTATAGAACACGTCCATCCCCGTCTGCATCAGCAAGTTATCTGGTCGCCTTTGGCGTTGGTATTTGTCTAACATTGGTTGGCTAATCACACCCTTACCCTCACACACGGCCAATAGAGCCTCCACATCTTTAAAGCCTAGGTTCACACCTTGACCTGCTAGCGGATTAATTGTGTGCGCAGCATCGCCAACTAAAACACAGCGCTGCTTGGCGTATGTTTGTGCATGTCGGCGAGTAAGAGGAAACGAGCCGTGTTGCAGTACATGAATGTCGCCAAGCTCGCGAGGAAAATGCGTTAACACTTCTTGGCGTAATTGTTCAGGGGTCATGGCCGACAACTGCTTAATTCGTTTCGGCGAGTCATACCAAACCAAAGAGCCTTGACCTACCGTTTGACCATTTCTCTCTAAAGAGCTTAATGGCAGAAAAGAGCGTGGTCCTGATGGGGTAAACTGTTGCCAAGTAATATCTTGCTGAGCGAGTTCTGTTTCCACATTGATCAACATGCAATGTTGACGATAGTCCCAGGCCGTTACGCCAATTCCCGCGAGTGTTCTCACTTTAGAGTTGGCGCCATCCGCACCAACGACTAAATCAGCCTCTAACGTTGCGCCAGAAGAGAGAGTCAATTGGTTTATTACACCAAACTCAATATCATCCAACGTATCAGGGCAGAACCGTTCAATCTCAGGCCAGGATTCAAATTGTTGCCATAGTCCCAACTGAATCACTTGATTTTCGACAATGTAGCCTAAACGCTCCAAATTAAGCGCATCAGAATGAAAACGGGTACGGCACTCTGGGTGCTCCCAAGTTTCTAGGCGCCGATAAGGGCACACACGCATTTGGGCAATGTTCTGCCACGCTCCTAGGCTTTCTAAAACAGAAACTGAATGTTCGGAAATGGCGGAAACACGAATGTCCATCGCTTGCTCAGCGGAAAAAGGACGAGGCGCCAAGCCTTCTACAACCGCTACTCGTCTTCCCTGCTTGGCAAAACCGATCGCAACAGCGGCTCCGACCATGCCCCCACCAATTACGGCAACATCAAATCTGCTCATATTTTGTATTTCATCATGTTGATTCTTTAACTGTTTTTTATTGTACGATTTCATTGCTAAAAATGTAACCTAAAACCTCATGTTAGAGGTGGTCTAATCCCTTGTACAATAACGCTTGCAATTGATTCAACCACGGCACTAGTCAGTCGGTTTTTAAAGCAGTACAATACGCGGCTCGCTAATATGCGAGAAGAAAAAACCATCAGAAAAACATTGATAGATGGATAATTGTCACACTGGGCAATTTGCTCCCTTAATTTAAACTAACGATCGAGCGAAAACATGAGTAAGAAACTGCTAATTAAAACCTGGGGCTGCCAGATGAACGAATACGATTCATCAAAAATGGCGGATCTACTGAACGCGGCTAACGGCTATGAGCTGACAGAAAAACCAGAAGAGGCAGATGTACTCCTGCTCAACACCTGTTCTATTCGTGAAAAAGCGCAAGAAAAGGTGTTTCACCAACTTGGTCGTTGGAAAACACTCAAAGACAAAAAAGAAGGCGTTGTTATAGGTGTTGGCGGTTGTGTTGCCACTCAAGAAGGCGACCATATACGTGAACGCGCGCCCTTTGTTGATGTTATTTTTGGTCCACAAACCCTGCACCGTCTACCAGAAATGATTAAGCAGTCGCAAAGCAATCATGCGCCTGTAATGGATATTTCTTTCCCTGAGATCGAAAAATTCGACAGTTTGCCCGAACCACGCGCCGAAGGAGCAACTGCATTTGTGTCGATTATGGAAGGCTGCTCTAAGTACTGTACTTACTGTGTGGTTCCATATACACGTGGTGAAGAAGTCAGTCGTCCAATGGATGATGTCCTGTTTGAAATCGCCCAACTGGCTGAACAAGGTGTGCGTGAAGTTAACCTGTTGGGTCAAAACGTTAACGCTTTCCGTGGTCCAACTCACGATGGCGAGATCTGCTCTTTTGCTGAGCTACTTCGTTTGGTGGCGTCTATCGATGGTATCGACCGTATTCGTTTCACCACCAGCCACCCGCTCGAATTTACTGACGACATCATTGCCGTTTACGAAGACACGCCTGAACTGGTTAGCTTCCTCCACTTACCCGTACAAAGTGGTAGTGACCGTATTTTAACCATGATGAAGCGTCCACATACCGCGATTGAGTACAAGTCGATTATTCGTAAGCTACGTAAAGCGCGTCCTGACATTCAAATCAGCTCAGACTTTATCGTTGCCTTCCCTGGTGAAACAGATAAAGACTTCCAAGACACAATGAAGCTGATTAAAGACGTTGATTTCGATATGAGCTTTAGCTTTATCTTCTCACCACGCCCAGGTACGCCGGCTGCTGATTACCCGTGTGATCTGTCCGAAGAAGTGAAGAAACAGCGCTTGTACGAACTGCAACAAACCGTCAACAGCCAAGCGATGCGTTACTCACGCCTGATGTTGGGTACCGAGCAGCGTGTACTGGTCGAAGGTCCATCGAAAAAGAATCTAATGGAGCTTCGCGCACGTACAGAGAATAACCGCGTGGTGAACTTTGAAGGCAGTGCTGATCTCATCGGCCAGTTTGTCGATGTTAAGGTCACCGATGTTTTTGCTAACTCGTTACGTGGTGAACTGATTCGTACTGAAAAAGATATGGATCTACGCAGCATCATTTCCCCAACGCAAATGATCGCGAAAACGAAACGTCAAGATGAGCTCGGTGTGGCGACTTTTACGCCGTAAGCTTGAAATTATCTCTGTAAGTAACCATCTTAGAGAGGTAGATAAGCCATTGGCAGTCCGGTCTCAATCGGACTGCCACAAATGAGAGGCAACTTTGAGCACTAAAATTATTACGCTAGAGATTAATCTAGAACCTTCAGATAACCGCCGTCTTGCCAGCTTGTGCGGTCCTTTCGACGACAATATTAAACACCTTGAGCGCAGGCTCGGTGTTGAAATTAGCTACCGAGGCAACTTTTTTACTATTGTAGGAAAGCCTCATACCAGCGCTGCTGCATTGGAAATTATCCAAACGCTTTACGTCAATACCTCGCCTGTTCGTGGCAATATCCCAGATATTGAACCCGATGAGATCCACCTAGCGATCAAACAGACGGGTGTACTTGAGCAAAACCTTGAGTCCAATATCGAGCATGGTAAAGAAGTCTTCATTAAGACCAAAAAGGGCGTGATCAAACCCCGCACACCAAATCAAGCTCAATACTTGGTCAACATGGTAACTCATGACATTTCGTTTGGTATTGGCCCAGCAGGGACAGGTAAGACTTACTTAGCCGTTGCAGCGGCGGTAGATGCACTGGAGCGCCAAGAAATTCGTCGTATTTTGCTAACCCGACCTGCGGTTGAAGCTGGCGAAAAACTCGGGTTTTTACCCGGCGATTTAAGCCAAAAAGTGGACCCATATCTGCGCCCACTTTACGACGCTCTGTTTGAAATGCTCGGCTTCGAAAAGGTCGAGAAGTTGATTGAGCGCAACGTGATTGAAGTTGCACCTTTGGCCTACATGCGCGGCCGGACACTCAATGACGCGTTCATTATTCTCGATGAGAGCCAAAATACCACGGTGGAACAAATGAAGATGTTCCTGACCCGTATTGGTTTTAACTCGCGCGCAGTGATCACCGGTGACATTACTCAGATTGACTTACCACGCGGCGCAAAATCGGGCCTTCGCCATGCTATTGAAGTACTAAGCGAAGTCGATGATATTAGCTTTAACTTCTTCCAAGCCGACGACGTTGTTCGTCACCCAGTGGTCGCGCGCATCGTCAACGCTTATGAAAAATGGGAAGCGCAAGATCAAAAAGAGCGTAAAGAGTTTGAGAAGAAACGTCGCGAAGAGCGCGAAGTTCAACTGATTGAAACAGCTAAAGCGGAACTGACCAAACAAGTTCAAGCAGAAGTGACTGAAGGTAAATAATGAGCATTCAACTCGATCTACAGTTTGCGGTTGAAAATGAAAACGGGCTTCCGACTGAGCACGATTTTCAAACTTGGCTCGATAAAACGATCATTCCGTTCCAACAGCAAGCGGAACTGACCATTCGTATTGTCGATGAGCAAGAGAGCCACCAGCTAAATCATGACTATCGTGGTAAAGATAAGTCAACTAACGTGCTGTCTTTTCCCTTCGAAGCCCCTCCGGGTATCGAGCTTGATTTGCTGGGTGACTTGATTGTTTGTCGTCAAGTGGTTGAACGTGAAGCTATCGAACAAAATAAACCTCTTATGGCGCACTGGGCGCATATGGTTGTACATGGTAGCTTGCATCTGCTAGGTTATGATCATATCGACGATGACGAAGCCGAAGAGATGGAGTCACTCGAAACAGAAATTATGCAAAGCATGGGGTTCAATGACCCATACATTGCAGAAAAAGAGTAACGTTGATCGTCCGGGTTGAACGCATTTTCGCAGTTTGCCCTCACCATTAACGTCACTAATGTGTGCTATCACACTTCTGATAGCGTTACTAGTTTGAGAAACAATGAACGAAGACAATTCGCCCTCTTCTCTAGAAGGTAAGAAAGAAAAATCTGAAGGTCCGAGTAGAAAGTCCTTCTTCGGACGCCTAGGTCAATTATTCCAAGGTGAACCTAAAGATCGCCAAGAGCTCGTCGATGCCATTCGCGACTCGGAAGAAAATGACCTAATCGACCATGACACTCGAGATATGCTTGAAGGTGTAATGGAGATTTCTGAAATGCGTGTGCGCGACATTATGTTGCCGCGTTCGCAAATGGTTACCGTCGATCGAAGTGACGATTTAGACACTTTGATTAACCTTATCACAGGGGCTCAGCACTCACGCTACCCAGTGATCAGCGAAGACAAAGACCATGTAGAAGGCATTCTGCTTGCGAAGGACTTACTTAAATACTTAGGCTCAGACAGTGAACCTTTCAATATTGAGCAGGTCATACGTCCTGCCGTCGTTGTTCCTGAGAGCAAACGCGTCGATCGTCTGCTTAAAGAATTCCGCCAAGAGCGTTACCACATGGCTATTGTGGTCGATGAGTTTGGTGGCGTATCAGGGCTGGTGACCATTGAAGATATCCTCGAAGAAATTGTTGGGGAAATTGAAGATGAGTTCGATGACGAGGAAGAACTCGACATCCGTAAGTTAAGCAAACACACCTTTGCGGTGAAAGCGCTAACCACGATCGAAGAGTTTAACGATACCTTTGGTACCTCTTTTAGTGATGAAGAAGTCGATACCATCGGCGGCATGGTCATGACCGCTCTGGGTCACTTGCCATCGCGTGGTGAAGTGGTCGGCATTGACGGCTACAACTTCAAAGTAACCGCCGCCGATAACCGCCGCGTGGTTCAATTGCAAGTTACCATACCAGACGAAGAGTCAGCTTTAAACGCAGTTGGCGAGTAACGCAACGCTCCTTATGGAGAATCAAGATAAGTCCGATGATAAGTACACTATTTCATCGCCTAAAACGGCCGCTCGCGGCCGTTTTTGTTGGCGCTTTAACCACCCTTGCCTTCGCGCCCTATCAAATTTGGCCGCTGGCAATAGTCTCTCCGACACTTTTGCTGCTACTGATCCACAAGCAAAGCCCAAAGCAGTCACTGGCGATTGGTTACGCTTGGGGGATAGGTCAGTTCGCGACTGGCATTAGCTGGGTCCACGTTAGCATCGATAGCTTTGGCGGCATGCCCAAGATTGCCAGTGCGCTACTTATGGCGCTACTGGTCGGTTATTTAGCCATCTACAGCGCATTGTTTAGCTGGAGTTTAAACCGTTTTTTCCCGCAATCTAGACGTTCACGTTTACTGCTTGCTGCACCTGCATTGTGGCTTATTTTTGATTGGCTACGCGGCTGGGTAATGACTGGGTTCCCTTGGCTATGGCTCGGCTACAGCCAGATTGATAGCCCACTCGCTCACTTTGCACCGCTTGCCGGTGTTGAGTTAATCACGCTGTTATTGATCATCTGCAGTGGCGCTATCAGCTACGCCGTGCTGCACCGAAAGTGGTCAACACTGGTTGTTCCTGCGGTCATCTTATTGTCTGGCTTTGCACTCCAATCGGCCCAATGGGTAAGCCCACGAGACAGCGAACCAACCAAAGTCGCCCTTATCCAAGGCAATATCGCGCAAGAGCTCAAGTGGCAGCCTAGCCAACGCTGGCCAACCATAATGAAATATACCGATCTGACCCGAGACAACTGGGACGCGGATATTATCATCTGGCCTGAAGCGGCCATTCCAGCGTTTGAGTTTGAGATATCGTCGTATCTCAATAACCTAGATTCCGCGGCAGCAATGAATCACAGCACGATTATCACTGGTATCGTCAATCAAGGTGACAATAAAAAGTTCTATAACAGCATCTTGACCCTAGGGAAAAAGCCGCAGTTAGGTTACCAGTATGATATGGAACAGCGCTACCACAAGCACCACCTGTTGCCATTTGGTGAGTTTGTCCCATTTGAAAGTGTACTGCGCCCTATCGCGCCCTTTTTCAACTTACCCATGTCCTCTTTTACGCCAGGTGACTTCATTCAGCCTAATATAGATGCCAACGGCAAACAGCTTGCACCGGCTTTATGTTACGAAATCATTTTTAATGAACAGGTAAGACAAAATATTACTGATGATACTGACTTTATCCTCACCCTATCGAATGACGCGTGGTTTGGCCGCTCTATCGGGCCGTTGCAACATATGGAAATCGCGCGAATGCGAGCGCTAGAATTGGGTAAACCGGTAATACGCGCAACCAATAATGGTATTACCGCTGTCACAGACTACAAAGGTCATATCATTGCCAAGGTGCCTCAATTTGAGACTGCGGTACTGCGCGCAGAAATACCGTCAATGCAAGGCGACACACCTTATCGACATTTGGGCACCTGGCCTATTTATCTGTGGGTCGTATTGAGCTTGATCGCCGGATGGCGCTTGAAAGACTAACCAGTAAAAGATCAAGGGTTGATGGATAACATCAACCCTTGGTTTTTATCTTACAGCTAGAGCGTGCTGTTACGGCTTGAGTGGCTGGCGGCTAAAGCCCTTACAACCGCATTTAATGCAGGGAATGATCACTGTCGGATGGTTGTACTGGGTTTTATGACCACAATCGTCACAAACTAAGACCCCAAGACCAATCACTTCACCAACTTGGTAGAGCCCTTGATGCTCTAAATCTTCAAATAACTCGACCCACTCGACTTTCGTTCTATCGGTAATTTCAAGTAGCCCTTGCCAGATAGAGTCAGCGATCATCAGATAAAATGGCCCGCTTTTAGATTGTTGATAGTTGTCGGCAAACTCTTTTAAATCGGATTTAACGTACGCCGACACCAGTGAAAGCTCATCTTTAGATAAATCATTGGCCGCCTTTGCCACTTGCCCCGATTTCTCGAGCACATGATTGATTTCTTCGGGACTGTGTTTCAATGTTTCAACCACATCCTCAAGCATCTCTTCATAACCTGCTTTTCGTTTTGGCATAGCGGACCTCCATGATGAATGACACCAACCTGATCATAATCACACCTCAGGTGCTCACTCAAGGCAGAGTTAAGACGATGTGACTATGGATTGACTATTGTTGTGCACCTTTCCTTTAGGTATTCTATGACGATCTATTAATGTCTGTTCTAACCGAACTCACAAATTCCAAGATAACCGGATATCATCGATGCAAGAACAATATAACCCGCAAGATATTGAACAGAAAGTTCAACAGCACTGGGATAACAACAAAACGTTTGTTGTCAGTGAAGACCCAAACAAAGAAAAATTCTACTGTCTGTCTATGTTCCCATACCCAAGTGGCCGACTGCACATGGGTCACGTGCGTAACTATACTATCGGTGATGTGGTATCTCGTTTTCAGCGTCTGCAAGGTAAAAATGTCATGCAGCCTATCGGTTGGGACGCATTTGGTCTACCAGCAGAAAATGCAGCAGTAAAAAATAATACCGCTCCTGCGCCATGGACTTACGAAAATATTGAGTACATGAAAAACCAGCTTAAACTGCTCGGTTTTGGCTACGACTGGAATCGTGAGTTTGCGACCTGTACGCCTGAGTACTACCGTTGGGAACAAGAATTTTTCACTAAGCTTTACAACAAAGGCCTAGTGTATAAAAAGACCTCATCGGTAAACTGGTGTCCAAATGACCAAACGGTATTGGCCAATGAACAAGTAGAAGATGGTTGTTGCTGGCGTTGTGACACTAAAGTCGAACAGAAAGAGATCCCACAGTGGTTTATTAAGATCACTGAATACGCACAAGAATTGCTTGATGATCTTGATAATCTTGATGGTTGGCCAGAAATGGTTAAAACCATGCAGCGCAACTGGATTGGCCGCTCTGAAGGGGTCGAGCTGCGATTTGCCTTGAAGGACGGTGAAGCAGATCTAGAAGTGTACACCACGCGTCCAGACACTCTTATGGGAGTGACTTACGTAGGTATCGCCGCAGGTCACCCACTTGCTGCCATTGCTGCTGAAAATAACCCTGAGCTTGCCACATTCATCGATGAGTGTAAGAACAGCAAAGTCGCTGAAGCTGAACTGGCAACAATGGAGAAGAAAGGTATGGCGACTGGCCTTACTGCTATTCACCCATTGAACGGCCGTGAGGTTCCTATTTACGTAGCCAACTTTGTTCTGATGGATTATGGCACAGGCGCAGTCATGGCGGTCCCAGCTCACGATCAACGTGACTACGAGTTTGCGACTAAGTACGGCATCGATATCATCCCAGTCATCAAACCTGAAGACGGTTCTGAGCTAGATGTTTCTGAAGCGGCATACACTGAGAAAGGCGTATTGTTCGATTCTGGTGAATTCGATGGCCTTGCGTTCCAAGAAGCGTTCAACGCAATTGCAGCAAAGCTTGAAGCTGAAGGCAAAGGTAAGAAGACAGTAAACTTCCGTCTTCGTGACTGGGGTGTTTCTCGTCAACGTTACTGGGGTGCCCCAATCCCAATGGTCACGACTGAAGACGGTGAAGTTCACCCAGTACCAGCAGACCAACTCCCCGTAATTCTTCCTGAAGACGTGGTCATGGACGGCGTAACCAGCCCGATCAAAGCGGACAAAGAGTGGGCAAAGACCACCTTTAACGGTGAGCCAGCTCTGCGTGAAACGGATACGTTCGATACCTTTATGGAATCATCTTGGTACTACGCTCGTTACTGTTCACCACAAGCTGACGACATTCTAGACCCAGAAAAAGCCAACTACTGGCTACCGGTTGACCAATACGTTGGTGGTATCGAGCACGCTTGTATGCACCTGCTTTACTCGCGTTTCTTCCACAAGCTTCTACGTGATGCAGGTTATGTCACCTCTGACGAACCATTCAAGCAGCTACTATGTCAAGGCATGGTTCTAGCTGATGCGTTTTACCACACCAACGAGAAGGGCACTAAAGAGTGGGTTGCTCCAACTGATGTAACGATTGAACGTGATGGTAAAGGTCGTATCGAAAAAGCTGTCGACAACCAAGGTCGCGAAGTTGAGCACTCAGGCATGATCAAAATGTCTAAGTCTAAGAACAACGGTATCGACCCACAAGAGATGGTAGACAAGTACGGTGCAGATACCGTTCGTCTATTTATGATGTTTGCCTCACCTGCCGACATGACACTTGAGTGGCAAGAGTCTGGTGTTGAAGGTGCAAACCGCTTCCTTAAGCGTGTTTGGAAACTGGTTCACGCTCACTCGTCTAAAGGAGCTGCTGAATCGGTTGATGCTTCTGCTCTATCTGGCGATCAAAAAGCACTTCGTCGTGATATCCACAAGACTATCGCCAAAGTAACGGATGATATCGGCCGTCGCCAAACGTTCAACACCGCCATCGCTGCAATCATGGAACTGATGAACAAACTGGCGAAAGCACCTCAAGAGTCTGTACAAGATCGTGCAATTCTTGATGAAGCGCTAAAAGCTGTAGTTCGCATGCTTTACCCAATGACTCCGCACATCTGTTACGAAATGTGGATTGCTCTTGGTGAATCAAACGTTGACTCAGCAACATGGCCAACGTTTGACGAGAAAGCCCTAGTTGAAGACGAAAAGACTATTGTTGTCATGATCAACGGTAAGCTACGTGCGAAACTAACTGTTGCTGCTGACGCGACAGAAGAGCAAGTTCGTGAGCTTGGCCTGAACGACGAGAATGCTAAGAAGTTCCTAGATGGCTTAACTATCCGTAAAGTTATCTTCGTACCTGGCAAGCTTCTGAACATCGTGGCGAACTAATCATCGCTCACTAACGTTAAAGCAGGGCGCACTGCCCTGCTTTACTTATCTTAACACTTTAGCTGTCCTGCTCTGCTTGAGGTAGAGTTTTAAGATAAGTATTCCAATAATCATCGAGAGCCATCAAACTATGTTCCCTCTACGAGTAAGAGCACTATTTACTACACATTCAATCAAAATGACCACCCTCGTTCTCGCTGCCTCTTTGCTGTCGGCTTGTGGCTTTCATCTGCGTGGTGATTACTCGGTTCCTGATGAACTTGAGACGATGTCACTGACCAGCTATGACCAATACAGTAGCTTTACCCGCATGATGAAAGGCCAATTACGTATGAGTGAGATTGAGGTTGTGCCACCCGCGGCCAATGTGCCTAACTTGCACTTGATTAGCGAAGGCGTTGGCGAGCGCACCCTGTCTTTATATCAAAATACCCGTGCCGCTGAGAAAGAGTTGACGTTTAGAGCCTCTTACCGCGTGACGCTGCCTGAGCTCGGCGCAAGAACATTCTCAACCAGCGTGACGCGCAGCTATCTCGATAACCCGCTCACCGCACTGGCGAAATCCGTCGAACGTGACATGATCGAAGATGAAATGCGTAAATTGGCCTCAGCGCAAATTATTCGCCAAATGGCGCGTTTAAAAGCCGACATTGAAGCCAACGAAATCCTAGAGTCAGAACAAGAAGTTCAACTTGGCGCAGAAGAAGAGCAATACCAGATCAAGACGCTCTACTCTGATGAGGGTCAGAACTCAACGTCTACTCACACCAATATGAATCAATAACTGTTATGCGAATTTTCGCTGATCGATTGACAGAGCAGCTCAATAAGCGACTCGACCCTATTTACCTGATCTTTGGTAACGAGCCCTTGTTGGTGCAAGAGTCTCGTCAAGCGATACAACAAGCGGCATTGGCGCAAGGGTTTGAAGAGCGCCATCGCTTCGCCGTCGATAGCTCTCTCGACTGGAATCAAGTCTATGACTGTTGCCAGGCGATGAGTCTATTTTCCGCGCGCCAAGTGATTGAGCTTGAATTGCCAGAAAGCGGCGTTAATGCCGCGATTGGTAAAGAGTTGCTCACCATCGCCTCTGTGTTGCACCCAGACATTCTCTTGTTGGTCATTGGTACTAAGCTGACCAAAGCGCAAGAAAACGCAAAGTGGTTCAAAACGTTAAACCAACATGGTTGCTGGGTCAGTTGCCTAACCCCCGACATTCAGCGATTACCACAATTCGTCCAAGCGCGCTGCCGTAAGCTGGGCCTAAAGCCCGACCCTGAAGCGATACAAATGTTGGCGCAGTGGCATGAAGGTAACCTGTTTGCTCTGACTCAAAGCTTAGAAAAACTGGTTCTGCTCTACCCTGACGGTGAGTTGAACTTAGTTCGCTTGGAGCACGCACTAAGTCGTCATAACCATTTCACCGCATTTCATTGGGTCGATGCGCTATTGGCCGGAAAAGCCAAACGCTCACAGCGGATATTAAGACAGCTTGAAGTAGAAGGCGTCGAAGCGGTGATTCTCATTCGAACCTTACAAAAAGAGCTCACCCAGCTAATGAGTATGGCGAGCTTAATGCAAAGTCAGCCAATGGGGCAGATTTTCGAACACTATCGAATTTGGCAATCTAAACGCCCACTTTACTCTGCCGCTTTGCAAAGACTCAGTTTATCCAACCTCACAAAGCAACTGCAGTTGTTAGCGCAAGCTGAAGTGACGGTAAAAACGCAATATGAGCGCTCATGCTGGCCATTATTGCACCAGTTAAGCTGCGAGCTATGCTTGCCGTCAGTGCGGATATGAAAAGCGTGCTATACTTCGCCGCCGTAAAAAACAGTCAATCACTCAAAATAACGAGGACAACACCTTGCAACTTGAACAGTTAAACGAATTCTTAATCGACAAAATGGATGATATGAAAGCGCAAGATATCAAAACCATCGATGTGCGAGGTAAATCAAGCATTACTGACTTCATGATTGTCTGTACCGGAACCTCTAAACGTCATGTCGCGTCAATCGCCGAGCATGTGGCCAAAGAGTCAAAATTGATCGGCATCGAACCTCTTGCTATTGATGGTCAAGAGCAAGGCGAATGGGTTGTACTCGACATGGCATCAACCATTGTCCACGTAATGCAAGAAGAGCAACGCGAGCTCTATCAACTTGAGAAGCTTTGGGGCTAATCATGAAGATCCAGCTTATCGCAGTCGGAACCAAGATGCCGAAATGGGTTGAAGAAGGATTCCAAGAGTATCGTCGCCGTTTTCCACATGATATGCCACTTGAGCTGGTGGAAATAAGCGCTGGGAAACGTGGCAAAAATGCCGACATTGCAAGAATTCTGCAAAAAGAGGGCGAAGCGATGCTGGCTGCCGTGCCAAAAGGCAACCGAATTGTTACTCTCGACATCCCGGGGAAAAAGTGGGACACCCCACAACTAGCAGAGCAATTAGAAAGCTGGAAACTCGACGCCAGAGATGTCTCTATTTTGATTGGCGGGCCAGAAGGATTGTCACCAGCTTGTAAAGCCGCGGCTGATCAAAGCTGGTCTTTATCTGCGCTAACACTGCCTCATCCTTTGGTGCGTATTGTCATGGCAGAGAGTCTTTATCGAGCGTGGAGCATTACTGCCAACCACCCATACCATCGAGAATAAACGTAGATGTTAAGGAAGCGTACCCAATTTAGGGATTACCATGAAGAAGCGCGATTATTTAAAAATCGCGCTGTTTTTGCTTTCATCGGTATTGTCGCCATGGTTGGTGTACTGATCACTAACCTCTACAACATTCAGATCAATCAATACCAAGACTACAAAACCCGCTCGAACGACAATCGAATTAAAGTGGTGCCCATTGCGCCAAACCGCGGCCTGATCTATGACCGAAATGGCAAACTACTCGCCGAGAACCGACCGGTTTTTAGCCTAGATATTATTCCAGAAAAAGTTAAAGACATGGATGACACCATCCAACGTTTGCAACAATTTCTCACCATTACTCCAGAGCAAGTTGAGCGTTTCAATAAAGAACGTCACCAGACACGTCGTTTTAAATCGGTGCCGATCCTCACTCAGTTAACTCAAGAGCAAGCGGCTAAGTTTTCTGTTCAGCAACACAATTTTCCGGGCGTTGCGATTAACGCGGCCTTAAAACGCCATTACCCATACAGTGAAGTCCTTACCCATGTTATTGGCTACGTATCACGCATTAATGACCGTGATATTGAGCGACTGGTCCGTGAAGAGAAAGACGCGAACTATCAAGCCACGCGCGATATCGGCAAGCTCGGCATTGAGCGCTATTACGAAGATATGTTGCATGGCACTGCAGGCTATCAAGAAGTCGAGGTGAACAGTCGTGGCCGTATTATCCGCACGCTAAAGTATGTTCCTCCCGTGCCGGGTAAAGATATCGTGCTAAATCTCGATATTGATTTACAACTTTACGTGCATAAAATGCTAGACGGACGCCGCGGTGGCGCGGTTGTGCTCGATCCTCATGATAACGGTGTCTTAGCCATGGTCTCTAGTCCAAGCTACGATCCGAACTCTTTTGTTCATGGTATCTCAAGTAAAGCTTATAACGCGCTACTGAATGATAAAAACCGCCCTTTGGTTAACCGCGCGACTCTGGGGATCTACCCACCCGCTTCGACCATTAAACCTTTTATCGCCGTCTCCGCGCTGCAAGAAGGTGTGGTGACACCGTATACCACTCGCAACGACCCTGGCTACTGGAAGATCCCGAATTCAAAAACCAAACCTTTCCGAGATTGGCGACGTTGGGGACACGGTAGAGTCAACATCGTGCAGTCGATTGAAGAGTCAGTCGACACCTTCTTCTATCAAATCGCTTATGATATGGGCATCGATCGAATTTCAAGTTGGATGATGCTGTTCGGATTTGGCGACTACACTGGCATCGACATCTACGAAGAGAGTAAAGCGAATATGCCAACTCGTGACTGGAAAATGTCACGTCACCGGACTCCGTGGTACCAAGGCGACACGATTCCTGTCGGTATTGGCCAAGGTTATTGGACCGCAACCCCGATGCAAATTGCCAAAGCAACATCGGTACTGGTCAAACGTGGTGAAGTGGTCGCTCCGCATTTATTGCGCGCAACCATCAATAATGGCGACCAATTTGACAATCAACAACTGTCTGAGGTGGTAAGCTACCCGCCAATTACTGGCGTTAAAGAGCGCTATTGGGATATGGCACTCGAAGGCATGCGTTTGGTTAACCACGGTAAGAAAGGCACCGCGCGACGAGCGTTTTATAAAACACCGTACATGAGTGGTGGTAAATCAGGAACGGCGCAAGTTTTCGGCCTCGCTGAAGACGAAGAATATAATGCTGACGAAATCGCCGAACACTTACGCGATCATGCCCTCTTTACTGGTTTTGCGCCATTTGACGATCCTAAACTTATCGTCACCATCGTACTTGAAAATGCTGGTGGCGGCTCAGTCAACGGTGCTCCTGTGGCACGACAAATTTTTGATCACGTGTTAGTCGAACAAGACGAGGCAAACTAACCATGGATTTAAACCCAGCAACTGGTCAAAACCGCGCCATGTTTGAGCGTTTTCATATTGATCTGCCATTGCTACTCGGTATTTTGGTTTTGATGGGGTTCGGCCTTGTGGTGATGTACAGCGCCAGTGGCCAAAGCTTAGTCATGATGGACAGACAAGCAATGCGCATGGCTCTCTCTCTCGGCATTATGCTGCTGCTTGCACAAATTCCACCCCGTACTTACGAAGCCCTCGCCCCCTTAATGTTTGTCGGTGGCGTGGTATTACTGCTCGGGGTGCTGTTCTTTGGTGAAGCGTCAAAAGGTGCGCAGCGCTGGCTCAACTTGGGTTTTGTCCGCTTTCAACCATCAGAACTGCTTAAACTGGCGGTGCCCTTAATGGTTGCTCGATATATCGGTAAGCGTCCACTACCCCCCTCACTACAAACGCTAGTGATGTCATTAGTGATGGTGTTTGTACCAACGATTTTAATTGCCAAACAACCCGATTTGGGCACCTCTATCTTAATTGCTGCTTCAGGTATCTTTGTTATCTTCTTAGCAGGGATAAGTTGGAAGATCATCTTCGCTGCGGTGTGCGGTGTCGGGGCTTTCTTGCCTGTGTTGTGGTTTTTCTTAATGCGTGAGTACCAGAAAGTAAGGGTACGAACGCTGTTCAACCCCGAATCCGATCCACTCGGCGCAGGTTATCACATCATTCAAAGTAAGATTGCGATTGGTTCCGGAGGCGTATCAGGCAAAGGTTGGTTACAAGGGACTCAGTCTCAGCTTGAATTTCTTCCTGAGCGCCATACCGATTTCATTTTTGCTGTGATTGCCGAGGAATGGGGCATGATAGGTATCTTACTGCTGCTCAGCCTTTACCTCTTTATTATTGGTCGTGGTTTGATGCTGGCCAGTAAAGCACAAACCGCATTTGGGCGCATGATGGCAGGCAGTATCGTACTGAGCTTCTTCGTTTACGTATTCGTCAATATTGGCATGGTCAGTGGCATCTTGCCCGTGGTAGGTGTACCGCTACCGCTGATCAGTTATGGTGGCACCTCGATGGTGACCTTGATGGCTGGTTTTGGCATCTTAATGTCCATCCACACTCATAGAAAAGCGTTCTCAAAGGCAATTTAAATGACTCATAAGCTCCTTATCGCCGCGGCGATTGTTCTATTGACCGCGCTCGCGGGTTGTTCATCATCGAGTCGCTACAGCATTGATAACGATGTCGCTCCCGATGCACCGATCAATGTCGACCATATCGAAGATGCCACACCACAATATGAGTCGTACAGTTTAGGGGGCAATAGTGATTACACCCTACGTGGTCAGCGCTATAAGATCATCAAGCAGCCCAAAGGGTTTAAACAACAGGGCACGGCCTCTTGGTACGGTAAAAAGTTTCACGGCCACCTGACCTCCAATGGTGAAATTTATGATATGTATTCGATGACAGCCGCGCATAAAGAACTGCCGATTCCAAGTTATGTAAAAGTGACGAACCAAGATAATGGAAAAACCGCCATCGTAAGGGTCAATGACCGTGGTCCGTTCCACCAAGGGCGCATCATTGATCTGAGTTATGCGGCGGCCATTAAGCTAGATGTCATCCGCACTGGTACCGCCAATGTGAGTATTGAAGTGATTAGTGTTGATAAACCCTCTCAACCTCGCAGCAATAAATCACACCATCAATACGTGGTACAAGTTGCTTCATCACAGCATAAAGACCGCGTTGAAACTTTAGCGCAAGATCTGAGTCAAAAGCTTGCAGTCAAAAGCTATGTTGGTTCTTCAGACAGCTTACATCGCGTTTTTTTAGGCCCTTTCAGCGACTATATGTTGACTCAAAAAGCGCTTGAACAAGTGAAAGCGCTCGGTTATACCAGTGCTTTTGTTAAATCTCGTTAGTCTTCAATCCAGTGTTTCCCTTGAGCAACACTGATTTGAGTGATTGATTCTGTTAAGATATGGACAGTTAAAGATAATTCTGTAGTGACTATGAAAAAAACAACGCTAATTAAAACCGCCTTTGCATCTTCTATTGCACTTTCTGCAACGTTCGCATCGAGTGCTTTCGCATCACCTATTGTGGTTCCTGATGCTCCTCAAATCGCGGCAAAAGGCTATGTACTGATGGACTTCCATTCAGGCAAAGTGCTCGCAGAAAAAGAGATGAATACTAAGCTCTCACCAGCGAGTTTGACCAAGATGATGACTAGCTACGTCATTGGCCAAGAACTTGAACGCGGTAATATTTCACTGCAAGACGATGTGACCATCAGTAAAAATGCCTGGGCGAAAAACTTCCCTGACTCGTCGAAAATGTTCATCGAAGTGGGTACCACCGTAAAAGTGGACGAGCTCAACCGCGGCATTATCATTCAATCAGGTAACGATGCTTGTGTTGCGATGGCAGAGCATATTGCCGGTTCAGAAGATGCCTTTGTCGATCTGATGAATGCTTGGGCCGACACCATCGGCATGAAAGATACTAATTTTGCCAACGTCCACGGTTTAGACAATCCAAACCTGTACTCGACCCCATATGATATGGCACTGCTTGGTAGCGCGTTGATTCGTGATGTACCCGATGAGTATCGCATCTACTCTGAAAAGAAATACACTTACAACGGCATCACCCAATATAACCGTAACGGCCTGCTTTGGGATAAGAGCATGAACGTTGACGGCATCAAAACGGGCCATACCAGCAACGCCGGCTATAGTTTAGTCAGCTCAGCGACCGAAGGTAAAATGCGTTTAGTTGCGGTTGTGATGGGTACACGCGATGCCAACGCGCGTAAATCGGAAAGTAAAAAGCTGCTTAGCTATGGCTTTCGCTTCTTCGAAACTGTTGCGCCACACAAAGCAGGCGAAACCTTTGTTGAAGAAAAAATCTGGATGGGCAATAAAGACACCGTCGCGCTTGGTTTAGATCAAGACACATACGTAACCCTTCCACGCGGCCAGGCGAAAAGCTTGCAAGCGAGCTTTATCCTTGAAAAAGAGCTTGAAGCCCCAATAATGAAAGGTGACGTAGTTGGTAAGCTATACTACCAACTAGAAGGTGATGACATTGCTGAGTACCCTCTTCTTGCTCTTGAAGATGTCGAGCAAGGTAGCCTATTTAGCCGCCTATGGGATTACATTGTAATGCTAGTTAAGAGCTTCTTGTAATTCATACAGTTAGTTTATAAAGAGCCGCCTAGTGCGGCTTTTTTCATTTACCCCCCTATCGTGGTAGCTTGAGATCCTTGTCAATTGGCAGTACTATTTCGCGCTGATAACGACGATTTTCTAAACTTGGAGTTCCAAAATGCTGAACATTAACTCAGATGCAAAACTGAAAGACCTGCTTGAGTTCCCTTGTTCTTTCACATACAAGGTCATGGGCCACGCGAAGCCAGAACTGCCAGAAAAGGTTCTAGCAGTGATTCAACGCCATGCTCCAGGTGATTACAGTCCTTCAGTCAAACCAAGTGCGAAAGGTAACTATCACTCAGTCTCAATCAACATCACAGCGATATCGATTGAACAGGTAGAAATTCTGTATAAAGAACTGGGTGAAATCGACATTGTGCGCATGGTTCTATAATTTAATTTGATTTAATCAAAATTTTTTGAAAGCAGCGCGAGCTGCTTTCTTTTTATAGATCAAATAGATAAAAAGACGACAAAGACTCTAAGGTTAAAAATGTGTTGCTGAGATATAGAGCCTTATCCAGAAGCAGTTTATAATCCTTTCACTTTATTAATCGACGATGGAAGTACGCAATGCACAACCAGCTTGTAATAAAACATCTAGGAAGACAGGATTACGAGCCAATTTGGCAAGCAATGCATAACTTTACCGACAATCGAAGGGACAACACGCCCGATGAAGTATGGCTAGTCGAACATAACCCTGTATTTACTCAAGGACAAGCCGGTAAAGCGGAACACCTACTAAATACCGGTGACATTCCTGTCGTTCAAAGTGATCGTGGCGGTCAAGTGACTTATCACGGCCCAGGACAACTGGTCGCCTACTTCCTAATTAACCTTCGTCGTAAAAAACTCGGTGTACGAGATCTCGTCACGCATATCGAGAACCTCGTAATTAATACCCTAAAAGCATACAATATCGACGCCGCAGCACGCCCAGATGCTCCCGGCGTTTATGTCGACGGTAAAAAGATCTGCTCTTTAGGACTAAGAATTCGCAAAGGTTGTTCATTTCACGGCTTAGCTCTGAATGTCAACATGGACCTTGCTCCTTTTCAGCGCATTAATCCCTGTGGGTATGCCGGTATGGAGATGGCTCAGGTCAGCCAATTGGGTGGACCTGATAATATCGCTCAGGTTGAAAACAAGCTAGTCGAAGAGCTAGTCGCACTGCTTGGTTATGAGCAAGTGAACACTGTCTCACTAACCAATCAATAGACCATCAGCAACGAGAAGTAAGAGAAGCATGAGTAAACCAATCCAAATGGAAAAAGGCGTTAAATATCGTGACGCTGATAAGATGGCATTGATCCCTGTAAAGAACATGCCAACCGAGCAGAAACAAGTTCTTCGTAAACCTGACTGGATGAAGATCAAACTGCCAGCAGATAGCCAACGTATCCAAGACATTAAGTCAGCGATGCGTAAAAATAACCTGCACTCTGTTTGTGAAGAAGCATCATGCCCAAACCTTGCTGAATGTTTCAATCACGGTACGGCGACCTTCATGATTCTTGGCGCCATTTGTACTCGTCGCTGTCCATTCTGTGATGTTGCCCATGGTCGTCCACTGGCTCCTGAAAACGATGAGCCTAAAAAACTGGCGAAAACCATTCAAGACATGAAGCTCAAGTACGTGGTCATCACCTCTGTTGACCGTGATGATCTCCGTGATGGTGGTGCGCAACATTTCGCCGATTGTAATCGCGAGATCCGTGTGTTGAACCCAAACATTAAGATTGAAACTTTGGTTCCCGACTTCCGCGGACGCATGGACGTAGCGCTTGAGCTGATGAAAGACAATCCGCCAGATGTGTTTAACCACAATTTAGAAACGGCTCCTCGCCTGTACCGCAAAGCTCGTCCGGGAGCTAACTACAAGTGGTCATTAGAGCTGTTACAAAAATTCAAACAGCAACACCCTAATATTCCGACTAAATCAGGCTTGATGA
Organism: Vibrio pacinii DSM 19139; assembly: GCF_000711795.1. Lineage (GTDB taxonomy): Bacteria > Pseudomonadota > Gammaproteobacteria > Enterobacterales > Vibrionaceae > Vibrio > Vibrio pacinii. The sequence goes on along the minus strand of NZ_JONH01000017.1, from coordinate 7,651 downwards.
TGGGCTTGGGTGAAACCAAACAAGAGATCGTAGAAGTTCTGAAAGATTTACGTGCACATGGCGTAACAATGCTGACTCTCGGTCAGTACCTTGCTCCGAGCCGTCACCACTTACCAGTCGAGCGTTATGTGCCACCATCAGAGTTTGATGAACTCAAAGAAATCGCGCTTGAACTAGGCTTTACCCACGCAGCTTGTGGCCCCTTTGTACGTTCTTCGTACCACGCCGACCTTCAAGCACAAGGCGTTGAAATTAGCTAAACGATATTCAACTCTAATAAATAAGCTGACTAATAAGTCGGCTTTTTTTATATCGCTTATTGAATGAAACTGCACTCTTATATAGTCTAACCACTAACCGATATCTATTCGTACAATAATTAAACAGACCATCCAAGGATCTCCTATGAAAACATTTGGACTGATTGCGTTAACGGCATTAGTGGCAGTGACAGCGGGGTGTGCTTCAAACACCGATCAAGATAACTTCCGTGAAGCGTCATTCGAATTGTGCAATACCGAAGTGGATATTTACTCAGTCAGTGATGATGGCCGGGTACGTATCGTCTGTTCGGATGGTTCTAAATTTGCCCTGACCAGTGAAGAAACGCTCAGCACAATGCGAGATATCAATATCGACTATTGTGATGGTGAAGGGTTAGGTAAGTTTAATGAAAGTAGCAAGTACTACTCGTTTAGATGTAAGTCAGGCACTTTGCTGAGCCTACCAAAGTAACGGGCAACCCAAAGTCAGCGACAAAAAAATAGCCTCCATCGTGGAGGCTATTATGATCTTGTGCAGAGTAATTAAGCGTAAACAGGTAGGCGCTTACAGATCGCCAGAACTTTTTGTTTGGTCGCTTCAACTACATCTTGTTGACCGATGTTATCTAGAACATCACACATCCAATTCGCAAGCTCTTTCGCGTCTTCCTCAGTGAAACCACGACGAGTGATCGCCGGTGTACCAACACGGATACCTGAAGTCACGAATGGGCTACGTGGATCATTTGGTACTGAGTTCTTGTTAACAGTGATGTTCGCAGAGCCAAGTGCCGCGTCAGCATCTTTACCCGTGATGTCTTTGTCGATTAGGTCAACGAGGAACAGGTGATTTTCAGTACTGTTAGAAACAATCTTGTAACCACGCTCTTGGAACTGGCCGACCATTGCTTTCGCATTTTTAACAACACGTGCTTGATAGGCTTTAAACTCAGGCTCCATCGCTTCTTTGAATGCCACCGCTTTACCAGCAATAACATGCATTAGAGGGCCACCTTGACCACCAGGGAAGACGGCTGAGTTGAGCTTCTTGTACATCTCTTCGCCAGCATTTGACAAAATCAAACCGCCACGAGGGCCTGCTAACGTTTTATGTGTTGTTGTCGTAACAACATGGGCATGAGGAACTGGTGTTGGGTATTCACCAGCAGCAATAAGACCCGCAACGTGCGCCATATCGACAAACAAGTAAGCGTCTGCCTTGTCAGCGATTTCACGCATGCGCTTCCAATCAACGATTTGAGAATACGCAGAGAAACCACCGATGATCATCTTCGGCTTATGCTCTAGTGCCAGTGCTTCCATTTCGTCGTAGTTGATTTGACCCGCTTCGTCGATACCGTAAGGGATAACGTTGTAGTGTTTACCCGAAAAGTTAACCGGTGAACCATGAGTCAGGTGACCGCCGTGTGCCAAGCTCATACCAAGAACCGTATCGCCAGGATTAAGCAGCGCCATGTACACGGCACTGTTAGCTTGAGAGCCAGAGTGTGGCTGAACGTTGGCATATTCGCAGCCAAACAGCTGACAGGCACGATCAATCGCTAATGTTTCCGCCTTATCAACATACTCACAGCCGCCGTAGTAACGCTTGCCTGGGTAGCCTTCAGCGTACTTGTTGGTGAGCTGGGAGCCTTGCGCTTCCATTACACGTGGGCTGGTGTAGTTTTCAGAAGCGATAAGTTCAATGTGTTCTTCCTGGCGAAGAGTTTCTTCTTGGATAGCTGCGAACAGTTCCGCATCGTAATCCGCGATGTTCATATCACGCTTTAGCATCTGTATCTCCTGACTCAGATTAAGACTTAATGTGGCAAAAAAACTGACATTTGATCCTTATAATTTGCGCATTTATTGCCGCGCAAACGTTTGCATCAAGCTAATGACGCGCATTCTACATAATTTGATCTGGGTCATAAAGAGAAAAATTCACTTTTTCTCATGCAGTTTTTTCATAATGCTTTACGAAGAATATCATGTTGAGCATTTCTCTCGCCTTAAATCAAGAGAAGTGTCAATTTTGTCCTTTACACTCCGTAAAACCATGATTACATAGGTTTACCTTAAATTTCACCCCCAAGCTACCGAAATCCTTATTTTTTACATAGTATGCACGCCATTATTTGCTCGATAAATTTAAAATTGATGGAAAAACACTCACGTAAAGAAGATTGGATCGCAATTCTAACTGGCACTTTTCTCGTCGCCCAAGGCTTCTTCTTCCTCCAGTCCGCCTCACTCCTTACCGGAGGGACCGCAGGGCTGGCGCTTCTTGCAAGCCAAATCACCACTTTATCGTTGGGAACGCTCTATTTTGTAGCCAACAGCCCTTTCTATCTACTGGCTTGGCGACGCTTTGGTGCCCGCTTTGCAGTCAATAGCGCGATTTCAGGTGCACTGGTCTCTGTTTTTACTGATCATCTCTACCTTGTGATCAGTCTCGAAGCCATCAATCCGGTTTACTGCTCTGTGGCGGGTGGTTTGCTGATGGGTTTGGGCATGCTAATTCTGTTTCGTCATCGCTCGAGTTTGGGTGGTTTCAATGTATTGTGTCTGTATATTCAAGATAAATTCGGTATCTCGGTAGGAAAAACTCAACTCGCGATTGATTTCTCGATCTTGCTCGGCTCACTGCTATTTGTCTCACCTCAAACTATCTTGTTATCGATTATCGGTGCTGTCGCGCTCAACCTCGTACTCGCGATGAATCATAAACCGACTCGCTATTCAGTCAATTACGGCTAATAACTTACCCCCTCAAATCCAAGTTATAAAAAAGCCCGCATTTATCGCGGGCTTGGTTCTATCTATCTTGTCTTCTGGGTTAACTGAGCTCACCATGTGATGCTCGCGCTTTTACATCAAGATCCAGTTCTTTATTCAGTTCGGCCTCAACATGACCAGGTGACTGAGTTCGAGCAGACACTAGACGATACATCGCCGGAATGACGAACAAGGTAACCAAAGTGGCAAAAGCCATACCAAAGAAAATCACCGTACCGACCGACACACGGCTCTCATAACCAGCCCCCGAAGAGAGTATCAGTGGAATCGCTCCTGCAAGCGTCGTAAAGGCAGTCATCATGATCGGACGTAAACGACGCGCTGACGCATCAATGATCGCTTTTTCAAATTCAATGCCACGATCACGCAACTGATTGGCAAACTCAACGATCAGAATACCGTTTTTAGTCACCATACCAATCAACATAATCATGCCGATTTGACTATAGATGTTTAGCCCTTCTCCCATCACAAACAGACCCAAGAAACCACCAAAAACGCCCATAGGTACCGTCAACATCACCACCAAAGGGTTGATAAAGCTTTCAAACTGGGCAGCCAATACCAGATAAGCCACCAATAAAGCGAGACCAAACACCACCAGCACACTCGATTGATTCTCTTTATAATCTTTTGATTCGCCTGAATAGCTTACCGAAAGATCGCCTGGCAGCATCTCAATCGCTTGCTGATCAAGATAATCCAACGCTTCACCCAAGGTGTAACCTTCTGATAAGTTAGCCGTAATGGTTATCGACTTTTGCTTATTGTAGTGCGATAAGCGAATCGACGACGCAACCTCTTCAATCTTGGTTACGGCATCTAATGTCACCAACTCGCCTGAAGAAGTACGCATATAGATTTGGCTCAAATCGTCAGCATTGTTAAAGCTGTTTTCATCACCACGCAGATAAACATCGTACTCTTCGCCGCGCTCGACAAAAGTGGTTTCACTTTTACCGCCTAACATAATCTCTAAGGTGTCGGAAATATCCTTAACGCTGATGCCAAGTTCTGCAGCGCGTTGCTTGTCGATGGTGACGACCAATTCCGGGGTTTTCTCTGAGTAGTTAATATCGGCCCCTTCCATATAAGGCGATGCTTCCGCTAACTGCTCAAGTTTTTCAGCCCACATACGAAGTTCTGGAAAGTCAGAGCCGCCCAATACAAACTGTACAGGCTCACTAGAACCACCTCTAAAGCCCGGCGTAAATGGGAACACCCGCACATCGGCAATCCCAGACAGCGCTTTACGCACTTCGCCCAAGGCTTGTTGCGCGTTCAGCTCTCGCTCGTTCCAATCGTCTAGGATCATAATCACAAAGCCCGTCTGATCGCCGGCATTACCACCAAAGGCTGGTGACTGAATACTGAATGACTTGAGGAATCCTTGACCTAATAAGGGTAACAAGCGCTGCTCAATCACGTCCATATTCTCTGCCATGCGGTTATAACTGGTCGCGTCCGCGCCGCGTACAAACGCAAAGATCACGCCACGGTCTTCAGAAGGAGTCAGCTGAGAAGGTACTTGCTGCATTAGTCCCCAACTTCCGCCCATACAGGCCACAATCACAATCGGTGCCACCCACTTCCAACGCAGGGCGAGTGTTAATGAACGGCGATAAGCTGATTCTAAATGACCGAACAGACGATCAATAAACAGATTAAAACGACTCGGTTTGACATTGGCTTTGAGTAATTTACTGCCCAGAACAGGCGTTAACGTTAACGCGATTAACGAAGAAAAAATCACTGACATCGCCAACAGCACCGAAAATTCGGTAAACAGCAGACCAACCATACCATCCATGAAAGAGATCGGCAGAAAGACCATGACGAGCACCAGTGTCGTGGCAACAACAGCAAAGCCGACCTCACGCGTGCCTTTATAAGCCGCCAGCAGTGGTTTCTCACCTCTTTCGATATGATGGAAAATGTTTTCGACCACCACAATGGCATCATCGACCACCAAACCTATCGACAAAATCAGCGCCATTAAGGTGATCAGGTTAATCGAAAAACCGAAGTAGTAAGCGGCAATAAAAGAGGAAATCAACGACACTGGCACCGTTACCGCAGGAATCAAAGTTGCTCTGACTTGGCCGATAAAGATATACAACACCAGAATCACCAATCCCCCAGTAATAAATAGCGTGTTGTACACCTCCGAGATTGAACGCTCGATAAACACCGTCGAGTCATAATCAATCGCCAAACGGGTGCCTTCAGGTAAAAACTGCTGAATATCATCAACTTGTTTGTGCACTAACTCAGCCACATCGAGCGGGTTGGCATCCGACTGAGGCACTATCCCCATGCTGACATTGACCACACCATCGCTTTTAAAGGTTGAGTTTTCGTTTTCTGCGCCAATGTAAACATCGGCAACATCACGCAGGTAAATGGGGGTATTGTCGCTGGCGCGCTTGACCACTAGGTACTCAAAATCTTGCGCTTGCTTATAGCTGCGCGCCGTTCTGACCGACATTACAATCTGATCGTTACGCACTTCTCCACCTGGGCTCTCAAGGTTTTCATTGCGCAGTGCAGAGGTAATGTCTGAAGTGGTCACGCCCCGCCCAGCCATTTGATCAGGCTTAAGTTTGACGTACATAACTTTGTACAAACCGCCAGAAACGTCGACGGAACTCACCCCCGAGATCAAACTGAAACGATCGAGCAAGACCCGCTCTACATAATCAGTCAATTGCGTTCGATCCATCTCAGACGAGCTCAAGTTGATATACAGTGAGGCTTGTCCTGAACCATTGTTCTTATACACCACAGGATCGTCAGCTTCATCAGGAAGTGAACGCTGCGCGCGCGCAACCGCATCACGAACATCGCTTACGCCAGTATTAAGGTCATAACCCAACTCAAAGGTGATGGTGATGCGCGACATGCTATTGCGCGTCGTCGATTCAATCTCATCAATGCCACTAATGCCAGACAACTGATCTTCCAGAACCGACGTAATCTGACTCTCAATTATGGTCGCTGATGCACCTTCATAACGCGTACTGATCGACACCACCGGATTTTCGATATCTGGCATCTCACGCACCGCGAGCTTACTAAAAGAAACAATACCAAAGACACACAGCAGCAAACTCAACACCACAGCGGCAACCGGGCGTTTGACAGAAATATCAGACAGCAGCATTAGTTCGCTCCTTGCTGACTGATTTTAGCGCTTTGGCCAAGCTCTTTGACTTCAACGCCATCGCGCATATTGACGATACCTTGAACGACGATTTTATCGCCAATCGCGATGCCCTGTTCAATCACCACTTGGTTTTCAACCCGAGCGCCTAAGGTCACTTCGGTTCGCGTCGCTTTATTGTCTTCACCTACCACATAGACGTAACGTTTAGTGCCTGAGTACTCTAGCGCTTGTACGGGGATAATCGGCGCTTCAATCGCAGGGAAGTCCATATCTGCCGACACTAGCATCCCCGGTTTAAGCTCTAAGTCTGGGTTAGGAAAATGGACACGAACTCGCAAGTTTAACGTCTGTTGATTAATACGAGAGTCAATCGCGACCAATTCACCGACAAACACTTGACCAGGCCAAGCTGCGGTAGTGGCACTGACTTTCATTCCTTTAGCCAGTTGAGAGAGGTAACGCTCCGGTACTTGCAAATCAAGTTGCATCACCGAAAGGTTGTCGAGCGTGATGAGTTCACTGCCCGCTGTCACCATTTTGCCGCGGCTAAAGTCAATCAAGCCGACCGTGCCTGCAAAGGGAGCGGTAATATGCAAATCTTTTAAATTAGCGTTGGCGGCATCAAGACGAGCTTGAGCAATGTCCACGTTGGTTTTCTGCGCATTGATCGCGGTCTGTGTAATTGCGCTACTTTTTACCAGTCGTTCATACTCTTGCAAAATACGCTGCTGATCTTTCAAATACGCTTTGGCTTCAGCCAATGCCGCCCGTGATTTATCGTCATCAAGCTTTATCAATAACTGTCCTTTATTGACCTTTTGGTTGGCATTGACCGCTATAACGTCAATCTTGCCTGTCACTTCCGATGAGATCATCACCGCTTGCTCGGCATCCATTTTTCCCACTAAAGCCAACGACTGAGAGACTTGATGGATTTGCACCGGTTCAGTCACCACCGTCACTGCTGACGATTTTGCTCGGTTAGCAAAAGAACTCGGCGCTGCAACAAGCATAGACACGGAGAGTAAACTCAGAATAATTTTATTTTTCATGATTTAGATTCTGCATAAATAAACTCGATATATTGTAGCGAGTTATACGGATTAAAAACGTCAAGGAATGTAAAGAACGAGAAATAATATGTAAGCAAAGTCGTTGATTGTTTAGCCTTTGTGGTTGATTTTCACCATCTTTGCCCAAAAAGACATCATTCAGCGTAAAATTATAGGAAAAACGCTTTACAGCTTTTACGAGTTTGCTATTATGCGCTCCGCACTTGAGCAATGTGTTGGGAAAACATTTCTTAAGCTTATTCCTTTTAGGAGTAAGAAAACACCCTGGAGGGGTTCCCGAGTGGCCAAAGGGATCAGACTGTAAATCTGCTGGCACTGCCTTCGATGGTTCGAATCCGTCCCCCTCCACC
>NZ_JONH01000016.1 GCF_000711795.1 Vibrio pacinii DSM 19139 | reverse complement strand
CTTCCCTGGCACTTTAAGTGTCCTAAAGGGTTGTTCAAGACTAGAACGTTGATAGGCAGGGTGTGTAAGTGCTGCGAGGCATTGAGCTAACCTGTACTAATTGCCCGTGAGGCTTAACCATACAACACCCAAAGGGTTTTGATTGGACTCAAAGCAAGAATATTGAATGTGTGACGAATTTTTACAGCTTTCCGAATTTTAAGAATTTGCTTGGCGACCATAGCGATTTGGACCCACCTGATTTCCATGCCGAACTCAGAAGTGAAACGAATTAGCGCCGATGGTAGTGTGGGGTCTCCCCATGTGAGAGTAGGACATCGCCAGGCTTTAAATATCGTTACTCGTATATACGCGTAACCACATCATCAGTGTACTAATCTGTTGATGACAATTTGTGGAGAGATGGCTGAGTGGTTGAAAGCACCGGTCTTGAAAACCGGCGTACGTTAATAGCGTACCTAGGGTTCAAATCCCTATCTCTCCGCCACATTAAAAAACCCACTGCTTGCAGTGGGTTTTTTTGTATTTGTATTGATTAGAATTTACTGCCAATCAAAGCATACGATTTAAGTCAGTGAACCTGCTAGGTAAACTACCGCAATATAACGTACGCATTTTCCGAGCCCAACTAACAACAAGAATGGTGCCAGCCGTACTTTTAAAATCCCTGCAATTAGAGTTAATGCATCGCCGCCGATTGGTAGCCATGCCAGCAGAAGGCTCCATACTCCATAACGTTGAAACCAACGCTGCGCTTTATCAATTTGATCTTGGCTAAAATAGAACCATTTCCTATTTTTAAAGTGCAGCAAGTAGCGTCCCAATACCCAGTTGACCACTGAGCCTAAAGTATTACCCAAGGTAGCAACCCCGATCAGTACCAGTGGATCGGCTCCTTGTTGTAGTAACAGGAATAACAGTACTTCAGAATAAAAAGGCAATATGGTCGCGGCTAAGAAAGCGGAGCCAAACAGCAGTAGATAACTAGTAATCACTCGCCAGCCTGCCTAAGCCAACGAAAGAGAGCGAATTGTGCTGGTAGATAGAACAAATATTCAGGGTGCCATTGAACACCAATAATCAGTTCTCCCTCTGAGCTCTCAATGGCTTGAGTTAAATTATCCAAGTCATGCCCCACCGACTTTAGCCCAATACCAAGACGCTTAACCGCCTGATGGTGGAGGCTGTTAACACGGAGATGATTTTTTCGACATAAGGTCGCGAGATGAGAAGTGTTTTTCAGGCGCACCTGTTTGGTTGGCAATAACCCGGGTCGATTGTAAGTTAACTTGCGTAGGTGACGAATATCGGAGTAAAGCGTGCCTCCTTTTACGACATTGATGAGTTGAGCACCTCGGCAAATACCAAGCAATGGGACGTGATGTTCTAAGGCCCACTCTATCCACTGTATTTCTAATTTGTCGCGTTCAGGATCGAGGCGCACTTTTTGATTGAGATCACCGCCGTAATGTTCAGGGCTAATGTCATCGCCGCCACTAATAATTAGCGCATGTAAGGGGACGCCTGACCACGGATGTCGGACACTGATTCGTACCGGTTCTGCCCCTGCTAACCGCAGAGCTATTTTGGTGCACCACCATGACGGTGACCACCTTCTACCATTTCCTGTTACACCCACTCGTGGTCGACGAGCCATTGTGATACCTCCTTAAGCCAAGCTTCGCGACTCACCCCGATTACAGGGCGTGTCATCTCGATAAATTTTTGTGATAGCGCTTCAATAGCCTGTGGATCGGCCGCTAAACGCTCGATTACACACCATAGGTTCCAACTATTGGCTAAGCTCCAGTCTTTGTCTTCTATTTGGCAATCTGGTAAACGGTAATGGAACGTCGGCCGAGAGTTGATGAGTTGGTCATTGACCACATCGAGCACACGGTCTTGGTTGATTTCAGTTAGCAATGGCAACAGATCGAGGGCGCGATTACGTGTCGGATTGTGCTTAAGGTAATGATCAGTCAGAGCGTTGATATTTGGGTATGACTGACTGAGTAGTTCATAAATATAGGTTTCTGGGTAGAGGTTAACATAGGGGCTTAGCTTTCGGGTTGGATCCACTTGATGCGCTTCGACTAACCACCACTGCAATAAAGAAAATGCTTTAACAAAGCGTTCAATTGTCGCGACATCAAGTTGTGGTAGCTCAGGGTTGATGTGAACACCATAAGCCGCAAGCAGTGAGCTGTCAGTGCCTTTTGCGCCAGCTTGTCGCAAGTTCGGTATTAACTCATTGAGGTGAGAAAGCTGCTTCATCGAGACCGGAGGACAGATGATTTCCAAAGGGACGATGGCTTGAGCGCCTTGCTGTAAAAAGTCGACCCATTCATGGCCGTCATCTTGTTGCTGCGCCTCGCTTGCTTTGCGTTTCAAGTAGTCCCAATCTAATTCAATTGTGAAGGTACCAAGCTGGTCGCTATGGAGTAAATATTCAACCGCTGAGCTCTGTTCGAGCTGCCCGCCAAACGTGGCTTGTACTTGTTTGGCTGCTTCTTCAAGAGTCAGTCCAGTAAATTCTAGTTCGAAGCCAACTCGTCTGGTTGCGTCATCTTGGGTTGTGAGGTGTGCTGGGAGAGTAAATTTCATTGATGGACACCGAGTTAGAGAATCAACTTATCAGTGTAGCAGACTGAGACAACGAGCTAAAACTGCTCACAATAACCAATGATGATGGGCCTAAAACTAATGATGCTCTAACTTACAGCGATTGATACTGGGTTGGAGCGCGATAAAAAAGAAAAAACCTCTTTGCCCGATTCTCGTGGGAGAGACAAAGAGGTTGCTGTGGTTGATGCTACTTTGACTGGGGCACTCTATAAGGAGCGCTCCGCTCAGCGTGTGCGCGGTTAACGTTGGCTTGCTTTGTCTTTAAGAGTTTGCTTTTCTTGTTCGGAAAGGAAAGCGAGCTCAAGGCCATTGATCTGCGCCTGACGGATTTGCTCTTGAGATAAGCCTGCTTGCGGCGCTGCGACTTCATATTCATATGGTAGCTCGATACCTTCCACCGCAGGGTCGTCAGTATTTAAACAAGCGAGAACACCGTGCTCAAGGAATTGCTTAAGAGGGTGGCTCGTCAGTGACGCTACTGTGCTGGTTTGGAAGTTTGAGGTTAAGCATGACTCGATACCGATGCGGTGCTCTGCAAGGTAATCCATCAGTTTCGGATCATGAACCGCTTTGACGCCATGACCGATACGTGTCGCTCCAAGCTCTTGGATCGCTTGCCACATGCTCTGTGCACCAGCGGCCTCACCTGCGTGAACCGTGACCTTAAGACCTGCATCTTGCACTTGTTTGAAGTGCTTAACGAAGCGTTCACCGGGTTGACCGAGTTCATCGCCAGCTAAATCTACGGCCACGATTTTATCTTTCTGAGTGAGGATCGCATCCAACTCTTGTTGGCAAGCGTCAGTGCCAAACGTGCGGCTCATAATACCAATTAGGTTTGCCTTGATACCGAAATCACGTACACCCGCTTGCACTCCATCGACAACAGCTTCAACCACGCCAGCAACAGGTAGCTTGTGCTTCATCGCCATGTAGTAAGGTGAGAAGCGCAGCTCTGCGTAATCGATTTGTGCATTGAGTGCATCTTCGACGTTCTCGTAAGCGACCCGACGACAGGACTCAAGATCACCCAGAACCGCGACTCCCCAATCAAGCTTAGAAAGAAATGCAACCAACGACGGTTCAGCTTCGACGATTTGAACGTGTGGGGTTAGGGATTCAACGTCATAAGCTGGTAACGCAACACCAAATTTCTGGCCTAACTCTAAGATGGTCTGGGTACGGATGTTACCATCAAGATGGCGGTGTAAGTCTGTCAGTGGAAGGTTCTTGGTTATCATTATCGTCATTCCAGTTAAATCGATTTTGCTAAGTATAAGAATCAATAAGACCAGTGTCAGTAGAATAAGCGCAGAAAGCCATCCATAAGCGTTGGTTTTTATTTCATGTTAACCAAATTTGTTGGCCATTCATCATAAGGCACAGGACGGCTATATAAGAAGCCTTGCCCTAATGGGCAGTTAAGATGAGCTAACATTTTTGCTTGTTCTTCGGTTTCAATGCCTTCCGCGACAATATTGACCTTCATACTGCGGGTCATATTAATGATTGCTGCGATGATAGAAGTGTCTAAATTATCAGCAGAGAGCTTATTGACGAAGGTTCGATCAATCTTTAAGCAGTTAAAAGGCAGCTTATGTAGATAAGCCAGAGAGCTGTAACCAGTGCCAAAATCATCTATCGCTATATGCACACCAAGATCATAAATAGCTTGCATATTTTCGAGAGTGATTGGGTCGTTATCGACAATGCGTGACTCTGTGATCTCTAAAGTCAGGTTGCTAGGTTGAAGTTGTGAGTCATCAAGTACCTTCATCAGAGTGTTGATAAAATCGGGCTGCGAGAGCTGATTTACCGACAGATTGACATGGATGTGAAAGTCTTTTGTCCACTTGCCTTCTTTAATGCCCCGCACCGTGTCTGTACAGGCTTGACGTAAGATCTGTTCACCAATGGCGCCAATGAGGCCACTCTCTTCGGCAATGCCAATGAACTCGATAGGTGGGGTCAATCCCGAGGATGGGGACAACCATCGAGCCAGTGCTTCGGCGCCGATGATCTCACCTGTTTTTAAATCAACCAGTGGCTGATAAAAGGGAATAAACTCATTGTGTTCAATCGCATCTTTGATCTTTGACTGCATTAAAGTACGTTTGCGCGAGACGTCAGCCATCTCTGGGCGGTAATAGCTAATGCCGGTAATCTCTTGCTTAGCATTACTCAAAGCGATACTGCCGTTGCGTAACCAATGCGTCATATTTGAGTCTGGGCCTTGTTCGACAATGCCAATGCAAACGCTAACCACTACACTCTCTTTTTCCATCAGAAACGGCGCTGCAAACATCTGCAAAATTCGATTCGCGGTCAGAATAGACTCCTGGTGGTCTTGCGTGTGTGGTAAATAGATCGCAAATTCATCCCCGCCAATACGTGCTAGGTGAACGTCCTCTGAAAATAATGACTGTAATCGCTGAGAAATAATCGTTAGCAGTTGGTCGCCTTTATAGTGACCTAGGCTATCGTTAATATCCCTAAATTTGTTGATACCAATAATCAGCAGTGTGCCGTCAATGTGTGCGAGCTTATCACAAGTATCAATCAACCCTTCTCGGCTATATAGCTTGGTCAGTGAGTCATAGAGCAGTTGTGAACGCAGTGCGCGAAAAGAGGCTTTGAGGTTGTTGGCCATTTCATTAAACGCATAAACCAATAGACTGGTTTCGTAAATATTACCTGGTTTAGGCATGTGACTTTCCCAGTCGCCTTTGGCCAGTCTTTTCGCTGCCGCTGCGGTTGTGGTTATCGGGGTCACAATGCGGTTAAAAGCCAGTAGCCCGAGTACGATGCCGATACCACTAGCGACAATACCAATAATCCAACTGTTGCGCTGAGACTTAGGAAGTTGACCAAGTAGATTGGATTCAGAAATCGCGACGCCGATAAACCATTTTAGGCCATGAGTATCAATATATGGTGTGAAGTGATTGAAATAACGTTCATTGTTGATATTGAGCGAGAAGCGTTGGGTTTGGTTTTCGGCAAAGAAATTATTTTGGACACCGTATTGAGCATTCGCTTCAATGATGGGATTGTCACTTTCAATCGCCAGTAGTCGATCGCCTTTTTTGCTCAGTGGCGTCCCCCAAGATACCACGCTACCACCAGTTGAGTGGGCGATTAAACGCTGTTGGTCATCGACGATATAAATGGTTGCATTGGTTTTGTTCTGTTGAGTGCGCAAGAAAGTATTAAACGTATCAATCTTTATATCCGTGACTACCACCCCCTGAAATGCTTGCTCGTAAAATACAGGTGTTAGTGCGGATAAGGTGATTTCTTGTCTTTCGTCTGCGTTGGCGTAAATCGAAGACCACATGGGTTCAAGGCTTTGTGCCACGGGGGCATACCAAGGACGAATTCGCGGATCGTAGTTGTCGAACACTGAACGAACATCATCACTGACTACTTGGCCTTTATAGATCACTAAGCGATTGTCGGTGCGCTCATCTTGAATCATTAACGTGTAATCGTTATTGGGTTCTTTACGAAAGCCAACATATTCAGCGGACTCGCCACCAAAACCAATCACATCAAGTTGCTGGATTGAGTTGTATAAGCCGCTAAATGAGGTAAGAAAAAAACGCTCAATGGCGCTGGTATCTCCAGGATGATAAAGACGATTGAAGCCGATCGAGTGGCTGAGGGCGAGGCTGGCTTGAAAAGGCTCTTCGAGAAAGCGATGAAGCTCAAGATCGACATTGTCGGTGAGTGCCGATAAGTGTTTGTCACTAATATCGGCAACCATCTCTTCGTAGTTGCTTTTTTGTACCGCAATGATAATGCCGATTGTAAAGATAAATATCAGTACAAAGGGTAGCACTACTGCTGTTCTCAGTGTTATTTGCGTCTTCGCTGGCATCTTTTCTTCAATTACGACAAGAGAGTGTATTTGTATATTCTAATAAAAGTCAGCGACTTTGCTGAGATATTTTCTGATTAACACTTCATTTTTAAATAATTTTTCTTTGTTCGTTTAACTAAAACAGGCTCTATCTTGAGCCTGTAATCAGTGGCTAGTAGAGCTCTTTGAGCTTACGAGTGAGCGTATTACGCCCCCATCCGAGCACTTTGGCAGCGTCTTGTTTGTGACCATTGGTATGTTCTAAAGCTGCTTCGAGCAGAATGCGTTCAAATTCAGGCAATGCATAAGCCAGTAATTCAGTGTCGCCTTGTGACAGAGCGGCTCTTGCCCAGCCTGAGAGTTGTTGTTGCCACGAACCGCCAACGGACGCGTCATTGTGTTTTTTCTCTTCGAGTAACTCGGTCGGTAAATCACTTGGCAGAACTTCGGTTCCGCTTGCCATGACCGTTAACCAACGACAAATATTTTCGAGCTGACGAACGTTCCCTGGCCAGTTGAGTCGGTTTAGTGTCTCGATCGTGCTTGGATGCAGTGTCTTCACGTCAACACTAAGCTCTTCAGCAGCGAGTGCTAAGAAGTGCAGGGTTAACTTTTTAATGTCTTGTTTACGTTCGCGCAGGGCTGGTATTTGAATGCGTATGACATTCAGGCGGTGGAACAAATCTTCACGAAATTTGCTTTTATGAACCAATGTTTCAAGGTTTTGGTGCGTGGCAGCCACGATACGGACATCAACTTTAATCGGAGAATGTCCACCAACGCGATAAAACTGACCATCGGCGAGAACCCGCAGTAAGCGCGTTTGAATATCAAGGGGCATGTCGCCGATTTCATCGAGGAACAGCGTTCCGCCATTTGCTTGCTCAAAGCGCCCTTGGCGCACGCTGTTGGCTCCGGTAAACGCGCCTTTTTCATGACCGAACAGTTCTGATTCGATCAAATCTTTTGGAATCGCTGCCATATTGAGAGCGATAAAAGGGTTACTCGCGCGCGGGCTGTGACGATGCAGTGCGTGTGCGACTAGCTCCTTACCTGTCCCTGATTCACCATTGATCAGTACCGAAATAGATGAGCGAGATAAACGCCCTATGGCGCGAAACACCTCTTGCATCGCGGGTGCTTCGCCAATGATTTCTGGTGGGGTGTAATTATCATCGACAAGGGATGCTTGCTCTTGTTTTTGCTCATGACGATGGGTGATGGCTCGCTCTACTAGGGTTAATGTTTCATCAACATCGAAAGGTTTGGGTAAATACTCAAAGGCCCCTTTTTGATAAGCATTAACCGCGGCATCAAGATCGGAGTGAGCGGTCATAATGATCACTGGTAAATCTGGAGAACGCTGGTGAACCTGCTTGAGCAGTTCGATACCATCAATGCCCGGCATGCGAATATCAGAGACCAGTACATCAGGCGTTTCTCGTTCTAGCGCCATTAAGACACTCTCCGCATCGGCGAAGGTTTCACATTTTATGTTGGCCGATGATAAGGTTTTTTCCATAACCCAACGGATGGAGCTATCGTCATCGACGACCCAAACGTATCCTTTACTCATAGTCTGCTTTCCTTACAGCAATGCCACTAACTTTGAATCGGCAAATAAATAGTAAATGTTGTTCGACCAGGCCAGCTTTCTACGTCTATTTTGCCTTGGTGTTGGTCGATAAGGTTTTGCGCAATTGATAGTCCTAGCCCGGTTCCGCCCTCTCGGCCACTGACCATAGGGTAGAACAGGGTGTCTTGTAGGTCGGTGGGAATGCCCGGGCCGTTATCGATAATCTCAATGCGCGCTGCGAGTTTGCAGCGTTGGCCATGAATATTGGCCTGGTGCACCGTTCTGGTGCGAATTGTAATTTGGCCGTCATCTTGGTTTTTGAGTATTTGCCCTGCGTTGCTGACAATGTTGAGCAGTGCTTGCTCTATTTGATCAGCGTCCATCACGATGTCTGGTAAGCTCGGATCGTAGTCTCGCTCGATCTGCACGCTTTGGTTGGCTTCGAGATCTACCAGTTGGCGTATTTTTTCTAAGATGAGGTGTAAGTTGGCTGGCTTTTTTTTGCCCGGTTTTTGCGGGCCAAGTAAGCGGTCAACCAAGGCGCGTAGGCGATCAGCTTGTTCAATAATGATTTGAGTGTACTCGGCTAAGCTGGCGTCAGGTAAGGCTCTTTCGAGCAGTTGCGCGGCGCCCCGCAGCCCGCCTAGCGGGTTCTTGATTTCATGAGCCAAGCCTCGCACTAACAGTTTCGCCGCTTGCTGCTGAGCATATTGGTTGAGTTCTTGCGACAGCCGACGTTGTTGGCCTATCTTGCGCATTTCGATCAGAAGCATTAGCTCTTTATTCCAAGAGATAGGGCTGACTGTCACTTCAAGCATTAAAGGTTTGCCATCGACCACAAACGTCACATCACTATCTGTAATGCTTTGACCACTCTGAAGCGGCTGAGACAAAAGCGCTAAATCCATCGAAGCATGCTGAATAAGGTGAGAGAGTGGGTGGTCAATGATGCGCTTGGCACTTTGCGAGAACAATTGCTCGGCAGAGGGATTAGCATAACGAACTTGCAGCGCTTCGTTCATGATTAAAATCGCGGTGACTTGGTGATTTAAAATAATGTCGTTGAGTTCGCTATCCACTGCTTTACCCTTTCCTTGAACCTGAATTGTGCAACGCACCAAAATGGTGCGTGAAAAAACTCAAGTATGGCGCATTGAATCAGATAACTGAAGGGAAATAGTCGCAGAGCGTAGTCTGAGCTGTTTATTTCACCGTATTGGCAGTTACTCGCAATAAATGCACCGTAATAGGTTGTGATAATGCAATAAGCTTGCCGTGTTGAAACGCTTGTACCTCTAATTTATGGGTTCCACGAGAAACATTGTTCAAGTGCCAGTTGGAAGCGGTTTGAGGTTGATTAATTGGTTGATTATTCATCATAAGTTGCAGTTTTTCATCAAGTTTAAGGGCTCGGTTTAACGCAACCATTATACTAAGTTGGCCAGAGTTGCTGCGGATAGCTTGTTCTTGAGTCGGCGCCTTAATCGTGATGGTTAATTTGCTATATTCGTGTTGTGATGCGATAGGTGAAGGGCGCAGTGGATTGGGTAAAGCCTGCGTCGACACCTGTGGGGGATCAGGAAAATGGATGCTACGTTGGCTGCGTGGTGTCGGCTGGTCGCTAAAATGTTCGACCCCTTGTTCATCGGTCCAATGGTAGATTGTCTTAGCTAAAACCTGAGCGGGAAAGAGGCTAAGGCAGAGTAGTAAAATAAACAGATTGCGCATTGGTTATCTCCAATCTTCGCCTTTAAGCTCCTATATTAACGCCAGTTCTATGTACTCTAAAATACAAAAGGCTCGCCTGAGAGGCGAGCCTTAAATTTATGCAACACAGTTGTGGACTGCGTAGGAGTATCGATTATACCGAGTAGTATAGTTCGAACTCTAGCGGGTGAGTTGCCATGTTCACGCGTTGTACATCGTCAGATTTCAGAGCGATGTAAGAATCGATAAAGTCGTCAGAGAATACGCCACCAGCGGTCAGGAATTCACGGTCTTCGTTAAGCGCAGCTAGAGCTTGTTGCAGTGATTCTGCAACTGTTGGGATTTCAGCTGCTTCTTCTGCAGGAAGGTCGTATAGATCTTTATCCATCGCTTCGCCTGGGTGGATCTTGTTCTTGATACCGTCAAGGCCAGCCATAAGCATTGCTGAGTAGCATAGGTATGGGTTAGCTGCTGGGTCACCAAAACGTAGCTCGATACGACGTGCTTTCGGGCTTGGTACTACTGGGATACGGATAGAAGCTGAGCGGTTACGTGCTGAGTAAGCAAGCATTACCGGTGCTTCGAAGCCAGGTACAAGACGCTTGTACGAGTTAGTTGATGGGTTAGCAAATGCGTTGATTGCGCGAGCGTGCTTGATTACACCGCCGATGTAGTAAAGTGCCAGTTCAGATAGGCCGCCGTACTTGTCACCAGCAAACAGGTTTACACCGTCTTTTGCTAGAGATTGGTGAACGTGCATGCCGCTGCCGTTATCACCTACAAGAGGCTTAGGCATGAATGTCGCTGTTTTACCAAACGCGTGCGCAACGTTGTGTACCACGTACTTGTAGATTTGAGTTTCATCAGCTTTTGCTGTTAGCGTGTTGAAGCGAGTTGCGATTTCGTTTTGACCCGCAGTTGCTACTTCGTGGTGGTGAGCTTCAACAACTAGGCCCATCTCTTCCATTACTAGACACATTGCTGAACGGATGTCTTGAGATGAATCTACAGGAGCTACTGGGAAGTAACCGCCTTTCACGCCAGGACGGTGACCTTTGTTACCGCCTTCGATGTCAGAACCTGTGTTCCAAGCTGCTTCTACGTCATCAATCTTGAAGAAAGAACCAGACATATCGTTTGAGAACTTAACGTCGTCAAATAGGAAGAATTCTGGCTCAGGGCCAACTAGAACTGTGTCTGCGATACCAGTAGAGCGTAGGTATTCTTCAGAACGTTTAGCGATAGAGCGTGGGTCACGATCATAGCCTTGCATAGTGGCAGGCTCAAGAATGTCACAACGTACGTTTAGTGTTGCATCTTCTGTGAACGGGTCAAGAACAGCTGATGATGCGTCTGGCATCATTACCATGTCTGATTCGTTGATGCCTTTCCAGCCAGCAACAGAAGAACCATCGAACATCTTACCTTCTTCGAAGAAGTCTGCGTCAACTTGGTGAGAAGGTATAGAGATATGCTGCTCTTTACCTTTAGTATCAGTAAAGCGTAGGTCAACAAACTTAACTTCGTTTTCTTGGATCAGCGATAGAACGTTTTCTACTGACATGTTGGATAACCTCCAGTGTTGTTAAATCGGTATTTAGCGTGATTTGCAATAAACCCAGCATTGATTAATTTCATTTCAAACTTATTAATCGATGCCAATTTTATTAAAGCTAAAACCATGCCAAAAAAATTAATCCATTAATTTCAATAAATTAGCGGGCTTGGTAACAAGATGGTGCAGACTATTGCACCAAAATGATCTTATTTCGCACTCATTTGGTGCGATGGTGGTATATTGCACCAAGATAAACAAAATCATCAGCCATTCAGCCCAGATTTAACGCTTATGTCAATGGGGATTTGCGTACACCTGGCTTACTATTGTCTTCAATCAAAAAATATCTGCTAATATTGAGCGAATCAGATCACATATTTCTGGGTTTTTCGCTAGAATCTGGTACATTATGGCCGTTTTTTTAATCAAATAGGTTTGCTGAAATTTTCGGCGAGCTGCTTATATCGAGTGAATCAAATCCATGGCTACTCCACAGATTGATAAATTAAGAAATATCGCGATCATCGCGCACGTTGACCACGGTAAAACTACACTGGTTGATAAACTACTACAACAATCAGGTACTTTAGAGTCTCGCGGCGAAGCTGAAGAGCGAGTCATGGACTCAAACGACATCGAAAAAGAGCGTGGCATTACTATTCTTGCTAAGAATACCGCGATCAACTGGAATGATTACCGTATCAACATCGTCGACACTCCGGGACACGCGGACTTCGGTGGTGAAGTTGAACGTATCATGTCGATGGTTGACTCTGTACTACTTATCGTTGATGCCGTTGACGGCCCAATGCCGCAAACTCGTTTTGTAACACAAAAAGCGTTTGCGCACGGTCTTAAACCAATCGTTGTAATCAACAAGATCGACCGCCCAGGTGCTCGTCCTGATTGGGTTATGGACCAAGTGTTTGACCTATTCGACAACCTAGGTGCTACTGACGAACAGCTAGACTTTAAAGTCGTTTACGCATCAGCACTTAACGGTTGGGCAACGCTTGAAGAAGATCAAACGGGCGAAAACATGGAACCGCTGTTCCAAGCCGTTGTTGATACCGTTGAAGCGCCAAACGTTGACCGCGAAGGTCCACTGCAGATGCAAATTTCTCAGCTAGACTACAGCTCTTACGTTGGTGTTATCGGTGTTGCACGTGTAACTCGTGGTAGCGTGAAATCAAACCAACAAGTTACCGTTGTTAGTGCTGATGGTAAGAAGCGTAACGGCAAAGTCGGTACGGTTCTTGGTTACCTAGGTCTTGACCGTCATGAAGTTGAGCAAGCTAACGCCGGTGATATTGTCGCCATTACAGGTCTTGGCGAGCTGAAAATTTCAGACACTATCTGTGACCAAAACCACATTGAAGCAATGACGCCTCTGTCTGTTGATGAACCAACCGTAACCATGACTTTCCAGGTCAACACTTCACCGTTCGCCGGTAAAGAAGGTAAGTTCGTTACGTCACGTAACATTCTTGAGCGTCTAGAGAAAGAATTGGTACACAACGTAGCGCTGCGCGTTGAAGAAACCGATAACCCAGACCGTTTCCGCGTATCAGGTCGTGGTGAACTTCACCTGTCTATCTTGATCGAGAACATGCGTCGTGAAGGCTTCGAGCTAGCAGTGTCTCGCCCTGAAGTTATCATCAAAGAAGAAAACGGTCAGAAGATGGAACCGTTTGAAACGGTAACGATCGATGTTCTTGAAGAGCACCAAGGCGGTATCATGGAAAACATCGGCTTACGTAAAGGTGAGCTGACTGACATGGCACCTGACGGTAAAGGTCGTGTACGTATGGACTTCATGATGCCTTCACGTGGTCTGATTGGTTTCCAAACTGAGTTCATGACACTGACTTCAGGTTCAGGTCTTCTTTACCATACGTTTGATCACTACGGCCCACACAAAGGCGGTAATATCGGTCAACGTAACAACGGCGTATTGATTTCAAACGCAACAGGTAAAGCACTGACTTACGCCTTGTTTAACCTACAAGAGCGCGGTCGTCTGTTTGCAGAGCACGCGGATGAAGTCTATGAAGGCCAGGTTGTTGGTATCCATAACCGCTCAAACGACTTAACGGTTAACTGTCTTAAAGGTAAGCAGCTAACCAACGTTCGTGCCTCTGGTACCGATGAAGCTCAGGTTCTGACTCCTGCTATCAAGTACACACTTGAGCAAGCACTAGAGTTCATTGATGATGATGAGCTAGTAGAAGTGACTCCAGAAAGCATTCGTATCCGTAAGCGATTCTTGAGCGAGAACGAACGTAAACGTGCAAGCCGTCCTGCGAAAGCTTAATTAGCGACGGGCAATTGCCAATAATAAAAAGGGTGAGAAGTTAACTTCTCACCCTTTTTTAATGCCTTATTTTTGACTCAGTTTTTGCAAAAATTTATCGGACTCTGCAATGGCTGCGTTCATTTGTTTAATTGCATACTGAATGTCTTGTTCTAGGCTTGAAAATTCGCCCTGCAGTGAGCCTATCGCGCTGGCATTAAGGTTATGCTTCAAATATAGGGTATTATCGCGCAGCGTGTTCAATACTGGCGTCATTTTGTTTTCCGCGCGCTTCATGGCATTGAGCATGGTCGTGTAAGACGTTTTGGTTTCGCGCAGTTTCTGTTCGCTAGAGCGACGCAGTTTGCTGCTGGTGTAGAGTTCAAGTTCGTCTTGCCACTCACTGAACAGCGCGCCAGAGACATCTTCAATGGCTGCAATTCGGTCTCGTACATCTTGCGCTGCGTTCTCGCTGTCTTGGTATTTTTCATTGATCTGGTTGTAAACGGTTTCCAGTTCACCACCGTCAAAGTTGGTCAAAGCTGACAGCGCCTCAAGTGCACTGGAAAACTCTTGTTGTGCGTCCTGTTGTGACTGTTTGGCGTCTTCAACGCGATCCACCATGATGTCACGTTTGTGATAGCCTACTTGTTCCATTGCAGAGTAATAGGCAGACTGGCACCCCGTTAAGGTGAAAATCGACAATACAATAGCCAGTAAGTGCGGCATGATGGGATCCTTTCCTTTAGAATTAGATTGTTAGGATGACTGAGTTGTTAGGGAGTTACAAGTTGAAAATCGAACCCTTGATCACGCAAGTGGTGTTGTTTACCCGTTATCTTTTCACACGAATGAAATATGACAGAGTGAATGTTAATGCCGGTTATCTGGCTTACATTACTTTGTTGTCCATTGTCCCTATGCTGACGGTATTGTTGTCGGTGTTGTCGTCGTTTGAAGTCTTTGATAACGCAGGTGACGCGTTGCAAAACTTTGTTATTACCCATTTTGTCCCTGCGGCTGGCGATGTGGTTCAAAAGGCACTGCTCGAATTTGTCGGTAATACGGGCAAAATGAGTGCGGTCGGGGGCGGCTTTTTGTTTGTTGCAGCATTAATGCTGATCTCCAATATCGATAAGAATCTCAACTATATTTGGCGAGTAGATAAAAAGCGCCGAGCGGTGTTCTCTTTTTCGATGTATTGGATGGTGCTGACTTTAGGGCCGATTCTAGTCGGTGCCAGCATTGCAGCAACGTCGTATGTCACTTCACTCAACATTATCGATAACGAAGCGATTTCAGGTGTCTATAATCAACTGTTACGCTGGTTGCCATTTTGGCTGTCATTCTTTGCTTTTGTCGGGCTCTATCTATTGGTGCCAAATAAGAAGGTGCGTTTTTCTCATGCTGCATTAGGTGCTATTGTGGCGGCGCTGCTGTTCGAAGCAAGCAAGAAAGGCTTTGCGGTTTACATCACTCAATTTCCATCTTACCAGTTGATCTATGGCGCTTTAGCGGCGATTCCAATCTTGTTTGTTTGGGTCTATTTATGCTGGCTTATTGTGTTGATAGGGGCGGAAGTGACCGCCACGCTCGGTGAAAGAGAGCGCTGGAGCGAGATGCCAGAAATGGTAAACTCACCCTCAATCATTAATCGATTATTGGCAAAAGGAAAACGCAGTGATAGCACTGATTCAGAGAGTGAGTGAAGCGGCCGTCCACGTAGAGGGTGAAGTGGTCGGACAAATCGAGCAAGGTTTACTAGTGCTACTCGGTGTTGAAAAAGACGATGACGAGGCGAAAGCCAAACGCTTAATGGAGCGCGTTACCACTTATCGCGTATTTGGCGATGAACAAGATAAAATGAACCTCAACGTAAAACAGGTCGAGGGTAAAGTGCTGGTGGTTTCGCAGTTTACATTACCGGCCGATACCAAAAAAGGTACTCGCGCTGGCTTTTCTCGCGGTGCACACCCGGCGGATGCTGAACGGTTATATGACTATTTTGCAGACCAGTGCGCGCAGGTGTTACCGACCGAACGTGGTCGTTTCGCGGCTGATATGAAGGTGTCGTTGGTCAATGATGGCCCGGTGACTTTCTGGTTGCAGGTATGATGAAAGGCAATGGATTTGACGTTAAGTATCATGCCAAAAATTAAAAAAGGACTTTTATGTTTAAGCTGATCACGCCGAAAACAGACAATCAACTCAATAAATATTATCACTTCCGTTGGCAGATGCTGAGGGAGCCTTGGCAAATGCCGATTGGATCTGAGCGTGATGAGTATGACCCGATGAGCCATCATCGTATGATCGTTGATGGCCGCGGGCGACCAATCGCGATAGGTCGCTTGTATATTACCTCTGATAGTGAAGGTCAGATCCGTTTTATGGCGGTAAAAAACAACCGTCGTAGCAAGGGGATGGGGTCTTTGGTGCTGGTGGCTCTAGAGTCTCTGGCGCGCCAAGAAGGCGCCAAACGTCTGGTGTGTAATGCTCGTGAAGATGCAATTTCATTTTACGAGAAAAACGGTTTTGAGCGTCGTGGTGAATTAGACGACGGACGCGGGCCGATGCGTCACCAACAAATGGTCAAACAGCTTGATCCGATGGCCAACGTATTGCGTAAACCTGAATGGTGCACCGAGCTACAAGAGCGCTGGGAGAATCAAATCCCGATCAGTGACAAGATGGGCATTAAGATCAACCAATACACAGGTTATCAATTTGAGTGCTGTGCGCAACTCAATCCCAACCTCAATCCCCATAACACTCTGTTTGCCGGATCGGCTTTTACATTGGCGACCTTAACGGGGTGGGGCATGACTTGGCTGTTGATGAAAGAGCGCAATTTAACTGGCGATATTGTCTTAGCGGATAGTCGAATTCGTTATCGACATCCAGTGACATCAACCCCGGTAGCGTCGACTTCTCTTGATGGCATTAGTGGCGATTTAGACCGTTTAGCCGCGGGACGTAAAGCGCGTATCGTGATTCATGTCACCATACACAGCGGCGATTTACCGGCGGTCGAGTTCATCGGTACCTACATGTTAATCCCAGATTACAAAGCGGTGATTGACAGCGATGCTAAGTCTTAATCGGCGTTCTGCGGCACTGCCTTGCTAGTATCACCGCAGGTGACGTTAATCACATTGGTTTTACTGATAACATCTGACCAAAGTTCAAGGCAGCGCTGCTGACTTTGCATCAACAAACTAGCATATTGGGGCTTGGTCAGATCAACCTGCCCCGCTAATTGAGTTTGGTTATTGCCACCTGTGATGGTGACTCTCCCTCGATCGGCGTTAAGTTGGATATTGTCCATATCAAAACCCTGCTGGAATTGCTGTTCGCCATCGGCGCTATTGGCGATGATCTCAGCCTGACGTAAGCTCGCTGACATGCGCCCAGAGACACTGTGCGCTAACATTGAGTAGTCACCAGAAAGTCCTGATAACTGCGCGTCGAGTTCCGCCAGTCCTGACAGCTCAAACGGTAACGCTTGTTGGCTGAAATAGTGCTTAAGCGGTAGGCCGTCGGCATGCAAAGTCAGCTGCCAAGGCACGCTAGGTTGTGTTCTATCCAATTGACCACTGGCTTCGATATAGCCTTGTTCAAGAGGAATGAATGCGCGTTGTATCACTAACTTGCCTTGGTTGGCACTGGCGTTCATTTTAGCTTGAGTGGTGATTAAACGGTCGATGTTGGCAGCACTGACACTTATCATCAGATCCCCCTGCCAAAGCCCGAGTCTTCCCTGTTTAATTAAATGCAGTTCACGGCCCTCAATACCCAGACCTGACACTTGCCAAAAAGGTTTACTCTCAACTTGAATCATTTGGCTGTTAGCAATGTCGAGTTCGTCTATCGTCAGGCTATTTATCGGCGTCATAAGAGCGCGGATATCGGCGAGTAACGGTTGGGTCTCTTCTAGCCACTTAACGCCGTCAATTTTGAGCTGTCGTAACGCAATGTTATGTTCGGAGACTGCTCCTTGCAGCTGAACTCTGCCCTGTTTGAAATCAGCATCGAATTCGTCAATCGACAAGGTGCGCTGCGCAAGACCGAGCTTGGCGCGTGGCGAGAGTAGCACAAAGCGCTTATTGCCTATGCTGTCAGCGTCAAATGACGCGTAGCCTGAAGATTGTTGCCACAATGCTTGAGCGGGTGAAATGTTTTCTAACGAAGCGTTGAGGTTCTCAAAGCGCCACTGATGGTAGCTAAACGAGCCGTTAAGTATGTCTAGACTGTTGATATGATGAATCGGTAGCGATAGGTTGCCTAAGGTTGTCAGCAGCTTCTCCAGCGATGTTGACGGGGGGAGCATCAGTTTGTCGATAGTGACATTGACCAAAGACCATCCTTCGCTATATTGCTCCGCTTGGCCAGAAAATTCGCCGCCACGCCAGTTAAATGAGGCGCCAAATAAGGTACTTTGCTGCGCTTGATAGCGCATATCGACCAGCAGGTTGTTGAGCGCTTCACCTTGCATATAAAATTGATCGGCAGACAGCTGAATGTCAGCGAAAGGAATCGACTGAGTGTCGTTGACCCAGTGCGGTTGCTCGATTTGCACATTGACGCCACGGGCGGACCATTTAGGTGCACTAATATCGACGTATTGCAATGCCAATTGATGGAGCTTAATTGATTTGAATAGCGGGTTGCCGAGCTGTTCTAGGTCAAGAGTTGCCCCCTCAACTAGGATTGAATCGAACGAGAGTTTTCCCTGTTGCCAGGGCATTTGGCTTAACCAAAGTGTGAGTTTAGGAATTTGCAGGTTGTGGTCACCTTCGCTCAGCTCGACGTTTGCTAACGTTAACTGCAATGGTGGTGTGTAGTGAGCTTGTGTGGTTGTGATGGTGTAGGCCGTCAATTGATTGACCGCAGTCGTTACGATTTGGGTGGCATAACGACTTTGCATTAGGCCGTACAATGAAGCTAACGACAAAACAACGGCCGACACGACCAAGATAACCAGCCACCACAGTGCTTTTTTCACCTTCACTCCCTGAACGAACCGAACCACGTTACTAGCTTGGAATACTTTTGCCTTTCAAGCAACAAAAAGCCCCTCACAAGAGGGGCTTAGCTAAACAAATGGTGCAGATATCACTAATCTAGCTGAGGTCCTGCACTGATCAAGGCTTTGCCTTCATCATTATCGGTGTACTTTTCAAAGTTGTTGATAAAGCGTCCCGCAAGATCTTTGGCTTTGCTTTCCCACTGCAGTGGATCAACGTACGTGTCACGAGGGTCAAGAATCGATGGGTCGACATCGTGAAGCGCAACAGGAACTTCCAAGTTAAAAATAGGGATGTGCTTGGTTTCAGCGTGTTCGATAGAACCATCAAGAATCGCATCAATGATCGCACGCGTATCTTGGATAGAGATACGTTTGCCGCTGCCATTCCAACCAGTATTAACCAAGTAAGCTTGAGCACCCGCTTGCTCCATTCGTTTCACCAATACTTCAGCGTATTTAGTTGGGTGAAGTGTTAGGAAAGCGGCACCAAAACATGCTGAGAAGGTTGGTGTTGGCTCTGTGATACCACGTTCAGTACCTGCCAGTTTAGCGGTAAAGCCTGACAAGAAGTGGTACTTAGTTTGCTCGGGCGTAAGTTTGGAAACCGGAGGTAAAACGCCGAAGGCATCAGCAGAAAGGAAGATCACCTTGTTGGCGTGGCCACCTTTTGACACAGGCTTAACGATATTTTCGATATGCTCGATTGGGTAAGAAACGCGAGTATTCTCGGTTTTCGAACCATCGTCGAAGTCGATAGAGCCGTCAGAACGTACGGTTACGTTCTCTAGTAGAGCATCACGACGAATCGCGTTGTAGATGTCTGGTTCTGCTTCTTTCGACAGTTTGATGGTTTTTGCGTAACAGCCACCTTCAAAGTTGAACACACCATCATCGTCCCAACCGTGCTCGTCATCGCCGATAAGAGCGCGTTTAGGGTCCGTGGATAGTGTGGTTTTACCAGTGCCAGAGAGACCGAAGAAAACCGCCACATCACCCTCTTTGCCCATATTGGCACTGCAGTGCATAGACGCGATGCCTTTAAGTGGCAAGAAGTAGTTCATCATCGCGAACATACCTTTCTTCATCTCGCCGCCGTACCAAGTACCGCCGATCAGTTGGGTGCGCTCAGTGAGGTTGAACACCGTGAAGTTTTCAGAGTTCAGACCATGCTCTTTCCACTTCTGGTTGGTACATTTCGCACCGTTCATCACCACGAAATCTGGTTCGAATGTCGCGAGTTCTTCTTCACTTGGACGGATAAACATGTTTTTAACGAAGTGCGCTTGCCATGCCACCTCAGTAATGACACGAATGCTCAAGCGTGTATCTGGGTTCGCACCACAGTAACCATCGATAACAAACACGCGTTTGCCTGAAAGTTGGTTGGTTACCAACTCTTTCAGATCGTTCCACACGGCTTGAGTGATCGGTTTGTTATCATTTTTTACCGTATCTGAAGTCCACCACATGTGTTCTTCAGTGGTGGCATCTTTAACAATGTATTTATCTTTTGGTGAGCGGCCGGTAAAGATTCCAGTATCAACAGCGACTGCGCCTAGCTCGGTGACGACACCTTTTTCATAGCCTTCGAGATCCGCGCGAGTCTCTTCTTCGAACAACACTTCGTAGCTTGGGTTGCGTAGAACCTCTTTTACGTCATGAAGTCCATGTTGGGTAAGATCAATTGTTGCAGCCTTTGTATGTTCCATAACGGTCATAGGTGCTCCTTGTAGGAATATTTTGTAGGGATTTTGTAATAATTTTTTTAATTTTATCTGCTCACCATGCTAGCAATGGGCTTTGAAGAAAACAGGGATATAGCTCAAAATTTATCCGTAATTTTCACAGGGGTTTAAGCGACACATCACATATTGGTGCAGTTAGTTTATCGTGCGCGCAAAGCTTTGCGCTAGAGCAAAGTTATTAATAATCGATTAAAATTAACAGGTTAGTTTATTACGAGAAAATTGAGGTTTATCGCGGGGTTGGTCACAAAAAGGCCCGCATGTGCGGGCCTTTTGATTGGTAAATTACGGGCTTGGTGTGCCGTAAAAATTAATGCAGCTTTTTATGTTCAGAATCAGCGTCATCAAACAGTTGTAAGACTTCGGTTTTGTTGAACGAATAATCCGTACCGCAGTAATCACAATGTAAAGAGATTGAACCCACCTCGGCTAAGATGTCATCTACCTCAGAGCGATCGATGGTGATGATCGCAGCGCCACTGCGCTCACGTGAACAACCACAATGGAACTCAACGGGTTGGGGATCAAATAGGCGAACTTGCTCTTGGTTATAAAGGCGGTAAAGTAACTCAGTGGCTTCAAGACCAAACAGTTCTTCATCTTTTACTGTATTGGTCAACTGCTCTAGATGCTCGAAATCTTCGGGCGTCCCAGTACCATCAGGCATGACCTGAATCAGCATCCCCGCCGCATGTGCTTGACCATCGTGCTCACCGCTACGCAGCCACAAGCGAGTTTTAAGCTGTTCAGAGTTGGCGAAGTAGCCTTCGAGAATTTCTGATAAGCTATCGCCTTCTAAGCCTACGATACCTTGGTAGCGTTCGCCTTTCTTCGGATCGATGGTGATGACCAAGTAACCTTTACCCATCATGTCATGAATGGTCGCGTCATCGGCGATATCGCCTTCGTAACGAGCAACACCGCGTACCTTCTGGTCGTTATCACCGTTAATTACGACCAATGACACCGGACCATCACCTTGCAGTTGCATGGTAATTGAACCTTCAAACTTAAGTGTTGCAGTCAGAAGTGTGGTTGAAACTAATAGCTCACCAAGCAGCTTTTTTAGCGGCGATGGGTATTCCTTGCTAGAAATCATACGTTGGTAAGCTTGATCCAGTTGTACCAACTCACCACGAACTGAAAGGTCTTCAAATAAGTAGCGGTTCAAAACATTGCTTGCCATGTGGCGGGTCCTCGTTAATTTTCCAGCTTTATTGATGCTTAAATTTCAAGATATCGCGACGCTGTTTTTTGTCAGGGCGACGCTCTGGGCTTGGGTTGTGCGCATGAAGTTTACGGCGTATCGCGTTTTCTTCTCGTTTACTCACGCTGTCGGCTGTTTCTGAGTATAATTCCTGGGCTTCTGGTGCCCCGCGTCGTTGATCTGAGATCTTTTCAATTACGACAGTTTTCTCTTCATTGCCTTGTCTTAACGTGATCTGAGCACCCAATTCGACCACCTTACTCGGTTTACTGCGTTGGCCATTATAATGAACTTTTCCACCATCGACCATATTTCGAGCAATGGATCGCGTTCTGTAAAAACGGGCGGCCCACAGCCATTTGTCGAGTCTCACTGCTTCAGTTTGGGAGCCCATGATGATTTTCCCTCTAAGGTATTGGTGCTGATTGTGCTTAGTTGGTGTAACAATGGTGACGTGTGTGGCATTTTTCAAGCGAAATGATAAAAATTATGCTCTGTTAAAGTGACGTGTAGCTGTTTAATGTATAGGTTGTTTCATGGTTTGCTACAATCTTTGCTTTCCATTTTATAAGGACAAAAGTAGCAAGCTTTAACGATGAAAAACGAAGATCTTGTAGAGAAATCAATCAATAAGGACTGTGAGTGAAACAACGTAGCGTCAATGCACTATACCGGTTTGGTGAAGCGTTCAAGGATGTGGGAGTTCAACAGCGAGTGAGCTATGCCGTCATGCTGCTCTTATTGGCGATGTGTGCATGGATTGCAGGTCAGATGATTTGGCAACCGTGGAGTCAACCAGTAATTTCGTCATGGCAACCTGCAAAAGTGACGTTAGTTGGCGGTCAGTCATCGCGGCTTGATATTTCTCAACTGCTTGACAGCAATATTTTTGGTCAATATCAGAACTCGGTTCCGGTTATCAAGCAACCCAAGGTGCAAGATGCGCCAAAAAGTCGCCTTAGCGTAGTATTGGTTGGCATAGTAACCAGCACTGAAGCGAATAAGAGCTTAGCGGTGATTGCTAACCGAGGTCAACAAGCGACCTATGGCTTAAATGAAGTGATTGAAGGCACGAGAGCTAAACTGATACAAGTGCAAGCGGATCGAGTCATTATTGATAACTCGGGGCGCAATGAAACCATTATGCTAGAAGGACTTAAGTACAGTACGCCAACGCAAACAGCGCCTGTGACCCAACAAATAACCCGCGGTCAAGTTTCGACGGATTCATTGGAGCAGATTCAAGAAGAAATTCGTCAAGACCCGAAACAAATCTTCCAGTATGTGCGTATGTCGCAAATCAAGCAGGATGAAACGGTCGTCGGTTATCGCCTTACACCAGGAAAAGACCAAGCGCTGTTTGAATCGGTGGGTTTGGTGTCGGGAGATATTGCGGTGTCGATAAACGGGTTAGATTTGACCAATCCCGACGTAATGGGGGAGATTTTCCAGAGCTTATCTGAGCTGACGGAATTGACATTGACGGTTGAGCGTGATGGTCAACCACACGAAATATATATTGAATTATAAGACAACTGTTTTAAAAGGCAGTTGGATCCTAGGAGTTAAGAAGTGAACCATTGGCTTAAGAAAAGCGCATGGCTTTTAACGGCAAGCTTGCTGACCTCACCAATAACGGTGATGGCAAATGAATACAGTGCTAGTTTTAAAGGCACCGACATTCAAGAGTTTATTAATATTGTTGGCCGAAATTTAGAAAAGACCGTGATCGTTGACCCCTCGGTACGTGGCAAAGTCGATGTACGCAGCTATGACATGTTGAGTGAAGAGCAATACTACAGTTTCTTTCTCAACGTACTCGAAGTCTATGGTTTCGCCGTGGTGGAAATGGACAATGGCGTGTTAAAGGTGATTAAGTCCAAAGACGCCAAAACATCAGCGGTTCCTGTGGTTGGCGATGGCAACATCAACGGCGATGAAGTCGTGACTCGTGTGGTCGCGGTGCGTAACGTGTCGGTGCGTGAGCTTTCTCCTCTACTACGTCAACTCAATGACAATGCCGGTGCTGGTAACGTGGTTCACTATGATCCGGCCAATATTATCCTTATTACTGGTCGCGCCGCCGTGGTCAATCGCTTAGCCGACATCATTAAGCGAGTTGACCAAGCAGGCGATAAAGAAATTGAGGTGGTTGAGTTAAATAATGCCTCCGCCGCTGAAATGGTGCGTATTGTTGAGGCGTTAAATAAAACCAATGACGCCAAAAACACACCGGCCTTTTTACAACCTCAACTGGTCGCCGATGATCGAACTAACTCAATTTTGCTTTCTGGCGACCCACAAGTACGTCAGCGTCTACGTCGCTTGATCCAACAGCTTGATGTAGAAATGGCTTCGAAAGGCAATAACCGTGTGGTTTACCTTAAGTACGCTAACGCAGAAGACTTGGTCGATGTGCTCAAAGGGGTGTCTGACAACTTGCAAGTTGAGAAGTCTTCGAGCTCAAAAGTCTCTTCAGGCTCTCAACGCAATGACGTCATGATCGCTGCTCATCCAGAAACGAACGCCTTGGTCCTCGCTGCTCCGCCAGATATTATGATTGCGCTGCAAGATGTGATAGCTCAGTTGGATATTCGTCGTGCTCAGGTGTTGATTGAAGCGTTGATCGTCGAAATGGCCGAGGGTGATGGTATTAACCTCGGTGTGCAGTGGGGTTCACTAGAAAGTGGTGCGGCGATTCAATACGGTAACTCTAGCGCGCCAATTGGCCAAGTGATGGTTGGTTTGGAAGAAGCCAAAGATACCACTGAGAAGAAGCCTATTCGGGACTCTGATACTGGTGCTATCAAGTATTATGAAGAAACAACAACGAAAGGTGACTACAGCACACTTGCATCTGCACTGTCAGGGGTCAATGGCGCGGCGTTAAGTGTCGTGATGGGTGATTGGACGGCGTTAATTAGCGCGGTATCGACCGACTCTAACTCGAACATTCTGTCATCTCCGAGCATTACCGTGATGGATAATGGCGAAGCGTCGTTTATTGTTGGTGAGGAAGTGCCGGTATTAACCGGGTCAAGTGCTGGCTCGAATAACGACAATCCATTCCAAACCGTTGATCGTAAAGAAGTCGGTATTAAGCTCAAAGTGATGCCGCAAATCAATGAAGGTAATTCGGTTCAGCTCGACATCGAGCAAGAAGTCTCGAATGTCCTTGGCGCAAATGGAGCGGTTGATGTGCGTTTTGCTAAACGTCAGCTTAATACTTCAGTCATGGTTGAAGATGGTCAAATGATCGTCCTTGGTGGTTTGATTGATGAACGCGCGCTTGAGAGTGAATCAAAAGTGCCACTTTTAGGTGACATCCCTTATCTTGGACACCTGTTTAAATCGACCAGCACTCAAGTTGAAAAGAAAAACCTAATGGTATTCATCAAACCGACCATTATTCGTGATGGCATGACGGCGGATGGTATAACTCAGCGCAAGTACAACTTTATTCGTGCCGAGCAGCTGTATAAAGCGGATCAAGGTCTGAAGTTGATGGATGATGCCCATATTCCTGTGTTGCCTGAATTTGGCGATGACATTCGTCACTCTGCTGAAATTCAAGCGTTTCTTGATCAGATGGAAACACAGTAATGGATTTAGCGGTAATACCGAATGTGAAGCGCCTGCCGTTTAGCTTTGCCAATCGTTTTAAGTTGGTATTAGAGCAAATTGATGGCGATCTGGTGCTCTACTATATTGAGCCGATGTCGATGCAAGCGCTGCTAGAAGTCAAACGGGTGTGTGCGCAGCCGTTTCGCTTGCAAGCTATGAATACCGAGGCTTTTGAGCGTAAGCTAACTCAAGCCTACCAACGTGACTCATCTGAGGCGCGTCAGTTGATGGAAGACATTGGTGCTGACAGTGATGACTTTTTCTCATTAGCCGAAGAGTTACCACAAGACGAAGACTTGCTCGAGTCAGAGGACGATGCGCCGATCATTAAACTGATTAATGCCATGCTCGGTGAAGCGATCAAGGAGGGAGCGTCAGATATTCACATTGAGACCTTTGAAAAAAGCCTCTCTATTCGCTTCCGGGTCGATGGCGTGCTGCGTGATGTCCTCGCACCAAGTCGTAAATTGGCCCCCTTGCTAGTCTCGCGGGTTAAGGTCATGGCCAAATTAGATATTGCCGAAAAACGCGTCCCTCAAGACGGTCGTATTTCGCTGCGTATTGGTGGCCGAGCGGTTGATGTGCGTGTGTCGACTATGCCTTCTTCTCATGGTGAGCGAGTGGTGATGCGCTTACTCGACAAGAATGCGACCCGTTTGGATCTGCACAGTTTGGGTATGACGCCAAATAACCAAGCCGCTTTTCGCAACATCATTCAACGCCCGCACGGTATTATTCTGGTGACGGGTCCTACGGGGTCCGGTAAGTCGACCACGCTCTATGCTGGTTTAACGGAAATCAACAGTAATGAGCGTAACATTCTTACGGTTGAAGACCCGATTGAATTTGATATCGATGGCATTGGTCAGACGCAAGTCAACCCCAAAGTCGAGATGACCTTTGCTCGAGGTTTGCGTGCCATTTTGCGTCAAGATCCAGATGTGGTGATGGTGGGTGAGATTCGTGATCTAGAAACCGCACAAATTGCCGTACAAGCCTCATTGACCGGACACTTAGTGATGTCGACTCTGCACACTAACACCGCAGTGGGTGCGATTACGCGTTTGCGTGATATGGGCATCGAACCTTTCTTGATTTCATCGTCGTTATTGGGTGTGCTGGCTCAGCGCTTGGTTAGAACCTTATGCTCTGATTGTAAAACGCCGTATCAAGCTGATGATGAAACTAAAAGACTGTTTGATGTGACTAACCAGCAAGAACTGACGCTTTATCGTCCGTGTGGCTGTGAAAAGTGTAATTTTAAAGGCTATCGCGGCCGGACGGGTATTCATGAACTGTTACTGGTCGATGATGCGGTGCAAACCTTAATTCATAGTGAAGCGGGCGAACAGGCGATAGAGAAAAGTATTCGCGAGAAAACCCCGAGCATTCGCCAAGATGGGCTAGATAAAGTGTTAGCGGGAATTACCTCACTCGAAGAAGTGATGCGAGTGACCAAGGAAGCATAATGGCGGCATTTGAATATCGGGCGTTAGATGCCAAAGGCAAAACCAAAAAAGGGGTGATTGAGGGCGATAACGCGCGTCAGGTACGTGCTCGTCTTAAAGAGCAAGGCTTAATTCCGATTGAGGTGATGGAGGGCAAAGTAAAAACGGCCAATTCTTCTGCTTCTGCCGGGTTTAAGCGTGGTATTAAAACGGTCGAGCTCGCCTTGATCACTCGCCAACTTTCGACCTTAGTTCAATCGGGTATGCCGCTCGAAGAGTGTTTAAAAGCCGTCTCTGAGCAGGCAGAAAAACCGCGAATTCGCTCAATGATGGCAACGGTGCGCTCCAAAGTAACGGAAGGTTATCCACTGGTCGAAAGTTTGGGGCAGTATCCGCATATTTTTGATGAACTTTACTGTTCTATGGTCGCCGCGGGCGAAAAATCGGGTCACCTAGATACTGTGTTAGCGCGTCTGGCTGATTATGTAGAAAATAGGCAAAAAATGCACTCTAAGCTACTGCAAGCGATGATCTACCCTGTCGTATTAGTGGTTTTTGCTGTGGGTGTGGTGGCTCTGCTGCTCTCTTCCGTGGTGCCTAAGATTATCGAACCCATTCTTCAGATGGGTCAAGAGCTACCGACGTCGACAAAAATGTTGCTGTCTGCCAGCGACTTTGTGCAAGAGTGGGGCATGGTCATTGTGGTGGTGGTGATGGTGCTGTTTTATGGCCTTAAACTGGCGCTGAAAAAGCCGAATTTTAGGCTTGCTTGGGATCGAAAAATACTGAATGTGCCGTTGCTAGGTAAAATCTCTCGCGGTTTGAATACGGCTCGATTTGCACGCACTTTGTCGATTTGTACTTCCAGTGCAATTCCGATTTTGGAAGGGATGCGTGTTGCGGTCGATGTAATGTCGAACCGTTACGTCAAGCAGCAAGTTTTGTTGGCCGCAGATAATGTCCGAGAGGGCACCAGTTTGCGCAAAGCACTGGCTCAGACCCGGTTATTCCCTCCGATGATGTTGCACATGATTGCCAGTGGTGAGCAAAGTGGCGAACTGGAGAGTATGTTGACGCGCTCAGCCGATAACCAAGAACAAAACTTTGAATCGACGGTCAATATTGCGCTAGGTATTTTTACCCCAATGCTGATCGCACTAATGGCCAGCCTGGTACTGTTTATCGTTATGGCGATATTGATGCCGATGTTGGAAATGAATAATTTAATGAGCGGATAAGAGCTGATTAAGATGTATCTATTGAAAATATAGATTGAAGTAAACTTTCGGAGAGAACAATGAAATTTAAACGCAGTAAGCAGCAAGGCTTTACACTGTTAGAAGTGATGGTTGTTGTGGTTATTTTAGGTATTTTGGCCAGTGTGGTTGTACCTAACCTTTTGGGTAATAAAGAGAAAGCCGACCAACAAAAAGCGATTGCTGATATTGTGGCGCTAGAAAACGCGCTCGACATGTACAAGCTCGATAACAGCGTTTATCCATCGACGGATCAGGGCCTTGAGGCATTGGTGACTAAGCCATCAAGTCCTGAGCCACGCAACTACCGTAGCGGTGGTTATATCAAACGTCTACCGACTGACCCATGGGGTAACGACTATCAATTCTTGAGTCCTGGCGATAACGGCAACGTTGATATCTTCACTCTTGGTGCTGACGCTCAAGAAGGTGGAGAAGGGGCGAATACCGATATTGGTAACTGGAATATTCAAGATTTCCAATAATTGAGTAGCAAACAATGCGCCATCACTCGGGGTTTACCCTACTAGAGATACTGTTGGTGTTGGTCGTGATGTCTTTAGCAGCGGTGGCGGTTATCTCTACTTTGCCACAGAGTGCCGAGGATGGCGCGAAGCAGCAAGCGCAATCGCTTTACCATCGCCTTCAATTACTTAATGAAGAAGCGATCTTAAGTGGCAAAGATTTTGGCTTGCACGTCAACGATAAAACATCGCAGTTACGCTTTATGACTTTGCAAGCGGAAGGTTGGCAGGCGCTACAAGACACCAAACTTCGCGCTCAATCTGAACTGCCTGATAACTTAGCGCTGCAGCTCGATCTTGGTGGCGATGTGTGGAATGACAAACAACGATTGTTTAAACCGGGCAGTTTGTTTGATGAACAGATGTTTGCTGATGAGGAAGCCGATAAGCGTTTGCCCCCGCCGCAGATCTTGATCATGTCGAGTGGTGAACTAACGCCATTTTCGCTTGCGATTTATCCTCAGCAAGGCGATAGCGAACAAGATAGCTGGCGAATTATCGCCAAAGAGAATAGTCAGATAGTGTTACTGGCACCGGGAGAAAGCGATGAGGCGAACTAACAACGGTTTTACACTGCTCGAAGTGTTGGTCGCGTTAGCCATATTTGCTACTGCGGCGATTGCAACAATTCGTTCGGTCAGCCAGCACCTTAATACGCTTAACTATCTTGAAGAGAAAACTTTTGCGGCGATGGTGGCCGATAACCAGATGGCCAAAGTCATGTTAACTGGGCAAAAACCGAGTAAACAAAAAGGGCAAGAACAGTTGGCGAGTCGTGAGTGGTTTTGGAGCGTTGAACCTGTCAATACTGCTGGTGACATGTTGCAAGCGTTTGACGTTAGTGTGGCAACCACTGCTAAAGGTTCACCTGTGGTCACGGTCAGAAGTTATGTCGCCAAGTAAAATGCAGCGCAGCAGGCTCGCTCGTCAGCACGGTTTCACCTTAATCGAAGTGCTGTTATCGATTGCGATTTTTGCCAGTTTGAGTGTTGGTGCCTACCAAGTATTGAGCCAGGTTCAGCGTAGCAACGAAATTTCCCTTGAACGTAGTGCTCGCCTTAAGTCTTTGCAGAGAACTTTGGTGTTTATGGATAGTGACTTTCGCCAGATGGCGCTGCGTCAATCGCGCACCAATGGTGAAGACCCAGCTCCTTTGCTGATCGAGTGGAAAGACTATTTGCTCGACTCCGATGCTAAAGGCGTGATGTTTGTCCGCTTGGGTTGGCACAATCCTCAGCAACAGTTTCCACGTGGTGAGGTGAGTAAGGTCGGTTATCGGATTAAAGATAACACGTTAGAACGTCTGTTTTGGCGCTACGCCGATACGCCCGCGGGGCAAGAGGCTATCGTCATGCCACTGCTTGACGACGTTGAGGCGTTTGAACTGCGCTTTTTTGATGGCAAGGAGTGGCAAAATGAGTGGCAGACCAAGCTGGCGCTACCTC
The DNA here is from genome assembly GCF_000711795.1 of Vibrio pacinii DSM 19139. GTDB lineage: Bacteria > Pseudomonadota > Gammaproteobacteria > Enterobacterales > Vibrionaceae > Vibrio > Vibrio pacinii. The sequence continues at coordinate 69,586 of NZ_JONH01000016.1, read as the reverse complement.
AAGCGGTCGCGGTCAAGATGACGCTGAGCGATTACGGTGAGATTGAACGTCTCTACCTCACGGGGGGCGGTAGTATTGATGCCACTGAGGAACAACGCAATGATGCCAGCTAAGAAGCAGCGTGGTGTCGCACTGATTGTTGTGCTGTTGTTGTTGACGGTGATGGTCAGTATCGCCGCGAGCATGACTGACCGCTTATTTGGCCAGTTTCGCCGTGCAACCAATCAGATCAATTACCAACAAGCGTATTGGTACAGTATTGGCGCTGAAGCTTTGGTTAAATTCGGCCTTGAGCAGAGCTTTCAAGACTCAGATACGATTAACCTGTCCCAGCCGTGGGCATTAGAGGAGCAAACGTATCCGCTTGACTACGGTACGTTAACTGGGCGTTTAGTCGACAAACAGGCATGCTTTAACCTCAATGCGCTCGCTGGGCAAAGCGTGCAAGCTGGCTCTGGAACAACGCCTTATTTGGTTGATACTTTTCAGCACTTACTCGAAGAGTTAGAGGTTGAAAACTACCAAGCTGAGACCATTGCTCAATCGCTGTGGGAATATGTGGATAGCAATACTAACGTCGACTCAGCCGCCGGTGCGGAAGACAGCTTGTATGAGTCAATGTCGCCAGCTTATCTGAGTGCCAATGTGCTACTTGCTGATAGCTCAGAGCTCAGAGCGGTGCAGCAAGTCTCTGGAGAGGTGATGGAGAAAGTCGCGCCGATGATCTGTGCGCTACCGGTGTCGGATCTGCGCCTCAACGTCAATACGATTGATGTTGAACATGGCGCTTTGCTTGCGGCTCTTTTCTATCCCACGTTAGGCGTTGATGCGGCTAAGCAGTTACTTAAGGATCGCCCTTTTGATGGTTGGGCGTCGATTGATGACTTTTTAAATGAAAGTGCGCTGAGTACGGTTCCACCTGATGCTCGCGATAATATTAAAGGCTACTTGTCGGTGACAAGCAGCTACTTTGAACTTGATGCACAACTGTTGGTGGGCGAATCACGTATTCGACTCCGTAGTTTGCTTTACAGTAACAATAAAGAAACTGCGACGGTGATTCGCCGCCGCTTCGGAGGTATCGGTGAACGAGTTTCTGATCGTTCGACTGAGTAACAACTTAGATCAAGCGGTGCAATGGCTAGTTTGGTCACAAGTGCAAAAGGCAGTGATTGCCAGTGGTGAGCTCGCCAGTCAGCATGAATTAGTGCAACTGGCGACGTACGCTGAGCAGCGCCGTACGTTGGTGTTATTAGCCGCAGACAGCTTAGTGTTAGCGGATGTCGCAATTCCGTCAGGCGCCAGTCGTCAGCTCGAAACCATGCTACCTTATGTGCTAGAAGATGAACTGGCTCAGGATGTAGATCAGCTCCATTTTACCATTTTGCACCAAGCACAAGGCCGTGCACAGGTTTGTGCGGTTGATAGTGAATGGTTTGAAAGCGTGTTAATGCGCTTAAGGGATATTGGCTGCCAGATCTACAAAGTGATGCCGGATGTGTTGGCGTTGCCTAATGTCGAGGGTATTGCTGCGGTTGAGTTAGATGGCAACTGGTTGTTAAAGAAATCGCCTTATCTAGGTATGAGTATCACCGCGGATTGGTTGGCACTGGTTACTGAGTCAGATTGGGTTAAGCAAGATGATGAGCCTTTACCAGTCTCTGCCTACTCTGCTTTACCCTCTTTGCCGTCAGACCAACTGCAACAGTGGCAGTTAGCCGAACCTGTGCTGGTGATGGAGTTACTGGCTGAGCAAGCGGTGACGAGTAAGCTCAATCTGCTGACGGGGCAATTTAAACCGAAGTCATCGTTAAGTCGCTATTGGAAAGTGTGGCAGAAAGTGGCAGTGGCGGCGGTGTTGTTACTGGCTGTGGTGGTGGTGAATAACGTACTGAAAATCCAAACGTATGAAGCGCAGGCGAATGCCTATCGCACTGAGAGCGAACGCATTTTCCGTCAATCATTGCCGGGCAAAGTAAAAATTCCTACCGTGAGCTATTTGAAGCGCGAAATGGAACGCGAAGCGTCACGTCTATCCGAGGGTGGCGCGCAAAGTGCACTACTTGAGTCGATGATTGAGATGACGTCACAGCTTGCCAAAGTGCCGGCACTAAATCTCACTAGTTTTAAATATGACAGTGGGCGTGGCGAAATTCGAATACAAGCGCAAAGCAAAGATTTTCAAACCTTTGAGCGCGCGGCGCAGTTGTTATCTGAACAATTTACTGTCGAGCAAGGTCAACTTAATCGCTCAGGCGAGGCGGTGATCGGTTCGTTTGTTTTAAAACCATTGTGAGGCAACGAAGATGAAGCAAGTAATAAGTTCCTTACAGAATTGGTGGATGAGCATTTCGGTTCGTGAACAGCGCTCCGTGGTGGTGTGTGTACTCGTGTTGGTGCTCGGTGGCTTATATTGGGGGATTGTTCAACCTGTCAGTGAACGCGCCGCCAATGCGCAAATGCGCATCCAAAGCGAAAAGCAGTTGCTCTCCTGGGTTAAAGAGAAAGCGGATGACATCAACCAATTTCGCGGCCAAGGCGGCAAGAGTGTCTCAAGCCTGCCGATCAATCAGGCGATTTCCTCAAGTGTGGGTCAATTTAACGTTGAGTTGATTCGGGTTCAGCCGCGCGGTGAAGAGTTCCAAGTGTGGATCTCGCCGATGCCGTTTAATCAGTTTATTAGCTGGCTGTCTTTTTTGCAGGAGACGCACGGAATTGGTGTGGTTTTCCTCGATATCGACAAAGCCGAACGTGATGGCATGGTTGAAATCAACCGTCTGCAATTGAGTCGAGGGTAGTGTGGTGAGAAAAATCCTGTTGTCGACACTGCTGCTAGTAGGTGTGTTAGTGGTTAGTGCCATGGTTCATTTACCCGCGCAGTTTATTGTTATGTATGCGCCTCTGCCCGCGCCACTGACGTTAACTGGCGCTCAAGGTACGCTATGGCAAGGCTCGGTGCATCAAGTGAACTGGCAAAAGCGCAATTACGGCTCACTGAACTGGCAGCTGAATGTGATTAAGTTACTGACTGGTAAATTAGAAGCGCAAGTTCGTTTTGGTCGCGATAGTGATCTCGGCGTGCTTGGGCGAGGTGTGGTCGGTGTCTCTATTCAGGGCGCCTACGCGCAAAACTTTATCGCGTCATTGCCCGTCGAGCAGGTGATGCAGTTTGCACCGACTCTGCCTGTGCCCGTTGAATTAACAGGGCAAGTCGAGTTGAGTGTGCGTGACTATCGCTATGGTGAGCCTTATTGTGACAGTGCTGAGGGGAGCCTAGTCTGGAATACTGACAAGGTGGTGGTGCCAATGGCAGAGATTGCCCTTGGTCCTGTGGTAGCCAACTTTACCTGTCAGCAAAACCAAATTGATGCCCAAGGTGAGCAGCGCAGTGATGCCGTCGAGAGTGGTTTTGTTGCCAGTCTGAATCCAGACAGCAGCTATTCAACGTCGGCGTGGTTCAAGCCATTGGCTGAGTTCCCAGACAGTTTGCAACAGCAACTTAAATGGTTGCCCGAGCAAGCCGACGCTGAGGGTAAATATCAGTTTCGCTATCAAGGGCGTCTTTAGTTTTCCCGCTTAAGTTTGTTCACTCAGGGCCGCATGATGCGGCCCTGATTTTATTATTGGGCAGGAATGCTTGCTGTAGGAATCGGTGTTGTAGGGACCCCATTTTTTGCATGAAAACTATTTGCTCGCAGGGAAACTGATTTGTACTTTTAGCCCGCCGCCACTGCGGTTGTTCACAATCACTGAACCATTGTGTTGACTAAGAATACGTTTGACTATCGCTAGGCCCAATCCGGTGCCTTCACTGCCTCGCGCAGTGTCTCCGCGCGTGAAAGGTTCAAACAATTTGCTTATCTGGCTCTGCTCTATACCTGGTCCATTGTCTTCAACACACACCCAAACTAATTTGTTGTCTGCCGTCATGCCGGTGCTTACTCGTATCCAACCGTTGCCGTAGCGAATCGCGTTCACCACTAAATTGCTTACCGCACGTTTGATCGCAATCGGACTGCCCAGTGTGCCTTTAAGTTGCTGGTGGAGTTTGGTTTCAATCTGAACTTCATAGCCACCCTCGGATGAAGCAACCTCATTGGCAATCTCGTTCAGGTCAACGTGTACAAATGACTGGCGGTTGACTGGCTTGAGGTAGTCCATAAACTGACTGATGATCTCGTTACATTCTTCGGTATCGCTAATAATACTTTCGGCGAGATAACTCTCTTCCGGTGACATCATTTCGGTCGCTAAGCGAATCCGCGTCAGTGGCGTGCGTAGATCGTGACTGATACCTGCCATCAGCAGTGCCCGGTCTTCTTCTAGGGCTTGTATGCCCTTAGACATCTGGTTGAAGGCTCGGGTGACTGAGCGGATCTCAGAGGCGCCTTTTTCTGGCAGCGGCGCGGGGATCTCTCCGCGGCCAACACCTTTTGCTGCTTTTTCTAGAGCCATCAAAGGGCGATTTTGCAAGCGAATAAACAACCAACCACCCGCGACAATCAACATCGCCATGATGAGACTATTACGAAACAGTGGCGTAAAGTCCTCTTCTTGCAACTCAGACAGTGGAATTCGTAACAAAGAGCCCGGCAAAGAGTCGATTTTCATCCACAAAATGTAGCTCTGTTCACCCAACATCATGCGTACATCGGTGGGCGAGCCTAGCTCGTTGGTCATCTCTTCACTCATTAGATCGATCGTCACGGCATGATGATATTCATCTGCAATGGCGCTGTCTTGAGCATGAATAGTCACCCCAAGTTGTTCGAGGACCCGCTGGCGCAATGGAGCGTCCATGTCAAGTTGATCGCCGAGGCTGGCGGAGTCATCAAGCATCAAGTTGATTTCGTGGCCTAGAATCTTGTTGAACTGCTGCAAACTGGGCATTAATGCGTAGTTAAAGACCGCATAGTAAGAGTAGACCTGGCTGGCGATCAGAAGTGTGAGGAAGATAAAAATTGATTGAGTAAATGAGCTGCGAATACGCATAACACCTACCTTAAAAAAGGACCGATAAAAACCAACAGTGCGAGCTGTAGGCTCGCACTGGGGAATGGGTTGCTGAGTTAGGCTTCTCTGCCATCTGGGACAAACACATAACCTAGTCCCCAAACGGTTTGAATGTAACGAGGTTTGCTTGGATCGACCTCAAGCATACGGCGTAAACGAGAGATCTGAACATCAATCGAGCGCTCCATCGCCGAGTACTCACGCCCACGTGCCATATTCATCAGCTTATCACGCGACATCGGTTCACGGGCATTGGTCACTAACGCTTTGAGTACGGCAAACTCACCCGATGTCAGTGGCATAGCTTCGTCGCCGCGGAACATCTCACGCGTTCCGAGATTTAAACGGAAGTCGCCAAATTCAACCGTCGACTCTTCACTACTAGGCGCGCCAGGTAGCTCAATCGTTTGACGACGCAGTACCGCTTTGATGCGCGCGAGCAGTTCGCGTGGATTAAATGGCTTCGGCAGGTAATCGTCTGCGCCTACTTCAAGGCCGACAATGCGGTCGACCTCGTCGCCTTTAGCGGTGAGCATTAAAATCGGTAAGGTGTTATTGGCGTTGCGCAGGCGGCGGCATATAGACAAGCCATCTTCACCAGGCAGCATCAGATCGAGCACCATTAAATGGAAAGTTTCGCGCGTGAGTAGACGGTCCATTTGTTCGCTGTTCGCAACGCTACGAACTTGGAAGCCTTGTTCCGATAAGTAACGTTCCAATAGAGCACGAAGTCGTGCGTCATCATCGACAACTAATATCTTGTGATTTTCTTGCATGTAGTAGGTCCACCTATTCAATCAGCTTGCGCGAGACTCGGATACCAGATCCAATTGCACAGTGTAAAATGTAACACTGTTCGGGCGCAATTGGCGCAAAGAATTGTTAACGTTTATTTCTTTTTTAGCTAATGTATGTCGCAACTGCAATTTAAACTCGTCAGAATTATGAAAACGAACCTAATAACACGCGAAGGCTTTGATCGACTTAAAAAAGAGCTCGACTTTCTCTGGAAAGAAGAGCGCCCTGAAGTGACCAAAAAAGTGACTTGGGCGGCGAGTCTTGGCGATCGAAGTGAAAACGCAGATTATCAATATAACAAGAAGCGTCTCCGTGAGATCGACCGTCGGGTGCGCTATTTACGCAAACGCTTAGAGCAAGTTAAAGTCGTCGATTACTCGGCGCAGCAAGAAGGCAAAGTTTTCTTTGGTGCCTGGGTCGAGATCGAAAACGAAGCGGGCGAAGTGAAGGTGTTTCGTATTGTCGGTCCTGATGAGATTTACGGTGATGCTAAAGGGTATATCTCGATAGACTCACCAATGGCCCGCGCGCTATTAAAAAAACAGGTCGACGATGAATTTGTCGTCAAAACACCACAAGGTGAAAAAGAGTGGTTTGTGAATAGCATCCGTTATCACGCTGATTAACCACCATAATCAAACATCCCGCTCAAGGCGGGATGTTGTGTGATTGTGCTAGAAGAGAGTTATGGCTCTGAAGAAGGTTATTGTTCTGAAGAAGATTATTGCTCTGAAGCGGGTTTTTGGGTCAGAATATAGTCTTCATCACTTGATACCACCGCGCCATATTTCAAGAAGTTCTTACCTAAAATCATACTGTAATGGAATCGGCTGCGATCTTGTAAGTTGACCCGAACCTTTTTCTCTAGTGTGCCGAGTTTAACGAACATTTCTACCACGGGTCTTACGGTGGCTTTCTCACCTGCTTTGGCGGTCACTGTCATGTTATCCACCACCGGTAGGGTGAAACTCTGCTCCATACCTAAGTCATTTTGATAATCAAAGCTGACCATTTGCTGTCCCGCTTGTTTGAAGCGTCGAATATTTTGTGCATTGATAGAGCTAATGTCAGCACCGGTATCGAGTTTGACCGGGAAGCTAAGCTGATCGATTTGCGCTACTTCAATATAACCGGCTTTAAATAGAGGATAGCCGTCGAGTAAGTTATCGCTGCGAGTGTTAATCAACACCCCTTGATTCGACATCTTCTGACCAATGACGAAGTATTCATTGTCCTCATTCTCATCAAGCACATCAATCGCGTAGGCAAGTTCAATCTCTTGACCGTGAAGAATAAAGGTGCCAAAAACCACTGGGCGGATAGAGTCACCCACTTTGAGCTTTTTGTTGATCGGCTTTGAGAACTGTTTGGCATCGCCATCAGCGGTAGAGAGATAATAGGTGACCCAATCTTTACCGCGATCTTGATAGATTTCAAAACTCGGTACTTTTAATAGCGGTGTTTTTACTACCAGCGATGGCTCGGCGTTGAGCGTGATACCGTCTAAGCTAAGAGTTTCTTGCCCCGAGACTTGCAGTGCTTTCGATTTTGAGTCAAAGGTTTTACCTGAGGTAGAGAGTAAGCCTGTGGCGCTCGGATCGATCATAAAGTGTTGGTTGAGCGTCTCTTGGCCAAGGCGAATTTGACTGTGAAACTGACTACGATCGCTCAAATATACTAGCCAGTAGTGGCGTTTTTGGTTGTATATGGTGACCGGGACATACACCATTGGGCGCTGCTGACCTGCAACTTTAATCATTCTTTCTAGTGGTCGAGTCAATGCAGTCGTATTGCCGTCAGAGTCGCTGATCTCAAAGCTGACTTGCTGTGTTTTGCTATCGACCTTGATATTGGTTGCGTGCAGCGAAGTGTAGTTATTGCTCATAGAGTAGGAGATGTTTTGGCTGATGCCGCCAATGTTGACCTGCTCTTTTCTACCGATTAATTGGGCTTGTTTTTGTTGTTGTAGATAGTCGTAGCCAGCAAAAACCCAAGCATTATCTTTTAAGAAGGTTTTGCCAATTAACACCGGGGCAGAAAATTGACTACGATCGGTTAAGTTCACCTCTGTCATCACTGTGGTGTCGGCAATGGTCATTGGCAACGTCACTGTTGGGCGTACGATGGGCTTTTTACTGGTGCGACTGCGGATCACCCCAACACGTGTCAACGGTGAATTAACACTAACCATCTCATTATTGTAAGGGTTTTCTAGCTCAAAACTGACGGTGACTTGATAAGGTGCAAAAAGCTCAGCATTCCAGTCATCATAGGCCACATCATCAATTTCCGGGGTATTGATCAAAGCTTGCATTAATGCATTATCTTGCAAGTCTTTGAATTCTGGATGGCTACTGGTGACATGAATATTGCTGGCATGAATTGACGTTGTATCGGCACCGGTATCAATTTTTCCTGCAAAGGGAATGTGTTGCAGTGGTTCGATGCTATTGAGGTAAACATTTTCCACTCGGCCCAGTACGGGTTTATCGTCGAGGGCGTAAATGGGCGCATACGTTGTTGCATTAATGGTCGTGTTTTGTAAGTTGCTGTCGGCGAATGCCAAGCCAGAGAGGACAGAACAAGACAGCAGAGAGAGAGCCAGTAACAGTTTTTTCATAGCGGTTCCATAGACGCATTAGCGAGTGAAGTAGTTATACTACATTAGTTATTTGCTTAGATTTTAGGTTCTTGTCTATCTCTAGTTTTGACACAATAATCACACAATTGCCAATCTATTGGCCAAACAATGGTGCAAGCTTGCTAGTGAGGGCTAAAAATGTTGGCTTTTTGTCTCAAGACCCCAATATAACCAATAGCCGCAATTAAATGTTTAATTCAAAAAAGAGATTCAACGGATGAGCCAAGCTATCTGTAAATTGATTGCTCAGGAACTCAATGTTCGCCCTGAGCAAGTCACCGCCGCAGTCAACCTGATTGATGATGGTAATACCGTTCCGTTTATTGCCCGTTACCGCAAAGAGGTGACAGGAGGCCTAGACGATACACAGCTGCGTAATTTAGATAGCCGCTTATCTTACTTGCGAGAGCTTGATGATCGCCGCCAAACCATCCTTAAATCGATTCGAGACCAAGGTAAATTGAGCTCGGAGCTTGAAGCTGAAATCCATCAAGCTGACAGTAAAACCCGACTTGAAGATCTGTATTTACCCTACAAACCTAAACGCCGAACGAAAGGCCAGATTGCCATTGAAGCCGGGCTAGAGCCTTTGGCCGATACCTTGTGGAATCACCCTCAGACTGACCCGGAAATCGAAGCGAAGCAGTATATTAATAGTGACAAGGGCATTGCCGACAGTAAGGCCGCCTTAGATGGTGCGCGAGCTATCCTCATGGAGCGCATTGCTGAAGATGCTAACTTGCTAGAAAAAATTCGGTCCTATCTAAATCGTCACGCCGAGCTTGTATCGCGAGTGGTGGCGGGGAAAGAACAACAAGGCGAGAAATTCAAAGATTATTTCGAGCATAACGAAGCATTAAGCAAAGTGCCATCGCACCGCGCTTTAGCCATGCTGCGAGGCCGCAATGAAGGCTTCTTAACGTTAGCGATGAATGCTGACCCAAGCCAAGAAGAGGGGGTACGTCAGTCGCATTGCGAAAGTATCATTAGCGATCACTACGGCGTCTCTTTGAGCAGTGCCCCGGCTGATGGTTGGCGCAAGCAAGTGATCAGTTGGGCGTGGCGCATCAAGGTGTCGATGCACATGGAAACCGAGCTGATGGCGGCGATGAAAGAGCGCGCTGAGATTGAAGCGATCGACGTGTTTGCCACCAACCTAAAAGATTTGTTGATGGCCGCGCCAGCGGGTCCGCGTGCAACGCTGGGTCTTGATCCTGGGTTGCGCACTGGTTCAAAAATTGCGGTGGTTGACTCAACGGGTAAAGTGCTCGCGACCGAAACGATTTATCCGCACCCACCGCAAAAGCAGTACGATCAGTCAGCGCAAGTGGTCGATGCACTGGTGCGTCAGCACAATGTTGACTTGATTGCGATTGGTAATGGCACCGCTTCACGCGAAACCGATAGTTTTGTCGCGGATGTTATTCAGCGTGGCAACCTAAAAGTGCAAAAAATCATGGTGAGCGAGGCTGGGGCGTCGGTCTATTCAGCGTCTGAACTGGCGGCCAACGAGTTTCCGAATCTGGATGTCTCTTTACGCGGCGCCGTGTCGATTGCGCGCCGACTGCAAGACCCTCTGGCTGAGCTAGTGAAAATCGACCCTAAGTCGATTGGTGTCGGCCAATATCAGCACGATGTGAGCCAGTCAATGCTCGCCAAACGTCTCGATGCGGTGGTTGAAGATTGTGTTAACGCGGTCGGTGTCGATGTCAACACTGCCTCACCCGCATTGCTGATGCGTGTGGCTGGCTTATCAAGCACGATTGCGCAGAATGTCGTTGACTATCGTGATGCCAATGGCCGTTTTGAAAGCCGTACTACGCTGAAGAAAGTCGCGCGGCTTGGGCCAAAAGCGTTTGAGCAGTGTGCTGGATTCTTACGCATTATGGATGGTAAAAACCCGCTTGATGCCTCTTCCGTGCACCCAGAAGCCTATCCAGTAGTAAAAGCGATCGCCGCCAAGAATCAAAAACCGATTCAAGCCTTGATTGGTGATACCACTTTCTTGCGTGGTTTGCATGCTATCGATTACACCGATGAGAACTTCGGTGTGCCGACGGTGAGCGATATTATCAAGGAGTTGGATAAACCAGGCCGTGACCCACGTCCTGAGTTTAAGACCGCCACGTTCTCTGATGGCGTCAATTCGGTCTCAGATCTAGAGCCGGGAATGATTCTTGAAGGTGTGGTGTCGAATGTGGCGAACTTTGGCGCCTTTGTTGACATTGGCGTGCACCAAGATGGCTTAGTGCATATCTCTGCGCTCACTGACCGTTATGTCTCTGATCCGCGCGAAGTGGTCAAGGCTGGTGATATTGTTAAAGTCAAAGTGATGGAAATTGATGTCCAACGTAAGCGCATTGGTTTGTCGATGCGCCTTAATGATGAACCCGGACAAGATAACCGCGCTCAGCGTTCGAGTGCGCCGCGCAGTCAGCCGCGTCAAGCTCAAGGCGGACAACGCCGCCGCGAAGAGTCGCAAGACAGTGCTATGGGCGGCGCCTTCGCCCAGGCGTTTGCAAAGGCCAAGCGCTAAGACTGATAAGCGTTAAACTTATCAAAACAAAAGTAAATCCCCGTGAGTAGTGATACTAACGGGGATTTTTTTGGGCATTACCTCATCAATGATAAACTCGATGAGGACTACAACACCGCAATGACATCAGAAGGAGTGTTGGGTGCAACGGCATCACCGTAATGAAATTTAATCACAGTGCGTCTTTTCTCCATGGTTCCTTCTGTTATCGCCGCATCGATTATGCGTCTCGGCAAGCGAAAACGCATGGCGTAGCCTTTACCTTGATGTTCGCTATAACTATCGAGTGCCAACAATTGAAATAGCCTATCGAGTGTCTCTTGAGGCTCTTCCTGAGAAACGGAGATCGCGTCACCACTTTGATCGGTCTCATAGCTTGGGTGCTCTGAGGGATCCCATGATGATTGTTTGCGCCGTTTTTCATCTGCAGTCACTTTCCGTTCTGCGTTACTCTTGGTCAATGCAAGCGTTGGGGCAATTGGCTCACGGACTTTATTGTCCCTGGCGGCTTGCTCCGTTTGCACATTAACCGATGGGGCGATGAGTGGAACACTTACGTTCGTAGGTGATACGAGCATCGTTTAGTCTCCTCACGCCCAACCGGCAGAGTGGTCACTCTTTCGGTTAGTTTATTTATCGACCAACCATCTGAAACATTTAGCACATTTTACAGTTTGTTACCCATTATCGCTTATTGCACAATGGCGACGAGTTATCGATAAATCGCTTCACTTGTTCACAGAACGATTCAAATTCGGTCATAAAGGGGGCGTGAGATGACGCCGCAAACACAACGCTTTCACTATCTGGAGTCAGAGTATCAACATCACTGGCGACTTTGACGGGTACTAAGCCATCAAGGCGACCGTATAAACGCAGCATCGGCATGGTTAACTGAACAAGCTGGTGGCGATAGTCGATCTCTGCCAACAGATTCAATCCGGCCAGTAGCGACGTTGGATTGGGCGCTGGTCTGGAAAGTACCGCATGTTTGAGCTGCTTAACATCTTTACGCGCCGAAGGGCTGCCCATGGCTTGCAGCGCCATAAAGCGCTCGATGGTCAATTGGAAATCATCGACCAGTTGCTCGGTAAAAGCACTTAAGACTTGTGGCTGGATGCCTCGCCATGGTTTTTGCGCGGCAAACTTCGGCGAGCTAGCCACAGTGACAAGCTTACAGACTCGCAGTGGGTGGTGAAGGGCAATGTGAGTGGCGAGCAGGCCTCCGAGTGACCAACCGAGCCAAATTGCATTCTCTGGCGCATGCTTAAGGACTTGCTCGGCAAGATCGTCCATGCGTTCAAAGCTGGCTTGATGGCTGTGGCCAAAACCAGGTAAATCGACCACGTGAACACAGTAGTGTTGGCTGAGCGCTTCTACCGTGTTATGCCATACCGCGCCATTCATTCCCCAGCCGTGAACCAGCACTACGTCTTGACCGCGACCGCAGGTTTGCCAATAAAGCGGAGGTGAGTTGCTCTCATTTTGCTGCACTTTTTTCATCCTTCATCATGCTGCTTTGGCGCCATAATCGTTGTTCCAACTGGCCAAAGTGAAACTATGTTAGCGCAAACAATCAACAAATACATCGCGGACCTGTTGCCGATGCAGTGTGAGGTGTGTCAATTACTCTTGGCGGCCGACGAGCAGCAACTAGGGGTTTGCGCTACGTGTCAACACTATTTTTCACCAGTGCCGCGTTGCCAACGTTGCGGCTTAATGACGGTGGCTGAGCAAGTTGAGTGCGGACAGTGTTTAAAGCAGCCACCATACTGGCATAAGTTGTATTGTGTTGGTGATTACCAAGCGCCACTCTCTTCTTACGTGCATTTACTCAAGTACGAACGGCAATTCTGGCACGCCCGTAAGCTTGCGATGCTATTGGCACCACGTATCGACCAACCTGCCGATTTGATCACCTTTGTGCCCTTGCATTGGCGGCGTTATTTACAGCGAGGATTTAATCAAAGTGAGTTGCTTGCGCAGTCGTTAGCCAAACAACTTGCTGTGCCCCAGCAAGGCGTGTTTCGCCGTACTCGTGCAACTGCTCAGCAGCAAGGGTTAGACAAACACCAACGGATGAACAACATCCACAACGCTTTCGCATTGAAATCATTGCCAAATGTGAAGCGGGTAGCGATTGTTGATGATGTTTTAACCACAGGAAGTACCGTGCAGCATTTGTGCAAATTACTGCTTGATGCCGGGGTAAAAAGCGTTGATATTTATTGTATTTGCCGTACTCCTGAACCTGCGAGTTAGCCGAATTTGATGAATAGGGCTAGATCTCTCAATTTTCAGGAGTAGAATGGACAACTAATAGCCTACAAAATTACTCAGGTATTCGTCGTGTCAAATACAAATACAATTATTATTACTGAAACTGCCCAAAAACATTTTGCTAACCTACTGAGTCAGCAGCCAGAAGGCACTAATATTCGTGTGTTCGTTGTAAATCCAGGCACCCAAAACGCAGAGTGTGGTGTCTCTTACTGCCCACCAGAAGCCGTCGAAGCTACGGATACCGAACTCAGTTTCGACCACCTTACTGCTTATGTTGATGAACTCAGCTTACCTTTCCTAGAAGACGCTGAAATTGATTTTGTCACTGACAAAATGGGCTCTCAACTCACCCTGAAAGCACCGAATGCAAAAATGCGTAAAGTGTCTGACGATGCACCATTGGTTGAACGTGTTGAATACGCTATTCAAACTCAAGTAAACCCTCAGCTTGCTGGTCACGGTGGTCACGTTAGTTTGGTTGAAATCACTGATGATGGCATCGCGATCGTCGCATTTGGTGGCGGTTGTAATGGTTGTTCAATGGTTGATGTCACACTGAAAGAAGGCATCGAAAAAGAGTTACTGCAGCAATTTGAAGGTGAGTTGTCGGCGGTACGAGATGCAACTGAGCATGATCGCGGTGAGCATTCTTACTACTAAATTCGTATTAACCGAATGAAATACATAGGGTTGGCCACAAGGCGAACCCTTTTTTTTGATTTCAAACCCGGCTATTTTCTCCTATATTAATAGCATTCTCTTCGTGTAAAGGATCAAGCTTGTGGCCAAAATGACTCCACCAGAGATTATGGCGAAACAAACCGTCGCACAATCTCGATTATTCGCAATTGAAGCGCTCGACTTACGCTTTAGTAACGGTGAGCGGCGCACTTATGAGCGAATGAAACCGAGTGGTCGTAATGCGGTCATGATGGTGCCAATCACAGCGCAAGGCGATCTCTTGCTAGTGAGGGAATACGCGGCGGGTACGGAGCGCTATGAGTTGGGCTTTCCCAAGGGGTTAATTGACCCTGGCGAAAATGCCGAGCAAGCCGCAGTACGCGAGCTGAAAGAAGAAATAGGCTATGGCGCGAATAAGCTGACACCATTAAAGCAAGTGGTGTTGGCACCGTCTTATTTCTCAAGTCAAATGACCCTATTTATTGCAGAAGATCTATACTCAGAGCAATTAGAAGGGGATGAACCTGAGCCTTTGGATGTGGTGCGCTGGCCATTGGATCAGGCAGAAGAGTTACTGACGCACCTCGATTTTTGTGAAGCGCGGTCGATTACGGCGCTGCTACTTGCCTTGCGTATCTTACAAGCCTAATTATGACGACAGAGGTCATCGCCGCAGAGCATTAAGGATTATCTATGCCAATAACAAAAGATCTCTCTCATCACTTACCTGCCGTGATTGAAATTGCCCGCTCGGCAGGGCAGTTAATTCTCGAAATTTACGAGAAAAAGGAGTACCAAGCGTACACCAAAAGTGATGAAACACCCGTGACGAGCGCCGATATTGCGGCGCATAAATTGATTGTTGAAAAGCTCTCAGAATTGACACCAGACATTCCAGTGTTATCAGAAGAAGCGGCGGATATCAGCCTTACTCAGCGAGCGAGCTGGGATCGCTACTGGTTAGTTGACCCACTGGATGGCACCCAAGAATTTATTGCTCGTAGTGGTGATTTTGCCACGGTGATTGCACTGATCGAAAACAATCAACCAGTCATGGGCGTTGTCTATGGTCCGGTTTCCGGCGTAACGTATTACGCTTATCATGGTAAAGGTGCATGGAAGATTCCAGACCTAGACCAAAACGTGCGGATTAAAACCCACCAACATACAGGGCAATCAAGCCCCATCGCGATGGCCATCAGTCGTCGCCAAGACATTAACCGTATCACTCGCCGTATGAGTAGTGGATGGAACTACGATTTAGTGCCGCTCGGTTCTGCCGCATTGAAAGCGTGTTTGGTCGCCGAAGGTGCTGTCGACTGCTATCTTCGCCTTGGTCCAACGGGCGAATGGGATACCGCTGCGACACAATGCATTGTCGAAGAGGCGGGAGGGCGCATCCTAAGCACTCACCTTGATCCTTTGTCCTATAACGAGCGCGATACGTTAGAAAATCCTAATTTCATTGTTTTGGGTGACGAAAACTTACCTTGGGATCAGATCCTGAAAGTGAAGGATTAATGTTTATCCACTTTAGATTCCGAATATCTCGTTGCTCGATTCCGGAATGACGATGTTTTTACTGTCGTCATTCTGAACCGCGAGGAACGAGCGTGATTCAGAATCTGATTGACGACCTACGCTTTCGAATAGACATCCCTATCGCCAAGCCATCTATCAATAATCGCGACAGCATTATCCGGATAGTTGTCATGAATATGGCGAGCTATCCGCTGAACTTCCGGAATTAAGCGTTGATCGCGCACTAAATCGGCAATCTTAAAATCCGCCATGCCAGTCTGTTTCGTCCCGAGCAGTTCGCCTGGGCCGCGAATCTCTAGGTCACGCTGAGCAATCACGAAACCATCATTACTTTCTCGGAGCACGCCAAGTCGTTTTTGCGCTGTCTTTGACAGAGGAGAGTGGTACAGCAGCACACAATGACTGGCAACGCTGCCTCGCCCGACTCGGCCCCGCAACTGGTGCAGTTGAGCTAGCCCTAGGCGCTCGGGGTTTTCGATGATCATCAGGCTCGAGTTAGGTACATCAACACCCACTTCAATCACCGTGGTGGCAACCAACAAGTGCAGTTTGTTGTCTTTGAAGTCTTGCATCACGGCTTGTTTTTCTGCGGGCTTCATCCGACCGTGGACTAGGCCGATTTTAACATCCGGTAGCGTGCGTTGTAGCGCTTCGGCGGTATCCGCAGCCGCTTGTGCTTCAAGGACTTCAGACTCATCAATCAAAGTACACACCCAGTAAGCTTGCTTGCCTTCGGTTAAACACGCATGGCGCACCCTTTCGACAATATCATCACGCTTGGTATCAGGGATGGCGACCGTTTGAATCGGTGTCCGGCCCGGAGGTAGTTCATCAATGACTGATGTTTCAAGATCGGCATAAGCCGTCATTGCCAGCGTGCGTGGGATCGGCGTGGCCGTCATGATTAATTGGTGTGGATATGCGCCCTGCTTTTGGCCTTTCTCGCGTAACTCAAGACGTTGATGAACACCAAAGCGGTGTTGCTCATCAATGATCACTAAGGCGAGATGATGAAACGCAACGTGCTCTTGAAATAATGCATGGGTGCCGACCACCATTTTCGCTTCACCACTCGCGATGTCTGCTAACTGCGCCTCTTTGGCCTTACCTTTTAGTTTTCCGGCAAGCCAGCCTACCTTGATGCCCATCGGTTCAAGCCAGGTCGAAAAATTCACGGCATGCTGCTCTGCAAGCAGTTCGGTTGGAGCCATCAGGGCGACTTGATAGCCGTGCTCAAGCGCGCGCAGAGCGGCGAGCGCCGCGACTAAGGTTTTACCCGAGCCAACATCGCCTTGCACTAAACGCATCATCGGGTGCGGTTTGGCCAAGTCTTGTTCGATCTCTTGTACCACTCGCGTCTGAGCATTGGTGGGCGAAAACGGCAAGCCGGCCAGTAGTTGCTGTTTCAGCGTATTACGCTCTGCCAGAGGCAATGCGGCATCTTGCTGGCCTTTACTGCGCACCGAGAGCATCGATAAGTTTTGCGCCAACAACTCTTCCATGATTAAGCGAATCTGCGCTGGATGTTGGCCGTTGTCAAATTGCTCTAAATCGATACTTGGAGGTGGCCGATGAATGGTATGCAACGCGTGGGCGAGGGTGATTTGACTATCGTAAAGGCCACTGGGTAACAGCTCCTGTACGGCGGCTTTATCGAGTAACTCTAATGCTTGGTCGGTGAGGTTACGCAAGGTAATTTGACGCAAGCCCTCAGTGGTTGGATAGACAGGCGTCAGGGTTTGCTCGACATCGGGTTGTTGATGGGCAGTGTGGAATTTGTAGTCGGGATGGACAATTTCGAGTCCGTAGCCACCGCGTTTAATCTCGCCATAAGCATGGACGGTTTTACCCTCGACAAAGTTATTTTTTATCGCGGCAGTAAAATTGAAAAAACGTAAAGTAATGGTGCCGTTACCATCGCTGATTTTGACCGCGAGCATTTTGCGTTTGCCAAATACAGTATCGACGCTCATCACTTTGCCTTGCACCGCAGCCCATAAACCCGCATGTAATTTGACGATCGGATAGAGGCGAGTTCGGTCTTCGTAGCGCAGTGGCAGATGAAAAAGCAGGTCTTGAACCGAGTTTAAGCCGACTTTTGCAAGTTTCTCGGCGACTTTCGCGCCTACCCCCGTAAGGGACGTGAGAGGAATTGCAGATAGCAGTTGCGACATAACAGGGCTCGGTAAGTCATTCAATCATTAACAATAGTTAACCACCGAGCTGTGTTTTTGTACAGGAAAAATGTCGTTACTTCTTCTGCATCTCGGCCCACCATTGATCGTCAGCGACAATTTGGCCCTGCTCATCTAACGTTGGGTACGGCAAACCTTTACGCTTTGCCACTTTGGCCAATACCGGATGACCACGTTCAAATAGCAGGCGGTGAATAGTCTGTTGTGGAACTGAGCTAATGTCATTGTCGTACATACCCGCCGCTTCACGTTGACGCTGCGCTTCGTACAAAATGACGGCGCTGGCGACGGAGACATTGAGTGACTGAACCATGCCGAGCATAGGAATCATGATGTCTTGATCGGCAAGTTGTTTGGCTTTGGCTGACGCGCCCGCTTTTTCGTTGCCGAGAATGATCGCTGTCGGTTTGGTGTAATCGACTTGGCGAAAATCGACCGCGCTATTAGAAAGATTCGTTACCAGCACTTGCATGCCTTGCGCTTTAAGCTCGGCAATCGCGGTGTCGATATCGTCATGAGTTTCAACATCAACCCAGTTACGCGCCCCCGCAGAAGTATGGCTGAGGGTGCGCATTTCATTGGGCCACACGGCGTGAATCTTATGGATACCTGTGGCATCGGCAGAGCGAATCACAGCAGAGACATTGTTGGGCTTATGCACGTCTTCAAGACACAGAGTGAGATCGGCTTGACGCGCTTTTAATACTTGTTGGATTCGTTGGTAGCGTTCTAAGTTCATAGTGGTAGTGTGAGGTTCGTAGCGCCAGTAATTGAGGCATTAAGTCAAAAATGTCCTTGCAGCAGTGGCGGCAAGGACATTTTATTACGGTTTGAACAACGAGTTAGTTCTTGCGGCGACGAACTTTTAACGTCTGTGGCATGGCTTTGATTTTACGCATGATGCCTGCAAGATGAACACGATCTTTGGTTGTGAGCAGCACAGTGACGGTGTACAAACGGCCATCGCGCTCTTCGGTTGAAAGACCATGGATGTTAGAGCCTGTGTTGGAGATAACATTGGTCAGTTCAGCAAGCGCACCTTGACGGTTTTGCACATCAATAGTGACTTCGGTAATAAACTCTTTGTCGTAATCGTCTGACCATTCAACGGCCATGTACTTATCGGGTTCTTTTTGGTAACCGCGTACGTTTGGACACGTTTCACGGTGAACCACCAGACCACGGCCGGGTGAAACGTGAGCGATAATGTGATCGTCAGGAATCGGATGGCAGCAGTTAGCAAAGGTAAGCAAAATGCCTTCTGCACCACGAATAGGCAGTTTTTTCTTCGGCGAACCGTCGGCATTGACACTGATCGACTCCGTGAGCTCATCAGCATTGCCCAGTAAGCGGCGGGCGATGACGATACTCATTAATTCACCTAAGCCTATTGCCGCCAGCAAATCATCGACGCTAGCGACTTTAAGATCGGCCAAGACATGGTTGACGTTCTCTTCACTGATGTCTGAAAGTGACAGTTCACCGAGCGCATGGTTGAGAAGACGGCGACCTAGCGTAATTGACTCTTCGCGGCGCATCGTCTTGAGAACTTGGCGTATCTTAGTGCGCGCGCGTGAGGTCACCACGTAGTTGAGCCAAGCTGCGTTAGGGCGAGCCCCAGGCGCACTAATGATCTCGATGGTTTGACCATTTTTGAGTGATTTACTCAGAGGATACGGATTGCGATCGACACGGGCACCAACACAGGTGTTGCCGACATCGGTATGCACCGCATAAGCAAAGTCAACGGCGGTCGCGCCAACAGGGAGTTCAACAATACGACCTTTGGGCGTGAAGACGTAAATCTCATCTGGGAACAGATCAGATTTTACGTTTTCAATAAATTCAAATGAGTTACCTGCGCTTTGTTGTAGCTCAAGCAGGCTTTGCATCCAACGCTGCGCTTTAACTTGCGCGGTCGTGCCTGTGCGATCTCCGTTACCTTTATAAGACCAGTGAGCGGCGACCCCTTTGTCGGCCATCTGATCCATATCTTCAGTACGGATTTGCACTTCAACGGGTACGCCGTGAGGGCCTATCATCGAAGTATGCAGCGATTGATAGCCATTGGCTTTCGGCACGGCAATGTAGTCTTTCATCCGTCCTGGGCGTGGTTTATACAAGCTGTGTACTTGGCCAAGAACGCGATAGCAGGTATCGGCATCTTGCACGACAACTCGGAACGCGTAGATATCCATAATGGTGTGGAAACGCTGCTCTTTGGTTTTCATCTTGTTGTAGATGGAGAACAGGTTTTTCTCACGACCGACCACACGCGCCTTCAAGCCGACCTCTTCGAGGCGACCTTCGATTTCAGTATGGATACGCTGGATCATCTCTTTGCGATTGCCACGAGCGGATCGCACGACCTCTTTAAGTACCCGATAGCGATTCGGATAGAGCGCTTCAAACCCAAGCTCTTCGAGTTCGGTCTTGATGTTGTGGATACCGAGGCGGTGGGCAAGTGGCGAGTAAATCTCTAACGTTTCGCGCGCAATACGGCGTTTCTTGTCTGGACGCAGTGCGCCAAGAGTACGCATGTTGTGGGTGCGGTCAGCGAGTTTGATCAGGATAACGCGGATGTCTTGCACCATGGCAAGCACCATCTTACGGAAGTTTTCTGCCTGGGCTTCTTTGCGATCGCGAAACTTGAGTTTATCAAGTTTAGACACGCCATCGACCAATTCAGCAACGGTATTGCCAAATTGCGCTTCTAACTCCTCTTTTGTAACTTCAGTATCTTCGATTACATCGTGGAGTAGAGCCGCTTGCAGAGTTTCGATATCAAGGCGCATTTCCGCCAAGATACGAGCCACAGCCACAGGGTGGATGATATAAGGTTCGCCGCTAGAACGGGTCTGCCCTTCATGAGCATCTTTCGCTACCACATAAGATTGACGCAGAGCCTCAATTTGAGGCTCTGTTAGGTATTCTTGGGCAACGTCTTTGAGGCTATCGAATAGATACAAACTTTAGATCCGGAAGATAGTTGTTGACGTGAAGATCTGATTAACGGCTGTGAGCGATGCTGCTTACGGCGGCTAATTCAGCGGCTTCTTGTTCTTGCTGCTCTTGACGCGCACGTGCGTCAAGGATGTCTTTAGTGATAAGACCTTCTTCGATCTCGCGAAGAGCGATGACCGTTTGCTTATCATTCTCTTCTGGCACTAGTGAATCTTTACCGCCGGTTTGCATTTGACGAGCGCGGCGTGCCGCAATGAGAACTAGGTCGAAACGGTTACCAACTTTTTCAACAGCGTCTTGAACAGTTACGCGTGCCATGAGAACTCCAAATTAGTTTACTAAAATCTTGAATGACGAGAAATTATACAGGGTGTGAGTTCCTAGTGTCTAGGAACTCTTTCTCTTTAAGGGGATTATTCCGCTAAAAGCGCGTCAAGCATGCCTTTATATTTATCAGCTTGTTTGTCTTGCTTTAATCTTTCAGCGCGGATGATGGCCTTAAAGTCCATCAGTGCGTTGTCGAAGTCATCATTAATGATGACGTAGTCGTACTCGCGATAGTGTGAGATTTCCGCTTTCGCTTCTGCCATGCGCTTGGCAATAACGGCTTCACTGTCTTGACCACGAGCGTTAAGACGGCGTTCTAACTCACCGTTTGACGGTGGCAGAATAAATAAGCTTTTTGCTTGCGGCATTTGCTGACGAATTTGACGGGCACCTTGCCAGTCAATATCCAGAAAGACATCAATGCCTTTTTCTAAGTTGTTTTCAATCCAAACGCGCGACGTGCCGTAGTAGTTGCCGAACACTTCGGCGTACTCAAGGAATTCGCCTTTTTCAATCAGCTCTTCAAAGAGATCTTTTTGCACAAAGTGGTAGTGAATGCCATCTTGCTCACCAGGGCGCATACCACGAGTGGTATGCGAAACCGATACTTTCATTGCATAGGTAGGGTTGGTTTCTAGCATGGCTGAAATCAGACTCGATTTTCCCGCACCGCTTGGTGCCGATACGATATACAGAGTGCCTTTACCCATAGGGACATTCTCACATTTGGTTTGGTGATGGCTAACAGAGATCTGCTGACCATTATAAAGATAGCACTGACCGAGATTTTTCACCGAGTTGGTCAAATTTAGGTCAGAAAAATGGACGCGAAGAGTAGCATAAATAGGCGCTCTAGAACAACTATAGCAAGGGTTAGTGTGAGTAAGGAGGCGCAAACCACCAGTAATCTCAGACGGATTGAATTCATCGTTCAAAAGGCAAACGTTTGCTTTTGTTCTCTTTTAAGCCAGAAAAGCGTTGAGTTTTGATGTGAGATTCGTACAATGCCGCGCAAACGTTTAAATGCTGTATATGTTTAGTAAATTGGACTGAACGTCTCTACCACCGAGCCTATCTTGGTGACTACAGTTTTGTTTGTGGTTAGCGTCTGTTTCGTTCTCTATCAGCATTTGACTCCGTTCCTGTTTATTTAATCGTTAAGGTTTGATTGTGAGTCTCGATACCGCTGTAAAAGCCCAGGATAACCCTGGCATCCTAGAGTCCATTTTTAAAATTTCTGAGCGTAAAACCACCATTGGCACAGAGCTGTATGCTGGCTTTATTACCTTCTTAGCTATGAGCTATATCCTTGCGGTTAACCCAGCGATTTTGGGTGGCATACCAGGGATGGACAAAGGGGCGGTTTTTACTGCCACGGCTTTAGCGGCAGCGGCAGCTACTCTGATTATGGGGATTTGGGGTAATTACCCAGTGATGCTTGCACCGGGTATGAGCATGAACGGCTTTTTTAAAGGGATGTTGTTGAGTGGCTCAGTCGCCTTAGTGTGGCACGAAGCATTATTCGGTATTTTCCTTTCCGGCGTGCTGTATCTGATTCTATCGATGACCAATATTCGTAAATCGATGATTGAGTCGATTCCAGAAGATTTGAAGCTGGCCATTACTGTCTCTCTCGGTCTATTCATTGCCTTCTTGGGGCTAAAGAATGCGGGAATTATTGTTTCCAATCCGATCATCTTGGTGAGTATGGGCGATATCTCTGAGCCGAAAGTCATCATTGCTTACCTGAGTATCTTCATTGCGCTTGGCTGTATGATTCGCGATATCAAGTTGGCGACCTTTATCTCTTTTATTTCAGCGATTGCTCTGACGGTTTTGGCTGATGTGGTGATGGGAACCAACAATGCGCCGATGCCAGAGCAATTTATTACTGCGCCGCCAAGTATGGAAAGCAGTTTCGGCGCCGTATTTAACTTCTCGGGCCTGACGGCAGAGAAGATGTTCGATCTGCTGTTTATTGTCATTATCTTTCTGATTGTCGATTTCTTTGATGGTTTGAGCACTATCATCGGTGTTGGCCGTGACGCGGGGATCATTGATAAAGACGGTAAAGTGCCAAATGCTCGCTCTGCGCTAGTGGCGGATGCGGGAGGCACTGTGATTGGTTCTGTGTTGGGAACCACGTCAATTACGGCGTTTTCAGAGTCAGGTATTGCCTCGTCTCAAGGTGCGAAAACAGGTTTGGCGGCGGTTGTGGTTGCTGGCTTATTCCTTGTGTCTCTGTTTCTATACCCGCTCTTCTCAATTTTTTCTGCTGCGATGGTGGCACCAGCCATGGTTGTGGTCGGTATCTACATGATTGGTCGTTTGGGGCAGATTCAGTGGGAACAAAAAGAGTCTCGCATTGCGGCCTTCTTTACCATTATGTTCACGGTATTGAGTTTCTCGCCTGCAAACGGCATGGCAATGGGCTTTATTAGTTACGCTTTCTCTATGGTCGTGGCGGGCAAGCGTAAACAAGTCCATCCTGTTATTTATGTTCTGTGTGGTCTATTTATGAGTTACTTGATTCTGCTTTAGTACTAGCGGGCTAAATACGAATGGCTTTGCGTCGCGCAAGGCCATTTTTTATGGTCAGATACCAGAGCCACATCGTTCGTGTTACTGGCCGTATGGCAAGAATCGAACGTTAAGCAAGATGAGTTAAATAAAACAAAGCCCAGCAAACGCTGGGCTTTGTACAATAGAAATCGATGATTATTCGATGTTCTGGATCTGCTCGCGCATCTGCTCGATAAGTACTTTAAGCTCTACACCGGATGCGGTGATGTCAGTGCTGATCGATTTTGAGGCTAGAGTATTTGATTCACGGTTAAACTCTTGCATCATAAAGTCGAGACGACGGCCACATGCTCCACCATTTTTCAAGATGTTGTGCGCTTCTTTAACGTGAGAGTCGAGGCGATCAAGCTCTTCGGCGACATCTGATTTTTGCGCCAGTAGGATCAGCTCTTGCTCGACACGAGACGAGTCGAGTTCAATTTTGGCGTCTTCAAATTTCGAGAATAGACGCTCTCGCTGCCATTCAATGATTTCTGGCATGCGTGCGCGTACTCTTGTCACTTCAGCATCAATGGCATCTAAACGTTGCTCAATCAATGCCTTCATGTTGTCACCTTCGCGGCCACGCGCTTCAATGAACTCACCAATTGCCTCATCAAACGCCGCAAGCAGATCTTGATTGACGCTATCCATATCTTGCTCTTGCGCTTCCATCACGCCAGGCCAGTTCATTACTTGGAATGGATTGATACGGCTCAGCTCACCCGTCATGTGCATCACTTGTTCAGCGGCTTTAATCACTTGGTTGGCGAGCGTTTCGTTGATGGTTAGTTCACCTTTAGCGGCAGGGTTGGCTTCAAAACGCAGTGCGCATTCGACTTTGCCGCGGGCGAGGCGTTTTCGAAAGCGCTCACGCAGCATTGGCTCTAGGCCGCGGAATTGTTCTGGCAGGCGAAAGTAGGTTTCAAGGTAGCGTTGGTTAACACTACGAATTTCCCATACGGCGCTGCCCCAGTCGCCTTTGACTTCTTTACGTGCATAGGCTGTCATACTGTAGATCATCGAATTTTCCTGTTTAATTATCTTTGAAAATAACGCCTGCCAATAGTAGCACAAATCGCCAATCGATAGCTTTGCCGACTAAACTTCGCTATAATCTCGCCCCAATCAAAACGTCTCCCCCTGCAAATAAGGTAGATGCCCATGCGTCCAAATGACCGCGAGGCGGATCAGATTCGCCCAATTAAAATTACTCGTAACTACACTGCATATGCAGAAGGCTCTGTACTGGTGGAGTTCGGCAATACCAAAGTGCTTTGCAATGCGACCGTCGAAGAAAACGTCCCACGTTGGTTGAAAGGCCAAGGTAAAGGCTGGGTGACCGCAGAATACGGCATGCTCCCGCGCTCTACTCATTCGCGTATGCGTCGTGAAGCAGCAAACGGTAAGCAGGGTGGCCGCACTATGGAAATCCAACGTCTTATCGCGCGTAGCCTTCGTGCTGTCGTTGATTTAGAGGCGCTTGGTGAGATTATGGTCACGGTAGACTGTGATGTTATTCAAGCCGATGGCGGTACGCGTACCGCGTCTATTTCTGGTGCGAGCGTTGCCATGGCTGATGCCTTCCAACACTTAGTCGAGAAAGGCAAGCTTAAAGCGAACCCTATGAAGGGCCACGTTGCGGCGGTTTCTGTGGGTATCTTAGGCCAAGATATTTTATGTGATCTTGAGTACGTCGAAGATTCAGCCGCTGACACAGACATGAACGTGGTGATGACCGAAGATGGTCGCATGATTGAAATTCAAGGCACTGCCGAGGGTGAACCGTTTACTCATGATGAGCTAATGGACCTTCTCGCGGTGGCGAAGAAAGGCATTGCCGATATTGTTTCCGCGCAGAAGGCGGCGTTAGCAAATTAAGTGTTATCTAATAGCTTCCAATTGGAGGCTATTTTTTTAAGTTCCTAGAAGTCATTTTCTAGAAACTAGACCACGGCCCTTGGGAGCTGATCTCTAGGAGCGGTTGTAAACCAGATTCCAGATAGCTCGTTTATCACTTCTGGAATGACGAACAACATATCGTCATTCTGAACAGCGAGGTACGAGCGTGATTCAGAATCTCTTGTAATGATGCAAGGATCTGGTTTCGATCGCCTAGAGGTCAAATTCTAAGAGCTAGGTACTAGCCTCTAGTAACTATTATCAAGAGAGAAAGTAATGAAAGCATACCAGCGTGAATTTATTGAGTTTGCCTTAGAAAAAGAAGTTTTGAAGTTTGGTGAGTTTACTTTGAAGTCTGGCCGTAAAAGCCCTTATTTCTTTAACGCTGGTCTTTTCAATACAGGCCGTGACCTAGCGCGTTTAGGTCGTTTTTATGCCGCCGCTCTGGCCGACTCTGCGATCGATTTTGATGTGTTATTTGGTCCTGCGTATAAGGGCATTCCGATTGCAACTACCACGGCGGTTGCGTTAGCGGATCACCACGACATTGATACGCCTTACTGTTTTAATCGCAAAGAAGCGAAAGATCACGGTGAAGGTGGCAACTTGGTTGGCAGTGCACTCGAAGGTCGTATTATGCTTGTCGATGATGTGATCACCGCCGGCACAGCGATTCGTGAATCGATGGAAATCATCAAGGCGAATGGCGCCGATCTCGCTGGCGTTTTAGTCGCGATTGACCGCCAAGAGAAGGGCAAAGGAGAGCTTTCGGCGATCCAAGAAGTTGAACGTGATTTTGGCTGTGCGATTATCTCTATCGTTAGCCTGACTGACCTCGTCACTTTCCTTGAAGAAAAGGGCACCGCCCCTGAGCATCTAGATGCAGTTAAAGCGTACCGCGCAGAGTACGGGATCTAGACGATCCGAGAATCAAGTTCGGACTGCGTCTCTCAAGCGGTTCTTGATAGCTATTAAAAAAGGGTTGACGTATATGCGTCAACCCTTAAACGTTTTAACTCGCAACTATCCTTCGCTACCATCACCTTTGTGTGAGTTATCGTAAATACTCACACCATCTCGACGAGTTTTAAGCAGCGGCAAATTCCACATATATTGCTCTGGGCGAGGGCGAACTAAATCTTCGATGGCTTGATTCATTGCACGCGCATCTGATTCTTCGTCGCCAGTGGGGAAGTTCTCGAGCGCCGGTAAGATGTGCACTTCGTACTTACCGCTTTTATCGTTATAAGCGGGTAGTATCGGCACCACTTTCGCTTTTGAGAGACGCGCCATTTTACCAAAGCCTTTTAAGGTCGCCTTTTCGGTGCCAAAGAAAGGCACAAAAACCGAATTGGCAGCGCCAAAATCTTCATCTGGCAACCAGTAGCCAAGATAGCCATCTTTGATAGAACGGACAAAGGGTTTGACGCCCGCTTCACGAGCGAAAATGCGCCCGCCATATTGCATACGTTGCACGTGCATCAGCCAGTCGCCAATAGGGTTGCGCTGTGGCTTCATAATGGTCGTGACTTTGTAGCCCTTCGCTGCCAGCATCACTGCGGGGTAGTCGACTGCCCAGGCATGTGGCGCGAGAATAATCACGTTTTCGCCAGCATCGAGTAGTGGCAAGATATTCTCTTCACCGATCATGACTCCACGATTTTGGTTATGTTTGGTAGAGCGAACTAAAAACTCTGAATAACCGAGCAGGTATTGAGCCGCCTTAGCAAAGGTCTCTTCAAGTATCACCTGGCGCTCTTGTGCGGATTTTTCAGGAAAACAATAGGCCAAGTTCACGCGCGCTCGACGTACCACTCGACCATTTTTTTTGACAGCAAACACCGACAGTTTACTAGCCAAGCTATCGCGCCAACGAAATGGCATAAAGGCAAATAGCGCGGCAATGAAAATGCCTAACCATGTCCCCCAGTGCTTTGGATGGAGAAACGACCATTCAAACGTTGGGTTGTGTAAATGTTTGTCGGTGCTGTTTATTTGATTATTGCTCATTCAGCGACGCCTATAATTATTGGTAACGAGAGTTAGTCAGTGCTTGGTCGGGAAGTGACTTAAAGCGTTTATGTAGCCACATCCATTGTTCAGGCGCTCGCATAATAATCTCTTCGACAAATTTATTCATGTAGGCTGCGGCAGCAACTTGGTCTTGTTTCGGGTAATCGGGCTCGATATCCTTATCGGCGATGATTTCATACTGACCGGCCGCGTTTCTAAATCCAGAGCCCGGTACGATGGCACAATGGCTGGTTGTCGCCAGAATACTCGTCCCCGTCGTGGTGCAGGCCTCTTTGACCGCAAAGAAAGGTACAAATACCGATTTATTGTGGCCGTAGTCTTGATCGGGTAAGTAAAACAAGCGATCTCCCTGACGCAAGACACGAATCATCTGCTTAAGGTCGGTACGATAAATCAGTTTATTGCCATTGCGAGTTCGGCCACGATACTGAATAAACTCATACGCTGGGTTACTGTGAGGGCGATAAGCGCCGTAACCTTGCAAGCCGATCACACCAAAGGCGCGTGCGGTGATCTCGAGGTTTAACGCGTGTACGCAGCACAGTAAAGCCCCTTTTCCCTCTTGACGCAGGCGTTTTAAGATCTCAACGTCTTTCACCAGTAAAATGCGCTTAAAACGCCAGGTTGGCCAAAACCAAGTGATCCCAGTTTCGATCAGAGCCATGCCGGTATTTTTGAAATTCTCGGTAACGATACGTTCTACTTCTTGCTGTGGCATGTCAGGAAAAGCCAACTCAAGGTTGCGGCGCGCAATATGGACACGAGATTGACCAAAGCGCATACCAAGCCGTCCGATGGTGTGGCCGAGGCGCAGCAGCACGGAATAGGGAAGTAGATTCACTATCAGTGCAAGCAGACCAAAACCAAACCATACCCCCCAATATTTAGGGTGTAATAACGCGAACGAAAATGGCGGGGCTTGGTTGTACTGTTCTTTACTCATAACTGTTACTTAATTTGTGCGCTGAGCAGCGCCCAATACTCTTCAAAATTTGCAGTGGGTTGATATTTAAAGTCGCTACGGACGAAACGATTGAGGCTGCCCTCGACTTGACCAAGCAGTTGAGCGGCTAATATCGTTTCATTGACCGGAAAAGATTTTCCTTCACGGAGCATTCGTTCGCGCAAGATCTGGCGCAGTGAGGTTTCAATGCGCTCGAACAGTTGGTTGATGCGCTCGCGCAGACGCTCATTTTCAAACATCAGCGCGTGGCCCGACAAAATTCGGCTCAAACCAGGATTGCGTTCAGCAAACGCTAAAATCAATTGTAGCACCAAGCGAATGCGGGTCAGGGTGTCTTTTTCTTCATCTTGAATGCGATTAATGCGCGACATGAGTGACTCTTCGATAAATTCGATAAGCCCCTCAAACATGCGTGCTTTACTCGGGAAATGACGATAGAGCGCGGCTTCAGATACGCCAACTTGTTTCGCCAGTTTTGCTGTCGTGATACGCGAAGCGCCTTCATTAGACTCAAGCATCTCTGCTAAAGCTTGCAAAATTTCATCTCGGCGGTTGGTTTTTCTTGTTCCGGCCATGAACCTTTTCCTTTTGTTACCATTTCTGAATAAAAAGGTGTTGAGTCTAAGCAATTCAACACCAGACAACCGATGACCTGTCCTATTTATCGCGAAGTGTTGCTTTAAATAGCAACAATGAGCTTTACGCTTCTATTTGCTGCGCGATGGCCATCATGATTTGCGTTGCAATTTGTTGTTTTGATGCAAGGGTAAGTGATTGCTCACCCTCTTTCCAGTATAAGGTGATTGCGTTGTCGTTGCTATTGAAGCCTTGACCTGCGACAGAGACATCGTTAGCACAAATCATATCCAGATTCTTTTTGATAAGCTTAGTGCGAGCGTAGTGCTCTACATCTTGCGTTTCAGCGGCAAAACCAACGGTAAAAGGTCGAGATTGCACCAGAGCGGCGACCGACGCGACAATGTCAGGGTTTTTAACCATGGTGATGGTCATCTCATCGTTATCATCGGTTTTTTTGATTTTCTGGGTGGCAACCTTGGCTGGTCGATAGTCGGCGATAGCAGCGCAGCCGATAAAAACATCGTGTTCAGGAGCCGTTTTCATCGCCGCGTCAAACATGCTTTGTGCGCTATCCACATCAATGCGGGTGACGCCTGCTGGTGTTGGTAGGGCAACAGGGCCTGAGAGCAGGGTAACCTTGGCGCCGAGTTGCTCGGCTGCGCTGGCAAGGGCAAAGCCCATTTTTCCAGAGCTGTGATTGGAAATATAACGCACCGGATCAATCGCTTCTCGCGTTGGGCCTGCGGTGATCACCACAGACTTCCCTTTCAGTGGTTTGTCTGAGAAAAACTGCTCGCAGAGATCAACTAACTGCATTGGCTCTAACATTCGCCCAGGGCCAACATCGCCACAAGCTTGCTCACCCGCTGCCGGGCCCCAGATCTGCATACCGCGGCGTTCAAGCGTGGCGATATTTTCTTGCGTGGCCGTATTGCGATACATTTGCTGATTCATGGCCGGAGAAACAGCGATGGGTGAGTCGGTAGCCAGCACTAAGGTGGTGAGTAGGTCGTTGCCCATTCCTGCCGATACTCGTGCGATAAGATCCGCCGTTGCCGGGGCGAGCAGGACCAAATCAGCCCATTTGGCCAACTCGATGTGTCCCATTGACGCTTCGGCGGCAGGATCAAGTAAGCTGTCAGACACTGGTCTACCAGACACGGCCTGCATAGTAAGTGGTGTGATAAATTCTTTGGCGGCGGTGGTCATCACCACTTGTACATGAGCGCCGCGCTCTATTAGACGGCGGGTAAGTTCAGCACATTTATAAGCTGCGATACCACCACTAATACCTAAAAGGATCTTTTTGCCTGCGAGTGTTTGCATGATGATCTTCCTTACAATTTCTGCCCGTAAGATACCATGCTGCGTTTAGAGTGGCGAGTTACCCGTCTCTGGTTATCCATCGTTCGCTATTGAGTAACTATAAGATTACATAATCAAGCGCCGTGGTTCGCAAGCTAATAAACCAACCGTCACCTAGACGCCTTTTTTGATTAGGCTCTAGCCACCTTCACCACACAGGGTTAGTGACGACAGATGGAATTACCGAAAGCCTCGATGCCGCGTGAGAAATTGCTTTCTCATGGGCCTCAGGCACTCACAGACGCAGAATTACTGGCTATTTTCCTGCGCACCGGAACACAAGGAATGAATGTGATTGCGTTGTCTGACTTTCTGATCGATGAATTTGGCTCCCTGCGGGCACTCTTCTCTTCTGAGTTGGAGCAGTTCTGCGCCTACAAAGGGCTTGGTGTCGCCAAGTACGTTCAGTTGCAAGCGGTGTTAGAGATGACCCAGCGTTATTTGAGCGAAACCCTTAAGCGAGGCGACGCATTAACGAGCCCTGAACAGACCAAGCTTTATCTATCGGGTTTACTGCGTGAAAAACACAGAGAAGAGTTTTATGTACTGTTTTTAGACAACCAGCACCGAGTGATCAGTGGCGAGGTCTTATTCCAAGGCACCATTGATGCCGCTTCTGTCTATCCTCGTGAAGTGGTAAAACGTGCATTAGAGCACAATTCTGCGGCGTTAATTTTGGCGCACAATCACCCGTCAGGAGTGGCAGAACCGAGTCAAAGTGATCGCCGCATCACCCGTCGTATAACGGATGCACTGGCATTGGTTGACATTCGGGTCTTGGACCACTTTGTGGTTGGTGATGGGGAGATTGTCTCTTTCGCTGAGCGTGGTTGGATTTAAATCACATTTTTAGTTGTGAGTTCGCTGATTTCTGCTACAATCGCCCGACATTTTTTAGCACATAAATCAGCTCTGCCTAAAAAAGATCACGAAAACCTGTAAAAAGGATCTGTTCGGGTCTTGAGCAATGCTAATCAAGTTAGTATAATGCGCGACCTTTGATAGCCTTGTATGGGTTTCCATAGCGGTATAAGACCTCAAACTTCTAATTTAGAAACTGAGAGGTTCGGCCACCAAGGTTGATATCGAGCTGAAACGATTTTGGAGAAGACATTCATGTCACGAGTATGCCAAGTAACTGGTAAGCGTCCAGTAACGGGTAACAACCGTTCACACGCACGCAATGCTACTAAGCGTCGTTTTCTGCCGAACCTACAAACTCATCGTTTCTGGGTAGAGAGCGAAAAACGTTTTGTTAAACTACGTCTATCTGCAAAAGGTATGCGTATCATCGACAAGAAAGGCATCGATGCTGTTCTTGTTGATATCCGTGCAAACGGCGTAAACGTTTAAGAGGAAATAGACAATGGCAAAGAAAGGCGTACGTGAGAAAATTCGTCTAGTATCTTCTGCAGGTACTGGTCACTTCTACACGACTGATAAGAACAAACGTAACATGCCAGGCAAATTTGAGATCAAGAAATTTGATCCTGTAGTTCGCCAGCACGTTATGTACAAAGAAGCTAAAATCAAGTAATTGATTCTTCTTTGAACTTCCTCCGGGAAGCATGAATTGAAAACCCAACTATAGCGATATAGTTGGGTTTTTTATTATCTGCAATTTATACTCGTTATATCAAAGCTATAGGGAAGTGGTATGCGAGTCTCACCAAAACGTCGTCGGCGCTGGAACAACATTCTTATCTTGGGCGTGATTGCATTTATCGCGGTTCTCAACCTGCCGACACTGATCAAAACCTATCTACTTGACGATACGCCTGTCGTTACAAGCACTTACCCCTTTCTGCTTAATCCATCGGCGGAATTACAAGCGTTGCACTTTAGCGATTGGTCCTTGGAAAAACTCGAGGATGGCTGGCGTAGCTCTGTGACTAGTGCGATCCCAGAACAAGAGCTCGCACAGCGTTGGCAAGATTTGGTTGGAACAGAAGTCCCGGCGGATGACTTTGCCAATTTAAAAGCGCAATTAACAGAGCCGCAAACGATCGAGGTTTGGTATGTCGATCAGGAAGAGCCGCAAAGAGTCACTTATTATCAAACCCCACAGTTTTGGCTACTAAAAAATTGGCAAGATAAGTGGATAGCCATTTCGGTTGAACCTCGCTATCTTATGCCAGAGTAATATTTGTAAGCCGCACCTAGGAACAAGCATGCCAGAATTACCAGAAGTGGAAGTGAGCAAAATGGGGATCTCGCCTCACTTAGTCGGTCAAACCGTTGCTAAGCTGACTTTTCGTACTCCCAAGTTACGTTGGGATATTCCCCAAGATTTAAAGAAAATGGAAGGGCAGGTGATTCGCAATATCAGTCGTCGAGCTAAGTACTTGCTGATTGAAACTGATGTAGGTAGTGCGATTGTTCATTTGGGGATGTCGGGTTCACTGCGCGTACTCGATGCAGAGATTGCGCCTGCCAAGCACGATCATGTCGATTTGAAACTGACCAATGGCAAAGTCTTGCGTTATAACGATCCAAGACGTTTCGGTGCCTGGCTATGGACTGAAGATGGCCATCACGCCGCACTGGGTGCTATGGGCCCAGAGCCGCTGACCGAGGCGTTCAGTGCTGATTACATTGCAACCAAGGCGCAGGGTAAGCGTGTGGCGGTGAAGCAATTTATTATGGACAACAAAGTGGTGGTCGGGGTTGGTAATATCTACGCCAACGAATCGCTATTTAGCGCCCGTATTCACCCAACTAGAGCGGCAGGAAGCATCAAACGCCAAGAGTGGGTATTATTGGTAGATGAGATCAAGCAAGTACTCGCCACCGCAATAAAACAAGGTGGAACCACCCTCAAAGACTTTGCTCAAGCCGATGGTAAGCCGGGCTATTTTGCGCAAGAACTACAAATGTACGGCAAAGCTGGACAGCCTTGCCCATGTTGCGGTGAGCCGATTGAAGAGCAAAAAATTGGTCAAAGGAACACGTTTTTTTGTCATCAGTGCCAAACTTAGAATCGCGAGTTAGATGCGGCAGTTGGATTCTGAATCTCGCTCGTCCCTCGCTGTTCAGAATCTGGCTTTCTATAGCCACTCGCCACTCAGACTTTCTTTTTCTCTTTCAACGCCTCGGCGACAACCTGTGGAACAAAATTAGTCACATCACCACCATGAATGGCGACTTCACGAACGATGGTTGAAGAGATAAAAGCGTGCTCTTCCGCGGGCGTGAGAAAAACACTCTCAAGTCCTGGCATTAAGCGGCGGTACATATTGGTTAAGCCAAATTCGTACTCAAAGTCGCCCGTGGTACGTAAACCGCGGATCAACACATTGGCTTGCTCTTGCTTCGCAAAATCCACCATCAGGCCTGAAAAGCCTTTCGAAGTGACATTATCCAGATGATGAGTGACGTCCTGGGCGAACTTAACGCGTTCGTCGAGGGTAAACATGGTGTTTTTACTTGGGCTGGCTGCGACCGCGATGATCACCTCATCAAACATATCAGCGGCACGTTCGATAAGATCGAGGTGACCGTTGGTAATCGGATCAAAAGTGCCCGGATAAATCACTCGGGAAAGGTGTTTTTTGCTCACGTTGAACCACTCAAATTATTCTATCTTTTTCAATGGTAACAAAAAGGCTCACAATTACCCAATTAAGCCGTTATCATTGACGCAAAAGAGAGACTTAGGTGGAATGATGAAAAAGATATTGGTGGTCAGAAACGATAAAATTGGCGATTTTATGTTGGCGTGGCCGAGCTTTGCCATGTTGAAAGCGTCATTGCCTGACTGTCATATTAGTGCCTTGGTGCCAAGTTATACGGCTGCGCTAGCACAGCTTTGCCCTTGGATTGATAGTGTTCTGATTGACCCAACAGACAAAGGATCGAAGCAAGCACAAGCCGAGCTGATTACGCAGATCAAAGCCGAGCAGTTTGACGCCTCGATTAACTTATTTTCGACCACTTATAACGCCAAAGTGGTGTGGAAAAGCCGCATTCCTTATCGACTGGCTCCTGCGACTAAACTGGCGCAAATTTTTTACAACAAACGCATCAAACAAAAGCGCTCGCAGTCTGCCAAGCCCGAGTTTGAGTACAATCTCGATCTTATTCGTGCATTTTTAACGGATATTGGCAGCACTATTGTTGAGCCTAGTGCTCCTTATTTATCGTTTAGCGCTCAAGATCTTGAACAACAAAAAAGTAAACTTGCAGAGCAACTAGACTTAGATGTCGATAAGCCTTGGGTCTATGTCCATGCCGGCAGTGGCGGATCGGCGAACAATCTTTCTCATCAGCAATACACTCAGTTGGTGTGCGGCTTAGAAGGGGAGTTTGAAGTGGTGTTAACCGCTGGGCCTGGCGAAGAGCAAAAAACGGCGGATCTACAAGCGTTAATGTTAGAGCAAGGTCGCCATGCCGCTGTTTACGATAAGAACGATGGTCTGGTTGATGCCTCTTGCTCGATCACTTGCGCCGATCTGTTTATTGCTGGCTCCACGGGGCCCCTGCATATCGCGGCGGCGATTGATGTTCCTACGGTTGGTTTCTTTCCAAGTAAGCGTTCGGCGACACCGCTACGTTGGCAACCGATTAACTCGCAAGGCAACCATATCGCTTTTTGTCCGCCTCAAGCTGATGATAAAGTTCGCCAAGAGGATATGTCGCGAATCGATATTGATCAGGTTTTAGTAGAACTGAAACCTTGGGTCCAGCAAGTACTGAAATGATAAAGGGCTCTGAGGAGCCCTTTATGATGCGTTAACGGTGACTTATTTCTTATAGTGTGGGTCGTTGTCACGAGCCCAAAGGTCAGCATATTTCACAAAGGTTGAGTGGGCAGATAGCACCGCAATCAAAAAGCCTTGTTTACCATCCAAAAAGCCGCGTTTAAGTAAGTACATTTTCAAAAAACAGCCTAGAGCATGAACCATGCCTTGTGAAAGTGAGGCTTTTTTACCGCGTGCTTGGCGTTGATCGGCCCACGCTTTGGCATAGCCAGCCGACTTCACCAGATAGTGGTTTAGGTTTTGATAAGAATAATGCAGGATGTCACCGTCGAGTTCAGCCACCTGGCAACCCTGTGGAATAATCACAGATTCGTGCACAAGGTTGTCATTGTACTTTGTCAGTTTATTTGGGTAGAGGCGCACATGGCGATAATACCAACCAGAATGCTTAAGGAAACGACCAAATACCCAAGTGAGTTCGTTAAGGTTGTAAACGGTATTTTCAGGTGGGTTTTCTAGCATAGTAAGAATGTTTTGACGCAAAGTATCGTCAATGCGCTCATCAGCATCAACCGCTAAAATCCAATCACTAGTGGCGTAACTTTGCGCCAGTTGTTTTTGCTTACCAAACCCCGGCCACTCGGCATTAATGTAGAAATGTTCGGTATATTCTCTGGCAATGGCCTCAGTTCCGTCATTGCTACCAGAGTCGACGATAATAATCTCATCGACCCAGCGCAGACTCTCAAGGCAATCGCGTAAGCTATCTTGTTCATTTTTAGTGATAATAACCGCAGCGATGGACGCTCTGGTTGAGCTATTTTTACTCATAATAAAGACTCTTTTTCACACACCAAATCAAACATCGCAATGACTTGGTCTGAGGTGATTGTGTTCATCGCGTATTTATCTTTAACGCGCGATCGCCAACTGAGTTTACTGGCCGATTTACCAGTCTGTACTTCAATCGCTTGCTGCCATACGCTGACAACATAGTCGAGGTATTGATAAGGGCCAGTTCGCTGTGGATTGTGGTGAGCATATAAACCAATGACTGGCGTATCCATTGCATTGGCCATGTGTGCCGGGCCAGTATCAGGTGCGACAACGAGGTCACATAAATCAAGCAGAGCTAACATTTGCAGCAGTGAACTTTGCCCCACAAGATTGTTGATTTCACCAATACCATAGGTAAGGATCTCGCTGGCCAAATCGGTTTCGACTTTGGCCGGACTGCCCGCTAAGATGACGTTCCAGCCTTTAGTTTTCGCATGCTTAATGAGTTCACTATAGCCTTGCGCATGCCAGTTCTTATATGCCTTGCTTGCCCCAGGTACTAGGACAAGGTTGCGCTTATTTTGCGCGAGCTGCTGTTGTGCCCACTGTTTATCGTCGCTGCTGTAATTTAAGCACCAACGGGGTTTAATATCTTCAATGCCAAGCGTGCGGGCAAAAGCAAGTAATCCGTCAAGTACATGGGGTTTATCCGGGGAAGGAACTTTAACATTGGTAAACAGGGTTTGAAAATCTTGGCTACGAGTCGCATCAAAGCCAAGTTTATATTTCGCTTTAATACCTAATGTGGCGATACTGGCGCGAAACGCATACTGCATGTGCAGTAAGGCATCAAACTTTTGTTCTTTGAGCTGAGACCATAATTGCTGATAAGCGCGCCAACCCTGTTTTTTATCAAAAACAATCAGTTCAACCCCGTTGATACTCTCAAGCAACTTTGCTTCGAGTGCCCCTGTTATCCAAGTTATTTTGGTATTTGGCCACTGTTTTTGAATGGCCTGAACCGCTGCAATGGTATTACACACATCGCCAATTGCAGAAAGGCGCAATATACATAGAGATTGTGGAGCGGTATCAAAAAGTGCCATAGCATTGAGTAACTCATTGTTAGTGATATCGAATTATGCAGAGCTAACGAATAAATGTAAAATAGAACCGATTTTCGCCAATTTTAGGTCGCGTTGCTAAGTACAATGAAGAGTGTTACCGAGAACAACCAAGCATTTTGGTATGATGAACAGCTGTTGAAAGAGCCGGTAGAAAAAGCCTTTGATGCCGAGTATTGGCAGCAGGCGGGCAAAGTGATTGGCAGTGCGACAGGGCGCGGCACTACTTGGTTTGTGCAAACAAGTACTATCGCAGCCGCGCTACGACATTATCGTCGTGGTGGCTTATTCGGTAAGTTGGTTGCTGATAGCTATTGGTTTGCTGGTTGGGAAAAAACGCGCTGTTACCAAGAACTGCAGTTACTCAAGGTGTTGCGAGAAGCTGGCGTCAACGTGCCTAAGCCGATCGCTGCCAGAGCAACTCGCATCGGCCTCACTTACCGCGCTGATCTCCTAAGTGAAAAAATCGCCAATGCTCGAGATTTGGTTGCGATCTTAGCAGAAGCGCCACTTAGTGCAGAAATGTATAAAAAAATTGGTCAACAGATCCGAAAAATGCATAATGCGCAGGTTAATCACACTGATTTAAACATCCACAATATCCTTATCGATGACCAGCAGCAGGTTTGGATTATCGATTTTGATAAATGTTACCAGCAATCCGGCGAGGATTGGAAGCAAGGCAACCTAGAAAGATTGAAGCGATCTTTTGTGAAAGAGGTTGAAAAGTCGGGTATTATCTGGTGTGAGAAAGATTTTGAATCTTTAATACAATCGTGAGTTTAAGTAACCAGTACCTTGAGAGCATCTTATGTTGAAAGCCTCTGTAATCATATCTATCTACAAAGATGTAGAAGCATTGAACGCTATTTTGTACGCTTTGAGCAAACAAACAGAGCCAAATTTTGAAATAGTTATTGCGGAAGATGGCGACGCAAAAGAAGTGTCGGATTACTTAACCTCAGAGCCATACCCTGATTTGAAGATTACTCATGTGACACAAGAAGATTTAGGATGGCGAAAAATGACTGCCGTGAACAAAGCGGTCGCAAAAGCACAGTCAGACTATCTAATTTTTTTGGATGGTGACTGTATACCGCATTTTAAACACGTTGAAAGTCATTTAGAAAATAGCCAGTGCGGTAAAACTTTAATTGGACGTCGTGTATTTCTAGGGAATGTCTACTCTGAACAAGTACGGAAAGATCCTAAAAAAATTGCACCCCTGCAAAAACCTCTTTATTACTTAAGTAAAATTTATTCATTGCACAAAGATAAAGTCAGAAACTATGAGGTTGGCTTTATTAGTCCATTCCTACATTCATTATATAAAAATAAGTTTCTCAATCTAGTCGGCTGTAATTTCTCTTGTTATCTTGATGATTTTAAAAAAGTGAATGGTTATAACGAAGAGCTGCCAGGGGCTGGTGGGGAGGATGATGATCTATGTCATCGAATGATGGCGCTGGGGATTGAGATGAAGAATATTAAGTTTTTGTCACCAGTCTATCACTTGGACCACCCTGTTCGACGTTCCCAAGCTGATGTGAATGTAAGGATTACGGCAGAAAATATGGGGAATGGCCTTTTTTACTGTAAAAAAGGCTTAGATCGGCATTTGTAAAAACGCAGAGCAAGAGGCGGCGCTTGTGATGCGCCTCTCTCTCTTGGTTTTCATAACTAATTAAAAAAATAATCTTCAGCTTCAGACAAACAAACCTTCACACAATCTGCGGAACGTAAATGTTCCCTGTCTATATGTTCTTTGACTAAGTGGCTTGTTTGTTTGCACCACTCCATCTGCTCCTCATCAAACCCATAAGCTATCCCATACCGGTCACTTTGTTTGGGATACCATTGTTTGAGAGAGACTCCTTTGTCAGGAACAACAATTGAAGTACATCCACATAGAGTTGCAAAAATAGAGTACGCAGTATAATCATCGTAGCATATAAAATGCTTGGCTTGTTTAAATAGCTTAGCGACTTCTTCATGACTCAGTGAGTCAATCAAAACCGAATCTGATGGGTGTATTTGGGGTTTATGTTTTCCCTTACGAATAGCGTGACAAGTTAATGTCCGTTCATTTTCGGTAAGAGCACCATCAAGATTATACAAGTCGATTGGGTAATATATAACTTTAAGCTCGTTGTTTGACGTTTTAGAACCTTGAAAATTGAAGTCTTTAATTGCGGAGTTGAACTTAAAAATAAGCTCATCTTTGCCATAACCAACTTCACCACTAAAGTGCCCCGGTTGGTGAAGTAACCATCTGACAACTTTAGGTGCCAACAAAGGGTTTCCTTTGACTATTTCGGGGTAAATGACTACGGATTGCTCTATTTCTTGGCTAGTCGGATGGGCAACTATAGGTGTATCCCAAGATGGCTTTGTTGCGTAGCAGCGAACTTTCTTTAGGTGCTTAATTCTTTGGCTCAGACTTATTATGAAGCCTTTGCTTCTCTGCACTAGATCATAGCTTTCTGGGACGAGAAATGCTTGATGGTTTGTTTGAGTATTAATTAGATGCACTAGGCGATGAAGAACAACGACACCGCCATTTTTACCATCATATCCAGGTGCATAGACCATTATTTTCACTATTTAGCCTCTACTAATTGTGTAAGGAATAGTTCTAGATGGTGAAGTACTTTGTTAAATTCTTCATCGCTCATATTAAAATAGAGTGGTAGCCGAACGAGCTTTTCACTTTCTGAAGTCGTGTAGTTATCTTCCCCGTGAAAGCGGCTATGGGATTGTCCTGCTTTGGTACTGTGAAGAGGTAAATAGTGGAAAACGGTTAGAATGTCGTTTTGCTTCATGTAAGAGATAAACTGACTACGTGTTTGAATATCGCTAAACTTGAGGTAGAACATATGGGCATTATGCTGGCAACTCTCAGGAATTACTGGTAGTTGGATGACACGCTCTTCTTGGTATGCCTTTAACTCTTTATAATAAGTATTCCAACGCTCTAAACGGTCTAGGTTTATTTTGTCAGCGGATTCTAATTGAGCAAATAAGTAAGAGGCTTGTATTTCGCTAGGCAGCATGCTGCTTCCTATATCAACCCAAGTGTATTTGTCGACCATCCCTCTAAAGAAATTACTCCGGTTGGTGCCTTTTTCTCTTAATATCTCCGCACGTTCAATAAATTTAGAGTCATTGATCAGAAGCGCGCCACCTTCACCGCCAGCGGTATAGTTTTTGGTTTCATGGAAGCTGAATGCGGCTAAGTGGCCAATGGAGCCAAGAGATTTGCCTTTATATTCAGACATTACTCCTTGAGCTGCGTCTTCGATAACATAGAGGTTATGTCGACTGGCAATTTCCATGATGGTATCCATTTCGCAACCAACCCCTGCATAGTGAACAGGCACAATGGCCTTGGTTCTAGGCGTTATCGCTGCTTCTATCTTGGTTTCGTCAATGTTCATGGTATCAGGGCGAATATCGACAAAAACAATTTTGGCTCCTCTCAATACAAATGCATTGGCTGTGCTAACGAAAGTGTAGCTGGGCATGATTACTTCGTCGCCGGGCTTTATATTAATGAGTAAGGCCGCCATTTCTAGTGCGTGAGTGCAGGACGGAGTCAATAACGCTTTTTTTGTATTGGTTTTTTGTTCTAGCCAACTCTCACAGCGTTTCGCAAACGGCCCATCACCAGATAGTTTGTTGCTAGCTATGGCGTTCATGATATAGGAAAGCTCATTGCCAGTTACTGGAGGGCGATTGAAGGGTACAGCTAAAAAATCTAATTTGTTTTGCATCTGAGGTATTGCGCTATTGGGGACAAAATAAGATACAATTTAGCAGAATTAGTGAATTAACTGTAGTTTGATTATTGAAGCATGAATTACCAAGAAAGAGAATTCGATAGCCAGTTCTTTCGACGCCGCATAGCCGGTGTTGATTGGAGTGTGGACAGTAAAGCTGATTATTCCCCTCAACTAGTAACAGTCAAAGTTTCATCGTCAGAAATGAGAAAAATTGAAATGCTGAATACGCAGGGGTTTCAAT
Source organism: Vibrio pacinii DSM 19139 (assembly GCF_000711795.1). Classification (GTDB taxonomy): domain Bacteria; phylum Pseudomonadota; class Gammaproteobacteria; order Enterobacterales; family Vibrionaceae; genus Vibrio; species Vibrio pacinii. The sequence continues at coordinate 28,576 of NZ_JONH01000016.1, read as the reverse complement.
TTTGTGAGGGGGAAATTAGTTACTGCAAAATTATAGAGTCTCAAAATTTAGTTGATAACCAATGTAACCTGTTGGATGCGTCAAGTTTGCACGAAGTAATGGGTCTGCTCGATGGTATGTACACGAACAGTCGGTTTAAAAAACCATGGTTTGATGATCAAGAACGAGACCGCTTTTATCAGGAGTGGCTAAAAAAGGCTTTGTTTGGAGAGTATGATGATATTTGTTTGGCTTATCGGATCAATAATGAAATAGCAGGGTTTGTGACCATCAAGTTTAATCAGGCTTGTGCCACTATAGGGTTAATCGGTGTATTACCTCGATTTCAAAGTAAAGGCATAGGCCGTATATTACTAGAAAGTGCAGAAATAGCAGTGATGCAGCAAGGGCTAAACAAAATATCAGTCGCTACACAACTTAGTAATCTAAGGGCAATGAATCTGTACGCAAAACACGGGTATCAAGTGTCAGGAACCGCCTATTGGTTTTATCTAGAGCTAGAGTAATTCAAGGGTTTTGCTCAAAGAGCCACTTGACTGCTTAAATACGCCATAGGCGTTCAAAGCGACTTGATGACGTTTATCTGCGTCTTCTATAAGGTTAAATATTCTCTGGGCAATATTTTTCGAAGAATCTTCAATATAAACAGCTTCATTCTTTAAAAGTGATTCAGCGATATCGTAAAAGTTATAATAGCTTGGCCCACTTACAATAGGTTTCTGCAATGCGGCGGGTTCGATGAAGTTATGGCCTCCAACTTTGTCACCTAACAAACTGCCGCCCATAAAGCAGATATCGCTCGCGCCAATTAGCGTTAACAGCTCACCCATAGTGTCGCTAAGGTAAACTTGGGTATTGCTAGTGACTATCTCGGAGGATGTTCTTCTGACGGTAGTCATTCCCGATTCTAAGAGTAGTTGATGAACTCGATCAAATCGTTCTGGGTGGCGCGGAACTATTATGAGTAATGCATTGGGGAAATGCTTTAAAATTAACTTATGTGCATTGATAATAACCTGCTCTTCACCTTGATGGGTGCTAGCGGCTATCCAAACAGGTCGTTCTGTTCCCAGGTTTGTACGAGTTTCTTGCGCCAATTGTAAGATATCATCCTCAATGGTGATGTCGTACTTAATTGAGCCCGTTACATACAATTTATGCTGTTCTACGCCCAACTGTTTAAATCGTTCGAGGTCGCTTGGAAACTGGCATAGGATTTTAGTAACATGAGGAATCATAGAACGAAAAAGCGCCCCGAATCTTTGATAGTTATTCTTGGATTTTTCAGATAGGCGAGCATTAACTACATAGATTGGTATATTCGCTTTGTCCACTAAGCTCAGAGTATTTGGCCAAAGCTCCGTCTCCATAATAATAAGCTTTTGTGGTTTAATCGTATTTAAAAAACGTTTTACAAAGCATGGGATATCCAAGGGCATATATCTGTGTTCAATATTACTCGCTATTTTGTTGACCTGTTCAGCACCCGTGGTCGTAGTAGTGGTTACTAAAATAGTGGATAATGGATATTTACGTTGAAGTTCTATAATAAGAGGTTTAGCGGCAATAACCTCTCCAACGGAAACTGCATGTACCCAGATAGTGTTGTGCCAATCGGGCTTTGCTTCACTATAGCCTAGGTACTCTTTCCAGCGAGAGCCTACGTGAGGTTTATTGGCTCGTTTTCTTAATAAAAGAAATAATCCAAATGGCAGCATTAAACATATCGCTGCCGTATAGAGCCACTGACTTAATCTAGCTATCATTTTTTCTTGACTAAATCTTCCGGTTTCATATGAGTCCATTTACCTCTAGGTTTGTCGATATACTGAAAGTATTCATTACTAAAGGTACCTTGAATACAAACATACTTGCGATCTTGAGTATGCACATTCTTGTCCGAAAGGATGTTGTTAAGCACAGTTGGACCAGTTGAACTATATACGCCCATTTCAGGGGTATAATTATTGATGTTGTATACAATTTGGTCGATCGCTTCCGCTAAATCCTGATTATCTGGTTTTGATGCGATGAAGTAGTTTGTGATCTCAGTATTGCCACTAACTTTTACATAAAGAGCTTGAGGTTCGTCTCCCAGCAGTTTGTCTAGAGACCAAACTAAAGTTGCGTCAATATCCATGTAAACGCCGCCTTCTTTATAAAGGATAAAAAGGCGCCAAAGGTCCGCTTGAGCAGCACCATTGGTTAGTCTTGAATATGCATCAAACACTTCAGTGGGAGCGTGAGCTTGTAAGTACTTTTCACGTTCTTCAGTACTTACATAGCGGTATTCACAGTTTAGAGACAGTAGTCTGTTAAACAGGTAATTTAAGTACATTGGTAAAGAGTACTTGTTGGTAAAGTTAGTCTGCCAAATTACCCTAGGTATTGCTTTTTGTTTATTTGTGTTCACTTTGGCCGGAGAATAGTCGGGAATCACAAAGCGTTTTTTAGGCAATAACCAATGAAATGGGTAAGAGAGCAATTTAAAAATATTGCCGACGATGCGAATTAATCTATTAGAAATTAAACGTTTAAAATTATTCATTGTTTAGCCGTTAGGTAAAGTAAGGTTTAGGCGTTCGATAACTCTTTGTGAGTCCAGTTTGTTTAAACAATCTTGATGTACCAGAGGGCAAGTACGCTTAAAACATGGTCTGCATTCAATGTCAGTATGAACTATGTCGAGTTTGTCAGTTAATGGTGGAGTATAGTCCGGTGAACTTGAACCATACACTGCTATTACATGGCAACCAACAGATGCGGCAACATGCATTAGGCCAGAGTCGTTGGAAACCACGGTACTACAAGCAGAAAGTAGATCTACTGCTTGGTTTAGTGTTGTTTCACCTGCAAGGTTATAACATTTGTCCCTTAGCGTCTCTGGTAATCGCTGCTTAATAATCTCGGTTACTGAGCGATCTTTCTGGGAACCAAACATCCATACTTGCCCACCATGTTCAATAATATGCTTAGCAACTTGAGCGTATTTGTCTTCTGGCCAACGTTTTGCTGGGCCAAATTCTGCGCCAGGGCAAAGACCAAAAGTACGCATATTAGTCGTTAGTCCTAAGTCAATGAGGCTTTTATTTAAGTTATTGGTGTCACTAGTTAGATGTGGAAATGGACAGCTTGATTTGATAGAGACATCATCTTTCATCGATTGAGCAGGATAGGCGAGGGCAACATAGCGCTCGACCATATATTGAAAGATGCGCTTATTGTTTCTCAAGTCATTCAATAAACCAAAGCGAAATTCGCCTTTCCAGCCAGTACGTTTCTTTATCCCAGCAAATAGAGGTATCAATGCAGATTTTGCTGAATTTGGCAAAATATAGGCGTGATCATAACCATTCTGTTTAAGCGAGCGGCCAATACGCCAGCGTTCCAAAAGGTTAAAGCTACCATGACCTAATGGCATTTCAATCGAGTTGGTTACTTGTGGCATCCGCTCAAGTATCGGCTTGCACCAAGCAGGTGCTAATACATCAATTTGAGCATTAGGGTGAATTTTTTTAAGTGTGATGTACAAACTTTGTGACATCACCATATCACCCACCCAAGATGGGCCAATAACAAGGATTTTCATGGCGTAAAATGTTCTAACTATAAAGTATTTAAGATTGTAACATAGTCAAATCTGCTTTGACCAAAATGTACCCGGTGGTTATTTTGCTTTACGAAAAACATAATCACCCCGCACTTTTCGCCATAACCCTAGCACCGAAGTTTTTGGAAAAATAGCAATACGGCGTATTTGATATGGATCTTGATGGAAGGCCAGTGGGCCACTATTGGTCGCCACGGCAAAGTCGAAGTTGAGTTCGCGTACGATGGTTTTAGAGTTATCGTCTAGATCACCATAGGGGTAAGCAAATGAAGTTAGCTTCTTACCAATAATGGATTCCAAAGCTTTCTTATTTTGCTTAATCTCACGCTTTTGCTCTTGATATGAAAGCTTACTCAAAAACGGATGGGTCAGAGTGTGACCACCAATCTCAATGTAGCCAGACCGTGCCATCGCTTTAATTTGCTTAGCGGACATGAGAGGGAATGGCTTATCTGGGTTCTCACTCGCTTCGACATCCCAACGGTTGTAGCTCTCGCCAGTCACTACGTAGACAACCGCTTTAAAATCATACTTCTTTAACAGAGGTAGCATTAGCTCATAGTTATCGACGAAGCCATCATCCACCGTTAGCATAAAATAGCGTTTGCCAGATCTTAATCTTTCAATCGTTCCTTTCGCGGCTAAGTCCTCAAAAGTGAGGCTTTCAAATCCCATTCGTTTAAGCAGTTGTAAGTGCTTTTCAAACATATTGATATCGATATATGGGCCGCGAGTGCCTTTTTGCGATTCGTTGTTGATAAAACGGTGGTACATCAAGACGGGCATTTCTTTGCGCAGTTTAGTAATCACCACATCTTGATAAATTGTTTCGACCTGAGAAACAATATTGCTGAGGTCATAGTTCTGTCGAATGGTGTCTGTTACGGCTGGTGAGCATGACGAGTGACTCAACCCTTTTTCGACTTCTTGCGCAATAGACCTAAAGTCGACGTCGAGGATGTTAGGGCCTATATCGCCGAAGTTTGTCGCCATCGCATGCGAGATGTTATTTTCATCGACAATGCCGATTGAAATAGCTTCGCCAATGGCCAGTGTTGGTCTGCCACACAATAGAGACTCTATTGCGACTCTGCCAGCGCCAATAACAAGATTAGAACGATGCAACACTTCGGCGACATTATCGGTATAGCCGGGAAATTTGACTTGATCAGTGAACTTCTCAAACCTCGCTTCCATCGCCGAACCCGTTAAAACACGGACATCATATTTATCGAGATCTAGACTCTCATCTAACAAGCGATAGCATAAATCCCCTTTTGGACCTGTTAGACGGCCCACAATTGTAATAATTGGCTTTGTGTTGTTTGGGCGTTCGGCCGGAAAGAATGCATCGGTCTCTATGCCGTTTCGGCTCACTATCAGTTGAGATTTTGGAATGTTGAGTTCATCAATCAGTTGTTGTTCTATTGCTTCACAAACTGGCAGCGCTTTATCGCCCATTGCATGAAACGCTTTACGCGAGCGGTGTACTGGTTGACGGCCATGTACTGTTGTCACCATTGGTGTGCCGGTGATTTTACAGGCTACGTGACAACTCCAGCTTGAAGCGCGAGAGTGTGCATGAACTAACTGAATTTTATGTTTTTTTATTAAATAAACCAAATAAGCGACGTGCCAAAAACGGCGTGGAATACTACGTTTGTTAAAACGTAGCTTAAAAAACTGGCCAATAAATGGTTTGGTCAGTGTGTCAGAGACGTAGTGAACGGTATGGCCTTTTTGAGTGAGCTGATTACCCACTGTGGTTGCGTACACCTCTGCGCCAGTAACCTCTAGTTGGGAGAGTGCCATCAAAATATTCATTAGCTAGAATCTCGAATTGAAAACTTAGTCTACGTCTTGGGCTTGATGATAGCCATCAAGAGCGATGAACTGTTGGTTAGTTTGTGTTTCTTCAAAAAGTTGTGTCGCACGTTCTAAGCGAGGTAACTCTGGATGAAGGATGTGGAGAACAACCGCTTGATGAAAAACGTTCTTTATCTGTTTTCCTGTATTAACAAGTCGGTATTCAATATCAGTATCTTCACCAACACATGGTACATCGTAGCGGTTATCAAACCCATTAACTGCTATAAAGTCTTCTTTATGCAGTGAGAAGTTACAGCCGACAATACCTTTAGGCTTTCGGTTGAGAAACTTAAGTATAGATTCATTGGTAATACGAATTCCTTTCTCGATATTCTTTCCTTTCCCGAAAAGGTATTTCACCAAAATCCCTAGCGAATGCTGCGAAAAAAAACACTCAGGTTTAGCGCTGTTGTATAAGTTAACTTTGTATTCTGCGGCCATGTCGACGCGACGACCGTTAAGAATCACACCGTGAGCTTTGTTTGCTAAATGGTCGTAAACAAAGTGTTTTTGAGGGATACAGTCGCCATCAATAAAAATAAAATATGGGCTTGTAGCCTGTTTTACTGCCTTATTGAGAATTCGGGTTTTACGAAAACCATTATCTTTTTGCCAAATATGCTTAATAGATAATGAGGATTTATCAATAAGTGCATTGACCTGTTCGACGATTTCTTGCCTAGAACCATCATCTGCAATAATAACCTCGAAGTTCTCTTGCTGGTTTTCTAACGCTTTGATAATGCAGGTAAGAGCATGAATGTTGTTGTAGTAAGAAACTATGACGCTGGCTTCGAACATCGATTTTGTCTTTTAGCTAAATCTTGAATTAGCAGAGTATGGCATAACGCAAGCATTAAGAAAAATATCGTGGTTTGGTACTCAAGTCCACTAGTATAGAACAACGAGTTGATAACATAAGTTATCATTAAGCATACACCACTGTATGCCCAGACAGACCCTGTTTCAAGTTCGCGATAGAATGCGACAAACAATGAGAATAGCAGCAATACAAATATCATTGCGTATAAGAAGCCGAGCTTAACAGATAGATCTAGATAGGTGTTATGTAAATCCTTGAACGAGAACTGATGGTTGGTATGTTTAATGATTTGACTTATATTGGAACTTTCTTGCAAAAAGTGTGTAAAGTTGACCTCAAACTGATCAATACCTGTACCAAATAAGAAGGTGTGTGGGGCGTGAGTGAGTAAGTAATAGCTGTAGTGTAGACCTTGTTCCCACATCGCTAACCTAGCATTATTTGAATCATTGCTACTAAGATCGAAAATGCTGGCAATACGTTCTCCCACCACACTGACTTGCGGTAAGTCTTTGGCAATATAGCTGCAAACCGAAATAGTGAAAGCGAGGATAAAAAAGCCAGTAGGTCTACGGTAGATAAAGTAAAGTGAGCAACTTACCATCAAAGCTAATAATGGTCCTCGACTGCCAGAGAGAAGTAAAAAGGTGCAACTCATTACTAAAAAAATGAACAGCAGCATCTTTTGTTTCAAGTTATCGGATTTTTCGACTATAAGTGGAATGGTCATCGCGATGGAGTACGCGAGCAGCTCACTCCATCGACCAATATCCCAAAAGCTATCAATTCTTTGACCGTGCCAAGAATCCATACCAATAGCAGCAATTTTCATCGCTGCATAACTTAGAGCGATAACGAGGCTAACCAATAGAGCGTAGCTTGCGTATTGGGCGTTATTATTACGCTTGAGTTGGTAATAAAGTAAAGGCAAGAGCAGGAAGATTGCCCCCTTTCTAAAAAAAGTAAAGAAGTCGCTTAAGGATGATGTAAACAATAAGCTTGATATTACACCAACGCTGAATAAAGTGATGCTAATCCTAGTTATAGGTTGAGGGAGAGGCAATGTAGCCAATGGCCTTTTTTTATAAAGAATTAAAGCTTGGGTTATGATGAGTAGAATCAGGCCGATATAAATAAAAGACTTTGACACAAATAATGATAGGAATAGCAAGGCTATAATGGTTGTTTCAGTACGTTGGGATTTTGATGACATTTATGATACTTATCGGCAGCTCACTTAGAGAGCGACGCTGTCGCATCGCTCTGGTTATTTAAGCTTTAATTCTAGTTATTAATAATGGCCATATATTCAGCCACACCTTGTGCAACCGTTTTAAACTGATGATCACAACCTGCTGCTCGAAGCTTAGTCAAATCCGCTTGCGTGTACTCTTGGTAGGCGCCTTTTAAGTGTTCTGGGAAAGGAATCGTCGCCACTTCACCCTTAGCATGATAAGCGATCACTGCTTTGGCTACTTCTTCAAAAGATTCGGCGTTACCGGTACCAAGGTTGAAAATGCCAGACACGCTGTTTTGTAAAAACCACAGGTTGACTGCTGCAACATCACCGACATAGACAAAGTCACGTTTGAAGTGTTCACTACCTTCAAATAGTTTAGGGTTTTCACCTGCATTCATTTGGTTATTGAGGTGGAAAGCGACTGATGCCATAGAGCCTTTATGTTGTTCACGAGGGCCGTAAACATTGAAGTAACGAAATCCAGTGATTTGAGACAGCTTCTCGCCATGCTCTTCAGCGTCTTGCCAGAGTCTGCGAACGTAATTATCGAACTGCTGTTTTGAGTAACCGTATACGTTGAGTGCGCCTTCGTACTCTTTTTCTTCAACAAAGGTATCTGTTTCACCATATGTTGCAGCAGAGGACGCATAAAGAAACGGAATTTCACGTTCTAGGCAGTAATGTAGAAGCTCTTTTGAATACTCATAGTTATTGAGCATCATATATTTGCCATCCCACTCAGTCGTCGCCGAGCAAGCGCCTTCGTGGAATACAGCGTCAATAGGGCCAAAGTCATCGCCAGCCATGATTTGTGTCAGAAAATCATCACGATCCATGTAATCAGCGATATCAAGATCAACAAGGTTTTGAAATTTCTTACCGTTTTTAAGATTATCAACAACTAAGATATCACTAATACCTTGTTGGTTAAGTTCTTTTACGATGTTGCTGCCAATCATGCCAGCGCCGCCTGTTACGATGATCATAAGTAGGTCCCAGTGAATAATGAAATTGATTCCAGTATATCATGCAATAGTTTTGAGTCGTATAGGTCATATGTGAATACTCTATGTTACTAAATGATGACAGGCATTAGATTTTTGAGTTCTAGCAGCTGTCGATTCTGTATGTTCAATGTAGTACTATTGCGCCATCAAGATGAGAGCGTCCATTATTGAGTTGAGTACTTGTGTGATGTGGCTTAATTTGAACAAAAGCAGTGTTCAAAAAATATTTTTGGGCTGACGAATTAAGGAAGAAAGAGCATTATGACGATCACGCCAGAGCGTATGACCCACCTTAAACAGCTAGAAGCTGAGTCTATCCATATTATGCGCGAAGTGGCCGCTGAGTTTGATAACCCAGTGATGCTTTATTCTGTTGGTAAAGATTCTTCAGTGATGCTACACCTTGCGAAAAAAGCGTTTGCACCAGGTGTACCTCCGTTTCCTTTGATGCATGTTGATACAACATGGAAATTTAAGGAAATGATTCAGTTCCGCGACTACATGGCAAAAAAGATTGGCATGAAGTTAATTGTTCACCAAAACCCTGAAGGGCTGAAAATGAACATTAGCCCATTTGTACATGGTAGCTCAAAACATACAGATATCATGAAAACTCAGGGTTTAAAGCAAGCATTAGATAAACATGGTTTTGATGCGGCATTTGGTGGTGCAAGACGTGATGAAGAAAAATCACGCGCTAAGGAGCGTGTATATTCGTTCCGCGATGAGCACCATAGATGGGATCCTAAAAGCCAACGTCCAGAGTTGTGGAATATTTATAACGGTAAAGTCAATAAAGGTGAGAGCATTCGTGTATTTCCATTGTCTAACTGGACAGAGCTCGATATTTGGCAATACATCTATCTAGAGAGCATTGAAATCCCTAGCCTTTACTTAGCGAAGAAGCGCCCGGTTGTAGAACGTGACGGTATGCTGATCATGGTTGACGATGAGCGAATGGAGCTCAAAGATGGAGAAATCATTGAAGAGAAAATGGTTCGCTTCCGCACTTTAGGTTGCTATCCGTTGACAGGTGCTGTGGAATCAGAAGCCACTACGTTGCCGGAGATTATTCAAGAGATGCTACTAACCACTACATCAGAGCGCCAAGGACGCGCTATCGATCATGATAGCTCAGGGTCAATGGAGAAGAAGAAGCGCGAAGGTTATTTCTAACCTATTCACGCTATGCTTATTACTGCACTTGTCATTGTTGCTTTACTCATTAACTTGATATTCTCAAAGTATCGAGCTGTGTACTTGTTTATTGTCGCGACTGTTGTTTTATATGTTTGTGGTCAAATAGAACAAAGTCGCTTAATTGGTAATATCACTAATAGCTCAGTGCTGACCTTAGTGTGTCTAATGATAGCTTCTCTCGCTTTAGAGAGAAGCTACTTGTTGCCATGGCTATCGAGTAAAATATTCGATGATAGTTATGGAAAAACACTTTTCAGGCTAGGTATATCGAGTGCCGTGAGCTCGGCCTTTCTTAACAATACTGCGGTTGTTGCGACATTAATGGGCGGCGTGCAGCGTAACCAAGATCACCCACCATCGACTCTACTTATCCCTCTGTCCTATTTTGCTATTTTGGGCGGCACCTTAACCTTGATAGGGACTGCGACCAATTTGGTCGTTAACGCATTGCTGGTTGAGTATGGTCAAACCGAGTTAGATTTCTTTAGTTTCTTACCGGTTGGTTTATCTTTGGTTGTCGTAGTCGGTGGTGTGATATTTATTAGCGCTCGAAAATTGACACGTAGGGATGAGCTTAACACTCAAAATGCCCCCTACTTCATCGATGCGGAAGTGAAACCAGATAGCCGGCTGGTGGGTAATACGGTGAGAGAAAATAAACTGCGTTCACTCGATGGCCTGTTTTTGGCCGAGATCGTCAGAGGCGATCAGCTCATCTCTCCTGTTACGCCTGATACTCGTATTCAAGCCAATGATAAGCTGGTTTTCACCGGAGATGTAGAAAACGTTAAGCAGATACATTTACTCGATGGAGTCGAGATTTTCGCTGATGAGAGTCAACTTCTCTCCTCCAACCTTACCGAGGTCATTGTAAGCCCCGAATCGGTTTTGATTGGTAAAACGCTTAAAGCAACGGACTTTCGCTCACGCTTTGATGCTGCGGTGGTCGCCATTAGTCGGGAGGGACATCGCCTGTCTGGCAAGCTCGGCGAGCAAGTGATTCACTCGGGCGATAAGTTAATGTTGGCGATTGGCGAGGACTTCAATAAGCGGCAAAACTTAACTCGAAACTTTTTTATTATCAGTGGTATTGAGCTCAATCATACGCTTTCATCCTGTCAAAATTTACTGACTATATTCGGTTTTCTCGGTGCGGTTGTCGTTTCAGCGACGACGTCGTTATCCCTACTCGAATCGATGTGTGCTTACATTTTGTTAATGCTCGGAGTTGGCGTAATTGACGGTACAACCATTCGCCGTCGTTTCCCGTTTGAACTATGGTCCGTATTGGTCTGCGCACTTTCTATTGCTTATGCGTTTACTTCGTCTGGTTTGGCTGAGTGGATTACACAAGGACTATACAGCTTATTAGGCGATCAACAGCCCTATGTGGCGTTGATATGCTTATTTTTGGTGACGGTATTACTGACAGAAATTATCACCAATACCGCTGCCGCGGCGATTATGTTACCGATAGGACTAGCATTGGCTGATGCTTATCAGGTTTCTACACTACCTTTTATTATGGCCGTCGCCTACGCAGCAAGCGCGTGCTTCTTAAGCCCGTATGGGTATCAAACCAATCTGATGGTAATGAATGCGGGCGGTTACCACTTTAAAGACTTTATTAAAGTGGGTTGGAAAGTCTCGTTTACCTATAGCGTGGTCGCATTAATCGCAATACCATTCTTTTTTCCTTTTTAATCGTTTTTGAAAGTAGATTTATGAACCCGTATACAAATAAACAGCATCATTCAGTGAGCGACGATATTGTCTGGCATAATACGAGTGTCTCTTCGCAAGAGCGTACCCAGCTAAAACAACAAAAACCGGTAGTGCTTTGGTTTACTGGCTTAAGTGGTTCGGGTAAATCGACCGTTGCCAATGCGGTGGAAAAAAAATTGCTTGTGCTAGGTAAACACAGTTATCTGCTTGATGGTGACAATGTGCGCCACGGACTCAACAAAGACCTAGGTTTTAGCGATGAGGATCGTGTTGAGAATATCCGCCGTATTGGTGAAGTCGCCAAATTGTTTGTTGATTCCGGTGCTATTGTGTTAACTGCGTTTATCTCCCCTTTTATTGCAGATCGAGAGCAAGTTAGAGCCTTATTGAGCGATGAGCAGTTCTTAGAAGTGTTTATCGATACGCCGTTAGATGTATGTGAGCAGCGCGACCCAAAAGGATTATACAAAAAAGCTCGCGCAGGTGAGATTAAACACTTTACGGGGATTGACTCTGACTATGAAGCGCCAAGTAATGCTGAAATACATGTGCAAACAGCAGGTGTATCGATTGAAGCTTGTGCTCAGAAAATTATTAATCAACTTATCGAACGCGAGTATATCTAATTATGCATTACGATGTGTTCAATGGAGATGCTGATGGCATCTTATCTTTAGTTCAACTGCGCAAATTTGATCCTAAAAGTTCAACTTTAATAACTGGTGTGAAGCGAGATATCAAGCTAGTGCAGCAAGTGGTTGCCGAGCCTGATGTGAGTGGTGTAACGGTTTTAGATCTTTCGATGGAGAAAAACCTAAGCGCGCTTCACCAGCTGCTAGACAAAGATATCCCGGTTTTTTATTGTGATCATCACCGTACTGGAGAAGTGCCGCAAGCCGATAACTTTACGGCACTGATCAACTTGGACGCGCAAATTTGTACCAGTTTACTTATCAATAAACATATCGGTGGCAGTTATGCGCATTGGGCGATTGCGGGCGCGTTTGGTGATAATCTCATCACTCAAGCTGAATATTTAGCTACTGAGTGTGGGTTAACACAAGAACAGACAGAGTTTTTAAAACAGTTGGGTGTTTTAATTAATTACAATGGCTATGGTGCGGGTTTATCTGATCTGCATATAGCACCTGCTGTGCTCTTTACTCAGTTGATGCAGTATGAGTCTCCCTTTGAATTACAGGCAGATGCTAAATCACCGTACTATGTGCTTAAACAAGGTTATGAAAGTGACGCCGATCATTTAACAAGGTTGCAGGCGAAACTTTCTACATCGGAAGCTGAAGTCTATATATTGCCATGTGAAGCTTGGGCAAGGCGTATCAGCGGGGTATTTGGCAATCAGTTAGCTAACCAGTCACCAAGTAAAGCTCATGCAGTGTTAACGCTTAACGCAAGTGGTGAAGATTATACCGTAAGCGTAAGAGCGCCTTTAGAAAACAGAACTGGCGCCGATGACGTATGCAGTCAATTTGCAACAGGTGGAGGCAGAAAGGCTGCTGCGGGTATAAACCAGTTACCAAAGTCTGAAGTGGAAAACTTCGTTCTGACTTTAAATCAATTTTATAAGAAGTAGGATTAGGACATGTCACACTCTTCAGAGCTGATAGCTAAAGATATCGAAGCATATCTAAAAGTGCATGAAAACAAGGATCTATTGCGTTTTATAACCTGTGGTAATGTTGATGATGGTAAATCTACTCTTATCGGACGCTTACTTTACGATTCAAAACTGATTTACGAAGATCAGATGGCGGCTATTGAAAAGGACTCTCAGAAGTTCAATAGCACAGATGAAGCATTTGATTTAGCTCTGCTGGTTGATGGTCTGCAATCTGAACGTGAGCAAGGTATTACCATTGATGTTGCTTACCGCTATTTCTCGACAGATAAACGCAAGTTCATTATTGCTGATACTCCAGGGCATGAGCAGTACACTCGCAATATGGTGACAGGCGCTTCGACCTGCGATCTTGCGATTGTGATAGTCGATGCCCGCCGAGGTATTCAAACCCAAACACGTCGCCATAGCTACATTTGTTCACTGCTAGGAATTAAACACATTATTGTTGCGATTAACAAGATGGATCTAATGGAATATAGCCAGGACGTTTACCAGCAGATCAAAGCGGACTACCGTGAAATGGCGAAAAACTTCAATATTGACGACATCCGCTTTGTACCAATCTCGGCGCTAAAAGGCGATAACGTTGTTACCCCCAGTGAGAAGATGGATTGGTATCCTGGTGCAACACTGATGAAGCTGCTTGAAACTGTCAAAGTTGATAAAGACAAAGACCTGAAGCATATGCGCTTTCCAGTGCAATATGTTAACCGCCCTAACTTAGATTTTCGTGGATTCTGTGGCACGCTGGCATCAGGGCAAATTCAGGTTGGTGATGATGTGACGGCACTACCGTCAGGCAAAACCTCAAAAGTAAAATCTGTATTCACTCATGACGGTGAACTGCAGACTGCTCAACCAGGGCAGGCCATCACAATAACGTTGGAAGATGAAATAGATATTTCTCGTGGAGATATGATTGTTCACACCGGTCACGAGCCTAAAGTGACCAATCAGTTCGAAGCGCACTTAGTATGGATGGATGAGCAGCCCATGCTGACCCATAAAGAGTATCTGTTCAAGTTCGCGACAAAGAGCTGTACTGGCAAAGTGATCAATGTTGCGCATAAAGTTGACGTGAACACGCTAACGCAGCACGCAGAAAATGGCGAAAGCTTAGCTCTTAATGAAATAGCATTAACCAACATCAAGCTTACCGACAATGTCGCGTTAGATGAGTACCAAGCGCTGCCTCAAACGGGGGCATTTATTGTCATTGACCGCTTTAGTAACGTAACGGTTGGTGCTGGCATGGTGAGTGCGATTGTTGATAAAAAAGGAAAGTCTGAGGGGCGAGTTTACACTGAGTCAGAAAAAGCACTCAACGCATTTATCCGTCAGCAGTTCCCTGAATGGGACTGTAAAGCAATTGAGTGCATTTAACAGATAAATACTTATAATTAGCAGTTATTAAAAAGTAGGGATTAGATATACATGAAAATTCTTGTTACAGGCGGCGCTGGTTTCATTGGCTCAGCAGTTGTGAGACATATTATCGAAAATACAATGGGCAGTGTTGTAAATGTTGATTGCTTGACCTATGCGGGTAACCTGGAGTCTTTAAGCTCTGTTGAAAATAGTGACCGATATGCGTTTGAACAAGTCAATATCTGCGACAAAACTGGGTTAGAACGCGTATTTGCTGCGCATAACCCCGATGCAGTGATGCATCTTGCGGCAGAATCTCATGTAGATCGTTCAATTACAGGACCTGCGGCATTTATCGAAACGAATATTGTCGGTACTTATACCCTTTTAGAAGCAACGCGCGATTATTGGAATAAACTCGATGAGTCAGCCAAAGAGGTGTTCCGCTTCCACCATATCTCCACTGACGAAGTGTACGGTGATCTGCCCCATCCTGATGAAGTTGACGTGGGTACAGATCTGCCAATGTTTTTAGAAACGACACCTTATGCGCCATCAAGCCCATATTCAGCCTCAAAAGCATCTAGTGATCATCTTGTTCGCGCATGGCTACGAACCTACGGCCTTCCGACGATAGTGACCAACTGCTCTAACAACTACGGACCTTACCACTTCCCAGAAAAATTAATCCCTCTCGTTATTCTAAATGCGTTAGAAGATAAAGAACTGCCGATTTATGGCAAAGGTGATCAAATCCGTGATTGGCTATTCGTTGAAGATCATGCTCGTGCACTGTACAAAGTAGTAACCGAAGGTAAAGTTGGCGAGACATACAACATTGGCGGCCACAATGAAAAGCAAAACTTAGAAGTGGTACAAACCATTTGTTCCATTTTGGACACGTTAGTCCCGAAAGAGGCCGCATACGCTGAACAAATCACTTACGTTCAAGATAGACCAGGACATGATCGCCGCTACGCGATTGATTCAAGCAAAATGCAAACAGAGCTTGGCTGGACTCCAGTGGAGACCTTCGAAACTGGCCTTAGGAAGACGGTTCAATGGTATTTAGACAATCAGCAATGGTGTCAAAATGTTCAGGATGGTAGTTACCAACGTGAGCGCTTAGGTGTTGAAACTACAACGGGTGGGACACAATAATGAAAGGGATTGTTCTTGCGGGTGGCTCTGGAACTCGTCTATATCCATTAACTCGTGGTGTATCAAAGCAATTACTGCCTATCTACGATAAGCCGATGGTGTTTTACCCTATTTCAACGCTGATGCTAGCCGGCATCAAAGATATTCTTATCATCACCACTCCTGAAGACAACGCTGGTTTTAAGCGCTTATTAGGCGATGGCTCTGATTTTGGTATTAACTTGGAATATGCCATTCAACCAAGCCCAGATGGTCTAGCGCAAGCGTTTATTATTGGTGAAGACTTTATCGGCAAAGACAGTGTCTGCCTAGTACTGGGTGACAATATTTTCTATGGTCAATCGTTCAGTCAAACATTAAAAAGTGCTGCTTCAAGAGAGGGTGGTGCAACGGTATTCGGTTATCAAGTTAAAGATCCAGAGCGTTTTGGTGTGGTGGAATTTGATGACAATATGAAAGCAGTCTCGATTGAAGAAAAACCAGCTAAGCCAAAATCGAATTACGCGGTGACAGGCTTGTATTTTTACGATAACCGCGTAATTGAGTTTGCTAAACAGGTAGAGCCGTCTCAGCGTGGTGAATTTGAAATTACTTCTATCAATGAAATGTACCTGAACGATGGCTCGTTAAATGTTGAGTTACTTGGCCGTGGATTTGCTTGGCTTGACACGGGCACCCATGAAAGTTTGCATGAGGCGTCATCATTTGTTCAAACCATCGAACATGTTCAAGGGTTGAAAGTGGCGTGTCTGGAAGAAATCGCGTGGCGACAGGGATGGTTAACCAACCAAGAGATTGAACGACTAGCAACGCCTATGTTGAAAAACGAATACGGTCGTTACTTGATGTCATTGATTAATCCACTGTAGGACACAAAATGAAGGTACTGATTACAGGTTGCAATGGCCAAGTCGGCCATTGTTTAGTTAACCAACTCCGCGGTAAAGCGGACATTTTAGCTGTAGACAAAGATAAGTTGGATATCACCGATCAAGCGGCAGTCTATACGATGGTTGTCGAATTCGAACCGAACTACATAATCAATGCGGCAGCACATACGGCGGTGGACAAAGCAGAAGAAGAAGTTGACCTTTCTTTTGCGATTAACAGAGATGGTCCTAAGTACCTTGCAGAAGCGGCTGAAAGTTGTGGTGCTGTCATGCTGCATATCTCAACAGACTATGTCTTTGATGGCTTAGGTCACATGCCATATCAAGAGAGTAATCCAGTTGGACCGCAGGGTGTGTACGGGAAAAGCAAACTGGCTGGTGAGCAAGTAGTTGCACAATCGTGTGATGAGCACCTTATCTTGCGCACAGCTTGGGTATTCGGTGAGCACGGCAATAATTTTGTCAAAACCATGTTGAGACTAGGCCAAGATCGCGACGTACTTAGTATTGTCGGCGATCAAATCGGTGGACCCACGTATGCCGGTGACATTGCAAGCGCATTGATCACTATGATTGAATACATCGAGAAAGAAGGCGCTCCTGAGTGGGGTGTTTACCATTTCTCTGGTATGCCCTACGCAAGCTGGTTTGACTTTGCAGAGCGTATTTTTGATGTTGCTGAAGAGCACGGTGTTTTAGAAAAAAAACCAACGATTTCAGCAATTCCAACATCAGCGTACCCAACACCAGCGAAGCGTCCTGCTAATTCACGTATGGACTGTAGAAGGATAGAAGCCCAGTTTGGAGTTCAACCAAGTGATTGGCAACTAGCATTAACAAATATTCAGGCGTATAAATAATATGAAAGTCATGGATACTAAGATTCCTGATGTAAAGATCATTGAACCTACAGTGTTTGGTGATGAGCGTGGCTTCTTTATGGAAACTTGGCAACAGAGAAAGTTTGAAGAACTTGTAACAGGTAAGCCAACGGTGTTCGTACAGGATAATCATTCTAAATCGAAGAAAGGCATTTTACGTGGACTGCACTATCAGACAGAAAATACACAGGGAAAACTTGTGCGTGTTGTCTCTGGCGAAGTTTTCGATGTAGCGGTGGATATCCGCAAAGACTCACCAACTTTTGGCCACTGGGTAGGAGTTTGTCTTTCTGCTGAGAACAAGCGTCAACTATGGGTTCCTGAAGGTTTTGCTCATGGTTTTTACGTAACAAGCGAAGAAGCTGAATTTGTTTATAAATGTACCGATTATTATCATCCAGAAGCTGAAGTTTCAATTAGATGGGATGATAGTGAGTTAGGTATAAATTGGCCATTAGATGGTGAACCGTTTTTATCTAATAAAGATATAAATGGAATTTCGATTTTAGATGTATAGATTCTTAATAAATTGGTAGTAAGTAGATGAACAATAAGATTTGTGTGATTGGTTTAGGCTATGTTGGATTGCCGTTGGCAGTTGAGTTTGCAAAAAATAACGAAGTTATTGGGTTTGATATAAATAAAAATCGAGTTGAAGAGCTTATAAATCATCACGATAGTACTTTAGAGGTGGAAAGTGAGATTTTGAAGGGCTCTTCAAATCTGACTTACACTAGTGACCCTAGCGAACTGTCTTGTTGTAATGTATATATTGTTACAGTCCCAACGCCTATTGATGAATTTAATACGCCAAATTTGAATCCTCTAATAAGTGCGTCAAAGACCGTGGGTTCAGTTTTATCAGAAGGGGATGTGGTAATATATGAGTCTACTGTATATCCAGGGGCGACGGAAGAAACCTGTGTTCCACTATTAGAATCTAGGTCAAGACTTAAATATAATGAGGGTTTCTTTGTTGGATATAGCCCAGAGAGAATTAACCCGGGAGACAAAATCAATACACTGACTAAAATAAAGAAAATAGTTTCTGGTTCTGATAGCAAAACATTAGACTTCGTTGATAATTTATATCTTAGCATTATATCAGCAGGGACATATAGAGCTAGCTCAATAAAAGTAGCTGAAGCTGCGAAAGTAATAGAGAATTCACAGCGTGATTTGAATATCGCATTTTTTAATGAGTTGGCAATTATTTTTGATAAATTAAATATAAATACAAAAGAGGTAATAGAGGCGGCAAGTACGAAATGGAACTTCGTGAAGTTATTTCCCGGTTTGGTTGGCGGTCATTGTATTAGTGTAGACCCATATTATCTAACGCATAAAGCTCAAGCTTTTGGATACCATCCAGATGTTTTACTCTCTGGAAGAAAGATTAATGATGGAATGGGTAGCTTCATAGTAGAAAAGCTAACAAGAGAGTTGATTAGAGCAAACATTAGTCTCGTAAACTCAAGCGTATTGATAATGGGTATAACATTTAAGGAAAACTGTCCAGATATAAGAAATACACGAGTTGTGGATATAAAAAAATCTCTTGAGTCTTTGAATATAAGTGTTGATGTATACGATCCTGTTGCTAACAAGAAAGAAGTGAAAGAAGAATACGGAATTGATTTGATCGATAGTATCGAGAGTAAGAAATGGACATCAGCTATCGTAGCAGTAGCACATGATCATTTTAAAAATATGGATAGTGAGTTCATTGAAGCTTTGCTTTTAGACACTAATGCTCCAGTTTTTGATGTGAAAAGTATGTATCCATCAGAAAGAAACTACCTAACACTATAAGAATATTATTTTGAAATCTAAATTCACAATAGATTTTCAACAGTCCATATCAGAGCGAGAGTTTTGGATGACTCTCGCATGGGTAGAGTTGAAAAGAAGCTATAGCGGAACATATCTGGGTATTTTTTGGAGACCATTGAGTGCCACCATAGTTGGACTTACATTAGGTTTAGTATACTCGATAATATTGCAACAGCCACGAGGTGACTATATACCGTATGTAATAACAGGACTGGTTGTATGGTCGTTTACATCTCAGTTAATAATAGAAGGTGGAAAGTTATTTTATGCAAATGCATCCCAAATCAAAGAGGTACCTTTAAGTTATTTTTCTTATATCTACAAATATTTACTGCGGAACAGTATTTCTCTCATTCTTAGTTTTATGCCCGTTATAATTGTTCTTACATATTATGGCCAAATTGCGGATTCACGATTTTTTCAAACTATAATAGGCATTATAATAGTCTCGATAAATGGTTTTTGGATTAGCATTGTGCTTGGAATCGCTACTTTACACTTGAAAGACTTATCTGAACTGACCGCAAACTTCATGAGGTTAGTGTTTTTTATAACTCCTGTTCTTTGGACTCCAGAGATGGCTGGAGCAAAAGGAGAAATTATTGTTTACAATCCGCTCTTTTACTATCTTGATGTAATACGCTCCCCGCTAATTGGTCACGAAATTAATGGAAATTCCTATGCAGTCACTTCTATTATTTCGATATTTGGTATTGTTTTGGCCTATTTTGTGTACAACAAATATAGAGATAAAATTTCGTTCATGGTGTGAATATGTCAAGTATAATTGTAAAAAATCTAACTCTAGATTATCCGATTAGAAATAAAATTAATATAAATAAAAAATCGGATACTAGTGTTGGCGGAAGAATCTTTGAAAAAGATGGGATGCCATACTTACGAGCAATCGATGATATTTGTTTGGAAATCCAATCTGGTGATCGAGTCGGAATCATTGGCCACAATGGAGCTGGTAAATCAACGTTACTAAAAACGTTGGCTGGAATTTATAAACCAACTTCAGGAACAGTAAATATAACCGGAAAGGTTGCACCTTTATTCAACCTAAAATTTGGTATGGATATGGAGTTGACAGGTTATGAAAATATAGTATTACGCGCATTGTACTTAGGTGTTCCAAGGCACGAAGTGTTGAAGAAGCGGGAAGAAATCGCTTTACTTTCAGATTTAGGTGACTTTCTTCATTTACCCATGAAATCATACTCTTCAGGTATGGTTGCACGTCTTGCATTTGCTGTTTCTGTAAAAATCGATGCTGATATATTACTTTTAGATGAAATGATTGGAACTGGTGATGCTAATTTTATTAATAAAACTAGTGAAATGGCGGAAGACTTTGTTGCAAGTTCTAACATTTTGTTATTGGCATCGCATTCTAATAAAGTAATTCGTGAAATCTGTAATAAGGCAATAGTCTTTGAACATGGTAAGATTGTAGATTTTACCTCTGTTGATGAAGCTCTGAGTATTTATAAATCTAGAAGTGAATCTCACCACCAAAAAGTTAATGGTATTCCTTCACTAAGATATGATGATGTTGTAGAAGGAAGCAAAAAATATACATTAATTAATGATTGCTCTCTTGATTTGAATAGCTACAACATCAGAAAATCGCTATCGATGCTAATGGGAAATAAAGTTTCGTGCATAGCTAATGTAAGCTTTGAACAATTTTCAGAAAATTATTCAGAGCCAAATAAAGCATATTGGATTAACAAAAGGAATAAGTTTTCAGAATGTTTGGATGATGAGTTATCTTCAGTGTATCAAAAATGGCTCTGCTTAAAAGAAAAGATAAGACAGAATAGAGAGATCTTTAATAAGATTGATGAATTAGATAGTGATTTTTTTGTTATATCTTCTAGTCAACATTTCAGTAATAACTCCCAAAATAGCTTGATATTTTTTTCTATAGTAGCATTGGTTTCAGAAATTAAACCTGTAGCAGTACTTAATCTGTCGGCATTTAATGTTGATCATGAAATACTAAAAGATAGCCTGTCAAAAGTAGACTTGGTTCATGTGAAGGATAATTTTGCTAAGAAGTATTTGAATCTTTCTGGTATAGGTTCCATTAATGCTCCAGATATATCAAGTGCATACATTAGTACGTTGGAGTATGATAAAAACTTGATAATTGATTCAAAGCAGAGATTAGGCTTGATTAGTTTGGATGGTTTAAATAACGAAAGTCTCCTGAAGGAAATTATTGAACTATTTAAATCTAAAGATATAAAACCAGTATATCTATCCATGGAAGAGTATCAAAGTGGTAAAGATAAAGATATATGCATAAGTCTTGATATTGAACATATGGATATCAAGACTTTTAACCCAAAACTACTTTTGGTGTTTTTAGGACAGTTTGATTTAATTGTTTCCAGTAGCCATAAATTAAATCTTTTTGCATTGCGAGTTGAATCTAACCTAATTTGTTTGCCTACAGATAGCTTTTGTGTTGAAGGAACACTAGGTTATATTAGTGATGATATTCCAGTTGCGTATTGCACCCGTGATTTAACATTGTTGATTGATAAGCCAAAGATTAGGGTTTCAAATGACCCTTTAGGAGTGTTTTATAAAAGACTTCGTAATAGTTTAACTTATCCAATGAATCAGTTGCTGAGAAATGTATGATATAGGTCGCATTTACATCTGGTTTTAAATCTGCGATTGTGATGTTTTAATGCAGTATATTATTGGGGTTGTTAAAACTTCTAAAATGACAATTGGGAGTTAACCCTTAACTGTTAACACTTTTGTCTGACTTGTTATTTAGTTAGACCAGTTTCTATTATTAATTGAGGCTAAAAACTTTGAATCAAGAAGAAAGCGAAATTATTAAGCAATACAAGACGAAGCATGATGCTTTGGCTTCAGAATATGAATTGTTAAAAAAAAATCATGCTAAGTTAAAAGGTAGGTACAACGAACTTATTAGATTAACAAATAGGACCGATATAAGACTGATTCTTAGGCTTACCAACTTAATTATTCGGGTTCCTCTAATGAAACGAGCTCTTCGCTCGTTGAAAAGATTAAAACACTATTCAAAAGAAGCTATCGGTTCTGAGCGAGTAAGGTTAAATAATGTTGTGGGTGGAGATTCTAATGTTATAGAGTGGCCTGTTAATAATGAGGTAATAAGTAAGCTGAATCATTACGAAAAAAAACCTGAGAATCCAAGAAAATATGCGGTGGTCACAGCTTTATATGGCACTTCGGACCAACTTATGCTTCCCTTAAGTATAAGAAATGATTTTGACTACTTTTGTTTTTCTGATAAGGCTAAAAATACTTTTGGTTTGTGGGAAATTGTTAAATCTCCATATTTTCACTCAGATCCAACTCGTATGGCTAGGTATGTAAAAACCCATCTCAATTCATTGTTTCCAAACTATGAAGCAATTATATGGTGTGATGCAAATATTCGCTTTGAAAGCTTTGTATACGACCAATTTGATAAATTTTGTTTAGGAGAGTCTGATGCAAGTTTTATTAAACATATACATAGAGACTGTTTTTATAAAGAGGCTGAGGCTTGTATAGAGCTGAATAAGGATAATAGCGAAGCTATTAGGTCTCAAATTTTACGATATCGAGAAATGGGGGTTAAAGAAAACCAAGGGATGTACGAAACTGGTTTGCACTTTATTAAGCTCAAAAACAATAAGGTTATGGAATTCTATAACTTTTGGTGGAAGGAGATTGTTACAGGTTCTAAACGAGACCAGTTATCAATACTACCGGCAATTAATCATTCCCAACTAGATGTAGACTTGCTATTAGATGATGGCTTATGTGTAAGAACTTGTGACGAAACTGAACTTATTCCACATAAGCAACTAAAGCACATGGTAACGCCTAAAATCTTATCTGATTTTTATTCGGTCTCTGAGCCGAAGAAAGTCGAAACTACCCTCAAGGTAGAGAATAGAGCTAAAACGGACGTTATAATCTGCGTATATAATGCGCTTGATGATGTTAAGTTATGTTTCGAATCAGTAGTAAAACATTCTTATAAAGATGTAAATAACATTATATTCGTTAATGATTGTTCCGGTCAAGATACATTAGAGTTCTTATCGTTGCTAGAGAAAAAGTACGAAAAGGTCATTTTGGTCAATAATCAAGTTAATCTAGGCTACACAAAGTCAGCAAATATTGGTCTCAAGGAAAGTAATGCAGATTTTAGGATAGTATTAAATAGTGATACGATAGTTACCAGTAATTGGCTGAAGAAAATGGTGTCAGTTGCATATGGTTCGGACTGTATTGGTATTGTTGGTCCAATCTCTAATGCTGCCGGATCACAGTCAGTCCCATCGACAAAGGGAACAAAAGGGCAAACCGCTATTAATTCTCTACCTGAGGGATATACATTAGCCGATATGGGCATGTTGTCAGAACTATTTTCAGACGTTTATCCTGCTGTCCCTCTTATACACGGCTTTTGTATTGGTATTAAATCTTCAGTAATTGACAGAATAGGCTATTTTGACGAAGTTAATTTTGAACGATATTATGGAGAGGAAAATGACTATTGCTTAAGGGCATATCAAGAGGGCTTTGATTTAGTCGTCGCTACAAATACATATATATTCCATAGTAAATCCAAAAGCATTGAAGAGGAAGAGAGAATAATTCATATGAGTAAAGCAGGTGAGAAACTAAGAGATTTATATGGAAAGCAAGAAATGCGAAATTATTGTCTTCAATTGGAAAATAATCCTAACCTAATCGAAGTTCGAGAACGTTTTGACAGCAAGTGTTATAGCTAGTTCCGATTTTCACTATGATGTTATACTTTGTAGTTACAATGGTGGCGAGTATATATCGGAGCAATTGACGAGTATTGTTACGCAATCTATTCAGCCTCAAAAGGTTGTCTTGTCTGATGATGGCTCTACAGACAATACCATTTCAATTGCTGAGCGTTTCATGCGTGAATACAGTGAAATAGAGTTGATCATCATCAAAGGACCTGGTTTTGGGCCATCTGCTAATTTCCTTAGCGCTTTGAAGTATATAACATCAGAATATGTTTTTTTTTCAGACCAGGATGATGTTTGGGAAAGACACAAGGTTTCTTCATATGAAAAGTACATTAAACTTCATTCAAAATGTAAAGCTCAGTTGTATTTTTCTGATTCCTTGCTTGTCGACAAGAGTTTGAAACCTATCGGAAAAACACATTTAGAGTTTTTAGGCGTTAGACCTGATGAAAAAGCAAAATCGTCAATCCTATTTTCTAATTATGTTCAAGGGGCAACTATTTGTTTGAATAATGAGCTAGTAAGTTTATTACGTACTGATATTGAAAGACACGGTTTTTCCGGCATAGTTATACATGATTGGTGGTGTGCATTAGTGGCATTTAAGTTTGGGGAGTTGATATTTATTAATAAACCACTAATTAAATATCGTCAACACGACAATAATGTCATCGGATGTGCACGACGACCTATTTTTGGAAAGAAGATGTTATCTATGTTTCTTAAATTTAAACAGTTGATTAGATTATTTGCATTTAGTGTATAAGCTTCACGCTTCATAATTCAGTGGGGTGTATTAATGATTTTTGTTGGTGTAAGTTAAAATTTTAGGGATTGAATGTAATTATGGAGCGTCAGCTTTGAAAAAGTTTCTCGGAGTTATTACAAGGTGCAAGGATGAATTTTTCATTAAAGAATTCGTTCAGTATTACTTAGATGAGGGGGTCGATTACATATATATAATTGATGATAATAGTCGTGACAAGTCAATATATAAGGATTTGAATTATTATGATAAAGTCAGTGTTATTTATGATTCAAACATTATTGAAGATGATAAAGCTAATCGATTGTATCAAAAGATCAAAAATAAGTTTGAGTGGATTGCTTATTTAGACGTTGATGAGTTTGTTGTACCTAAGAAAAATCAGCACAATACTATTGTGAGAGAGTTAAAAGAGAACTTTAATCACGTCGATTGTATTAAGATTCCATGGGTTATGATGTCATCAGGTGGGCGTGTTTCTAATCCAGATAGCGTTTTAAGGTCAAATGTTTGGAGGTGGGATCATGACAAAAAACATCCCAATAATATTCATAAGTTTCGATGTAGGTACGAAAGTATTGAAGTAAAATGCATATTTAGAACAGATAAATTTGACTCAATATCACATCATCATCATCCATCGCTCCCACGAGGGGATGTTAAAGTTGTAGATTCGATAAACATCGCCCATAGTGAAATTAATTCATACTACGATTCACTTCGGGAGAAAGATATTATTTCTGGGCACCTAGTTTGTTATCATTACCGAATGGTGTCGACAGAAAATAACAAGAGTAAGCTTCGAAATAATAAGTGGTATAAAGACAATTTGTATAGTTTGGAGGACCTTGAGAAATCTGATCATGCTGAGATATTTGACAATACGTTATCGGTTAGGAACTTTAGAAAAAAAATATTTATCATTGGATTTAATAGGGTTGCGACTAGAAGTTTACACTATTTATTTTTAAAAAATGGACTTGCAAGTGTACATTGGGATAATAACAATCTGGCTGGCTCAATGTGGGCTAACCTAAAGAAAGGAAGGAAATTATTATCTAATGGTGAAGTTGTTAATAAAGAAGTTAACTCTCCAGTTAAGTATTCAAAGGCTCAAGTTTTTTCTGATATTACTTTTCCAGAGCATAATTTAGATGCTAAGGATTTTTACAAGTTTTTGGATAATCAGTACCCAGATTCATTATTCATCCTAAACGTTAGGAATGTCGAAGATTGGATTAGGTCTAGAAACAAACATTCAAAAGGAAAATTAGTTAGAATACTAACTGAGTATCATGGTGTATGTGCGAGTGAGTTAGAGGAAATATGGAGAACCATGTGGCTCGATACTATTGATGACATGCATAAGTACTTTAGCGGAAGAAGTGACTTTCTTGTCTTCGATATTGATTGTGATGACGGTAATAAGCTAAAGGAATTTTTTAGTAAGCACTTTGTCCTAGATGCCTCATCATATGATCATATTAAATAATATTATGATACTGATGTATACTCCTTAAAGTAAGGTTTAGTTACTAACCTTTAATTTTAGTATTAGGATTTTTATGAGACCGATAATTGTAATAGGCATGCATCGCTCAGGTTCATCTGCACTTACTCATCTATTAACGAGTTTTGGTTATTATTTTGGAGAAAGTGATGATGGTATTGGTGCGGGTAAGGAAAACCAAAAGGGCTTCTGGGAAAGGAAAGATGTTCGCAGTGTAAATGACCAGATACTCTACGGAATGAAGTGTGAATGGGACTGTATTAGTCAATTTAATTTTTCAGCACTGAGTCCCTTAGAATTCAATGAGTACGTGAACAAAGCGTCTACCGTCATTCAGGGACTAGAGAAAGTGCAATCAAACTGGGTTATGAAGGAGCCTAGAGTTTGCTTAACGTACCCTATTTGGAAAAGCGCTCTTGATGAAAAACCGTTGATTATTTATATTCACCGGGAACCTATTGAAATAGCTAATAGCTTATATCACCGAAACAAATTGCCTATCAATTATGGATTGGATTTATGGTATCGTTATAGCGCTTTTGCTCTTAACAACATTAATAATCATGATGTGTTGTTCCTATCTTATTCTCAGCTTAGCTTGTCTCCTGTAGAGACAGTCTCTAAAATTGCTCAGTTTTTGAGGTTGAACTCACAGGAGTTTGTCATGCCTTCGAATGAGCAGATAACAAGCATTATTGACCCAAAGCTTAAGCATCAGAAAAGTAGTCAGCCAAATCAAGGGTTGTCAGAATGTCATATAAAGTTAAATTCATATATATACAATCTAATATCAAAGAATAGTACTCATAATTTTGACTTTGACTTTGACTTAGAACCAAGTGATATTTTAGATAGTGCTCTGTGTGAACGTTCATTATTTTTTGATAAATACATTGAATACAAAGAAAAATCACGTTTAATCAATGAGTTTTCTACTAAACTTAAGTCAAAACGTGATTGTCTCACTAGTGATATCAATATATTAAAAGAATCAAAGAGTTCTTTATTAAACCAGAATAAGACGTTAAGTGAAAGGGCTAAGCATTTGAACGAAGAATTATCCGAGCTTAGATGGAAAAGCGAAAACCCTAGCTACCGTTCAATTGTAAGAGACATCGGCCGGTATATTAAGAGAAAAATAGCGCGTTAAATGGGCGACAGCATGATGGAATCACGAGCACTTCTTGAGTACTTAAATAAGTTATTTTATAGGAATGTTTGTCGTAATCGTTCACTAGTAGTAACTTGACTCAGTGGAGTTCTGGTAAAAGCCTGATTCAAGTAATAAGTACGATACTAAGGTATAGAAATTAAACTGTTGAAAGTGTTACTCTCTGCTCGTCCAAAAAGCAAGTTGTAGTGCCATTAGTTTCATTGGTGGCCGAGGAAAAGAGATATCAGATTTATACCCTTTTGAAACTGGAAAGTTCAACCTCTGAAATTGCCTCAAATTGAAGTGTTATAGTGCAATTGTGTACCGTGGGCTAAGGTGGAACCTAATGTTCTAATACTACCCAAAGGACGCTTACGTTTCTTCTGTTTGTGGGCTTAAGTTGTTAAGCAGTTGAGTGCTTAGAATTTGTCCGTCTATTGCTCAGTAAAGTTGGATTCAAGTGTTCTGAAAAGTAGGAGCCACAGTTAGCTCTCTATGTTGTCTAGGACAAACGTAAGGGAGTATCTTATCGTTTGTGAGGTAAGGATGTAAACCTCCCCTAATTAGTTGCGCCCATAATTAGAGGTTTCGGCTTGTTCATTCTTCATTAAATATTCCCATGGTGTCAGATCGTTGAGGGCATCATGGGGACGTTCTTCGTTGTATTCTCGTATCCAGTTTTCTGTTAGCTCACGCACGTCATTCAAGGTTCTGAACACATACATATCGAGGATCTCTGTGCGATACGTACGGTTAAATCGTTCGACATAGGAGTTCTGAGTCGGTTTGCCTGGTTGGATAAATTCCAGCTTGATATCATGCTCCTCAGCCCAAGTCGCCAGCGTTACAGAGATGAACTCTGGGCCATTATCCATTCGCAACTTTTCTGGATAACCTCGCCATGCAATGATTCGTTCAAGCACTCGAACCACTCGTTGCGCAGGGAGGCTTAAATCCACTTCGATAGCGAGTGCTTCACGATTGAAGTCATCTACTACGTTGAAGGTTCTAAATCGACGTCCGCACTGTAAGCTGTCACTCATAAAGTCAATCGACCAACACTGGTTAGCTACCATTGGCACATTAAGCGGCTCAGGCGAAC
>NZ_JONH01000015.1 GCF_000711795.1 Vibrio pacinii DSM 19139 | reverse complement strand
TGGCGGTGAGGGAGGGATTCGAACCCTCGATACGGCTACAAACCGTATACTCCCTTAGCAGGGGAGCGCCTTCAGCCTCTCGGCCACCTCACCGTCTTGCGGAGGCACATATTACGATTTACCAAAAATATGTCAAACATTTTCTTGGCAAAAATAGCAAAAAGTCTTTCAACCGTTGGCTATTTAATCAAAGCGACGTTAATTCGCTCTTTTTACTATCAATAGTCATTTTTTGAGCACAAAAAAGGCCGACAATGTGTCAGCCTCTTGATGTAATTAGTAATTGCCTGAAGGAGCGTTACCATTACCTTTTTCTGCTTGAATGCGCATGTAGATTTCTTCACGGTGAACCGACACTTCCTTCGGAGCGTTAACGCCGATGCGTACTTGGTTACCCTTTACGCCAAGAACAGTAACAGTGACTTCATCACCAATCATAAGAGTTTCGCCAACGCGGCGAGTTAAAATTAGCATTCTGTGCTCCTTGAGTAATCTCTGATTTATCTTGCTACTAGGCTATTATCTAACAAAAGTTATATTTTCGTAAACTCAATTATGGCTCGAATTTAACCCAAAAACGCTTGTTTTTGCTGACATTCGACAGCCTGCGCAGAAGTTATGTAAGCATCATGCAGTATGTTAGCCGCTTTGTCGACATATTCAGGTGACAGTACTAACATCAGTGAACGCACGTTTAGCGCATAATGCTCGACATCGATCCCCTGCTCTGTCAGTAGAGTATGTGACCTTTCAATCAATCCCTCGACCTGAAGGCCAACGGCCGTTAACAAGCTTACCGATTCACTATTACGGATTTTATCGTTGAAAACCAGTTCAAGCTTTGCATAAGCGTCGTGTTTTATCACCACACCTACCCATTCTGCATGCTCGATCACATTCCAGATAGCGACGCCCAGCATTTGACACTGCTTCTTCAAGCTGGCCAGCACTTCTTTTTCAATTTTGATCACACACATATCACGTTGAATCGCAAGACCGCAAATATCTGACTGACACTCTTCGCCTTTGACCAAACTGCCATCATCGGTGTTAAACGTCGACAGCACTCGCAAAGGCACATTGTTTTTCCATGCATATTGCACCGATGGCAAATGGAGTACTTTGGCACCTTTGCGCGCCATCTCTTCCATCGAAGGAAAATCAATCACCGTCAGTTTTTGCGCCGATTTGACGATGCGTGGATCGCAAGTATAAACGCCGTCCACATCGGTGAAAATTTGGCATTCATCGGCACGCAGCGCTCCGGCTAACGTAACCGCACTGGTGTCAGACCCGCCACGGCCAAGCGTGGTGATATCCCCATTATCATTGATACCTTGAAAACCCGCGACGATCACTATCTGATTTTGTTCTAATAGTGCTTCTATCGTCGACGTATCAATATGTTTAATCGTTGCATCATTGTGTTGATTGTCTGTCACAATGTTTGCTTGTGCTCCGGTAAGTGAGCGTGCAGCATAACCCAACTTATTTAGCGTCATTGCTAATAGGGCCATTGATACTTGCTCACCAGCAGAGAGCAAAACATCAAGTTCTCGCGCGGTGGGGACACTGTCGACTTGTTTCGCCAGTCCCATCAATCTATTTGTTTCGCCAGACATAGCAGAAACAACGACAACAACTTGATTACCATCATTTTTCGCCTTAATGATGTGTTCGGCAACCGTATGAATTCGTTCAATTGAACCCACCGACGTTCCGCCAAACTTTTGCACGATAAGGGGCTTTTTCACCAGTCTTCACCTTCCCAAGACCAAAGTCTCATTAGAGCTGCGACGATATTGATTCTGTTCGCAGTCGTTTAACACAAAGACCAAGTCGCCTAACGGAGCACGATTGAATTGCTCAATTAAACCACTTGGTCGCATAAAAAATGACGCTCAACCAAAAACTGATTGAGCGTATTGATTACTTATTCCAATATTAGAGGCGCTCTTCAAGCCAAGGTTGAACCGTTTTGATTGCCGCCGGTAATGCTGCGACATCGGTACCACCCGCTTGAGCCATATCAGGTCGGCCGCCACCTTTACCACCGACTTGTTCTGCAACCATTTTCACCAAATCGCCCGCTTTGACTTTGCCGGTCAGATCTTTAGTGACACCAGCAATCAGGCCAACTTTGTCGCCCGTGGCATTGGCAAGCAGTACAACCCCGCTCCCCATTTGGTTTTTAATATCATCAACCATGGTGCGTAGGTTTTTGCTGTCAGCGCCATTGAGTGCAGCAATAAGGACTTTAGTACCATTCACTTCGATGGTTTTGCCCATGATATTGGCACTTTCTGCAGCCGCCATCTTGTCTTTCAGCTTTTGCAGCTCTTTTTCTAATGCTTTGGCTTTTTGTGCCGACTCTGCCAGCTTCTCTTCGTACTTAGCGTTTTGTGCTTCAATCGCGTCTAGCGCCGCTTCGCCCGTCACCGCTTCGATACGGCGAACGCCTGCAGCTATACCGCTTTCAGAGATAATTTTGAACAGACCAATATCACCAGTGCTCGATGCATGGATACCGCCACACAGCTCGGTAGAAAAATCGCCCATCGATAGAACACGAACTTCGTCATCGTATTTCTCACCGAATAACGCCATGGCTCCTTTTTGCTTAGCCGACTCAATATCCATGATATTGGTTTCAATCACTAGGTTACGACGTACTTGTGAATTAACCAGACGCTCAACTTCTTTCAGTTCAGCCGGCGTGACCGCTTCAAGGTGAGAGAAGTCAAAACGAAGATTGTCGGCTTTAACTAAAGAGCCTTTCTGGGTAACGTGCTCACCAAGTACTTTGCGTAGCGCAGCATGTAATAAGTGCGTCGCTGAGTGGTTCAGTGAAATAGCGGCACGGCGCTCAGCATCAACGATCGCCGTCGCTTGGTCGCCTTTGGCCACAACACCTTCAGCTAATAGACCGTGATGAGCAATCGCATTACCCAGTCTTTGGGTATCTTTAACCTTAAATAGACCTGATTCGGTCTTAATCACTCCGGCATCACCACACTGGCCGCCTGACTCTGCGTAGAACGGCGTTTCACTAAGAATAAGGATCGCTTTATCGCCAGCAGATAACGACTCTACCGCGTCACCGTCAACAAAGATTTCTGCAACCGTACTGCTGCCTTCTGTGCCGGTGTAACCGCAGAATTCAGATTGGGCGTCAGTTTTTATTACCGCGTTATAATCAGTACCAAACTGGCCTGCTTCACGAGCTCGTTGACGCTGCGCTTCCATCGCTTTTTCGAAGCCTTGTTCGTCGATAGCAAAGTCACGTTCACGTGCAACATCATTGGTCAGATCAGCCGGAAAACCGTAAGTATCGTAAAGTTTGAACACCGTTTCACCGTCGAGCACTTTACCGTCTAATTCATCTAACGCTTCGTTAAGAATCGCCATACCACGCTCTAGCGTGCGACCGAAGTTCTCTTCTTCGATACGTAGTACTTTCTCAACAATGGCTTGTTGTCTCGCGAGTTCTTCACCCGCCGTCCCCATAACATTGGCTAAAACACCAACGAGTTTATGGAAGAAAACACCATTGGCACCGAGCTTGTTTCCGTGACGGACCGCACGACGGATGATACGACGCAATACGTAGCCACGACCTTCGTTTGACGGCATTACGCCATCTACGATAAGGAACGCACATGAACGGATGTGATCAGCCACAACGCGCAATGACTGGTTTGATAGATCATCATGACCAGTTACTTCCGCAGCGGCTTTAATCAAGGTTTGGAAAACATCGATTTCGTAGTTTGAGTGAACGCCCTGCATGATGGCAGAAATACGCTCAATGCCCATACCGGTATCAACCGACGGTTTTGGCAGTGGCTCCATCGTACCGTCTGCATGACGGTTAAACTGCATGAATACGTTGTTCCAGATCTCGATGAAACGGTCGCCATCTTCTTCTGGCGTACCAGGACGACCACCCCAAATGTGCTCACCATGATCATAGAAGATTTCAGTACATGGGCCACAAGGGCCAGTATCACCCATTGTCCAGAAGTTATCAGACTCGTACTGCTTGCCGCCTTCTTTGTCACCAATACGAACAATGCGATCAGCTGGCACGCCGACTTTCTTGTTCCAGATCTCAAATGCTTCATCGTCTGTCTGGTAAACAGTAACGAGCAGGCGCTCTTTAGGTAGCTGTAGCGTCTCAGTCAAAAACTCCCAAGCAAACGCAATCGCGTCTTCTTTGAAGTAATCACCGAAGCTGAAATTACCGAGCATTTCGAAGAAGGTATGGTGACGAGCAGTGAAACCAACGTTTTCTAAATCGTTGTGTTTACCACCTGCACGTACACAACGCTGAGCCGTTGTTGCTCGAGTGTAGGCACGTTTTTCTGCGCCTAAGAAGCAATCTTTGAATTGGTTCATACCTGCGTTAGTAAATAGCAAGGTTGGGTCGTTATGCGGTACTAACGATGAACTTTCTACAATTTGGTGTCCTTTGCTCTCAAAGAATTTGAGGAACGCGTTACGAACCTCATCAGTGCTCATGTACATGCAGCTCTTCCTAAAAATAGTCGAGTTAGAATTTTGCGCTATTGTAGATCATGGTTAACGCTACGACTAGTTTTCTCGCAGAAAAGAACGGATAGGAACCAGAATTGACTTTGGATCATCAAATTGGGTAGTTAAGTGGAAATTACTCCGGATCCTCACTGCTTAATGCATAGTGAATTTGATCAAAGCTGTAACCACGGTATTGCAAAAAGCGCACTTGCTTGGCGTACTCTTTTTGATCGTTGGCTTTATGACCCTTGAACTTTTTCTCTGCCGCACTTTTTGCCCGCTCGAACCAATCTTGTGGCTCTTGTTGCAATGCACAAGCGATCACCGCTTCAGACACACGCTTTTGGCTTAATTCCTGACGAATACGTCGTTCACCGTGGCCTTTGTAGACATGTTGTCTAATCTGACTCTTAGCGTAACGAAGATCATTAAGATAATGATTATCGAGACAATAATTTACCGCCAGATCGATCTCATCCTCTGGATAACCTTTTAAGGCTAACTTCTGATACAGCTCATATTCGCCGTGATCACGACGACTTAATAGCTGCATTGCTGCGTCTTTACTCGACAGCGTAGTAGGTTTACGTTCAAACATATCTTTGCGACCTAATAAAACAAAGCCCCGCGTTAGCAGGGCTTAGTATTGTTAAGTTAAGTTTATTTTACAACTCTTCTTGCTCTGGCATTTTGCCAAGTTCTGCATCGTCAGACTTAACTTCAACCGGTGCAAGCAACATTTCACGTAACTTGGCATCAATGGCTTGCGCAGCCGCTGGATTTTCACGGAGATACTTGCCAGCGTTAGCTTTACCCTGACCAATTTTGTCACCGTTGTAGCTATACCAAGCACCCGCTTTTTCGACCAGCTTGTGCTTCACGCCTAAGTCGATTAGCTCACCTTCACGGTTGAAGCCTTGGCCATAAAGAATTTGTGTCTCTGCCTGTTTAAATGGCGCTGCGATCTTGTTCTTAACCACTTTGATGCGAGTTTCATTGCCCACAACTTCGTCACCATCTTTGATAGAACCAGTACGACGAATATCAAGGCGAACTGAAGCATAAAACTTAAGCGCATTACCACCCGTTGTCGTTTCTGGGTTACCAAACATCACACCAATCTTCATACGAATTTGGTTAATGAAGATACACATACAGTTAGACTGCTTGAGGTTACCCGTTAACTTACGCATTGCTTGAGAAAGCATACGAGCCTGCAAACCCATGTGGCTATCGCCCATTTCACCTTCGATTTCGGCTTTCGGGGTCAATGCTGCCACAGAGTCAATGACCATGACATCAATCGCACCTGATCGCGCTAACGCGTCACAGATTTCAAGTGCTTGCTCGCCAGTATCTGGTTGAGATACAAGTAGCGCGTCAATATCAACACCCAGTTTCTTCGCATAAATAGGATCAAGCGCGTGTTCAGCATCAATGAAGGCACAGGTTTTACCGACACGTTGAGCGGCAGCAATCAGTTCTAGCGTTAAGGTTGTTTTACCTGAAGACTCAGGGCCATAAACCTCAACAATACGCCCCATAGGAAGGCCGCCAGCACCCAGTGCAATATCAAGAGAAAGAGAGCCTGTAGAAATAGTCTCTACGTCCATTGTGCGGTTGTCGCCAAGGCGCATAATTGAGCCTTTGCCGAATTGCTTTTCAATCTGACCTAGCGCAGCGGCAAGCGCTTTCTGTTTGTTCTCGTTCATCACTTTCTCCAAATGATTCATCTGATGCTGATGACTATCAATCTAACTCTTCCGTTCAGCGGTATATTGCTAAACAATCAATGCAAGTCATTATACTGTTGATTCATACAGTGTCTATAGCTTGGCTAACATTTTTTGCTTTTTAAACCTATCCAACTGATTTAAATAACTTTAAAATACAAACACTTCAATTATCACTTAAGACGGTTTAGTTGTTCATACAGTACTTTTATGGCTAACTCGACCGCTTGCTGGCGCACCTGCTGACGATCACCATCAAGTTGGTAAGTACGTACCTCTAACCAGCCCTGCTTGTTTGCCCAAGCAAAACAAACACTACCAACGGGCTTTTGCTCTGTTCCTCCGCCAGGACCTGCAATCCCACTAATAGAGACCCCAATAGTCGCATTAGATCGCTGCAATGCGCCTAGTACCATCTCTTTGACCGTCTCTTCACTGACCGCGCCATGTTGGGCTAACGTCTCTGCGTGTACACCCAGCATTTCCATTTTCGCTTCATTGCTATACGAAACATACGCTCTATCAAACCACTGCGAACTGCCCGCAATATCGGTAATGGCCGTCGCAACGCCTCCTCCAGTACAGGACTCAGCAGTCACCAGTATTTCTCCGCTCGCCAGTAATCGTTCACCCAAACTCTTTGCACTGTCCATATTCATTTCTCATTATTGCTTGGTCAATCGAGACAAATACTCTATCACCATCACTGTTATTTTATGAAAAACTGTCGTTTGTCATCTAAACTCGAATTTGATATGCAACTAACAACATTCAATCATTTTGTCAGGGATAGGGAATGTATAATCAGTTTCGTCGTTCACAGCGCTCTTACCTTTTTATCGTTTTGATAGCTATTTTTGCTAATTTTCTGCTAGCCACTTACATCTATCACAAAACTCAATCGCTTAAGACACTACGTGACCAAATCAATGACCAATATGTTACTCAAATCACCATCAGCCAAACGATTTCGACCATAGAAAGAGAGCTCGGCTATGGGGGATTTATCCATCACTTTAAAAATTTCGTGATACGACGTGATAGCCAATACTTTGAACGTGCTCGTGATAAGTATCTGCTACTCAAAAGTAATATTTACCTGCTCGAGACGTTAATTAGCGACCCTATATTGCGAGCCAATGTTGATGTGTTGAACGCGACATTAGAGGAGTATTACCAAAAACTACTAATGGCCCAACAAACTGGTCTCGAAAAGCCAGTTGCCGA
The DNA here is from genome assembly GCF_000711795.1 of Vibrio pacinii DSM 19139. Taxonomy (GTDB): domain Bacteria; phylum Pseudomonadota; class Gammaproteobacteria; order Enterobacterales; family Vibrionaceae; genus Vibrio; species Vibrio pacinii. The sequence goes on along the minus strand of NZ_JONH01000015.1, from coordinate 102,670 downwards.
GCTTGATAATATGGTTTTAGTCAACGACTCTCGAGCTCTTAAAGCATTGACTGACATACAAGAGAGTGTGTTGCCTAAAGTAGACAAAATTCTGACGTCATCCAAAGGTAAACTCGATCAAATCAACGCCTATATGTGGCTATTTAACTTATTACTTTTTCCACTGATTATACTAACCACTTGGTTTATTTTACGTGCAATCAAACATTCAAATTATCTGCTACAAGAGTTGGGGGAAATCTTTGATGTTTCCCCTGACGGCATTCTTTATATCGATGAAGGTGGTCACATTCTTGCCGCCAACAAGATGGCCTGCCAGATATTTGAATACAATATCGAAGAATTTAAACACCTTCGTGTCGAAGATTTGATTGACCCAAACCTTAAGCACAAGCACCTCCAATATCGCCATGATTTTCAAGCGAAGCAACAGTCACGCTTGATGACAGATAAGAGACAAAAAATCTTGGGATTGACTAAAAGCGGTAAGCATGTCGAAGTACAGATCGCCATCTCTTCGACCATTATTGATGATAAACAGCGCACTGTGTGTGTCGTGCGTGACATGAGCGAGAAAAATGCCCTTCAACAAGTGGCTGAAGTGGACTACTTAACCCACCTGTTCAATCGACGTAATATCGATCAGTTGTTATTCAAGGAGTTGGCGCGTTCCGAACGCAACCAGACCCCCGTGTCACTGATGCTAATTGACTTAGATAATTTCAAACAAATTAATGATGAGCGGGGCCATGCCCAAGGCGATGAGATTTTGATTCAAGTGGCCAATTTTCTACGCGAAAATACTCGTAGCTACGATTCCATTGGCCGCTGGGGTGGAGACGAATTTGTCTTGATCTCTCCTGAGTTGCATCAGCAAGACGCCTTAAATTATGCCGAGCGATTAATTGAGTCCTTTCGCGCCTCGCCAATTGGACAAGGTGCTCTCAGTCTCAGCATTGGGGTTGCAACCCACACGCCTGATACCCCTTATGACCTCAATACCTTTTTTGAACACGCCGATCAGGCTCTTTATGCCTCGAAAGGGCGAGGGAAAGATTGCGCAACCCATATCAAAGATTTGCAACCAACAAAATAATTTCGTTGGCTGAATAGATTAAGCTTTAAATTGCTCTTACTAGGACTGTTTTGATACCCTGCGAGGTAATTTAAACCGTTCGTAAACGAGTCGTATGAAAGAGCAAAAACACACACCCATGATGCTGCAATATCTCAAGCTTAAAGCTGAGAACCCAGACATTCTGCTGTTCTATCGTATGGGTGATTTTTATGAGCTGTTTTACGATGATGCCAAACGTGCGTCTCAGCTATTAGATATATCCCTGACCAAACGTGGCGCCTCTGCGGGCGAGCCGATTCCGATGGCGGGCGTACCTTTTCATGCCGTAGAAGGTTATTTAGCTAAATTGGTTCAACTTGGTGAGTCTGTCGCGATTTGTGAACAAATTGGCGACCCTGCCACCAGCAAAGGACCGGTAGAACGTAAAGTGGTACGCATTGTCACGCCTGGTACTGTGACTGACGAAGCGCTGCTTTCTGAGCGTCTCGACAACCTTATTGCCGCCATTTACCACCACGATGGTCAATTTGGTTATGCGACGTTAGATATAACCTCTGGCCGTTTTCAACTGATGGAGCCACAAAGTGAAGAGGCGATGGCGGCAGAGCTTCAACGCACTTCACCACGAGAGCTGCTGTTTCCAGAAGACTTTGAACCGGTTGAACTCATGTCGGCACGCAACGGCAATCGTCGTCGTCCGGTATGGGAATTTGAATTAGACACTGCAAAACAGCAACTCAATCAACAATTTGGTACTCGTGATTTGGTTGGTTTTGGGGTTGAACAAGCTACTCTCGGCTTGTGCGCTGCGGGCTGTTTGATTCAATACGTTAAAGACACTCAACGTACTGCGTTGCCGCACATCCGTTCATTGACATTTGATCGCCAAGATCACTCCGTCATTCTTGATGCCGCAACACGTCGTAACCTTGAAATTACCCATAATCTTTCAGGTGGCATCGACAATACCTTGTCAGAGGTGCTTGATCATACCGCAACCGCAATGGGCAGCCGCATGCTCAAGCGTTGGTTGCACCAACCAATGCGTGATATCGACACGCTCAATCAACGTTTGGATGCGATTGGCGAGCTAAAGGATCTCACGCTATTTAGTGAGCTTTATCCGGTATTGAAGCAAGTCGGCGATATTGAACGTATTTTAGCACGCCTCGCATTGCGTAGCGCCAGACCGCGCGACATGGCTCGCTTACGTTTTGCTATGCAGCAACTGCCTGAACTGAGTGAGATCATGAGTTCAGTCAATCATCCTTACTTGAGTAAATTGGCCCAATTTACCGCACCGATGGATGAAGTTTGTCAGTTATTAGAGCGAGCCGTCAAAGAGAATCCTCCGGTTGTGATTCGTGATGGCGGTGTGATTGCATCAGGTTATAACGAAGAGCTCGATGAGTGGCGTAAGCTGGCAGATGGTGCGACGGAATACCTAGATAAAATGGAGCAAGAAGAGCGAGAACGCCATGGTATCGATACGCTCAAGGTCGGTTACAACAACGTTCACGGTTTCTTTATTCAAGTCAGTCGTGGTCAAAGCCATCTGGTTCCGCCTCATTATGTTCGCCGTCAAACGCTAAAAAATGCCGAGCGTTATATCATTCCTGAGCTCAAAGAACATGAAGATAAGGTGCTTAGCTCTAAGTCAAAAGCCCTCGCGCTCGAAAAGCAGCTATGGGAGGCGTTATTTGATTTACTGCTTCCACACCTAGAACAAATGCAAAACCTCGCGTCAGCGCTGTCGCAAATCGATGTATTACAAAACCTTGCCGAGCGTGCAGATAGCCTAGATTACTGCCGCCCAACACTGAGCAAAAAAGTGGGTATCCATATTCAAAATGGCCGCCATCCCGTCGTCGAGCAAGTGATGGACGAGCCGTTTATCGCCAATCCGATTGAGCTCAACCCGCAACGTAAAATGCTAATTATTACCGGCCCGAACATGGGCGGTAAATCGACCTATATGCGCCAAACCGCTTTGATTGCACTAATGGCACACATTGGCTCTTATGTTCCCGCCGAGTCAGCAACTATCGGTTCAATTGATCGCATTTTTACTCGTATCGGCGCATCGGATGATCTCGCCTCTGGCCGCTCGACGTTCATGGTCGAAATGACAGAGACCGCAAATATCTTGCACAATGCAACCGCAAACAGCTTAGTGTTGATGGATGAGATCGGCCGCGGCACCAGTACTTATGATGGTCTCTCTTTGGCTTGGGCAAGTGCCGAATGGCTGGCAAAGCAAATTGGTTCAATGACACTGTTTGCTACCCACTACTTTGAATTGACGGAATTACCTAACTTATTGCCAGACTTGGCCAACGTCCACCTTGATGCGGTTGAACACGGTGACAGCATCGCCTTCATGCATGCCGTGCAAGAAGGCGCGGCGAGTAAATCTTACGGTTTAGCCGTTGCAAGTTTAGCTGGCGTGCCAAAAAGCGTGATTAAAAATGCCCGCGCCAAGCTGACTCAATTAGAGCAAATTGGTCAAGTGACGGACGGCGCGCCGACAAACAGTAACGTCGATATTGCCAATCAACTTAGTCTGATACCAGAACCAAGCGAAATTGAGCAAGCATTGGCCAATATTGTCCCTGACGATCTGACGCCAAGGCAAGCTCTTGAAGAGCTGTATCGTCTGAAAAAACTCTTATAAGCATACAAAAACGGCAGCCATCAGGCTGCCGTTCTTCTATCAGGTCATGTCCGTTACCAAGTCATGTCCGTCACAATTTACGCCGCAGTAACAATAAGGCGATGGTCAAAAATACCATGCTTGGCATCACAGCCCCGAACACTGGCGGAATGTTATACACCAAGCTTAACGGCCCAAAGAACTCACTAGAAATATAGAAAGTAAAGCCAGCAATAACCCCTGACAGAATACGCGCGCCCATGGTCACGCTGCGCAGCGGCCCAAAGATAAAGGACAACGCCATCAGCATCATCACCCCAATCGAAAACGGCTGAGTCACTTTACGCCAAAATGCCAACTCATAACGCGCCGGATCTTGCTCTGAGGCTTTCAAGTAGGTCACATAGTCATATAATCCAGCCAGTGATAGCTCTTCTGGCTTTACCGTCACCACTGCAAGCTTGTCGGGAGCCAACGATGTAGTCCAACGATACTCAGGCAAGCTCTGCTTAGCGATTTCGATTTCGTCTGCCATCTCGGTGATCTGGACATCTTTCATTATCCACGTGTTGTTCGCGTCGTACTCCACTTCGGCAGCATGAACCACGCTCTTAAGATGTTTATTGTCATCGAAACGCCACATATTCATGACGTAGATCTTGTCATCTTCGACCTTACCAATAAAAATAAAGTCATTCGCATCTCGCGCCCACACGCCAGTACGCACCGATAAAATAGCGCCGTTCGAGGTCGCAAACGCACGTAAATCACGCGCCATTTTCTGCGCTTGTGGCGCGCCCCACTGGCCTAATAAAGTCACTGCAATCATTAACGGCACTGCGGTTTTCAGCACAGACATGCCGATGTTGAGTTTCGAAAAACCAGCCGCTTGCATTACCACCAGCTCTGAACTCGACGCTAGCATGCCCAAACCAATCAGTGCGCCAAGTAGCGCAGCCATTGGAAAAAACATTTCAATATCACGCGGAATACTGAGTAAAACGAACAACAACGCCTGGATGAGGTCATAGGTTCCCTCTCCCACTTTACGCAACTGCTCAACGTATTTAATGATTGCAGACAAGCCCACAAAGGTCGCTAGTACTAATGAAGTGGTCGCAATGATGGTTTTGCCGATATAAAGATCGAGAATTTTAAACACGACTTACGCTGCCTTTTTTCTTTGTCTTAATTTGTCTTTAAAGCGGCGAACAGGAATGCTGTCCATCGAGTTAATCCCAATTGCGGTAAGCAGTAATGCCGCATTAATTGGCCACATCCCTATTACCGCAGGGATAGTTCCATCTTCTAATGCTGACTTTGTCGCACTAATGGAGAGGAAGTAAGCCAGGTAGATCAGAATCGCTGGGCCCATTTTAGCAAAGCGCCCCTGACGTGGATTAACAGCAGACAGAGGTACAACCAACATGGTCAGCAAGGGAATACATACCACCAGCGAGATACGCCACTGCAATTCAGCTTGTGCACGCGGATCATGATTTTTGATTAGCTCCAGAGTCGGAATGGCTTCCCAGTCACGACCTTTGGGCTTAACGTCACGCTGACCTATCAAACCTTCATATTGATCAAACTCGGTAATCATATAATCAACGCGGGTCGGTACTCCTTCGTAGCGCGTCCCTTGGTACATACGAATCACTTGGCGACCATCACTAAGTTGTTTCACTTCTCCAGATTGAGAAAAAGAAACACTCGGTAAAATAGAGTCTCGCGGGCGCATTTGCGCGACAAACACATGTTTGAGCTGCTTGCCGTCAATATCATCAATAAACACCACAGAAGAGCCATCTGGTGTCCCTTGAAAGTGGCCTTTTTTCAGCAAATCTACGCTATTTTCTGCTTCGACTTCTTCTTGTAACTGCACTAGCTTGTCTTGACTGTAAGGTGAGAAGACAAACGAGTTAAAGCCGGCGATCACACCAGTAATCACCGCCAAATACAATGCAGCGCGAATCAAGAACTTATTGCCAATACCAGTGGCATTCATCACGGTAATTTCACTTTCTGCGTACAAACGGCCGAAAGTCAGCAAGATCCCTAAAAACAGGCTCAGAGGCAGCATCAATAATCCCATTGATGGCATACTCAAGGCGACGTAATGCATCACCAAACTAGCGGGAATATCACCATCAGATGCATCAGCCAGTACTTTGATCAATTTTTGGCTTAGGAACACGAGAAAAAGGATAAAAAATATCGCTAATTGGCTTTTGAGTGTCTCGCGGATCAAATATCTAACAATAATCACGCTGAAATTACCTATACAAAACTTGTTTTTTTAATTGAATCACTATAATTTCCCGTTAAACCTTTTATTTTATAAATTTTTGGCTAACTGTTAATGCGCTTATTTAAGGATAGTTCCGAGTAAGGAATCAACAAGTAAGATGCATTATCTAACATTTAGTTCTATTTGTCTTCAGGATGTAGGAGTACGCATGGAGTTCAGTGTAAAAAGTGGCAGTCCAGAGAAACAGCGCAGTGCATGTATCGTTGTGGGTGTGTTCGAGCCACGTCGCCTTTCTCCAGTTGCTGAGCAGCTCGATAAAATCAGCGATGGCTATATTAGTTCACTGCTTCGCCGTGGTGATCTGGAAGGAAAACCGGGGCAAATGCTTCTGCTTCATCAAGTACCAGGCGTGCTGTCTGAACGCGTTTTATTGGTCGGTTGCGGCAAAGAGCGCGAACTTGGTGAACGTCAATACAAAGAAATCATTCAAAAAACCATTAACACGCTTAATGAAACCGGTTCGATGGAAGCGGTGTGCTTCTTAACAGAACTGCATGTTAAAGGACGCGATACCTATTGGAAAGTGCGTCAAGCCGTTGAAGCAACCAAAGATGGCTTGTACACCTTTGACCAGTTTAAAACGGTTAAGCCTGAAACACGCCGCCCATTGCGTAAGTTGGTCTTTAACGTGCCAACACGTCGTGAGCTCAACCTAGGCGAGAAAGCAATCACACACGGGCTGGCTATCTCTTCTGGTGTTAAAGCCTCGAAAGATCTCGGTAACATGCCACCAAATGTGGCAAATCCTGCTTACCTTGCCTCACAAGCTCGCCGTTTGGCAGACGATTACGAAACCGTCACGACCAAGATCATCGGTGAACAAGAGATGGAAAAACTGGGTATGACGTCATACCTAGCCGTAGGCCGAGGCTCTAAAAACGACTCTATGATGTCAATCATGGAGTACAAAGGCAACCCCGATCCAGATGCCAAGCCTATCGTTCTAGTAGGTAAAGGCCTCACGTTCGATTCAGGCGGTATTTCTCTTAAGCCAGGAGAAGGAATGGATGAGATGAAGTACGACATGTGTGGTGCTGCATCTGTATTCGGAACCATGAAAGCGCTGGCTAAGCTCAACCTGCCAATCAATGTGACGGGTATCCTTGCCGGCTGTGAAAACATGCCTGGTAGTAATGCTTACCGCCCTGGTGACATCCTCACGACTATGTCAGGTCAAACCGTTGAAGTACTCAACACCGATGCAGAAGGCCGTCTGGTTCTTTGTGATGTGTTAACGTACGTTGAGCGCTTTGAACCTGAGTGTGTGGTTGATGTTGCAACGCTGACAGGAGCGTGTGTTATCGCACTCGGTCACCACATCAGCGGCGTTATCTCAAACCATAACCCACTGTCTCATGAACTCGTCAACGCTTCTGAGCAAGCCAGTGATCGTGCTTGGCGTCTACCAATGGCAGACGAATACCATGAACAGCTCAAGAGCCCATTTGCCGATATGGCAAACATTGGTGGTCGCCCAGGTGGTACCATCACAGCCGGTTGTTTCTTGTCTAAGTTCGCCAAGAAATACCACTGGGCTCACCTTGATATCGCGGGTACCGCGTGGAAGTCAGGTGCAGCGAAAGGGTCTACGGGTCGCCCAGTCTCAATGCTTGTCCAATTCTTACTCAACCGAAGTGGCCAAGAGACTGAGGAACAAACCTCAAAATAATCAAAAGGGCCGCAAGGCCCTTTTTTGTAGGCTTAGGAAAAGTCATGGCAAATGCAACGTTTTACATCGTTCCACCTGATTCCGCTCAAGCGAGTCCGGAAGGCTTTGCGCACTATGTCCTGTTTCTCGCGCAGCATTTCGCCAAGCAAGGCGCAAAGGTCTATCTTAATTGCAACGATAAGGTACACGCCGAGCAAATCGCCGAACGATTTTGGCAAGTTGATCCCGCGCAGTTTATTGCGCACAATTTGGTCGGTGAAGGCCCTAAGTATGCAACCAATATCGAAATCGGTTACCAAGCAGTCAAGCCTTCTTGGAACAGGCAATTAGTAATAAATTTGGCCGATAATAAGACAACCTTTGCGAACAAGTTTGCTGAGGTGGTAGACTTCGTGCCTTGCGAAGAAAAAGCCAAGCAACTGGCACGAGAAAGATATAAAATCTATCGCCAAGCTGGCTATCAGCTACAAACGGTCAATATTGACCACAACTAGTGGTCAATCCTTATAGTTAAGCTCTCCATTTAGAGAGTTCACTTATAATGATTGACTAAGATTTACCATCAACCAGAAAAGATTTCCTCCAACTAGTTGGGCGAAGAACAAGGCAACACGTGCGCAAATCCCTATCATCACACGAGTGGGCTTTTGAATGCCGTTAACGCCGCTACCCGTCCAAATACGTCGAGGAAAAAGGCGACTATGGAAAAGACATATAACCCAACTTCAATCGAACAAGCTTTATACCAAGCTTGGGAAGAGAAAGGCTACTTTAAGCCACACGGTGATACTTCAAAGCAAGCTTACAGCATCATGATCCCACCACCGAACGTCACTGGTAGCCTACATATGGGCCATGCGTTCCAAGACACGATCATGGATACTCTGATCCGTGCAGAGCGCATGAAGGGTAAAAATACTCTTTGGCAAGTCGGTACTGACCACGCGGGTATCGCAACTCAAATGGTGGTTGAGCGTAAAATTGCAGCAGAAGAAGGCAAAACAAAACACGACTACGGCCGTGAAGCTTTCATCGACAAAATCTGGGAATGGAAAGCTGAATCAGGTGGCACCATCACGAAACAGCTACGTCGCCTTGGCGCATCGGTAGATTGGGATCGTGAACGATTCACAATGGATGATGGCCTTTCGGCTGCCACTCAAGAAGTGTTTGTCCGTCTTTACGAAGAAGACCTCATCTACCGTGGTAAACGCCTAGTAAACTGGGATCCGAAACTGCACACGGCGATTTCTGATCTTGAGGTAGAAAACAAAGATAAAAAGGGCCACATGTGGCACTTCCGCTACCCATTAGCGAATGGCGTTAAAACCGCAGACGGCAAAGATTACATCGTTGTTGCCACGACACGTCCAGAAACCATGCTTGGTGACACTGGCGTCGCGGTAAACCCAGAAGATCCTCGTTACAAAGATCTGATCGGTAAAGAAATCCTACTTCCTATCGTTAACCGCCTGATCCCTATCGTTGGTGATGAGCACGCCGATATGGAAAAAGGCACTGGTTGTGTGAAGATCACACCAGCGCACGACTTTAACGATTACGAAGTGGGTAAACGTCACAGCCTACCGATGATCAACATCCTAACCTTCAACGCCGACATTCGTGATGCGGCTGAAGTGTTCACCACTAACGGTGAAGAAAGCGATGTTTACTCTAGCGAGCTGCCGGCTAAATACCAAGGTATGGAGCGCTTTGCAGCACGTAAAGCGATCGTAGCTGAGTTTGATGAACTGGGCTTACTCGAAGAAGTGAAAGATCACGACTTAACCGTACCTTACGGCGATCGTGGTGGTGTGGTTATCGAACCAATGCTGACTGACCAATGGTACGTTCGCACCGCTCCATTGGCTGAGCCAGCGGTTAAAGCCGTAGAAGATGGCCAGATCCAGTTTGTTCCTAAGCAGTACGAAAACATGTACTTTGCATGGATGCGTGACGTTCAAGATTGGTGTATCTCTCGTCAACTTTGGTGGGGACACCGCATCCCAGCATGGTACGACAACCACGGCAAAGTTTACGTTGGTCGCAGCGAACAAGAAGTTCGTGAAAAGAACAACCTCGCGCCTGTTGTTGTGCTGAAACAAGACGACGACGTGTTGGATACCTGGTTCTCTTCTGCCCTATGGACATTCGGTACACAAGGCTGGCCTGAAGATACTGAAGCGCTGAAAACCTTCCACCCATCTGATGTGTTGGTTTCAGGTTTCGACATCATCTTCTTCTGGGTTGCTCGTATGATCATGATGACGATGCACTTCTGTAAAGATGAACAAGGCAATGCGCAAGTACCTTTTAAAACCGTTTACATGACTGGCCTTATCCGTGATGAGAACGGTGACAAAATGTCTAAGTCTAAGGGCAACGTCCTTGACCCTATCGACATGATCGACGGTATTGATCTTGAATCTCTGGTTGAAAAGCGTTGTGGCAACATGATGCAGCCGCAACTTGCGAAGAAGATTGAAAAGAACACACGTAAAACCTTTGAAAATGGTATCGAACCCTACGGCACCGATGCCCTGCGTTTCACCCTAGCAGCCATGGCTTCAACCGGCCGTGACATCAACTGGGACATGAAGCGTCTTGAAGGTTACCGTAACTTCTGTAACAAGCTATGGAACGCGAGCCGTTACGTACTAATGAATACAGAAGAACACGACTGTGGTATGTCGCTGTCTGCCAAAGACCGTGCAAACATGGAATTCTCTCTGGCTGATAAGTGGATTGAGTCTCAGTTTGAAGTGGCTGCAAAAGAGTTTAACGCTCACCTAGACAACTACCGTCTAGATATGGCAGCGAACACTTTGTACGAGTTCATTTGGAACCAGTTCTGTGACTGGTATCTAGAGCTAACAAAACCGGTTCTTTGGAAAGGTGATGCAGCCCAACAGCAAGCAACACGCTACACCTTGATTACGGTTCTTGAGAAGACACTGCGTCTTGCTCACCCAGTACTTCCTTACATCACAGAATCAATCTGGCAGAGCGTTAAGCCGCTCATTGATGGTGTGGAAGGCGACACAATCATGCTACAAGCGCTGCCTCAGTACGACGAAGCCAACTTCCACCAAGAAGCACTCGACGACATCGAGTGGGTCAAAGCGTTCATCACTAGTATTCGTAACCTACGTGCCGAGTACGACATTGCACCAGGCAAACCGCTAGACGTGATGCTAAAAGCAAGCGAGCAAGATGCTGCGCGCCTAGAAGCAAACCGCAAAGTACTGATGGCGTTAGCTAAACTTGAGCAAATCACGCTGGTATCTGAAGGTGACACACTACCGGCATGTGCAACGGCACTGGTTGCTAAGTCTGAACTATTGATCCCGATGGCAGGCCTTATCGACAAAGATGCAGAGCTTGCGCGCCTTGATGGCGAAATCAACAAGACTCACGGTGAAATCAAACGCATCGAAGGCAAGCTAGGCAACGAAGGTTTCGTTGCTAAAGCCCCTGAAGCGGTTGTCGCTAAAGAGCGTGAAAAGCTTGAAGGTTACAAAGAGACGCTAGTGAAGCTTGAAGAGCAAAAGACCACCATCGCTGCACTATAATTGAGTTGCAACACGATAGTTGATCTGTAACATACTGAAATAAAAGGGCCAGTCATCGCGACTGGCCCTTTTTACGTGTGTGTCCCATTCTAAAATAGGATTACACCACTCGATTATGCTCTCGACCTTCAATAAAGGCGCCAATATTGTCGATAAGAATATTGGCTAAGTTTTGAATCGCAGAATCACTGCCCCATGCCACATGAGGCGTGAGAAGCAAATTTGGTAAGTGCATATTAGCAATTAAGGAGTTGGACTCATCAGCAGGTTCGTCGGTAAACACATCAATCCCTGCACCACGAATAGTGCCATGTTTTAACGCATCGACTAACGCCTCTTCATCAACCAAGCCACCGCGCCCAGCATTAATCACAATCGAGCTCGGCTTCATACTCGCAAGCTCATGACGACCAATCAAATGGCGCGTCTCATCATTGAGTGGACAATGCAGCGTCACCACATCTGACATCGTCAATAAACGCTCAAACGAGATATACCCCTGACGACACTGGCGTTGCCCTTTGCGTTCAGCAAACAGCACATTCATTCCCACTGACTTCGCCAACTCGGCCGTCGCTTGACCTAAAGCGCCACTGCCAATGATACCCAGTGTCGATCCTGCCACATCACTGATGGGATGAGTAAAGAAACAGAACTGCTTATGTCGCTGCCACTCTCCAGCGGCAATGTCATTATGATACCCCTTCAAATTGCGCTTGAGAGCAAAGATCATCGCCAGCACGTGCTCTGGAACCGACTGGGTGGCATACCCACGAATGTTGGTTACGGCAATCCCAAACTCTTGGCACGCTTCGATATCGACATTGTTAAAGCCTGTTGCGGCGATCGCGATCATCTTAAGATTCGGCAACTGCATCAATATCGCACGATCAAGAACCACTTTATTGGTGATCACGATATCCGCTTGCTGGAGACGATCAACAACCTCGCCAGGCGCGGTCAGATCATACTCTCGCCATTGATGATCAAAAGGCAGATGGGGCAAATCAATTCGAGTTGGGATCGTAGCACGATCAAGAAAGACAATAGTCGGCAGCGTCATGGAACCTCCGTGTCGCTGCCTTGGAAATAGGTTATGGGTGTGGCAGCGTTTTATAGTCTGGTAATTCTCGCACAGGTGCGAAAAAGTGAAAGATAATCGCTTCCGCTTCAAGATAGAAGTCACAAGGAACAAACAGACTACGCAAACTATTGCATTTTGGGTGGTAGAAACTCAGTTCAGCGGCGTGCAATTCTAATCGATTAGAAAAATCAAACGCCTCATCTTGGGCGTAAAACTCATCACCAACAATCGCATGTCCTAGCGCTTGCATATGAACACGCAATTGGTGTGAGCGCCCTGTAATAGGCAGCAAGCGAACCAAGGTGGTTTTTGCTTCACGTTTGACCACTTGATAGCGCGTTTTAGCCTGTTTGCCTGTTTCAAAACACACTTTCTGTTTAGGACGATTAGGCCAATCGCCAATAAGCGGCAAATTAACTTCTCCCTCATCCGCCACAACATGGCCCCATACCCGCGCATAATAAACCTTGTGGGTTAAGCGGTATTGAAATTGCTTTTTCAGCGCTCGTTCAGCAAGCTTGTTTTTCGCTAGCAGCATTAACCCCGAAGTGTCCATATCAAGGCGGTGAACCACTTGAACATCGGGGTAAATATCCACTAGGCGAGACCACATACTGTCGTAATGCTCAGCTAAACGCCCAGGAACAGACAACAATCCCGACGGCTTATTCACCGCCAGAATATGCTCATCTTCAAAGACAATATCAACCCAAGGCTCAGTTGGCGGGTGGTACTCTGTCATGGCCATAAAGAAATCCGCGAAATATCAAACCAAACGTCATGTCCAATCGCAACAAAAGGATGATGAGGGAGATCCTCCACTGGAGAGAGCCCTCATCGTTTTATTCGCCGCTAGATTTTGTAAGGACGTTTATTTTTCTAGTTATGAGAAACGACAATCATACGCAGAGAGTCCAATTGATACTGAGCTTGGCTAATATAGCCAGTCAGCTCTTTGATCTGCTCATCAATCGCGATAATCTCTTCATCACGAATATTTGGATTAACGGCTTTAAGTGCTTGTAAGCGTTCCAGCTCAGCATTGAGGCTAGTTTGCATCTCTTGTTGTGCTTGGCTGCGGATCGCGGCCACTTTATCAACAATCAGAAGCTCGCCAGCGGCAATCAATTGATGCACTTGCGCTTGCACTGACGCCACCAATTTTGTCGCAATATGACGACCGATTGGGCTTAATTGACGGTTGAAGCTTTCAAACTCCACTTGTTCAGAAAGATCATTGCCTTTGCCATCCAACATGATGCGAATCGGAGTCGGCGGTAAGAAGCGGCTGATCCCACTGCGTTTCGGCGCTTGAGCATCCACTTTGTAAATCAGCTCTAACAACATAGTACCGACTGGCAGGGCTTTGTTTTTCAGCAGTGATACCGCAGAGGTGCCCACGCCTTCACTCATCAGAAGATCAATACCACCTTGAATCATTGGGTGCTCCCAACTGATAAAGTTCATATCTTCGCGAGACAGCGCTGTTTCACGATCAAAAGTGATCGTCGCCCCTTCATAAGGCAAGCCTGGATAACTTGGCACCAGCATATGTTCTGATGGCGTCACCACTAAGGCGTTCTCGCCTTTATCGTCTTGATCAAGGCCGATAGTATCGAACAGGCTTAATGCAAATGTCACTAGGTTAGTATCGCCATCTGTCGCGGCAATTGTATCAACGATTGCTTGCGCTTTTTCGCCACCATTAGAGTGCATCTCTAACAAGCGATCACGACCTTGTTCAAGCTGCGCCTTAAGCGCCTTATTCATCGCCGCCGACTCGGTAATCACCTCATCGAGATCAGAGGTATCGCCCGAGGCCAACATCTCAATTAAACGCTCAGCGAACTGGTCATACACATTACGACCAGTTGGGCACGTCTCGGCAAATGCATTGAGACCTTCATCAAACCAACGCGCCAAAATCGCTTGCGAGGTACCTTCAAGATAAGGCACATGAATATCGATATCGCGAGTCTGACCAATACGGTCCAAACGGCCGATGCGCTGTTCAAGCAAGTCAGGGTTAAAGGGTAAATCAAACATCACCAGTTGATTAGCAAACTGGAAGTTGCGACCTTCAGAGCCAATTTCACTACAAATAAGCACTTGCGCCCCGCCCTCTTCCTGAGCAAAGTAGGCGGCCGCTTTATCACGCTCAATAATCGACATGCCTTCATGGAAGACCGTTGCACGGATCCCTTCACGCTCGCGCAGCGCTTGTTCTAACTGCAGTGCGGTGCTAGAGCGTGATGCGATCACCAAAATCTTCTCACTGCGCTTCTCTTTGATCTTCTCCAATAGCCAATTGACTCGGCTATCAAACTGCCACCAGCTCGACTCTTCGCCTTCAAATTCTTGGAAAATTTCTTCTGGATAGAGGTTTTTCATCGCTCGCGCTTGAGGGCTCATCTTACCGCCGATCAGACCTGACACACGCATTGAGGTCGTGTATTGCGCAGGGATAGCCATCGGCATCAAATTAACATTACGCGTTGGGAAACCTTTAATCGCAGCACGGGTATTACGGAACAACACCCGGCCAGTACCGTGACGATCCATGAGATTATCAATCAGCTCTTGGCGCGCCGCCGCTTTGGCTTCTTCGTCACTGTCACTTTCTATAATGCGGAACAGCGGCTCGACATCTTGCTCACACAGCAATTCACTGATTTGATTTTTCGCGTCATCTGCGAGCATTTTTCCAGAGAAGAGCGCACTGACAGAGTCGGCAACGGGCGCATACTGCTCTTCTTCTTTAACAAAGGTTTCATAGTCGAAGAAACGGTCTGAATCGAGCAGGCGTAAACGGGCAAAGTGGCTCTCACGCCCAAGCTGCTCAGGCGTCGCCGTCAATAGCAACACACCTGGAGTACGTTCCGCTAACCCTTCAACCACTTGATACTCACGGCTTGGCGCATCAACGCTCCACTCTAGGTGGTGCGCTTCATCGACCACCAGCAGATCCCACTCGCCTTCAAGTGCTTGTTCAAAACGCTGACGGCTCTTACGCAGAAAATCGAGCGAACACAACACATATTGTTGAGTATCGAACGGATTATCAGCATCGGCGAACGCTTCAATACAGCGCTCTTCATCGAAAATAGAAAAGTGCAGGTTGAAGCGACGCATCATCTCAACCAACCATTGATGTTGCAGCGTTTCTGGCACCACAATCAAGATACGCTCAGCTCGGCCAGCCAATACTTGTTGGTGAATGATCATCCCCGCTTCAATGGTTTTGCCCAAACCAACCTCATCGGCCAGTAAAACACGAGGGGCATGACGACGCCCCACTTCATGAGCAATATAAAGCTGATGAGGGATCAAACCTGCACGCATGCCACATAGACCACGCATCGGGCTCTTGTGTTGCTGATATTGATTGATCAATGCACGGTAACGAAGCACAAAGTTATCCATGCGATCAATTTGACCGGCATAAAGTTTGTCTTGAGGCTTATTAAAACGAATCTGGTTGCTAAGCATGATTTCACGCAGCACCACTTCCTCGCCATTGTCTTCACGCACACCAAGGTAGCTGTATAAGCCTTGATCTTCGACTACTTGCTCAACCTTGATTGACCAACCTTCTTGGCTATCAATCACATCGCCAACATTAAAAGTGACTCGCGTTACGGGCGCATCGTTTCGAGCGTAAACTCGGTTCTCTTCCGAAGCAGCAAACATTAAAGTCACAGTACGTGCATCTAATGCTACAACGGTTCCTAAACCTAGATCGCCCTCTGTATCGCTGATCCAGCGTTGGCCCAAAGCAAATGTCATGAATCGACTACCTCATCTATTTTCTAATCAAAAACGGGTCTATAAATCTTAGCGGTTTTCACGCAACTTGAAAGGCTACTGACGGGGAAAAAGGATGTCAGCGGCTGCGTCAAAAAAGGTCGCTAATCTTACTTGAAGCTGTGATATTGGTCACGTACAAAGGCCTCAAAACGCAATATTTTTTTATCCGACTTGGGGATGACATCAAAGTGTAAGAAATCAATGGCACTTCTAGCTAAGAGTGTAGAAAAAGCACCTTATACTTATTGATGAGCCGCATCATCGCGCGTCAAGTTTATGACTGGCACATGTGATGCATTCATTAGGATGACGATCAACACGGGTTTGCATTTTTGTAGTCAAACCATCCGTGATCTGGCTACAGCTGTGCAAGCAACCGCAAGTAAACCACTTCATGCGCAAGTATGAGGGGTAAGCAAGCCGCACCGCGGCAAGGAGACGCTTATGGGTGATACAGACCGGAAGCTATTTGTCCTAGACACAAACATTCTTCTTCACGAACCGCTCGCCATTTACTCTTTTAAAGAACATGACGTCATCATTCCGATGACCGTACTTGAAGAACTTGATCGTATCAAAGACAGTAAACGTGATGTCGCGCGTGATGCACGTGTTGCGATTCGCGCCTTAGAGGCGATGTTTAAAGACGCAACGCCAGATGAAATATCCGACGGCATTCCCATCAACAGAGATCATACCACCACAGGCCATGTCGCTATTTTAGCTGATTTTGAACTGCACGAGACCATCAAGGCCTTTGCCGACAAGGCTGGCGACAATCGCATTTTGAATGGTGTGCTTTACTTGCAAAACAAGCGTGCGCCGCGCGAAGTCATCTTAGTGACTAAAGACATCAACATGCGGTTACGTGCCAAAGGGGCTGGCGTGCGTTTTGTTGAAGACTACCGCACTGACCAATTGATCGATGATGTTCAGTACCTCACCAAAGGCTTTCAACAAATCGAAGGCGAATTCTGGAGTAACGTGCAAGACGTCGAAAGTCGCAACCTCGCTGGACGTACCTACCATACACTTGATAGACAAACGTTTGAGCCTACCTATATTAATCAATATGTGATTGATGAAGAGAGTGACTTCGCTGGCCGCGTCGAAGAGATTGAACAAGACAAAGTGACCATCAAAGATCTGAGTCGCGAAAGATTGATGCACCGCCGCGCATGGGATATCACGCCGAAGAATATCTACCAAGGCATGGCACTTGATGCGTTACTCGATCCAGATATTGATCTCGTGATCCTGACCGGCGCTGCTGGTAGTGGTAAAACCTTACTCGCGCTCGCTTCCGCACTCGAACAGACCATAGAGAAAGGTATGTTTGATAAGATCATTGTCACTCGAAACACGCCAGATATTGGCGAGTCGATTGGCTTCTTACCCGGTAGCGAAGAAGAGAAGATGCTGCCGTGGCTCGCCGCCGTGACCGACACGCTAGAGGCATTACATAAGCACGATCACTGCACTGAAGGCTCGCTCAAATACATTTGTGATAAAGCTAACATTCAGTTTAAGTCGATCAACTTTATGCGTGGTCGCTCGATCCAAAACGCTTTTGTTCTGCTTGATGAATGTCAAAACCTCACTGCGTCGCAGATCAAAACCATCATTACTCGCTGTGGTGAAGGAACCAAGATCGTCTGTTCAGGTAACCTAGCACAAATTGATTCTCACTACTTAACCCCGGTTACCTCTGGATTAACTTACATGGTTGAGCGCTTCAAAAGCTTTGAAGGCAGTGCCAATATCCACCTTAATGGCGTGGTACGCAGCCGCTTAGCTGAATTTGCCGAAGAGAATTTATAGTCACTTATGGTGAGATATAATTCATATCTCACCATTATTTTAAAATAAATATTCACAAACGCCGTTTAAATATGTTTAACTATCTCCATTAAATGAATTAGCATTCAAGGACTGGAGTATGGCCTTTAACCTACGTAACAGAAACTTCCTCAAATTGTTGGATTTCAGCCCTAAAGAGATCCAGTTTCTGCTCGATCTTTCTGCCGACCTGAAGAAAGCGAAATATGCCGGCACTGAGCAAAAGAAACTGGTCGGTAAAAATATCGCATTGATCTTCGAAAAGGCCTCAACTCGCACTCGCTGCGCGTTTGAAGTGGCGGCATTTGATCAAGGCGCGCAAGTCTCTTACATCGGCCCATCGGGATCGCAAATTGGTCAAAAAGAGTCAATGAAAGATACCGCTCGCGTATTGGGTCGCATGTACGACGGCATTGAATACCGTGGTTTTGGTCAAGAGATTGTCGAAGATCTCGGTCACTACGCCGGCGTTCCAGTTTGGAATGGTTTAACTAACGAGTTTCACCCAACGCAAATTCTGGCTGACTTCCTAACCATGCTTGAGCATGGACGCGGTAAACAGTTGCATCAGATTAAGTTTGCCTACCTTGGCGATGCACGCAACAATATGGGGAATTCTCTGTTAGTTGGCGCTTCCAAAATGGGCATGGATATTCGCCTTGTCGCACCAAAAGCCTTTTGGCCAGAACACGAGTTAGTCACTACCTGCCAAGCCATCGCCAAACAAACTGGCGCGAAAATCACCTTAACGGAAAACGTAGAGGAAGGAGTACAAGGGTGTGATTATCTCTATACAGATGTTTGGGTTTCTATGGGCGAAGCCCCTGAAGCTTGGGATGAACGTGTCGCCATGATGACGCCTTATCAAGTCAATATGAAGGTTATTGAGCAAACCGGTAATCCACAAGTGAAGTTTATGCACTGCTTACCGGCGTTCCATGATGATCAAACGGCGATTGGTAAACAAGTGGCACAAAAATATGGCATGAAAGGCCTCGAAGTGACTGACGAAGTCTTTGAGTCTGAGCATTCGATTGTCTTCGATGAAGCGGAGAACCGTATGCATACAATTAAAGCGGTGATGGTCGCTACACTCGGTGCGTAAACAAACAATAACCAGCACAACAAGGCCACAATGTAATCGCTTGCATTGGAAAAAGTTAGGCGTATAATGCTGCGCAATTTGTCTGGATATAGAGAAAAAAATGCCACGTAATTCGTGTTCTACACAACGTATTACACTGGGTAAGCGGAAATGCTTACCGTTGTTGGTTTTTTCTATTTCTAACGATTTTTAAAGCCTCCCGCAATGGGGGGCTTTTTTATTGCCTAAAATTCGTACTCAGATGGGAAGATGACTATGACAAACTCGCTTTACAACAAGCACATTATCTCAATTCCTGAGCTGTCGCGTGACGAGCTGGAATTAATTGTCAACACAGCAGGTGAACTGAAAGCCGAGCAAAAACCGGAGCTGATTAAGAACAAAGTGATTGCGAGCTGTTTTTTTGAACCATCCACCCGCACGCGTCTTTCATTTGAAACCGCCATCCAGCGTATCGGTGGCGATGTGATTGGTTTTGATAATGGTGGTAATACTTCACTAGCTAAGAAAGGCGAAACCTTAGCGGACTCGGTGCAGGTTATTTCTTCTTACGTTGACGCTTTTGTTATGCGCCATCCACAAGAAGGAGCCGCGCGTCTTGCCTCTGAATTCTCTAACGGCGTACCAGTCATTAACGCCGGTGATGGTGCAAACCAACATCCAACCCAAACGCTACTGGATCTGTTCTCGATTGCCGAGACTCAAGGGCGTCTAGATAACCTTAACGTTGCTTTCGTAGGTGATCTTAAATACGGCCGAACGGTTCATTCACTGACTCAAGCTCTCGCGAAGTTCAACAATATCCGCTTCTTCTTTGTTGCCCCAGAAGCATTAGCGATGCCAGATTACCTGTGTGAAGAGTTGGATGACGCCGGTATCGCTTACAGTTTGCATACCGATATGGAAACCGTGATCCCACAGCTGGATGTCCTCTATATGACGCGCGTACAGAAAGAGCGTTTTGATGAGTCAGAGTACGCTCATATAAAGTCAGCCTACATTCTTACTGCGGCGATGCTCGAAGGCGCACGTGACAATCTCAAAGTACTTCACCCGCTGCCACGCGTAGACGAAATTACCGTCGACGTCGATAAAACGCCACACGCGTACTACTTTCAGCAAGCGGAAAATGGCGTTTACGCTCGTGAAGCTCTATTGGCTTTAGTACTGAATCAAACACTGTAATCGAGGGAGAAACATCAATGGCTAAACAGACTCAATTGCAGGTTGAAGCAATTAAAAATGGTACCGTAATCGACCATATCCCGGCCCAAATTGGCATTAAAGTGCTCAAACTGTTCTCAATGGACAAATCACAGCAACGTGTCACGGTCGGCTTAAACCTTCCCTCTTCTGAACTTGGACACAAAGATCTACTTAAGATTGAGAATGTGTTTATTAGTGAAGAACAAGCCAGTAAATTGGCCCTTTACGCACCACATGCAACCGTCAATCAAATTGAAGATTATAAAGTCGTCAAGAAGCTAGCGCTGGAGCTTCCTGAGCAAGTTAATAATGTGTTTGAGTGCCCAAACACTAACTGCATCAGCCACGACGAGCCTGTAGAAAGCAGCTTTAAAGTGGTCGAAAAGAAACAAGATATTCGCCTCAAGTGTAAATACTGCGAAAAGGTATTCTCGCGCGATATCGTGACTGAGCGTTAAGCAACCCCGGCGCAATAAACCAACAAAAATGTCGATCCTTGCTCGTGATGAGTGAGGATTTTTTCTTTACCCCGACTGGGTTTCGCGGCACACTAAATGCCTGAATTTTGACCCTAACCGATGGAATATAATAATGACTAAAGTGCTTCACACAGAATCTGCCCCAGCAGCAATCGGCCCATATGTACAAGGTGTTGACCTAGGCAATATGGTCCTGACTTCAGGCCAAATCCCGGTGAATCCTGCCACTGGTGAAGTGTCTGCCGATATCGCAGAACAAGCACGTCAATCACTTGAGAATGTAAAAGCGGTTGTAGAAGCATCTGGTCTTTCAGTGACTGATATCGTAAAAATGACAGTCTTCGTTAAAGATCTAAACGACTTCGGTACCGTCAATGAGGTGTACGGCAAGTTCTTTGATGAGCACAACGTTGCCAACTACCCAGCACGTTCATGTGTTGAAGTAGCACGTCTGCCAAAAGATGTCGGTATCGAAATTGAAGCGATCGCAGTGCGCAAGTAAACAGCACACAAAAACCAAAAAGCGAGCCACGTGCTCGCTTTTAAACCACTACGATTTATTAATCCTAATTTTTAGCTGGGTTGACACCGAGAACTATCAATCAGTTGACTAACCTCGACAGCCAGTTGTCTCTGAGAAGACTGCTCTTCAATCAATACTGAATTGGTTGCTCTATCAACCACCAGCACCTTGCCAATTCCCTGCGCACACTCGACCAACATGCCTTGTTTTACCTGACAGATTTCCATCTTCACTCTCCTCTTGTCTACATTCCTTACGTGCGACAAAAGTAAAAGATCAAAAAAGCCGACGCGAACGTCGGCTTCTGATTGAAATCAATCTGGCTTACTTGACGAAATCAACGCCTGTTTGAATGTCGCCATTTAGCGTTTCAAGCATGCCATCCAGTGCAGATTTTTCGAAATCACTCAGCTCACCGTAGCTCAAGATCTCTTCAACACCTTCTTTACCCAGTTTAACGGGTTGCGCGAAGAACGGAGCGTGCTCACCATTACCTTCAATGTAGGCGTACTCTATAACTTCTTCACCTTGCAATGCTTTGACTAAAGCAAGACCAAAGCGACATGCCGCTTGACCCATAGAAAGGGTTGCACTGCCGCCGCCCGCTTTCGCTTCAACCACTTCCGTGCCAGCATTTTGAATACGTTTTGTTAGCGCTTCAATTTCTTCAGCGGTAAATTCAACACCTTCGACTTGAGAAAGTAGCGGTAGGATCGTCACGCCAGAGTGGCCACCGATAACAGGAACACGAACCTCACCTGGATCTTTGTCTTTTAGAGCAGCAACAAAGGTTTCAGAACGGATCACATCAAGAGTAGTAATGCCGAATAGACGGCGCTTGTCATACACACCGGCTTGCTTGAGCACTTCAGCCGCAATCGGCACAGTCGTATTAACAGGGTTGGTAATGATGCCCACGAGCGCTTTTGGACAAACATCCGCAATGCGTTGAGCAAGCGATTTAACGATACCCGCGTTAACGTTAAATAGATCTGCACGGTCCATACCTGGCTTACGCGCCACACCTGCAGAAATCAGTACCACGTCTGCACCTTCAAGTGCTGGCGTTGGATCTTCACCCGCATAGCCTTTGATAGATACAGGCGTCGGGATGTGGCTAAGATCAGCCGCTACACCAGGGGTCACTGGTGCGATATCGTAAAGGGCTAAATCTGAACCCGCTGGAAGACGGTTTTTAAGTAGAAGGGCGAGGGCTTGACCGATGCCACCAGCGGCACCAATAACAGCTACTTTCATCGTAGTTCTCCTTGAGAAGATTCTCTTATATATGTTTTGTAGGGCAATTTTTAATCGGGCACGCTCAAGCTAAACCAATCACATCCTGATTACAATCAATTAACGTCAGCTTTGCGACCTTGCGCAACCAGACAAAAACGTGCTACACAATAGGTGGCTATTATGTGCTTCTTCACCTTGAATGACAAAGGGTTAGGTCGTATTTCTTAGCGTGATATTGTGTCAATTTACAGTGATACGTTAGACAGATTTGGCTGTTACCATTGGCACTAACTGCATAGCTATGCGAGAATATTCACTTGCTTTTTATACCCACAAACATAGAAAGAACATCATGCGCCATTCTGAAAAACAAGATAACCTCGTTCGCGCTTTTAAAGCCCTATTAAAAGAAGAGCGTTTCGGTTCCCAAGGCGATATTGTCGAAGCCCTCAAGAATGAAGGATTCGACAATATCAACCAATCTAAAGTGTCACGTATGTTGACTAAGTTTGGTGCCGTTCGAACACGTAATGCCAAAATGGAAATGGTCTACTGCTTGCCAGCAGAATTGGGCGTGCCAACAGTTTCAAGCTCATTACGTGAATTGGTACTCGATATTGACCACAACAATGCACTGGTTGTGATTCATACCGGTCCTGGCGCTGCGCAACTGATCGCTCGCTTGTTAGACTCATTGGGCAAATCAGAAGGCATACTTGGCGTCGTTGCCGGTGATGATACGATATTTATTACCCCAACCTTGTCGATTACAACAGAGCAACTGTTCGCTTCCGTTTGCGACCTTTTTGAGTACACAGGCTAAGCAAAAATTGCCGCTCAAAGGGGTATACACGTCGTCGCTTTGACGGCGTGACTTAGATCACATCTTAAAAAAATCACACTTAAGCACTAACTAAGAGCTAACCTACTGATTTTAAATAAAGTAAATATTAAAACATTCCTACCACATTCACGTTGCATATAGGCATATTGACTATATTTTTTAACACGCGTGTAATTATGTGCCAATTTTTTGCTATTATTCAGCCACTTTTTCAACATACGGATTGAAAAAGATGCCGTTTCCAGCACGAGGAAACTCTCTAAGCAACTACACTTGCTTAGGGTTAATAATGAATAAGGAAGGGAAATTCATGGCATTGAACAAACTTATTAAAGTTGGTGCGATTGCAGCGGCCGTTATCGGCGCTGGCGCAGTTAACGCCCAAGAGTTCATCACTATTGGTACAGGTTCAGTTACGGGTGTTTACTACCCAACTGGTGGTGCAATTTGTAAGCTAGTTAACAAAGGTCGTAAAGAACACAATATTCGTTGTTCTGTCGAGTCTACGGGCGGTTCGATCTACAACGTCAACACGATTCGCGCAGGCGAACTCGACTTCGGTATCGTTCAGTCTGACTGGCAATACCACGGCTACAACGGTACAAGTAAGTTTGCTGAGCAAGGCCCGTACAAAGATTTACGCGCCGTGTTCTCTCTACACACAGAACCATTCAACATCATCGCACGTACAGACGCTGGCATTGAAAGCGTGGCTGACCTGAAAGGTAAGCGCGTTAACATTGGTAACCCAGGCTCTGGTGACCGCGCAACAATGGGCGTGGTAATGGAAGCAATGGGCTGGACCAACGCAGACTTTAAACTTGCGTCAGAACTTAAAGGTTCTGAGCGTTCACAAGCGTTGTGTGATAACAAAATTGATGCCTTTGTCTATGTGGTTGGTCATCCAAACGGATCAATCAAAGAAGCGACAACTTCATGTGATGCGAAGCTAATTCCTGCAACGGGTGCTAAGATCGATGCCATCGTATCGAATAACCCATACTACGCCTACAGCTCAGTACCAGCAGGCATGTACCGTGGCACTGACAAAGACGTAAACAGTTTTGGTGTTGCAGCAACCATGGTTACGACAACCAACGTTTCTGATGATGTTGCTTACAACGTAGCAAAATCTGTATTCGAAAACTTCGATACGTTCAAACGCCTACACCCTGCGTTTGCAAACCTGAAAAAAGAAGACATGGTGAAAGCGGGTCTTTCGATTCCTCTACACCCAGGTGCACAGAAGTACTACAAAGAGATTGGCCTACTTAAGTAAGTCACCTTTGACCACCGAGAAGGCAACGCCTTCTCGGTGACTAATTTTAATCACAACATCTGCTTTGAGTTTTGTCCTCTTGAAACTCACCTTTTCTTTATCTCTAATAAAACTAAACAACTGAGCAATATTTCATCTTTTCACTACAATGAAAGATGCTAAATACAGGTTCTGACAATCATAAATATACGGACCGTTTATAATAAGGATTTAGTACATGTCGAAGACAACCACTCCGTCTCAAGATGTGCAAGAAATGGTAGCTCAATCCGATACAGGTGCACGCGCCCCATCAGGGCTTGCGGGTAGCATCTTATGGTTTGTGCCACTTTGTTGGTCATTATTCCAACTTTGGTACGCATCACCTTTGCCATTCATTTTCAATTTTGGCGTACTTAACGACACTGAAGCACGATCTATT
Organism: Vibrio pacinii DSM 19139; assembly: GCF_000711795.1. Lineage (GTDB taxonomy): Bacteria > Pseudomonadota > Gammaproteobacteria > Enterobacterales > Vibrionaceae > Vibrio > Vibrio pacinii. The sequence continues at coordinate 77,561 of NZ_JONH01000015.1, read as the reverse complement.
CATCTCATGTTTGCCGTTTTCCTTGCGTTTACTGCTTACCCAGCGATGAAGAATTCTCCTCGCGATCATATTCCAGCGGTTGACTGGTTATTGGCGCTTGCTGGCAGCTTATCTGCCGCTTACATTTATCTTTTTTATACCGAATTGGCGGGCCGTTCGGGGGCACCGACCTCACTAGACATCATTGTGGCAGTCATTGGCATGGTGTTGTTGCTTGAAGCCACTCGCCGCGCACTCGGTCCTCCTTTAATGGTCGTGGCCGCTGTTTTCATGCTTTACACTTTTGGCGGTCCATACATGCCAGACGTGATCGCCCATAAAGGCGCTAGCCTCAACAAAGCCATGTCACACCTTTGGCTAACCACGGAAGGGGTTTTTGGCGTTGCACTTGGGGTTTCTACCTCGTTTGTTTTCTTATTTGTCCTTTTCGGCGCCATGTTAGAGCGTGCAGGAGCCGGTGCTTACTTTATTAAAGTCGCCTTCTCACTGCTTGGTCACATGCGCGGCGGCCCAGCCAAAGCTGCCGTCGTTGCATCAGGGCTATCTGGATTAGTCTCTGGTTCGTCAATAGCCAACGTAGTGACGACCGGTACTTTTACCATTCCATTGATGAAGCGCGTTGGCTTCCCTGGAACCAAAGCCGGTGCGGTCGAAGTGGCCGCTTCAACCAACGGCCAGCTAACGCCACCGATTATGGGTGCCGCCGCTTTCTTAATGGTCGAATATGTCGGCATCTCGTATGTTGAAGTGATTCGAGCCGCTATTCTGCCCGCGCTTATCTCTTACATTGCGCTTATCTATATTGTTCACTTAGAAGCATGTAAAGCTGGAATGACAGGGCTTCCACGTCGTCATACTCCGAAGCTGATTCATAGTCTATTGTCATTCACCGGCACCATTTTAGGCTTGTGCATTCTCAGTGGCGCGGTCTATTACGGTGTTGGCTGGACCAAAGATGTGTTTGGTGAAGCCGCAACATCGATCATGACAGTGGCGCTGTTACTCACTTACGTTGGTCTGGTTTCTATCTCGGCCAAATACGCCGAAGAAGGCGCACTCGAGATTGATGCCGAACTAACTGAAGTGCCCGATCCTGGTCCAACGATCAAATCGGGGCTGCATTTCTTGCTACCGATCGTTGTGTTGGTATGGTGTCTAACCGTAGAACGCTTTTCACCTGGCCTATCTGCCTTTTGGGCGACCGTGTTTATGATCTTTATTTTGATCACTCAACGTCCTCTGCTGGCGATACTTTCCAAACAAGGTTCTATTGCTCAGCAAACCAAAGTTGGTTTTGTTGATCTGGTCGAAAGCTTAGTTTCCGGCGCGCGTAACATGATTGGTATCGGTGTTGCGACCGCAGCGGCTGGCACAGTTGTGGGTGTGGTAACCTTAACCGGTATCGGCCTAGTGATGACCGACTTTGTCGAGTTCATTTCTGGCGGTAACATCATACTGATGCTGCTATTTACCGCCGTGATCAGTTTGATATTAGGCATGGGCCTGCCAACAACCGCCAACTACATAGTAGTCTCCACCTTGATGGCTCCTGTGATTGTGACCTTAGGCGCACAAAGTGGCTTGATCATTCCATTGATCGCGGTGCATTTATTCGTGTTCTACTTCGGTATTTTGGCCGATGATACTCCGCCAGTTGGTTTGGCTGCCTTTGCCGCGGCAGCAATCGCAAAATCTGATCCCATCCGTACGGGTATTCAAGGCTTTACCTACGATATTCGTACCGCTATTTTGCCATTCATGTTTATCTTCAATACCCAATTATTGTTGATGGGGATTGATACATGGTGGCATTTAATGCTCACGATCATATCTTCAATTATCGCTATGCTGATATTCTCTGCAGCAACGCAAGGTTGGTGGTTTACCAAGAACAAGTGGTGGGAAACGGTTCTATTATTGGTTCTGACCTTTACCTTCTTCCGTCCTGGCTTTTGGTGGGATCAAATTTACCCAGCTAAATTGCTCTACCCTGGCACAGAGATCGCTCAAGTTGCAGGACAAATGAATGTTGGCGAAGAGATCGAATTGCTGGTTGCTGGTGAAAATCTTGAAGGTGATTACATCTCAAAAACGGTACGTCTTCCTTTCGATGATCAAGCGACAACAGCACAAGAACGCATTGCTTCGATGGGGTTGATGCTCAACAATACCAACGGACGAATGATCGTTGATATGGTCGAGTTTGGCAGTCCGGCTGAATCTTCTGGTGTCGACTTTGATTGGGAAATTCGTTCTGTGGTCGTCGAAGCAGATAGACCAATGAAAGAGTGGGTTTTCTTACCCGCCCTATTGATTTTGATCGGCCTAGGGTTAAACCAGAAACGCCGAATCCGCAAGGAACAACTGAGCGCGTAACTTAGTCTGCCCCGCACTGGGTGTGGGGCTAAACTAATAAGATGCAATCAATCCACTCTACCGTTTTAAGCGGTAAGAGATGACATAGAGATATTACAATGTATAAACAAATTCTCGTTCCGGTCGATTTAAACGACAAAGGCTTTTCAGACAAAGCCGTTGAGCTTGCCGTGTGGCAAGCGAAGCAATCCAACGCAGTCGTCCATCTGCTCAACGTTCTGCCGGGCATCCATATGTCGATGGTTGCGACCTACTTCCCCAAAGATGCCGCAATGAAAATGAAAGCAGACGTCGAAAGCCAACTGAGAAAGTTCGCTGTGCAGCATATTGCCGAAGATGTCGTGTATAAAGTGCATGTTGCGGAAGGGAAGCCTTATGCCACCATCCTTGATTATGCAGAAAAACTCGGTGCAGATTTGATCGTAATGCCAAGTCATAAACGCTCTAAGATTGATAAAGTCGTGCTTGGTTCAGTGGCCAGTAAAGTGGTGCATAACTCTCCGATTAACGTTCTTGTCGTTAAGCCGCAAGGGTAAATACAAGCTCAAATAACACCAAAGGCGCTCATTGAGCGCCTTTTTGATTGGTATTACCTATCAAGAGTATCGGTTAAATCCACTTCATTTAATGCGAATAGTTATCAATAATAGCCCTATCCCAACCAACGATAGGCCATGATGATGAAAAAGACCGCTACTTTCGCCGCCTTACACTTTACCATCGCCCTGACGGTAGCGTACTTGCTAACCGGTGATCTTCTGCTCGGTAGTCTGATTGCCATGATTGAGCCATCGGTCAACACCGTTGCGTTTTACTTCCATGAACGTGTCTGGAGTAACAGCGTCGCACTGCGCACACTGTCTCAATCAGCCAAAGTGAAGACAACCAGCTTTGCTATCGTACACTTTAGCGTTGCATTTAGCGTGGTTTACCTAGTCACCGGTGACGCGTTTGTTGGCGGAATTATGGCCACCATCGAGCCAACGATTAATACCTTTGCCTACTACTGGCATGAAAAAGTGTGGTTACGTAAACAACATGCACGCCTTGAATGGGGCTGTATTCACAGTGCATAGTGTGTGACGCACAGATCGCGACTCAAACCAATACGAAAGCATTGAGTTTGACCATCAAGCGTCACCTCAAGCAGATACAAATCTTCACGCTTAGGATGACTCACATCGGCATAAATGGGCGCATCAATCTGGAACAACGCACTAGTGTGATTATCTCGCACATCAATCGGCAAGTGGTAGGTCATAGCGTTAAATTTAACCGACGCCGACACAAGACCTGGCGAATACGTTTTATAGTAGAGATCAACAAGGAATTCACAGCCACCGCCATGGTGCCAAATCTGTTCTGTCGCCACATGCTCTAAACGAACATTGGCAATCAACTGCAGGTAAGGAACTTGCCACACGCCGATGCGTGAGTCAGATGGAGTGTCATCTTTTGCAATCAAAGGACAAAGTGGCGCGCTCTCTGGCTCGTCCAACAACCAATCTTGCTCCTCTTCCAGAAACAAAATCTCAAAACGGTTGCGGCCTAATTGCAGATAAGGACGAATATCTTTTTTATAAACCAGCTGAGACTTATCACAATCAAAAACGGCGACGCCATTAAGACGCACTTCTGCGTAATAGTCGATCCCAGCCATCACAAGATCAATTGATGGAAACGCCAACATCGACTCATCAACATCAATATCGTGCATTAAATGCCACTCTTGCTCAGCAATCTCGCTTTCAGACAGTGTATCAGGGAGTGCTTGGCTCAATGGGGCAGGAAACGTAATGTCATCCTGAGGGATAGATAAGTCAGTCAACGGTGAGACTTGCCACAGGCCAGCAAGAGAGAGTTGCATAGTTTCAAACTTGTCTTAGATCAAAGTTTGACGATTATAATGCCAGATGAGCGTCAAAAGATAGCCAACCAAGGGACCAAAACAAAAATATCAGCCAATTGGCTGATATTCAGATTCGGTCATGAGCTCGACGGCTTACTCTTCGTCGCTGTCATCTTCTTCTGGGTAAAGCGCATCTTCGCCTTCGTAGTAAGTGCCCCAGCCGTCATAGATGATGTCGTATTTTTCAGCAAGATGGATCAGTTTTTCAACTTGCGCATCAATCGCTTCTGCGTTTAGTGTCGACTCCATGGTCGCATCACAGCAGAGTAACTTTTTGCCATCTTCGTCTTCTGTCTCTTCAGCTTCAAGGACTTCAAAGCCCATCTTGAACGCTTCAACTACCGCTTTTTCTAGTGTGTTGAAATCTTCAGCAAAAAGATGATGTTCAATATCGTACAAAGCATCTGGATCACTGCCATCTTCCAATAAGGCTTGAATGATATCGCGAGTATCTTCTTTTTGAATTTCAATTAACGCTTCAACAGATAGATATTCATCTTCATGAGACATATGTCGTGCTCCAGATAGTGACAAAATTGATCATAAGTAACAGCGGTGAAATATCGCATGGATCCAGTGAAAATACTACCTGAAATCGGCCAAGATCCAGATCTTTATCCGCAGAATTGCTAGCGATCAAGTAAGATCCACTTCACAACAATGACAATTAACATTTTTTTAGCAATGTGGTAATTCAGAACATTCTATCTGTGCGGCTAAAGCTGGTTATGCTTAGGCTTTATGCGTTTTTATCTTGTCTATTTGCATATCCCAAGCAAGGTGGGAAATGAATAAAAACATGACTATTTTAATCCACCTTGCTGATATCTGCATAGCTATGCTCGATTATAGCGGCATTTCGCATTCATGACCGCCAATCGAGACGAATAGCAACGCAGTTCAACGCCTGAGTAACAAAAGTCAACAATAGTGATAGTTCTCATAAAACCACCACACATCAGAACATATGACTAACATATCCATTTTTAGCCACTCATCCATCCATTAAATAGGCTTGCATCTTTATAACAATCTTGACATAACTAGGCTCAGGAATAATAAGTAAGGATACATGATGAGTAAGTTGTACGTAGGCTCAGAAGTTGGTCAATTAAGACGAGTATTGCTAAACCGACCTGAGCGCGCACTCACCCACCTCACCCCTTCAAACTGTCACGAATTACTGTTTGATGACGTTCTCGCTGTCGAGGCCGCTGGTGAAGAGCATGATAAGTTTGCTCAGACACTGACAAACCAAGGCGTCGAGGTGTTACTACTGCACGATCTGTTGGTTGAAACCTTAGCCGTCGAGGAAGCAAAAAGCTGGCTACTCAATACGCAAATTTCAGATTTGCGCTACGGTCCCACTTTCGCCAGAGATTTACGCCATTACTTATTAGATATGGATAACGACCATCTCGCCACAATACTGCTTGGGGGCCTGGCTTACTCAGAGCTACCCATTCAGTCCGCCTCAATGCTACCAAGTATGCATCGGCCGCTCGACTTTGTGATTGAGCCGTTACCTAATCACCTTTTCACACGCGATACCTCATGTTGGGTATACGGTGGTGTGTCGCTCAACCCAATGATGAAAGCGGCCCGTCAGCGTGAAACCAACCACCTTCGAGCCATCTATCGCTGGCATCCAGTCTTTGCTGGACAAGACTTCATCAAGTACTTTGGCGATGAAGATCTGCATTACGACAACGCGAATATTGAAGGCGGTGATGTTCTGGTTATCGGCAAGGGCGCCGTTTTGGTCGGGATGTCTGAACGGACCACGGCTCAAGGTGTTGAAAACCTTGCGGCAAACTTGTTTAAACATGGTCAGGCCAAACAAGTGATTGCAATTGAGCTACCAAAACACCGCTCTTGCATGCACCTTGATACCGTTATGACGCATATGGATATCGACACGTTTTCTGTTTACCCAGAAATCATGCGTAAAGACCTTAACACCTGGAGTTTAACCGCTAAAGATGGCGGTGAGATGAAGGTCGAAAAAGTGCCAAGCTTTATCCACGCAATCGAACAAGCGCTTGATCTTGACTACCTTAAGATCATTACCACCGGTGGTGATAGCTATGAAGCTGAACGTGAACAGTGGAATGACGCCAATAACGTACTTACGGTTAAGCCGGGAGTGGTGATCGGCTATGAGCGTAATGTTTATACCAATGAGAAATACGATAAGGCAGGCATTGAAGTGTTGACCATTCCGGGCAACGAGCTAGGACGTGGCCGTGGCGGTGCACGCTGTATGAGTTGCCCTATTGAACGTGATGGGATTTAGCGAGAAAATTTAAAGGGTTGGCACTATGTGCCAACCCTTTTCTTTTACTTTCAGGCGATTAGGAATAAACGAGAACAGTCACCGTTAATAACTTTCAACGATATCGCCGCTCTCATCTCTCGAAAGGCGAAGCATGCTCTGGCTTTACTCAGTACCACCGACCGTAATTGAATCTAACTTAAGCGTCGGCTGACCAACCCCGACAGGAATACTCTGACCCGCTTTACCACACACACCAACACCACGGTCAATGCTGAGATCGTTACCGACCATAGAGACTTGCTGCATCGCTTCAATACCAGAACCGATCAACGTGGCCCCTTTGACGGGACGAGTGATTTTTCCGTCTTCAATCAAATACGCTTCCGATGCTGAGAACACAAACTTACCTGAGGTAATATCCACTTGCCCACCACCAAAGTTCGGTGCATATAAGCCCTTCTTCACGGTTGAAATAATCTCTTCAGGAGTATGCTGTCCAGGCAACATATAGGTATTGGTCATCCGTGGCATCGGCAGATGCGCATAAGACTCACGGCGGCCATTACCCGTTGGGCTAACTCCCATCAAACGAGCATTGAGCTTATCTTGCATATAGCCTTTTAACACACCGTTTTCGATTAAGGTGTTGTATTGACCATTCACCCCTTCGTCATCGATATTAAGTGAACCACGCAGATCTTTTAGCGTACCATCATCAACGATAGTACAAAGATCAGAAGTCACCTTTTGACCAATCTTACCGCTAAAGACAGAAGCCTCTTTACGATTAAAGTCGCCTTCCAAGCCATGTCCGACCGCTTCATGGAGTAATACACCAGGCCAGCCAGAACCGAGAACAACAGGCATCGTCCCTGCAGGAGCAGCATCCGCAGCTAAATTAACCAACGCGGTACGAATTGCTTCATCGGCATATTGGTAAGCGACTTTAGCCCCTTCACTCTCACTGAGGAAAAAGTCATAGTCAAAGCGACCACCGCCACCAGCACTACCTCGCTCGCGGCGCTCACCCTGTTGTGCCAGCACACTGATCGATAAACGCACCAATGGTCGAATATCACCAGCATAGGTGCCATCGGTTGCTGCAACCAACACTTGCTCATGCACACCACTTAGACTAATCGAGACTTCTTTAATCAACGGCTCTTTAGTACGAATATAAGCATCCAACTCTTTCAGCAGTTGTGTTTTTTGTTCTTTTGCCCAACTTTCCAGTGGGTTAACAGCAGCATAGTAATGCTGATTCTCATTGCGCTTAAACGCTTGAAGCTGACCATTTTGACCTTGCTGTGCGATACCTCGCGCCGCATGGGCACTCTGCTTAAGGCCTTCGAGTTGAATCTGATCTGAGTAAGCGAAGCCAGTTTTCTCACCAGCGACCGCGCGTACACCGACACCACAATCGATGTTAAACGAGCCATCTTTAATAATGCTGTCTTCAAGCACTAACGATTCATGCCAGCTAGATTGAAAATAGATATCTGCATAATCGATTTGACGAGTTGCAATACTCGCCAACGTGTCGATGATCTCTTTTTCTCCCAAACCGGCGGGTTTTAGCAACGCATTTTCTACGTGGTTTATAGTCATATATGTGCTCTTACTCTTTTTGTAACTGGTTGCTGAATCGAGCATGCTGACGAATCGGCATGGCTGCTCTTAATTGTTCTACTTGGCTTAAGTCGATATCGACCAATATATTACCGACTTGATCGGTCAGTGAAGCGATCACCTCACCCCATGGCGAAATCACCATTGAGTGCCCCCATGTTTCACGACCGCAGGGATGGGTGCCCACTTGATTGACGGCAATCACCCAAGCTTGTGTTTCAATCGCACGCGCGCGCAGTAATGTTTGCCAGTGGGCGCGGCCAGTGACAGCCGTAAAGGCCGCTGGGACAGTGATCACATTAGCGCCTAATCGCGCCAGTTCACTATACAGTGCAGGAAAGCGTACATCATAACAGATCGTCAGGCCTAGGTGGGCAAATGGCGTGCTGTAATCGACGACTTGCTGACCTGGCGTGAACGTTTCTGACTCGCGGTAACGTTGATGACCATCGGCGACATCAACATCAAACATGTGCAACTTATCATAGTGACACACCAACTCACCCTGTGGTGAAAACAGTAAACAGGTGGTTGTTACGCCATTATTTCGGCTTATCGGCATACTGCCGATAAGTAGCCACACACCATATTCATCGGCGATACTGGCAAGCGCTTTTTGTAGTGGTCCATCAGCCAGAGGTTCAGCCACTTGATGGTAATCACTACGACTACCAAACACTAAAGCATTTTCTGGCGTGACGATCAGTTCAGCTCCCTGCTGCGCAAGCTGCATCACCTGCTGTTTAATGTACGATAAATTGAGCTCAGGGTCGGGCCCTGAGGTCATTTGTATTAAACCGACTCGTTCCATGAGTATTATCCTTATTCAATCACTGTGCGCAGTTTCTCTGGTAATTTAAATTCACCTCTACTGCGTGACAGCTCTTTAACGACAGGTGCATCTAACGGCCCTTTGACTTGATAGTCAACCTGAGTAAACACTTCAACGACAGGTGAAATCACCGTGGTAATGGCCAAAACATACAAAGCGGTCTGTGGTGCCACTGCAAAAGCCGTCAGTACTGGCAGACCTGACGTTATATCCGGTACGAACTTCACTTCGGCATCGACCATACGGGTATTTAGATTGGCTAGACCTTTGATGGTCATTTCACCGGCCACTGCATCCATCTCGATATCATTAGTAAGAAAAATACCGTTACGAATCGAGCCACTGCCAGTAATCGAATTAAATGCCATCCCTTTGTCAAACACATCACTGAAATCAAGCTGCATTTTACGAATAATCGAATCTAAACTAAATAACCCCAGCAATCTTGCCGCGCCACTGACATCAGAAATGAACCCTTTACCTAGCTTAGTAGAGACCTCGCCCGAGAGGGTATCCATCCGCCCAGACCAAGGCGAGCCATCCCATTGCACATCGGCGGTGATATCAAAAGGCGCACGTTGAATTCCGCTGGTAATACCAAAGCGCTCCATCACGTCACTGTTATTTTCGCCCGAGATGTGGATATCAAATTGAGTGTGACTTTGTGTTTCATTCAGTAACCACCAGCCCTTGATATCGGCTCGGTTGGTGCCGCTTTCAAATGTGAGATTTTTCCACTCAAGTTTATCGCCTTGACGCTGTAAATCGAGATGCGCCTTGCCAACCCGATAGCCCTGTAGCCAAAAATCATCAATGGTCAGCGTGATATTAGGAATTTGTTGATGAACCTGACGCTCAAACGCACTGATCAGTGGTCGGTCAGAATTTTCTGGCTCAAACATCAATGGTTCTTGACGCTCTTCATCCAATGCCGGGACGTAGACATGCAATCGTTCTAGCGCCACAGACAAGTCATACGGATCCAGATAATTCGCCTCGCCTTTGGCTTCTTGGCTATCCAAGCTGAGATACCAACCCAACCCTTTGCGCTTAGCGCTAAAGTCGACATCATTCCAGTCGATGCCTGCAATACGCAACTCCTTGGCATCAATATCAATTCTTGCAGGAAAAGGGATTTCAGGCGTTTTTAACTTTGCCAGTATCGCTTGAGACGGTCCTTGATCTGCACTCAACATTTCAAGCCAATCATCTAAGTCGAATGAGTCGAGCCTGATCTGCGCTTGATGACCCACCACAGGACTAATTTTAAAACTACCTTTGCCAAGTACTAAATTGGTATCGGTCAGAACAGGAACGTTCGGTCGAATATCAATTTCAGCTTGATATTTAAAGTTGGGAATTTGCACTCGCGCCGTAATGCTTTCTTGATTACCCGAAGCTTGCAGGCGAGCTTTCCCTGCCTCGCCAAACGATTTCGCTAAAGGCTGTGGTAAGTGACTACTTACCAACTTTAAATCTGCTTCGGTATCAACTTGATAGGTAAAACCGACATCATTAAGCTGGATGTCGACATCCATGCGCCATGGTGCATGACCATCAACCGGGCCTAACCAATGTTTACCAAGGTATGGCGTCAGTGGTTTGATGTCCCAATCACCAACAACATCAATTGCCACACCATAACCTTGTGCAATGTTTTCACCACTAAAATCAATCGCCACTGGCTGCGTCAGCAGTGTCGCTTCAAGGCCTGCCGCACTGACAACGTCGTTATCAAATTTCACTCGGCCCGATACCGTTTCCAGTGTCATTGGCGGCGCTTCAATCGTAACGTGATTATCGGCAAGATCGGCATAACCCCAAGCGCGAGCTTCCTTTGTACTGTCAAACGGAATATTAAGCTGAAAGCTCGACTCAACCAGACCATCGACTTGTACTGCGGTCAATGCAGCGCCAACCGAATCCACTAACGGAGATGCGGTCATGTAATCACGTACCGCATTCCCCTCGGCAACCGCTTGGGCTTCTATTTCAATATGCCCGCCCGGAGCTAAGTGTGGAATACGGCCAGTAATACGCTTCGCATCGACATCCATTAAAGTGGCACTATGAGAGTCCAAGTACATGGCGTCATTTTGGAACAGCAAATCGAGCTGAAGATCAGTAATCGATGGCCACGCGGTATCAAAGCTGAATTTTGCTTGTTTTAAGCCTACCCACGCTTGGAACATGCCATTGTTATTTTGATAGGGAAAATCGCCCAATTCCCCATACCACAGCAGTTTTGCGGTATTGACCTTACCAGCCTGAATCGCAGTACTTAAATAATCCGTGAGACTTTGACCAAGCGCTAAGGTCGGCAGATAACGCCAAGTTTCACCCGCGTTGTATAAGTCGGCTTCGGCATAGAAGGAAAGAAATGGGCTTTGGTGGTCGGGAAAATCAAGACGAAATGCCCCCAACACTTGCAGATCTGGGGTGGCGGCAGTGACTTTATCAGCCCACAAACTCCAGCCATGTTGACTATTTTGCCACACCAGATCAACTTGTCCTTGTTTGATATTCAGCGGGGCTTGAAACACCTCACCATAAGGTAACGTATCGTCAATCAATGTGACATGGGCCTGCGCCTGTTGCAGGTTACCTGCGATCGACGCTGATAACTGATGTACCTCTGGCAGCAATTCCCATTGCGACATACTGCCCTGACTAAGCTCAGCCGAATAGTGCAGATTCTCCCAGCCTCCATGAGCGGAGATCCGGATATCTTCGACCAATCCACCCAGCGACAATTTTTCGAGAAACTCATTGGCAGTATTGGATTCTGGCACCAGTTTGACGAGTGGTGTAATGGCCGCAACATCAAGCTGAGAAACGTTGATACGCCAAACATCCGGCTGCCAATCAAATGCCATGTCGAGTTCTGGCCAGGCTTTGTCATCGGTATATAAATTAAGTGAGTAAGCATTTACTTGCCAACCGCTTTTACGCGGCTCAAGTTCTAAAACACCTGACTCTAGAAACAGCTCATGGCGTTTGCCTTCTTGCCAAATCAACTCGGATGACTGCAATTCAACATAAGCGCTAACTGGTTGATTTCGTTCTAATGTTAACCAACTACTAAAGCTTACTTGGCCTTTATCAATTCCCATTTCACTTTGGAAATACTTAGTCAGCCACGGAGTAATAAGAACATTTTGCGCAGAGGCATAGAATTCACCACTGACCTCACTGAGTGAACCGTGATCGATGAAGTCAGCTTTGACTCTGGCTGAGTTAACATTACTTTGCGCAAGATTAACTTCACCATCGGCCAAATGGCGGCGGCCATCGTTTTGCCACTGTAAGTGGGTAATTTCAAGGTCGCGCGGTATACCATCAATACCTAAGAAGTGAATTTTTGACTGCTTCAGAGAAAAGCTATCTAGCTGACGCAACAGCAATTGATCAAGTTGCTCGATAACAGTTTTTTGCTCTCCCTGAGGATTAAGCTCCGGCGTATCGCTGTCAGTGACCCACTCAACTGAACTAATGTCGAGGTTAAGCTGATGAATACTCAGATCCGCCACCACAGGTTGGCGTTGAATCAGCGATTGAAAGAGGTCGAGTTCAATCTCGACATTTTGAGCAGAAAACTCAATTCCACTGCTTTTCGGCGTATTAGCCTTAGCCCCACGCAGCGAAACTGACGGATGGGTATTGCGCCAGAAACCGTGAATTTCACTGATTTCAAACTCAAGTCCTGAGCTTTGATTGATCCAAGCTTGGATCTGAGGTTGAAAGTGGTTGAGCTGCGGCAAGGCGATACGGAGCCCAGTGACGGTAATCGCCAATAGCACCAGTACCGACACTGTAAACCAGAGAAAAAATCGCGTTAAGCGCGTAAGCGTGGAATTCACAACCTGCCTTTACATCATGACAACGTCAAATTGCTCTTGGATGTACAAAGGCTCAGCTTGAATTTTAACTTGCTTACCAATAAATACTTCCAACTCAGCCAATGCATGTGACTCATCGCCCTGCAAAGCATCGACCACGGCAGGTGCAGCATAAACAACAAATTTATCAGCATCATAAGCACGATTAACGCGGGTAATTTCACGTAAAATTTCATAACAGACAGATTCAACCGTTTTGACGCTACCTCGGCCTTCACACGTTGGGCAGCTCGAACACAGAACATGTTCAATGCTTTCTCGAGTGCGTTTACGTGTCATTTCCACCAACCCCAGCTGAGTGAAACCGTTAATATTGGTTTTGACTCGGTCTTTATCCAGCGCCGTTGCCAATGACACTAATACTCGATTGCGGTGCTCATCTGAAATCATATCAATAAAGTCGATAATGATGATCCCACCAAGATTACGCAGTCGCAGTTGGCGAGCGATAGCCTGAGTCGCTTCGATATTGGTATTAAAGATGGTCTCTTCGAGGTTGCGACGCCCGACAAACGCACCTGTATTGATGTCGACAGTGGTCATGGCTTCGGTTTGATCGATGATCAAATAGCCACCCGATTTAAGTTCAACTTTACGATCCAGAGAGCGTTGAATCTCGTTTTCGGTGTCATACATATCGAAGATCGGTTTATCACCTTCGTAAAGCTCAAGCTTGTCCGTCAGTTCAGGAACATACTCAGAAGTAAACTCTTTGAGGTTTTCAAATTCTTGGCGTGAATCGACTAAGATCTTATTTAATTCGGTGCCAACAAAATCACGCAAGATACGCTGTGATAAACCAAGCTCACCATATAAGGCAGAACGGGTTTTGTACTTGCTGCGACGTTCATTGACTTTTGACCATAAACGCTTAAGAAATGCGGCATCTTGAGAAAGCTCTTTGTCGTCAGCGCCTTCTGCAGCGGTGCGAATAATAAAGCCACCATCTTCATCACAATACTTGCCGACCACTTTCTTCAAGCGGTTGCGTTCACCTTCACTTTCGATACGCTGAGAGACCCCAACATGGCTTGCCCCGGGCATAAACACCAAATAGCGTGAAGGCAAGGTGATGTCCGTGGTTAACCGGGCACCTTTGGTGCCGAGTGGATCTTTAACCACTTGCACGACGATATCTTGCCCTTGACGAACTAACTCTGAAATATCACGCACTTGAAACTGCTGCTTTTCGTTCTCTGCGACACATTCAGTATGCGGGACAATATCGGAAGCATGTAAAAAAGCGGCTTTTTCTAAACCGATATCAACAAAAGCCGCCTGCATACCCGGTAGCACTCGACTGACTTTACCTTTATAGATATTTCCAACAATACCGCGCTTTGCTTCACGTTCGACGTGGATTTCTTGAAGGGCTCCCCCTTCAATCATGGCCACACGAGTTTCACTCGGGGTCACGTTGATCAACAACTCTGCACTCATGAGCGCACCTCAAAAATAATTATAAGAATTTGTGCAAGAGCTGGTCAGTTTCATAGAGAGGCAAGCCGACGACGGCGTAATAACTACCTTCAATCCGAGTGACAAATCGTCCACCGAGACCTTGAATTCCATAACTACCAGCTTTATCGCATGGCTCACCCGTTTGCCAATATTGTTCTATTTCTTGCTCTGACAAGGGTTTAAACCATACGTCTGTGGTCACAACCACAGTCTCTTGAATCTCTTTAGTCATGACAGTCACGGCTGTCATCACTTGATGTGCTCGATCTGAAAGCATCATCAGCATCTGTTTAGCATGCGCTAAATCATCCGGCTTTTCCAATACCTTCTCATCGCAGACGACAATCGTATCAGAGCCAATCACTACCGAATCTGGCTGCAGCTTCACCGCCGCTCTTGCTTTGTCTTGCGATAATCGCGCAACGTAGTTGTAAGCGCCTTCACCAGATTGGCGCTGTTCCTCAACATCCGTTTTGATGACATCAAACTGATAGCCCAGTTGAGTCAGTAGCTCTTTACGGCGCGGCGAGGCCGAAGCCAGAATCAGTGTTTGCTTCATTTTCTATCTAATATGCCAATGGCGTCGTACCCGACGCATTAATAAGAACATCCACGGCCACAAAATGCAGTTAATTAGACCGCTCCATAACGAGACTGGATTAAATGTGACATCTTGAATCAGGTATTCGCCGAAAAAGATCAAAATATCCAACATCACGGATATCGTGCCAATGACAATCGCTTGCTGCCACAAGGCCATATTGCGTAAAACGAGGAAATTGAGCGCGACCAGATAAATGACAATCGACATCATCATGCCGCGAATTCCTAGCGTTGAACCAAGCAGCAAATCCCACAATAAGCCCAACACCAAGGCTGAACCAACATTCACTCGATGCGGCAGAGCCAGCACCCAGTAACAGGTCACCAGTAGCAACCATGACGGACGCAGTAAGTCCAACATGCCTGGCCATGGAATAGTTTGCAGCGTCAGAGCAATCAAAAACGAGCCAGCAATGACAAGTTTACCTTTTAGTACACTATTTGCCATTGCGGTTACTCCTCAAGATTCTCAGGCAATACTTGTTGAACTTTCTCCTGACGAGAATCGTTTGGCCAGATCAATAACAGGTAACGCAGACGTTCAAAGTCGACCACAGGTTCGGCCTCAATCACGGCAAATTCACGTGCCGTATCTCGCTCAACTTTCGCTACATGTGCCACCGGAAAACCTTCAGGATAGATACCGCCCAAGCCCGAGGTGACTAACAGATCGCCCTCTTCGATATCGAGGCTAATCGGGATATGGTCAAGGTTAATGCGATCGCTTTTTCCCGTGCCTGACGCAATTACTCGAATGTCGTTACGAATCACTTGTACCGGAATCGCACTCAGGCTATCGGTGAGTAACAGTACACGGCTATTGTGCGCCGAAACAAAGGTCACTTGACCGACAATGCCTTTCTCATTCGCCACAGGTTGGCCAACGTAAACACCATCAATCATGCCTTTATCAATAACAACTTGGTGACGATAAGGTGAGGTATCTACCGCCATTACTTCCGTCACGACCTTGCGCTCATCTCGAATAAACGATGAACCCAATAACTTACGCAGTCTTTGGTTCTCTTCACGATACTGATCAAGCAGTAGCAGATCGTTTTTAAGGCGCAGAACTTCACGCTTTAGCACCCGCGTACTTTCCATATAGTCTTGGCGTACGTTAAAGCGCTCGTAAGCGCCATCAAACATCACCCGCGGAACATCGGCTAAGTACTGAATCGGCGCAACTAAGCTATTGAGTAAATAACGCACTTGAGCAAATGCACCTAAACGACTATCAGCCAGCATAAAGCTGGCTGATAGAATAATGGCAAAAAATAGGCGTAACTGAAGTGAAGGTCCCCGGCCAAAAATAGGCTTCATAAACTATGAGATCCTTATCTTACTGCTCTTGGCTTTCACCAAGAGAATTCGATTATTCTTCGCTAAACAGATCGCCACCATGCATGTCGATCATCTCTAGAGCTTTACCGCCGCCACGTGCAACACACGTCAATGGCTCTTCAGCAATCACCACTGGGATCCCTGTCTCTTCGGTTAGAAGGCGATCAATATCTTTCAGTAGTGCACCACCACCTGTTAATACCATGCCGTTTTCAGAAATATCTGATGCCAACTCAGGTGGACATTGTTCTAGTGCCACCATAACGGCAGACACAATGCCCGTTAGTGGCTCTTGCAATGCTTCAAGAATTTCGTTTGAGTTGAGGCTAAAGCTACGTGGTACACCTTCTGCAAGGTTACGTCCGCGCACTTCGATCTCTTCAACTTCATCACCTGGATAGGCTGAACCGATCTCATGTTTGATCTTTTCCGCCGTCGCTTCACCAATCAAGCTGCCGTAGTTACGACGAACATAATTGATAATCGCTTCATCAAAACGGTCACCACCGATACGGACTGACGACGAATAAACCACACCATTGAGTGAGATGACTGCCACTTCCGTGGTACCACCACCGATGTCGACCACCATTGAACCTGTCGGTTCAGAGACACGTAAACCAGCACCGATCGCCGCCGCCATAGGCTCATCAATCAGATAAACTTCACGCGCACCCGCACCAAGCGCCGATTCACGAATAGCACGACGTTCAACTTGAGTGGAACCACATGGTACACACACCAAAACGCGCGGGCTTGGTTTGAGTACGCTGTTGTCGTGCACTTGCTTAATGAAGTGTTGCAGCATTTTTTCGGTCACATAAAAGTTGGCAATAACGCCATCTTTCATTGGACGGATCGCAGAGATATTCCCTGGCGTACGGCCTAACATTTGTTTTGCAGCATGACCAACCGCAGCGACGCTTTTTCCGGCGCTTTTGCGATCTTGACGGATGGCTACAACGGAAGGCTCGTCGAGGACAATGCCCTGTCCTTTTACGTAGATAAGAGTGTTGGCAGTACCTAAATCGATAGATAGGTCATTTGAAAATATGCCACGAAGTTTTTTGAACATATTCTTCGCTCGTCCTGAAAGAATTAGAAGATAGAAAATTGCACTAAATGTACCAATGCCTTGCCTCCGCAGCAAGGCATTGAAGTGTAAACATGGGCTGAAACACGCAATTTCTAACAGATTCCTAACGATGGGCAAATAATTGACAATAATTACAGCCCGGTTAGGCCCGGTTCACCACGAAAAATTACTCGGTCGTTACCGCGGAAAATACCAAACGTGACCACTGCTGACGGATTTTCTTCGCTAGTTTGATCCTGATCCCAATCGTACATCAACCAAACTTGCCCATTATTGACGCCATTACAGTTTGTCGATGAAGCACTATCATCGAGCCTCAACCACAACTCAACCTGTTCGCGCGCGGCAATAGTTTGGGTTGCATTCAGCGCTAAAGAAGTACCTTGCTCGAGCACGCCGTTGCCACTTAAACGCACATTATCACCAGACTCCCCCGCGTTAGGCCAAACCATCTCACTACAGTAATGTGAACCATCAAAGATAGAGAAACTGTCATCAGGATTAATGACAAATCGCGAACCATTCCAATACTGAACCTGCAGCGGTACCGTCAGTGTCGCATCTTCGACACCACCGACATCGGTAAGATCATATCGGCCAAAAACCAATCGCGGTTGATCATCAGGAAGCACTTGGGTGGTGGTGGCATTGCTATCGCTTGCTGAAAGCTTGAATTGCACCGGATCGCCAACCACCGACTCCGCAACCGTCAAACTCACATCAAGGCTCTGACCAGAAAAGTAGTTAAACGGGCCGTCTGGGGTTAAGTCAGATAATTTAGCCCAGACAATTTCATTACTATCTAATACCCACTGATGTCCTTGATAATCCGATTGGGTCGCCAAGCTAGCGACATCAGCGTTTTCCAATCTATCTTGATTGTCCATGGCGAACACGGCCTGCAGTTCCTCAGCAAACAATCCGTAATTACTCACTGGTCCCCCTTGCACATTAAATGCCCCCACCGTTGCAGTGACACTCTCAAACGGCTGGTTCATATAAGTGAAGCCTTGGTCACCCACTCCTGTCGTTGGATCATTCCACGCGTTGGTTTCGATGGTGAAAAAGTCGGGATAGAAACGACCAATATTTTGTTGGTCAGGCATAACCGCTAAATTGAGGTAACTGGCGTTGGTTTCAAGCTTAAGAGTACCGACCTGAGTCCAGCGGTGGCGCACTGTTTTGTCCAGCCCATCATTAGGGATAAAGCTCGTCACCCCAGGGCTGATGGCGCCACTATCACCATTGTTCGGATAGGCTAACTGGGTTGATAATTCGAGTGGCCCATTATCAAGTGGGTAATTCCCCGTCACTGGATAAGCACACTCGTTCGTCGCGCCATTGCGAGAATCACTGTGTACAATCGGACGATAGGTCACATCAAACTCAGCGCCTGCGGCAAGAAAGCCAGGTGCAGCAGTCGTCGTGGCCGGATTGGCAATCGTAGCTGTACTATCAGCGACATCACAAATGGCGATTTTCCATGGCCTTGAGTAGACGGCAAATTCGCCTTTGAGCGCTCCTCCTTCAGCAGGACAGTCATCTTGCCCTGAGCAGTCGAATCCTTCATCCTCCACGCTCACCGTGATATGTCCTGACTCTTTAAAGTTCATCACCGCGGTACGGTTATTGTTGTTAAGATCGGCGCTAAAAGAGAAGTCACTTGGATCAACAACCGCGTTATTAGGTCGATTATAGATAAACGCAGCGCTCGGCGAACCGCTGTAGCCGAGATCAATCACATTCCCATTGCTACAAGCTTCAACCTTTACGGCGACATTCGTATTTTGCCCAGCAAAGACCGCTTGATCGTCAAGGCGAAATCGATACGGTACGTAACGAACAAAATCACTATCTGCATAGGTGTCGCCATCGATATTGAGCGTGGCTTTTAATAGATAGTCACCTAGCGAGGCTGGCGTAGAGGTACGCACTCGAAACCGTGCGATCCCATTCGCTTCACCAAGACTGGTGATCACTAAGTTACTGCCAGCCTCCTGAGTTAACGTCGGGCTGTGGCCCGAAACCAAGTTGCTATCGCTATCTAATATATGCACTTCGATAATATCTTGCGGATCGTTTTCGCAGGTTAAATGGTAATTAAAGGGTTTAATGTCGATACTGTTAACGATTGGATTTTCTGGAGGCAAATAACAACCACTAACGGGTTTGGTTTTGATATAACTATTGTCTGTCGCTCGGAAGTTAACCACTGGTGCACTGATCGAACCTTGCATTTGAAAGCGATCCACCGCGTTAACATCAAACCCCGCCGACGCCTGTATAGATATATAAATATTGCCATTCATTCTGATATCACTACCGCGTTGCGGATAAAATTGGGCATTACTTCCATGGCCAATAAGTGACAGGTTATTGTGATCAAAGCTTCCGTCTTCCGCCTCATTCTTCGCCGCATTGAGGTAAACACGACTATTTTGACTAAAGTTGATTTGGTTGTAGTGCAACACAACTTTACCCGTAACGTAGAGCGCAATATCATTATTGTTGAAGTTAAGGTTGCTAACCCAATACTCACCGGGCTGAAGCGTTATCGAACTGCCATTAACTCCAAAAGCAAAAGAGTTGTACAAGCCTGGTGAAAGCAAGACATTGCCGCCATTGGGCGAGACAACATTTTCACCACCATAATCAAATGAATTCAGCTGCGGCGGTCCTAAAGGAAACACGTTGCGGTCACGACTTACCGTACAGCTACCGCCAGCATTAACGCCATCTCTATAAACACACGCATTGTTACTATTACCATTGACTTGCGAACTTGCAAAGGCCAGAGGTTGTGAACGAGTGAATTGATCTAAAAAGATACGGTTACCGGCTCCGCTCCCTCCTGAGATACTCAAATAACCATCCCATTGCTGCCAACCTGAACCTGCCCTCACGTAGCGGTTTGTTTGCAAAGATTCTGGGAAATAATTACATAGATCAGGTAAAGGAGTGGGAGGTGGCACCACAGGTTCGTTACAGCTCAAGGACAAGGTCCCCTCACCAGATAACTGAACTTTATTGGGGTGAATCCCCTTCAAGTCCGCTGGATAAGATCCAATAAAAATATAGCCTGAACCATCATCAACATAGTAATCAAGTTGGCCTACACTACTACCACTCGCGGCAGGAAAAAATAACAACTGTACAGAGTAGTCTCCGCCAACAACCATAAAATCAGGGTCTCGAATAAAAGGGGCTCCGTCACTTGTGTTTGGAACGCGATCATCATTAGTCCAAATCGGGATAGAAGTATTGTTGCCGCCGACCGCTTTGATGCCATCTAATGACTCATTCAAACCAGAATTTTGAATCGAGAATACCACTTTAAATCCCACACTAGGGTCAACCTGACATGTATTGGCCAGCAGCAGCGGTGAGTACCACAAGCTCAAAGAAAATAATGATAGTAAAATACCCAATTGTTTGTTGATCATCATTCCTTCACCCATACTTGCTGACTTCTTACCACTTGTGATAACCCTGAACCACAAGTCACGCTGCTTTCAAGTCGATAAAATGTTTCGCCATCAAGGGGCCCTTTTACGTTACAACTTAGCGTGACGTTACGGCAACTTGCCACTGTACTGATGAGCTGATTGGCTCGATTTTGCAGCTCAACGGACACATCACCGGTATTGCTGTTTCCATCAGGATCACAATGAGCAGCGATTGCAGAGCTTGTCGAGCTGAGCGGATAAAACAGCGTCAAGGCTAGCTCGTTAACCGAGTGACTCAACAACCAAGCTTGAGTGCCCAGAACGTCACGGGTATGCGCATCACTGTTGGATAATTCTATTCGACTCAGTGCGGTAGCAAGAAAGCCCATTACAACAAGCACAAATATCACCACTATGTAGAGGTTACCTCGCTGGCGTTTAGGGAACATTGATCACCTGTATCTGTTGTTCAAAGTTAGTTGTTTCACCATTTTGCGCGAAAGTTAAATTGGTATGCACTAAGCCATTATTTTGCACCGTGGCTGGCAGGTATTCCAACACGCCGCTAACCACAAAATCTGACAGGGCCGCGCCATCTCTTTCAACTCTGCCTTGACCTGCCAATGAAGCAATACAATAGCGGCGTTCTTGATTGGGATTAAAGATATAATACCGCTTGGCGACCGATTCACTGCTAAGGTTACCGGCTTGATTTGCAACCGAGAATACCTGATTGGCTAAGGCCGTTACCCTCCCCGTCAAAGAGAATGAATCATCACGTACAGTGAGATTGGTGGTAGGGTTGATAATCATGGCTAAATTGTCAAAACTGCTTGCATCTAGGTCATCTCGCTGACCGACAATAAACTCGATATCATTATTCGAGATAGCATAGAACCCCGAATACACAATAGGATAAAAGAACACGCAATTATCTTGCGAACGAAACAGGTTTGGCACCGCGTGGCGCACTTCACGAGACATTTTCTCTAACACAAATTTAGCCTGGGTCTGCAAGCGTTGACGATCGACGGTGTCGGCGTAGCCTCGTGCGCCAAACTCGACAAATCCGGCAATACCCAACACCAAAATACCACCGACGACAATGGTTAAAATCATCTCAATTAAGGTAAAACCACGCTGACGCATCAGTAGTTACCTCGGTAGCCAATAAACGAAATTGGTGTGTGGTTACTGGCTGATAGGGTCAA
This sequence comes from Vibrio pacinii DSM 19139, assembly GCF_000711795.1. Lineage (GTDB taxonomy): Bacteria > Pseudomonadota > Gammaproteobacteria > Enterobacterales > Vibrionaceae > Vibrio > Vibrio pacinii. Next base: position 55,477 of record NZ_JONH01000015.1, on the reverse strand, counting down.
CGAAATTCGTTTTAAACTCGCATCAGACGCATTGGCATAAGCCACCGTAATATCCAAGCGAAAGTTTCGATAGGTGCCATTGCTATCGCCAATTAAATGATTAAGATCGTGACAGCCCGCGGTAGCATTTGGCGTCCAACAACCGATAAAGTCATCAACATCGTCATATCGATTAGGATTATCATCCGTTTCGCCACGATCGCTATCAATGCGGAGACTGCGGCTATTACCGTTGAACGCAGAGCAATCTGTCGCGCCTGTGTCGCTTGATGAGCAACGAACCAAACCACCTTGAAAATCACTATGATGGTCAAAACTGCGCGCCAAAATCTGCGTCATCACACTTTGACCTAAAGCGGCCGCGCGAGTCTGATAATGCGGATCGCCCGAACGTGCGATTTGCGGAACGAGAAAGTTAGCAATGGTGAGCATCGCCAACCCCATAACGATAATCACAATCACACTTTCAATCAGTGTGAACCCTGATGATACTCGTTGGCGACTATGCATTAAGTGCAACTCCCTTGCGCCACGTAGCCATTGGTTTCAATGCTAACGGCGCAAATTGAGGATTGAGAACGAATTTGCAGCTCTACTCGCTGGCTAGGCTCACCAAGTAAATTGAATTCGAGGCAGTTTAATACTGGAGAGAAGCGAACCTCGTCAATCGAAACCCAATCACTGCGCTGAGCATTAGCAAGGGTGCAGCCCTCAATGGATCCAAGGCAAGTTGAGGTAACTCGAAGCGCGGTCTTGCTATCGGCAGCGCATGAGTTGGCCCCATTAGACTGCATACGATTAACTTGCACTTGACGAATCACCGAAATGACCTGCTCTTGCGCGACCATCGGCGCAAAACTGCCACGCCCAATGTAGCGACTGGCCGCATAGAGCGAGACGATCGCGACTAAGATGATCACCACAATCAGTTCAACCAATGTAAAGCCAGTGTTTTTAACGCGTGTCATACTCGCCAACAATCAAAGTCAAAAAACTACCACTAAGTATAACCTAGCCGATTCAATTGCTGTTGTTTTTCAAGGAAATTTGCGAAGGGTTGGATAGAAAGGATTGAGAGAAGAAAAAGGCCAGCTAGGCTGGCCTTTAAACTTAGTTTGCAGCAGGCACACCACATGATTCACCTGCAACCCCATTTCTGAGAGCAACAGTTGCAGGAGTTGTTGCATTCGCAGCTTCAGTGTAACGAACACATTGTTCACTAAAGTTATTAAACCCATAGTCAATAAAAGCAGGCTCGACATCATCAGCAGATGTTTGAAGGACAACAAAATCATCAGATAAATCTAAAGCTTGTCCAATACCAGTTGCGTCTGCAATAGGGTATCCAAAGCTAGTTCTGACCCCATTGGATAACGGAGGTGTATTGTTATCGGTATCCGCTTCGTCACGCCCTAGAGTCTCTTCCCCAGCTATTGCTGAACCACCATATACAATTCCCATTGCACCAGAAATTGCTCCACGAAGACCTTCTAAAGAAGCCTCACGAGCATCACCCTGCAAATTCAAAAAACGGGGTGCCGCGGTGACCGCTAAAATACCTAAAATGACAATCACCACCACCAATTCAATTAGGGTGAAACCGCTTTGTTTTTTCATCGTTAACTCTCTCTATGTCGGTTGCTTACAGGGTTACTGCAAAGTTACGGTCACACGACCTGTTTCAATTTCATACACAAACTGGTGATCGCTGTTACCCTCTTTTTGTGTGTAGGTACAAGTGGCATCACCATCGTTCGCTTGCGCGGTATATTTGATATCTGAATTATTTTCAGCGTCAGCTATCGTCCCCACTCGTGGTGGGTTTTGCAGTAAGTTATCCATCAAATCAATGCATGCTTGATCGGTCAGTGAGAGAGGAAAACTACTGTCATCGCTATTGATCGCGTAAGGGTAACCATCACGGAAGTTACCATTAGCTTGATTTGAACTGGTCAGCCAAAAGTTGACGCCATCATAGTTGACTGAGTTACGCGTAACACCATTGATGCTCAGCGAAGGCCTGGCTTCGGCTTCCCACTGAGCACGCGCGGACAAAACCCCTGTCGCGTATCCACCCGCGACACCTTCAATGCTGGCCTTTTTAGCTTCATCGGTCACATCAAGAAAACGCGGCAGCGCAGCAACGGCGAGTAGTCCAACAACCACAATCACCACCACTAACTCGACCAGAGTAAAACCAGTTTGCTTATTTGCCATAGTGTAACAACCCGTTAGTTTCTGCTCCGCATTATACGGAGGTTATATGATTTCGCTATATGTCATATGTCAATAAATCGACTAAATTAAGAAGCCAACTTTTGCTGAAAAGTTATTATCAATCAGACTAATAGAAATAAATCCATTCTGATTATAGTTATACAAACAACGATAATGACCCGCTATAGATTCATTGCTAATCTCAAGCGGCTGACTGCCAAGTAACTCTGTTTCTGGGTACAAAATCTCCAGCCAATATTTACAATCTACTTGCGATTGATGATTGAGAGGTGTTATCCATCCTGTATTAGTGTAGTTCAGCCTTTGTGAGCCTATCTTGAGGCTGGTTGGTTGTTTTGCAAGTAGCCATTGTTGTTTGTAATAACTTGCCCGTTCATTTATGCGCTGATTAGCCAATTGCAACGCTGATTTACTGGCTTGTTGTTCAACCGCTTGCCATGCAAACAGAAAGCTCATAACCAAAAGGATAAGCAGTAATAACCAGATAACTAACCTAGATTTCTGAACATTATCGCCACTAGCCTTTAATTGCATCAAGCATGCCCCACATCGGCAAGAAAATCCCGAGTGCCAGTATCAGCACCATCGCGGCGACAATCACTAATAAAATCGGTTCTATGCGAGCGGTTAAGGTTTTTAAATCGTAATCGACTTCACGATCGTAAAAATCTGACACTTCCAATAGCAACTCGTCGATTCGCCCTGTCTCTTCCCCAACGCTGATCATTTGAATCACCAACGGTGTAAACACCCCACTGCTAATCGCCGTTGATGAGATGGTACCCCCAGCTTCAATCGAGGCTTTCATCTCTAACAAACGATTTTCAAGATATTTATTACCAAGCGCTTCAGCCGATAGCGCGAGCGATTGGTTTAGTGGTACGCCTGCTTTGAGCATTAAGGCAAAGGTGCGCGAAAAACGCGACAGCTGAGCCCGATTAACCAGTTCGCCCACCACAGGCATTCGCAAGCGCATTTTATCCCACTGTTCACGTCCAGCGGCGGTGTTAGTCCACCCCCTAAAGCCCAAAAATGCCGCAACCATTACCACAATCATCGCAGCCCAATAGTTAACAAAGAACTCTGAAGTCGTAATCAAGATCCGGGTCGGCAGCGGTAAATCGACACCAAAACGAGCAAACATACTGGAAAACTGCGGTATTACCTTCACGTTGAGAATAAACAGCGCAACAAGGATAAAGCTGATCACAAAGGTTGGATAACGCATCGCGGTTTTGATCCGTTTGCGCGTCTCAACTTCTTGCTCGTAATAATGGGCCAGTTGGAGCAGCGCTTGGTCTAGCCGACCAGTATTTTCGCCAACGTGAATCATCGAGACAAACAGCGGACTGAATACTTTAGGGTACATCTGCATCGAGCTCGATAGGCTGCGGCCATTGGTCAGCTCTTGAGTGACATCTTGCAAGGCTTCTTGCAGCTGTTTACTGGTACTATTTTGACTGAGACCCTTCATCGAACGCAGTAAAGGTACGCCAGCCTTGGTCAAGCTATAAAGCTGGCGACAAAAAATCACCAGTGCTTCAAGAGGCAGAGCCGGAGTCAACAAGGTTTTGATATCGAGACGTAAACTGCCACCTTGCCTGCCTAATTGTATTGAAATGGGGATAATGCCTTTGTTGATCAATTGCTCAACCACTACATCTTGAGTCGGTGCATCGATTGAGCCAGACGTCGCCGTTCCATCTGAGTGGCGGCCTTGATAATTGAATGTTGGCATAACCCCTCCTAGATGTAGATAGCTTGCGCAAAGCCTGATGAGTCCCCTTCACCTAAACTCATCACTTCACCTAAACTGACCACGCCTTGTATCGCCAATTCCATCGCAGACGCCAGCAGAGGTTTATAGTTGTCTGATTGGCGTGCCACGCGGGCAAAACCGACCGCATCATTAGCGCGCAACATGTCCATCATTTCCAGATCGAGCTCGAGCATTTCAAATACACCAATCCGGCCACTGTATCCGGTGAGATTACAGTTTTGACAACCTCTTCCAACCGAGAAAGTAACATTGACCTGATTAGGAAAACGCTGTGCAAGCCACTGCTTACTGCTGTCATCTAACCCGTGCTCGGTTTTACAATCGGGGCACACTTTACGCACCAAGCGCTGCGCAACAACCGCACGCACAGCACTTGCCACCAAGTAGCCGGGAGCGCCCATGTCCATCATTCGAAGAGCACTGTCTACAGCATCGTTAGTGTGCAACGTACTCAGGACTAAGTGACCGGTTAGCGCCGCACGCAAACCGATTTCAACCGTTTCTTGGTCGCGCATCTCACCAACCAAAATGATGTCGGGATCCTGGCGCAGAAAGGTTCGCAGAACCGTAGAAAAGTCTAAGTTAATTTTAGGATTCACCTGCACCTGATTGACACGCGGCAAGCGATATTCGACCGGATCTTCTGCGGTAATGATCTTTTTACTCGGTTGGTTGAGTTCGGTTAACGCGCCATACAAGGTGGTGGTTTTGCCTGAACCGGTAGGCCCAGTCACCAAGATCATGCCATGCGGACGTTTGAGTTGATGGCGTAATCGCATCAGCAAATCAGCAGGTAGGCCTGACTGCTCTAACTTGCGGACTCCGGCCGATTGGTTGAGCAGACGCATCACTACCGACTCACCGTATTGCACTGGCATGGTCGACATACGAATATCGACCGACTGACCTTTGCTGCGGATATTAAATCGGCCATCTTGTGGTAAACGTTTTTCCGAAATATCGAGATTGGCCATCAACTTGAGTCTTAACACTAAAGCCGAAGCAATATTGACCTCATTAAGCAGCGTCTCATGCAAAATGCCATCAATCCTTTGCCGTAAACGCAAAACGTTCGCGTCAGGTTCAATATGAATGTCAGAAGCCCCAACCTGAATCGCATCTTCAAATAGCGAGTTAATCAGCTTTACAACGGTCACTTCTTCGCTGTCAGTGCCTTCAACATTAAAATCAAACGCATCGGTAATTTGGTGCTCTGCTTGCAACTGCTCGGCAAACGAGGCGATCTCTTTGGTGCGGCGATAATAGCGATCAAAACCATCAACCAACTGTTTTTCTGGTGCAATGACAAATTCAATACTGTATTGCGCCAGTTGCCCCAATAATGCCTCTTGAGCAAACAAATCAGCCGGGTCACTCATGGCTACGCGCAGAGTGTCTCCTTGTCGGCCAATAACCAGTGCGCGTAAACGGCGCGCATGTACCTCTGGTAACAGTTGCACGGCATCGATATCGACATTTGCTCGACTCAAGTCAATCAACGGGATATCTAATTGCTGTGAAAGAAAGCTCAGCATTTGATGCTCAGTCAGAAAACCAAGCTCAATAAGGGTTGCACCCAACTTACGTCCGGTCGACTTTTGCGCGCTCAGCGCCTGTTCAACCTGCTGCTCAGTAATAATGCCCTCTTCTACGAGCAAATCACCCAGTCGCTTGCGGAGTTGAATTTTCATTGCGCTTGCTCCTCTAAACGACCGATGAGTGCTAAACGGTCCCGGATAAACTGCTGAGACTGACTGGATATTCCTAACTTAGTCAGCGCCTGACGGTAAGATGATTTCGCGGCCGCCAGATCAAAAGCTCGCTCTTGCTGGATCGCTAGCCCTAACCACCAGCGGCCACTTTGCGGCTCTCGCTCCACCAACTGGGAGTAACTCTCTAGCGCCAGTTGGTCTTGTTTCTGTTTTTGCGCCAATGCTGCGCGCAGCGACAGATACTCTATCGACGCATGCTCTGGTAACGCGCTCAGTACCGTTAATGCGGCCGGGTTTTGCTGCTCTTTGAGCAACATTTTCGCTAGCGCGAGGCGCAAATCAATATTGTCACTGTCTAAAGCAATGCCTTTTTGCAAGGTTTCCGCCGCTTTACGCACTTCGCCTTTACCGTAATAAAGCGCCGCGAGCCGCTGGCGAATATCGCTATCGTTTGGCGTATAACGCAATGCTTGGTTGTAAGCGTCTAACGCCTGAGAGAGATTATTGCTATCGAGCGCTTTTTTCGCGCGCTCAGAAGCCTTATCTGCCAGTTGCTGCGGCGTGAGAGCAACGTGCTCAATCACAACCTGCCCCTGCTGTGCTTGCGAGGCGACAACTTTATTGGTTGAAGCACTGACAAGCGTGTGGTTGACAGACGATTCCACCACTTGCGGTTGCGTTTTTGCTATCGGCGCGCTTTGAGAATGAGATTGCACGGCTTTGATTGGCGCAGACTCTGTTTGACTAGACTGAGACGCAGCAAGCGGATCATTTGACGCTAAATACATCGGTGACGAAACCACCGATGTTTTACTGGTCGGTGATACATCAGCAGTGGCAAGCGCCTCAACAGGTTCAAAGTGGTAAAGAGGTGCAGATGGCACTTGTTGCGAGATCGCCCAACCACCGACGGCTAAGCTTGTCGTAAAGCTTGCTACTACCCATGCCACAATCCGAGTCGATTTAACTGGCTTAACCTCGGCTTTGACCAGCACGCTATCGGTACTGGCACTTTTAGTCGATAGATCTGCCAACGCACGATTGATCGCACTCATAGGTTAACTCCATCCCCATAGCCACGGGCTTTTGAATTTAGGCTTACAACTGTCATAGGTGTCATATATCGCTCGATATAGCTGTGAATTATTGATGACTTTGGTTTGATCACTGCAGGCCAAAACCAAGCTTTTGTGACATATCTGGTTGATCAAACGTGGGTAGCCAAAACTGGCCCGCCACAGTGCTTTTTTGTGATGAAGCGTAAACAAACCAGCGTCGCCACCGACTTTATTGATGCGATTATCCACATAAGCAACAACCTCATCTAAGCTCAACCCACGCAGATGAGCGCTAAAGGTAATACGTTGACGCAGTTGGCGCAGGTGATGCTGAGTTAAACGTTGGTCCAATTCCGGCTGGCCGAACAATACAATTTGCAGCAACTTCTGTTGTTCGGTTTCTAAATTGCCAAACAGGCGTAATACCTCTAGTGCCTCATCACTTAACGCCTGCGCCTCATCCACCAACACCACCACTTGCTTACCTTGCTTCGCCAGTGCGAGTAGCTTGTGTTGGATGGCATTGACCACCGCATTTGGCTCGACTTGGGTGATGCCCAACTCATTAGCAACCGTTGCTCTTAATTGCTCGCCACTCAGAGCCGGATTTGGTAAAAAGACTAACTGAACGTGTTCGGCAACATGTCTAATAATGACGCGGCAAATCATGGTTTTACCCGTACCGACTTCGCCAGTCACCTTAATCAGCCCCTCGCCCATATCAAGTGCACCGAGCACGGTTTGAATCGCTTCATAGTGCGGAGCCAGCCCCAAAAACATTTCTGTGTCTGGCGTTAGGTGAAAAGGAAAATTGGCGAAACCAAAATGCTCAAGATACATGGCGTTACTGCTCGTCTGGGAACCACTCTTGCAGTAGATCGCGTGATCGTTCGAGCTCTTTTTGCCATGTGTTCACCCCAACCACTGAAGGCTTAAGCAAGATCACCAATTCCGTTTTTTCCGTGTATTGGTTGGTGTTCCTAAATAGATGGCCTAAACCTGGTATGTCGCCCAAAAATGGAATTTTAGACACTCTGTCTTGAGTGGCCGACTTCATTAGGCCGCCAATCACAACTACATCACCATCTTGAGCCCGAATTACCGAGTCTGATTCTCGAATCGCACTTGTGGCCAGTGGCAAGGTTAAGTCAGTCGAGCCATAAGTGATGCTTTTATTCTCTTGCTGCACATCAATCACCGCTGGGTGAACATGTAATAAAACATTACCTTGATCATCGATTTGCGGCGTTACATCAAGGGATATTCCCGAAAAGAAAGGCGTTAACTCAATATCAGTGGTGGTATTGCTACTCGAATTGCCGGTGTCGGTATTTGACGAAAAGTCAGTAACAAAATAGCTGTCTGTACCGACTTTGATCACCGCTTTTTGGTTATTCGAGGCCGTCACTCTTGGACTGGAAAGAACATTGAGATCGCCCTGAGTTGCCATAAAGCTCAACACGGCTTCAAAACTACCACTGGAAATCACTAAATTGGCTTGGCCGCCCAATAGAGTGCCGATCGTGTCTAAACCTGGCAGTTTGAGCGGTAAACCATTACTGTCTTTGACGGTTGACCCTTGACCTAAGGTGTAATCAGTTCCATTAGAGGAAAATGCCTTTGACCAATTGATGCCTTGTTGGTAACCGTCACTCAAGGTCACTTCTAATATTTTCGTTTCAAGGATGACCTGGCGATGCATTCGCTGTTGCGATACGCCCAAGAAATTACGCACTTCACGAATCTCGTCGGGAAAGGCGCGCACCGTAATCACACTCGCTTGCGGAGTCACCACCACACTTTGTCCTTGATTCGAACCTATCAACTGCTTGACTGCTTGTTGCAACTGTGGCCAGAAGTCACTCTCACTGGTAGTTTCGATTTCAGTTCCACCTTTCGCACTGCTATTGCGACTATTGGATGAATCATCATTGCTCGAAACGTTGGATGAGTTGGATGAATTATCATTGCTCGAACCGTTTTCCGGATTCGTTACGGTCCCAGTCGAAATCGAGGTAATTGAACGACCTGTACGTTTAAATTGCAGGTAGTCGACTGGCAATGTAACGGTACGCAAACCGGCAGGATAGACCTGAATAACATTGCCACTCTTGGTGATTTGGTAGCCATACATATCTTCAATCACGTTCAACACTTCATCAAGCGAAACGTCATTGAGATTAGCAGTAATGGTTCCGCTGACATTGGGGTGAATAGCCGCGCTATACGCCGTACCTTTGACTAAGCTGGCAAAAAATGCTTTTGCATCAACCTGATTAGCCTTAATTCGAAAACGTTTGATCGAGTGTTGAGCGACCAAGTCACCACTGCTGGTGGTTAATTCCGGCATCAGGTCGGCTTCAACCGACGCAGGCAGCTCATCTAATCCTAAACTGTTGTTTTGATTAATCGCCTCATTGAGCGCGTTTTTGGCTTCTACTGGATCGCGATGTCCCATCGAGCAACCGACTAACGTTGATGCAATAGTGATAGCTATAGCGAATTTACGCATATGTTTCTACTGACCTTACTGTTTCACTTCTAGAGAGAAGAGTTGTAGTTTCCACGTTTTACCACCGCGCGCGAGGGTAACGAGTTCTGGCTCAATGTGACGAACGGTGTAGCCTGAGACTCGCTCTCCAATAACCATAGGTTGACCATTTAAAATCGCGCTGCAATCACCAGATTGTGGGCAAACAATACTTTGCAGTTTTGGTAATGGGGCCACTTTGTTGACAGATTTAATGCCATTCGTTGCGGGCGCACTCCAACCAAGAGGTGCCGTCGGATCTTGCTTGGCTTGAACAGCAAGCGCGACAATCATTGAAAATGTTACGACAAGAAACCTAACCACTAATAAACTCCTGCCTGGTGCCCAAGGTATAAACCGTCAAAACTAATCGCGCTTGTGGGTACGACTCCACTTGATAATCAAACTGACGCCAATAATAGTTCACTGGCATCGCTTCCAATGCTTCTAAATAATTCACAATGTCAAAATAACGCCCAGTCAACTCGATTCGAACCGGATGGATATAGTACCCCGTCATGCCTTTATCCTCGCTGGGGGGAACAATCGGTTCTGCGGGCAAAGACTCAAGTGACACCAGACGTAACTGCTTTGAACCTAGTAATACTGATTCAAGTAATTGTGCCATTTCACTCGGAGTAATTAAGCTTTCGACCAGTTCAGCCAGTTGTTGCGAACTTTGTTGGCTCTGTGCCATCAAACGTTCAAGTTGCTTGTCTAACTCGCGATCCGGATCCTTATTCAACTTCGCTTGCATCAGTAGAAGGTCGGCTTGCAATTGCTGACCATTCAGCTTTGCATTAGATAACTGAAGGCTTAGCTGTTGATTTTTATTATAAACAGGCTCAACAACTAACGTCAGCAGACCGAAGATAATCGCCACCAATCCACACAAACTAATTAATACTTTTTCACGGGGGCTTAATTGCGCAAACTTCTCATTCCACCGCTGCCAATAACTCGCCATTAATTGCTCTCCCGCTGAGTTTTGAGCTCGAAAGTAATAATATCTTGTTCATTTCGGCCAATTTTTAGCTGTTCAAACGTTCGTCCCACTAAACTCAACTCGTTTTTAAACTGATTAACCCAATTCGGAATCGCTTGTGGACTTTGAGCCAATCCGGTTAAATCAAGGCCGTTGCCATCAATTCGGATCGTCTGTAACGAAATATCACTACGCCCTAACGTCGCGAGTGAACGCAGTACCGATGAGTACCCCACTTGCTGTGATTGATCGAATTTCTCAACGGCCGCCAACGCACTCTGGTTAGCCTCTATCTCTAATTGTAGCCTAGCAATCGCCGCCTCTTTGGCTGCGCTCGGTTTATGCTGACTCAATTGCTCGCTAAGCTGAGTCATCTGTTGTTTAAATGCCGCTTGCTGGCGACTGTGCTCAGCCAATTGCTGGTTTAAGCCACGCTGTTGATAATAGAGATTCGCTGTCACCACCACTAACAAGGTCGCCGCCACTCCCCATCCGATCGCGATATTGGTCAGGGTAAAGTATTCTTTTTTCGGTCTTAATTCTTCAGGAAAGAGATTTATTTCGGCGTGGGGCAAGTTTTCGCACACGCGCACTAGAATTTCACCGGACAATTCGGCCTGCTCAGACAACAGCGCCGTTTGAACACTCAAACGTTGATTTAATGCTTCAACAATCTCTTGCTGCGACTCTTCATCACAACAGATCATCATCTTATGCAAAGGGGCAGAGCGAAGCTGAGAGGAGAGATAATCAATCGAGCGCTGTAGTTCAAGGGCGATACCATCGAGCTGTAGCACACTGCTTGCGACACCGGTTAATGGCGGTGTAATGCCGCGCATCGTTCGCTGAAAAGCACTTTGAGCATTAATAAATGCACTGACTCGAAACGCCCCTTGTTGGCTGCGTTGCAGCAGCAAAAAGTGACTCAAGTCGCCCGCTGAATGGCCCCAGATTTCATCTTCAACCAAGACGCGTTCAAGTTCGATAGATAGTGACGTCAGTGTTCGATATAACTGGCTGACTAAACCTTTGTCCACCACGTAAACTTGCAACTTGTTATTGGTCGACAAATACATCGAGTCAATAACGACATCCGAGATTCGCTCACTGATGAGTTCTTTTAGCAAAAATGGCAGCGCCTGAGCTAACTCTTCATCTGGCACATTGGGTTTGTCTATCTGATAGGTCTTATAAAGTGAAGAGTGTAATACCACATCCAATTTAACATTTGTGATAGTCAGCCCTTGCAGCGTGTCCGTTAGCACTTGTTGCCATGGCTGACCATGAAGCTCAACCTGACGCGGTAACTCACTGTGCAAAGAGGAAGAAAAAAACAACGCGCTCGGCTGAACGACCACATAGAGATGTGTCGATGATTGCTCGCTGCGTTTAAACCTATTGATTATCGATTGAATGCTCATCTAATTCACTTTGCTTTACGCCACCGGTTGCGACGACCGATTTGCACTTTATGTTCTGGCGGTTTTGCTGGAAGGAGCGACGCTTGCAGGGGCAATAACTGCGTTTCTTCACTCAAATATCGCCCTTGTACTCCATGAATGCCTAATTGTACGCTGGTGTGGTATTCGGCCTTATTATCCACCCCAACCGCAATAAGCTTGGTGGTTAGCCCTTCACATGCCCCAAGTAAGCTTCTGACAAACAACTGGTTTTCATCACGCTGATCGATTCTCTTTATCAAGCTACGGTGCAGTTTTAAATAACTCACGGGTATATCTTTGAGATAATGCGTACTGACAATTGATCGACCTGCTTGGCCGACCGCGACTTGACAACCAAGCCCCACGATCATTTTGGTCACGGGCCGCATGTAATCAAGATGTTTAACCAAGCGCGCTTCGGTGAATTCAAAGATCAATCGCTGGCGCAGGCTGATACTAAGCTGCAGAATTTCATCACGAAACCACTTAAAATACTCTCGATCCGCAAAAGGTACCACATGCAAATTGATCGAGTAACTCTCTGAACTATCAGACTGTTTTAAATATTGCATAATGGCAGAAAACGCAGCCTTATCGAGAACCCCTTCATACCCAACGGATTCAATTGCTGAGTTGAACCTAGAAGCTTTGATCACTCCCTTTTCTGGATCATTGATTCGCGCAAACAGCTCATGGTGTTCACAGACAAGCTCTTGATGTGAGTTAAGCAAATAACACGGCTGGGCAAAAATGTAGATGTGTTCTGGTTTTAATGCCACATCAAAAAGTGTCCGCCAGCGAACGCTGCCTCGCTCGTCTTGTTGCACATGGTGCTTATGAAAACGACTCCAAGTATTCATCCCTTGTAACTGAGCACTTTTCAATGCGGTTTCAGCTTCATCGATGATGCGCCCTTGGCTCTCTCCTTCACGGTACATACTCACGCCAATGTGAACCCAATTGTCAACATCGAGAGGCAACGGCGGGGTGAGCTTGGTAATCTGTTTCAGACATTGAGTGGCGATATGAGAGACATCTTTACTCGATAAACTCGGAGCGAAGATGGCAAAGTCAGAGCTGTAGTAACGTGACAAAATGACATCGGGGTAGCGCTGAATGACATTATTAAGCCCTTCACCCACATCCACTAAGAAGTCATTTGCGACCTGTTTCCCCTGCTCTTCTTCTATCTGCTCCCAATCATCAATCCGTAGCATCAACACTCCTCCATGGGAGCCATTTTCAGACAGTGCCGCTTCAAGTTTACTATCAAATAGCACTCGATTAGCCGTCCCGGTCAGTTGGTCTAAAAAAGTTTGAGTTCGAATAAAGGTATCGAAACGACTGCGCTCTTGCCGCGCATCTTGCAGCTCTTCAATTAATCGATCTAACGCTTCACTGGCGGTATAAGGCCACTCTCGCTCATCGCCTTTGGCGTACTCTTCGACTCGACCAGCTAAAATCATCCGTCCACGCTCTTCGAGCATTTCTGAACCATACAGTTGTTCTTTGAGCCACTTCAAACCACGCAGCAAACAGAACACCACCAAACCAACCGCAAGCGTGATCGACCACAACGCCTGCATCGAATAGCCAAAACCAATATAAGGCGGGATTGCTTTAAAGCGAATTTGGTAGCCGCGATTACGTTCTAGGGTGTATTCCACCTCATACAACAACTCGCTCGCCACTTTCGATGAAGTATCTTTGAAGCGATAAATTACACCGTATGAAGAGAGCAACTCCATTTCAACAACACTTGAGGCTTGCAACATTTTCGGCATCCAACGCTGAAGAGAGTACGCCGCGTCAGGGTCTTCCATCTCTTTATCGACAACATCGACGATCCCTTGCAAAGAATGGTCAAGATATTCTTGGCCTAATCGTTTGAACGATAAAGTGCCACCTAAGAACAGGATAAACATCGCGCTGATAACAATAACAGTTACAAACGCAACCAAGCGTGTACTCAGTTTTAAGGTAGGCGTGTACCTCATGAATGCAGAATTCCTTTTCTCAATCGATAATATTCGGTTATTTCGCGGATGCTTTTAGCTTATAGAGATTAGTGTAGTCAACGACTTATACTCTCGGCGAGTTGCTGAGGTAACTATATAAAAAAGCCGCGACAAGCGCGGCTTTTTTTCGATAACAAACGTCTAAAACGGGATGTCGTCATCAAAATCCATCGGCGGCTCATTATATTGAGGCTGCGCCTGCTGTGGCTGAGATTGAGGTTGCTGCGCTGGCTGCTTTTGCATCGCCGGCTGTTGAGGTTGTCCCCAACCACCTTGCTGAGCTTGTTGAGGTTGAGATTGACCCATACCACCTTGAGCTGGTGCACCACCTTGCGCACGGCCACCCAACATTTGCAGAACACCCGTGTAACCTTGGACCACAACTTCCGTTGTATAACGGTCTTGGCCGCTTTGGTCTTGCCACTTACGCGTCTGCAATTGACCTTCTACATAGACTTGAGAGCCTTTACGTAGATATTCGCCCGCCACTTCGGCCAACTTGCCAAACAAAGCAACACGGTGCCACTCTGTTTTTTCACGCTGTTCGCCCGTCGCTTTATCACGCCATGATTCAGACGTTGCAATAGTAATGTTGGCAACTGCACCGCCACTCGGCATGAAACGTACCTCTGGGTCAGTGCCCAGATTACCGACTAAAATAACTTTGTTCACTCCACGGCTAGCCATGTTTCGCTCCGTCTAAATTTGGGTTGTTCAGAAAATAGCGCATAAGGATAACACGCTTTGTGCTCGCAACAAATCTCTCAACCACAATGTCGTTTCAGTTTATCAAGCAACATCAAACTGAGTCCGTTTTTAGAGTCGTCTCAAACTGTAACTATGCTGAGTAATCAGTAAATTACCTAGCCATATGAATCGCAGCGCAAACACTCAACCAAAATTAGCGCGCCTCTAAGACTTGCTGCACTCTGTGATTCAATTATTACAACCTTAGTATTAGAGGACATTATGGCTAGAAGCATATATACCAGAACCATCTCCTTCCTATGTGAAGACTCATCGCTTGAACATCCGTTTATCGATCAACTAGAACAAAAGTTGGGGATGGTAATACCACGAATAATACCAAACGAACTGCTACTCGCCTTACAACAACACAAACATCGAATTTTGCTGGTTGATTACCATAACTACACTAAGCTTAAAAGCCAGATACGCGCCCTTCCCTTAGCCGACAAATCGTTTGAAACCATTGTGTTTAACGTTAGCCAGCGATTGACCACCGACGAGCTTCTAGCGTTTGGCCATTTGAAAGGGGTGTTTTATAAAGACATCAATATTGATTTGATCATGCGCGGTTGTGAAGCCGTGATCAACGGAGAAAACTGGCTGCCAAGAAAAGTGACCGCTCAATTGCTGTTTCACTATCGCAGCGTCGTCGATACGCAAACCACTCCAGCCACAGTCGATCTGACCGCACGTGAAATTCAAATTTTGCGTTGCCTAATGAATGGCTCTTCAAATATACAGATCGCCGAAGACATGTTTATTAGCGAGTTTACCGTGAAATCACACTTGCAAAAGATCTTCAAAAAACTCGGGGCGAAAAACCGCGTTCAAGCGGCCGCTTGGGCCAAACAACATATGAGAAACTAAATCGACGACGATTGTTTCGTCATTCTGAGCGCACAGTGATTATCTCATTTAGGGTTTCATGATAAAGTTGCGCCAGTTTGACGAATAATAACAAGTTAAAGGGTTCTACTGATGATTAAGAAATGCCTATTTCCAGCCGCGGGTTACGGTACACGCTTTTTACCTGCGACCAAATCAATGCCAAAAGAGATGATGCCAGTGGTGAACAAACCACTGATTGAATATGGCGTCGAAGAGGCAATTCAAGCAGGTATGGATGGTATGTGTATTGTCACTGGACGTGGTAAGCACTCGATCATGGACCACTTTGACATGAATTATGAGCTCGAACACCAGATCAGTGGCACCAACAAAGAAGATCTGCTGATTGATATTCGCGATATTATTGATACCGCCAACTTCACCTATATTCGTCAACGTGAGATGAAAGGCCTCGGCCACGCAATTTTGACCGGGCGTGAATTAATTGGTGACGAGCCGTTTGCGGTGGTTTTAGCCGATGACTTATGCGTTAACGAGCAGCAAGGCGTACTCGCCCAAATGGTTGCCCTATTTAAGCAGTTCCGCTGTTCGATTGTCGCCGTGCAAGAGGTGCCAGCGGATGAAACCCATAAATACGGCGTTATTGCCGGTGAGATGATCAAAGACGATATTTATCGCGTCGATAACATGGTAGAAAAACCTGAACCAGGCACTGCGCCGAGCAACCTTGCCATTATTGGCCGCTACATTTTAACCCCAGATATTTTTGAGTTGATTGAAAATACTGAACCCGGTAAAGGCGGCGAAATTCAAATTACCGATGCGCTGCTCAAACAAGCACAAGCGGGCTGCGTACTTGCGTATAAATTTAAAGGTCAGCGTTTTGACTGTGGTAGCGTCGAAGGATATATCGAAGCGACCAATTACTGCTTTGAAAACCTCTACCTTAAAGACACCAAGACTTCAGAACTTGGCAAACAAACCACCACCAAAGAGAGCGAGTAATATCAGCCTTTGAGTGGCAATGAAAGGCAGCTTAAACGGCTGCCTTTACTGTTTTTTTATCCAGTATTTATTTGCACATTTCTCACACTATGTAATACTTAGCCAACTAATTTTTGCATAGAGTGACAAGCATGGATCAGATAGAAGTCCGCGGCGCCCGCACCCATAACCTGAAGAACATTAATCTCACCATTCCCCGAGATAAAATCACTGTCATTACTGGTTTATCAGGCTCAGGCAAGTCCTCGCTTGCTTTTGATACCCTCTATGCAGAAGGCCAACGTCGTTACGTCGAATCACTCTCTGCTTATGCGCGTCAGTTTTTATCCTTGATGGAAAAACCCGATGTCGACCATATTGAAGGCTTGTCGCCAGCGATATCGATTGAACAGAAATCCACTTCACATAACCCGCGTTCCACGGTTGGAACCATTACCGAAGTGTACGATTACCTGCGTTTACTTTACGCTCGCGTTGGCGAACCTCGCTGTCCAGAGCACAAAGTCCCCCTTGCGGCGCAAACCATTTCTCAGATGGTCGATAAAGTCTTGGAATTGCCCGCTGGCTCAAAAATGATGTTACTGGCGCCAATCGTCAAAGAGCGAAAAGGCGAGCACGTTAAAACCCTAGAGAACTTAGCCGCGCAAGGCTTTATCCGCGCCAGAATCGATGGTGAAACCTGCGATCTTTCCGATCCTCCGACGCTTGAATTACACAAGAAACACACGATTGAGGTGGTGGTTGACCGATTCAAAGTCCGCGATGACTTGCAACAAAGGCTAGCCGAATCTTTTGAGACCACATTAGAGCTCTCTGGCGGGATTGCGGTACTTGCACCAATGGAAGGCTCAGACGATGAAGTGGTTTTTTCTGCCAATTTTGCTTGCCCACATTGTGGCTATAGCATGCAAGAACTTGAGCCGCGCCTGTTTTCATTTAATAACCCTGCAGGTGCTTGTCATACCTGTGATGGCTTGGGCGTCCAGCAATACTTTGATCCGGCCAGAGTGATTGTCGATGACAGTTTAAGTTTGGCGCAAGGAGCCATTCGCGGTTGGGATCAAAAGAATTATTACTACTTTCAGATGCTTTCATCGCTCGCTGAACATTATGGTTTTGATCTTCACGTGCCGTTTAAGTCCTTGGCGAAAAAGACCCGGGAGATCATTCTTACCGGTTCAGGCCGAGCTGAGATCGAGTTCAAATACATCAATGACCGCGGTGATATTCGCGTTAAACGTCACCCATTTGAAGGGATTCTAAATACGCTAGAACGCCGTTATCGTGACACTGAATCCAATGCCGTTCGAGAAGATTTAGCCAAGTACATTTCGACCAAAACCTGCGCTAGCTGTGACGGCAGCCGCTTGCGCATAGAAGCACGGAATGTCTTTATTAACGATACCACGCTCTCGCAGATCGTTGAGTTAAGTATCGCCGATGCGCTGAGCTTTTTTGCCTCCCTGCAACTAGAAGGCCAACGCGCGCAAATCGCTGAAAAAGTGATGAAAGAGATTAACGACCGACTGCAATTCTTAGTCAATGTCGGTCTCAACTACTTAAATTTATCCCGCAGTGCCGAAACCCTTTCTGGCGGCGAAGCGCAACGTATTCGTTTGGCGAGCCAAATTGGTGCCGGACTCGTCGGCGTGATGTATGTGCTTGATGAGCCTTCCATTGGGTTGCATCAACGTGATAACGAACGTCTACTGAAAACCCTTACCCACCTGCGCGATTTAGGCAATACGGTACTGGTGGTTGAGCATGACGAAGATGCAATTCGGATGGCTGATCATGTGATTGATATCGGTCCAGGCGCTGGTGTTCATGGCGGCAATGTGGTTGCTGAAGGCACCATGGCTGAGATCATTGCCAACCCTAACTCGCTAACGGGTCAGTATTTAAGTGGCAAACAGCAGATCGCCATTCCTGAAACTCGCACGCCTAGAGACAGTAAAAAAGTCGTCGAACTTATTGGTGCCTCTGGTAACAATTTAAAGAATGTCAACCTCGAGATCCCTGTCGGGCTGTTTAGTTGTATTACCGGTGTTTCTGGATCGGGTAAGTCAACCTTAATCAACGATACTTTCTTTAAAATTGCTCATACCCAGCTTAACGGCGCCACCACCGCCATGCCAGCGCCGTATAAAAAGATTAAAGGGTTAGAGCACTTTGATAAGGTTATCGATATTGACCAGAGCCCTATTGGTCGAACACCGCGTTCAAATCCCGCCACTTATACCGGCATCTTTACCCCAATTCGTGAACTGTTTGCAGGAACCCAAGAGTCACGCTCACGTGGTTATAAACCAGGGCGTTTTAGCTTTAATGTCCGGGGCGGTCGCTGTGAAGCGTGTCAGGGAGATGGCGTAATCAAGGTTGAAATGCACTTCTTACCTGATGTTTATGTCCCTTGTGATGTGTGTAAAGGCAAGCGCTACAACCGCGAAACACTAGAGGTTCGCTATAAAGGCAAGAGCATTGATGAAGTGCTAGAGATGACGGTCGAAGATGCTCATCAATTCTTCCAGCCCGTCCCTGTGATTGCACGAAAACTGCAAACCTTAATGGATGTCGGCCTCTCTTATATTCGTCTTGGTCAGGCCGCAACAACCCTTTCAGGTGGTGAAGCGCAACGCGTTAAACTGGCTCGAGAGCTATCCAAACGTGATACCGGAAAAACGTTGTATATTCTCGATGAGCCGACGACAGGTCTGCACTTCCACGATATCAAGCAGCTACTTGCGGTCTTGCATCGCCTACGTGATCATGGCAACACGGTCGTGGTGATTGAACACAACTTAGATGTGATAAAAACCGCTGACTGGATTATTGACCTAGGGCCTGAAGGAGGCCAAGGTGGTGGCGATATTATTGCGTCTGGCACTCCCGAAGCGGTAGCGCTGGTTGAGGGGTCACACACAGCGCGATTCCTTAAACCTATGTTAAGTTAGCATTTAGTTGTAAGATTAACAGACCAGTGACTACCTCACTGGTCTGTTTTTTTGAGGTGTTGTAATTTATGGCGACTACGCATGTAGCTGGAACAGAGCTGGAAATAAAGGCGCCAAAGCCGCCGTTAATCAAACCTTTCTTAGTTTCTATTGCAATCGTATTTTTGCTAGCGATGCACTGGTTTATGCCCAATCCGGGCGGCTCTGGGCTTGCACTATCTTTTAATGCCACGACATGGCTCGCCATCAGCTTCTCCCTTGCCATTGGTTTCTACCAGATCGGCTCGGAAGGAGCGCTCCGTTACAACAAACTTACTCTAGGGTTATTCATCTGCTGTGTCATGATGACACTGCCCGTTCTCTATACTAGCGCCAATCCCGATTTGGCCGCCGGCAGATTAATTGGTTTATGGGCGGGGTACTTGTTGTTTGTGGTATTACAACAGATACGTTTTAGCAACAAACAAAAACAGCGCCTGTTGTGGTTTGTGGTCATTGCGGTGTTGATTCAAAGCCTATTCGGCTGGGTGCAATTGTTACTCCTCGAGCCAGACAATGTGTTTGGCTACGACACGCTCAATAATCGCCCTTATGGTATTTTCCAACAGCCCAACGTAATGGCCAGCTTTTTGGCAACTGGCTTGGCACTGTCGGGGTACTTATTGGCACGTCATCCAACCAAATACCAACGCCGAATCAGTGAAGTCGCCTTGCTCTATCTCACCCCGATAGTGACGCTCCCCCTACTGATTGTCTTAGCGTCCAGAACCGGCTGGTTAGGGGCGGTGTTAGGCGTTGTTTTTCTCCTGCACTACCTTTATCGCTTTGCGACGAAAAAGCGTTTTTGGGGTTGGATAGTCTCGATTACGCTTGGTATCGTTATCGGCTTCTCTCTTTCGGCTTTACCGGGGCAATCTTCAACGCTGATTGGCCACAAAGCCAACCTTGAAAGTCCAAGACAATATACCTTTCCACAAGCGTTAGATATGTTGATTGAAAAGCCGTTTACCGGTTATGGATACGGCCGCTTTGAGCCGGAGTATTTGGTTTATACCGCACGCCAACATCAGCTCAACCCAAGTTATCAACCTGGGCTTGCCGCCATGGATCACCCGCACAATGAACTGCTTTATTGGGGAGTAGAAGGGGGATTACTGCCTTTGTTGGCGATTATACTGGCGGCGTTATTCGTCTTAGCCCGATTATTTCAAGCCAAGAAAGGCACACGTTTAGCCATGTTCGCCCTGTTTGTGCCTATCGTATTGCACAGCCAGCTTGAGTACCCGTTTTATCACTCATCAATACACTGGTTAACCTTTATTATTCTGCTGTTTTGGGTTGACCAACGCGCCAGTCGCTACCGCAGTTTATCATTGAGTTTTATTTCAAAAGCCGCACTAAGAGTGGCTAGCTTGATCGTCCCTATCGTCACCAGTATCTATATGTTGAGCGCTCTACACACCAACTATGTGCTCACTCAATTTGAGCGTTCACAGCCTAAAGATCCACAGATCCTAGAGCGCGTTTCTAACGCTATCGTTTGGCAGGACCGTTACGATTGGGACATTTACAGTACCTATCTTAATCTGGGTCTCATTGAGCAAAATAGCCAGTACATTCAAGCTTACATTGACTGGTCTTTGTCGATGATTAAGGACAAACCGAGACCAGCCTTTTACAGCAACTTAATTTTGGCGTATCAAGGCATTGACGACACGATTAAAGCCGAACAGATCCGTGCCGAAGCGACATTCTTATTCCCCAATCGCGATTTTTCACAGATTCACTATATCGCTCCTGACATCGACGCTTTAAAAGCTGATAATCAACGGCTAGCACACTAAAAGGGCGACCATAAGGTCGCCCTGTCGCTTAAAGTGTGATTACTGAGTCAAGGACTCTTCGAGCGCTCTTAAGCACAGTGCGACGTTCTCATGGCGAGCAGCATAGCCCATCAAGCCGATTCGCCACGCTTTACCGGCCAGCGCACCAAGGCCAGCACCAATTTCTAAATTATAGGTTTCGAGCAAGTGAGAGCGTACTTTCGCTTCATCGATACCTTGTGGAACATAAATCGCATTCAGTTGTGGCAAACGAGACGCTTCAGCCACAACAAACTCAAACCCCAGCTTTTCTAAGCCTTGCTTAAGCTTTTCATGCATCTCTCGGTGGCGCTGCCAAGCATTCTCCAAGCCTTCTTTTTTCAGCATTAATAGCGCTTCATGTAACGCGTACAAACTATTGACTGGCGCCGTGTGATGATAGCTGCGCTTACCTTCACCACTCCAGTAGCCCAACACTAAGCTCTGATCGAGAAACCAGCTTTGCACTGGTGTGGTGCGTGATTGGATTTTTTCGATCGCCGCAGCAGAAAAGGTCACTGGCGACAAACCCGGCACACAAGACAGACACTTTTGACTGCCAGAGTAGACCGCATCCAATTGCCACTCATCTACTTTTAACGGCACGCCACCAAGCGAAGTTACGGCATCGACAATGGTTAGCACGCCATGTTGCTTGGCCAATTTACCGAGCGCTTGTGCATCGCTACAAGCGCCAGTCGAGGTTTCTGCATGCACAAACGCCAGCACTTTAGCGTCTGGGTGAGCGCTAAGTGCTTGCTCGACTTTATCGACAGACACTGGTGCGCCCCACTCATCATCGACGACTTCGGCAATACCACCAGCGCGAACCACGTTTTCACGCATCCGTTCACCAAATACCCCATTGCGACAGACGATAACTTTCTCACCCGGCTCAATCAAATTAACAAAACAAGTTTCCATGCCCGCACTACCCGGAGCCGACACCGCGATGGTAAATTCATTTTCCGTTTGGAACGCGTATTTGAGTAGTGCCTTTAACTCGTCCATCATGCCAACAAACAAAGGGTCCAAGTGGCCGACCGTTGGGCGACTCAAAGCTTGCAAAACTTGTGGAGAAATATCTGAAGGTCCTGGTCCCATAAGGATGCGCTGGGGAGGAATAAAACTTTGAATTGTCATTGGCTGCTCCATAATTATTTTTGTTGTTGTCTTTGTTGTGACTTTCCACCTTAATCGAATTCCAATCACCCGGCAATTAGCCCAAAGTCGGCAGGTCAAACCAGTGTCACAAGTTTGTTAATTTTAAAATGCCAATAAGCAACAAATTCTCGTTGACATCATACGAAGAAACACGTTCAATGCAGAAATAAGTGGTGAATATTTATGCCACTGGCAAATTATTTTGCAGAAGAGGAGCACTGCCCAGGTAGGTGTGTTGTGGAGCCGCAACTCCAACACAATCCATCGAGGGGGAGCAGTGCCGAGGTAGTTCCGGGGTGTCGGCTTGGATCTATCGGTTGTTAGGGTTGAATCCCTACGACTGTCATCAGCCCCGTCTGATGATGAGCTTCTGAGGTACATCATTCAAAAATAGACCTCTCTTTCGCTCAACTCTCTTCATCAAAGTAAAAACATTGGATGTTGGTCTAATGACCAAATTTTTTATTTCAGGAAGTCGTGGGAGATACGCTGTGAGCAGTTTTAATGTAGCTAAATTTGGTGGCACAAGCGTTGCAAACTTTGAAGCAATGAGCCGCTGTGCTGCAATTATCGAAAATAACCCGAACACCAAACTGGTCGTCAGTAGTGCGTGCTCCGGCGTGACAAATCTCTTAGTTGAGCTCGCCAATGGGGTGCAAGATCACAGTCGTCGTAGTGAATTATTGGCCCAACTCGCCCACATTCACGATGCGGTACTCAATCAGCTTAATGAGCCAACTCAAGCAGCGAGTGAGGTGTATGCCATTCTTGATACCGTGACCAGCCTGGCTGAAGCGGCGTCAATTCAGTCAAGCAACAAACTGACTGATCACCTAGTTGCATGTGGTGAATTAATGTCGACTCACTTACTGACGCAGTTAATGAAAGAGCGTGGCATTAACGCGGTACGTTTCGATATCCGCGATATCATGCGCACCGATGATAATTTTGGTAAAGCAGAGCCCAACCTCGAGCGTATCGGTGAGCTAGCCAAAACCGCTTTGGTTCCTGTTTGCCAAGAACACGTTGTCGTCACTCAAGGGTTCATTGGCTCAGATGAGCAAGGCAACACCACAACCCTTGGTCGCGGTGGCAGTGATTATAGTGCAGCTTTGATTGCCGAAGCGGTTGCGGCGGCAGGTCTAGAGATTTGGACTGATGTTCCGGGGATTTACACCACCGATCCACGGATTGCCGCTAAAGCCTCACCGATTCCAGAAATCAGCTTTAGTGAAGCTTCTGAAATGGCCAACTTCGGCGCTAAAATTCTGCATCCATCGACCTTGGTCCCAGCACTACGCCATGACATTCCGGTCTTTGTTGGTTCATCGAAAGAGCCAGAAAAAGGCGGAACGTGGATTCGTCACCAAGTCGAAAGTTCACCTCTGTTTCGAGCCTTGGCATTACGTTGCAATCAAACCATGGTCACGCTGCGCAGTGCGAAAATGTTCCATGCGTATGGTTTTCTCGCCAAAGTGTTTGAAATTTTGGCTAAACATAAAGTCTCGGTCGATTTGATTACTACGTCAGAGATCAGTGTCTCACTGACTTTAGATCAAACTGGCACCTCTGGCGGCGCTCCGCAATTACCATCAGCGGCCAAACTCGAGCTCGAAGAGCTGTGCAGTGTTGAGGTTGAACATAACTTATGTTTAGTGGCATTGATTGGGAATAACATGAGTGAAAGCAAAGGCTATGCAAAACAAGTCTTTGGTACACTAGAAGACTTCAATCTACGTATGATCTGTTACGGTGCGAGCCCGCACAATCTGTGTTTTTTGGTCAATGAGTCTGTTTCCAAGTCAGCGATCCAAAAGCTGCATGCCGAGCTATTTGAAGCCGAGTAACAATCATCGAGTAACAATCAAGACAAACAAAAAAGGTTGGCCCGCGCCAACCTTTTTTATCGATGACCGTTGTTATTCACCGGCCACTTTCATCCGCTCAAGCAAAATAGAACCGGTCTGAATTTGAGACCGCGTTTCAACATCGTTGCCCACAGCGACAATTTGATTGAACATCTGTTTTAAATTACTCGCGATGGTAATTTCAGACACTGGATACTGAATTTGACCATTTTCAACCCAGAAGCCAGCGGCGCCACGAGAGTAATCACCGGTAACAATGTTAACACCTTGCCCCATCACTTCAGTAACCAATAAACCGGTACCTAATTCGTTGAGCATCTGTTCGAAATTCTGCCCAGTCGAGTTAACAAACCAGTTGTGAATCCCGCCCGCGTGACCGGTTGGTGTCATGTCCATTTTACGCGCGGCGTAGCTCGTTAATAGGTACGTGGCGAGCACACCATCTGTAATGATCTCTCTATCTTGAGTGAACACCCCTTCACTATCGAATGGGCTTGATGCCAAACCGCGCAGTATGTGTGGCTTTTCCGAAACGTTAAACCATTCAGGCAGTACTTGTTCCCCCAATTGATCAAGTAAAAACGACGATTTACGGTACAAGTTGCCGCCGCTGATCGCCATCACTAAATGCCCCAACAATCCCGTTGCCACATCCGCTGCAAACATCACTGGATAGTGACCGGTTTTGAGCTTTTGCGCATCCAAACGACTGACGGTTTTTTCAGCGGCTTTCTGGCCGACCATTTGAGGAGTCCAAAGATCATCTTTATGACGTGCAACCGTGTAACTGTAGTCGCGTTCCATTTCCCCATTGCGGCCTTGGCCAATGACACTGCAACTGGTGCTATGGCGGCTAGACGCATAACTGGCGAGCAAACCGTGACTGTTGCCATATACTCTCAAACCGTAGTGGCTATCGTAACTCGCGCCATCGCTTTGTTTGATTTTATCGCTAAATGACAAGGCTTGTTGTTCGGCAGCAATCGCCACCTCAGCAGCACTGTCTGGATCCGGCGTGTCTGGGTGAAACAAGTCAAGTTCAGGAATATCTTTGACCATCAACTCTTTCGCAGCAGGACCAGCAAAAGGATCTTCAGAGGTGAACTGAGCGATATCAAGCGCCGCTCGCACCGTCTGTTCAATGGCTTTTTCACTTAAGTCAGAAGTCGACGCGCTGCCTTTGCGTTGGTTACGATAAACCGTGATGCCAAGAGCACCATCGCTATTAAATTCGACGTTTTCCACCTCACACATACGGGTAGAAACACTCAAGCCTGTGGTTTTACTGATCGCCACTTCAGCCGCATCAGAATTCGCTGCTGCCATCTCCAATGCCTTTGCTACTGCAGCTTCTAGCTCAACGCGCTGTTGAGCAACTTGCTCTCTTACGTCCATATCTACTTCATTTCTTAAGATCAATTGCCATTAGGATAACAAGAATTTCGCTTTCTCCCCACGATTCTTGTTAAAATAGAGAAATAGATGGTCATATTAGGGTAGAAAGATGGCACGTAAAAACCAAAAAGCGCCATGGGAAGAAGAAGAAGAGATCATTTGGGTCAGCAAAACCGAAATGAAACGCGACATGGAAGAGCTACAA
This sequence comes from Vibrio pacinii DSM 19139, assembly GCF_000711795.1. Taxonomy (GTDB): domain Bacteria; phylum Pseudomonadota; class Gammaproteobacteria; order Enterobacterales; family Vibrionaceae; genus Vibrio; species Vibrio pacinii. The sequence continues at coordinate 29,662 of NZ_JONH01000015.1, read as the reverse complement.
AAGCTTGGTGAAGAGCTGGTTGAACTTAGACCGTCGGCTCTAGAAAAATTTCCTTTGAGTGAAGACCTAGCCGATGCAATAAAAGACGCCCAACGCTTCAAGAACGAAGCACGTCGTCGTCAGTTGCAATACATTGGTAAGTTAATGCGTTTTGAAGATATCGAACCACTGCAAGCAGCGCTAGATAAAGTCCGCAACAAACACTCACAGGCAACAGCAGAGTTACACAAACTTGAGCAGCTGCGTGACCGTATTGTTGAAAAAGGCGATGAAGCGATCTCAGAGGCAACCGAGCTTTATCCAAGTGCGGATCGTCAGCGATTACGTCAATTGGCTCGCCAAGCCAACAAAGAGAAACAAGCCGGTAAGCCAGCTAAAGCATATCGTGAAATCTTCCAAGTGCTTAAAGCGCTCAATGAAGAAGAGAGTTAAGCGATTAGCGATTAGCGATTAGCGATTAGCGATTAGCGATTAGCGATTAGCGATTAGCGATTAGATTTAAGGGTTGACGTGCATGCGTCAACCCTTTTCGTTACCACCTCACCATTCCAGCACAACAGCGTGATACTCAGACGCCTGACTTTTTATTTAATCGCTGGCACGAACAAATTCGCTCAATGCAGGGTGGCAGTGCTGTGTCGTAAGCTGGGTGACAGGGCCATTCGCGGCCACTTTTCCGTCGGCCACAAAAATAAAGTCACTCGCGATCGATCTGGCATCACTAATGTGGTGTGTCACCATCAACACTGTAATGTGTCGTTCATCAGCCAGCTTGCTCACCAATGCGAGCATCTCTTCGCGTAAAATAGGATCAAGAGCAGAAAAGGGCTCGTCCAGTAGCCAAATGGGATGCGGCTGAACAAAACAGCGCGCCAATGCGACTCGTTGACGCTGGCCGCCTGAGAGCTGTTCAGGGAGACGATCAAGGTAAGCATCGACTCCGACTTGTTGCGCCGCTTGAACCACTTGTTGCTGCTGCTGAGGCGTCAGCTTAAGCCCAGGGTGCAAGCCTAAAGCGATGTTCTGCTGCACCGTTAAGTGAGCAAACAGATTATGCTCTTGAAACAACATCGCAAATGGCCTTTGGTGCGGCGCTCGGCCAACAAGATTGACCCCATCGACCATAATTTGCCCTTTACTCGGCTCAATAAAGCCTGCCACTAGCGCCAGTAAGGTGGATTTACCGGCACCACTAGGCCCCATCAGAGCAACAATCGAACCTTGGGCGATGGTGACATCAAAATGGAATAGCTCATCATGATAATAATAATCGACCTTATTGAGACTTAACATACTTGACCTTATCGTTGGCGTTAAACAACACTTCGAGTAGCGAAAAACAACCGACGCTCAGCAGTAACAGGGTTAGCGATACCACTGCGGCAACTTCCATCTGATAACTGCCAAGCAGTTGAAACAGATACAGTGGCAGAGTTCGGAACTCTTGGCTGCCAAACAGTGCAATCGCACTCAGGTCGCCAATCGCCAACATAAAGCTGATAGCAAAGGCATGGGCAAACGGCTTTTTCAATGCTCGCCACTCAACCACTTTAAAACGCTGCCAACCTTTAAGGCCTAGACTCGCGCATAAGTACTGATAATGCTGCTCTATATGTAACATAGGTTGAGCAAGGGTTTTTATCACATATGGCAAGCCCATTAACGCATTGACCGCAACGACCACAACAAACGCTAGACTGAACACATCGGTTACCGTGCGCAGCAGCAAAAAGAGCCCAGTAGAGACCACCAACCCTGGCGTAACCAATATGATCGTTGCCATTAACTCAATATGATCAGCACTTTTATGCCGTCGATTGAGTCTTAAACGGCGACTGGTTAACAAAATCGCATAACCACTGACGACCGCAATCACACTAGCCAACGTCGCCACTTTCAATGAAGCCAGTAATGCCGACCAAAAACGACTGTCCACAAACACGGTCAGCGCTTTGCTATTGAAACCACTGAGTACCACCATCAATAGCGGGGGTAACACCAATAACATCGCCAAACCGATCCAGCTCCAGTCCCAGCATTTCATGTAGCCACTGTCTCTCACTAACCGGATGTTCTTTGCTTGCGAGCCCACCGCTGTCGCCATCGGTTTGGCTAAGCGCTGAATCGTTAACGCCATGATCGCGCACAACAGCATTTGCCACAGCGCCAATAACGCCCCAGTTTGGAGATCAAAATCAAACTTAATCGCTTGATAAATGGCCAGCTCTATCGTGGTCGATTTGGGGCCGCCGCCTAATGCCATGACGGTGGCAAAACTGGTGAAACACAACATGAACACTAAACCACAAACATGCGGAAGCTGCTGACGCAGTCTCGGCCACTCTACCCAACGGAATTTTTGCCACGCGCTCATGCCAAGGTGCGCGCACAACTTATGTTGTTCAAGGGGAATCGTATCTAAGGCTTGCAGTAACAGTCGCGTCGCATACGGCAAGTTAAAAAAAACATGCGCGAGCAAAATACCGTTGAGGCCGTAGATAGAAAATGGCAGCGCTATGTCGAGGCTATTCAGCCATGAAGCGAGCAAGCCACTGTTGCCATAAATAGCCAGCAGACCAAAAACACCGACCAACACTGGCAGCACTAACGTAGTCGCAAACAGTTTAAGCAGCAGTGACTTGCCGAAAAACGCTCGCCTCGACAGTGCGTGAGCAACGGGAATCGCGAGCCCTACGCTAAGTAGTGTCGAAACAAAAGATTGGTAGAAACTAAACTTGGTGACGTGGCGGTAATAGGGATCGTTCCAGACACTCATCACATCAAGCGTTGGCGCTTGTATTAATAGAGCAGCGAATGCGGATACAACAAAGGTCGCGATAATCATCGCGACCCATAAACCGACTTTAGGAATGGTATACAAAAGACACCTTTAGAAAGTCAGTGCGTTTTGCCATTCGCGAATCCAAGCTTTGCGGTTTTGCGCCACCTCATCTGCCGAGAAAGCAAGTGATTTGCTAGGCACAGTCAGAGTATCAAATCCTTGTGGCAATTTAACGTCGGTAACAGGGTACATCCAGTTGCCAGTTGGCATCGCCGATTGGAAGTCATCACTGAGAATAAACGCCATAAACTGATCGGCCAGTTTGTCATTTTGAGTACTTTTCACCTTGGCCGCGACCTCTACCTGAGTGTAGTGACCTTCGGCAAAGTTAGCCGCTGCAAACTTTGCGTCATTCTCTGCAATCAAATGATAAGCGGGCGATGTGGTGTAAGACAAAACCAAATCCGACTCACCAGCAAGGAACATTGAGTAGGCTTCTGACCAACCTTTGGTGACAGTCACCGTCTTGTTGGCTAACTCTTGCCAAGCTTGCGGCGCATCCTCACCGTAAACCGATTTAATCCACAACATAAGCCCTTGTCCAGGCGTTGAGGTGCGCGGATCTTGGTAGATCACTTTCAAATCGTCACGAGACTCAATCAACTGTTTAAGGCTGGTTGGTGGGTTAGCCAGTTTCTCTTTGTTGTATACAAAAGCAAAGTAGCCAAAGTCGTAAGGTACGAACGTTTGGTCATCCCACCCATTAGGCAGCGTCACCGTACTGGTATCGACGGTATGTGTTGTTAGTAGCCCGGTTTGTTTCGCTTCTGCCATCAGGTTGTTATCTAGGCCCAACACGATATCGGCTTTACTGTTACTGCCTTCCAAACGTAAGCGATTAAGAATCGAGACGCCATCATCGAGCGCGACAAAGTTAACGTCACAACCACATTGCGCTTCAAACGCTTTTTCAATCGTCGGACCTGGGCCCCACTCTGCGGCAAACGAGTCATAGGTGTACACCGTTAAGGTGTCATTCGCCGCTTGGGCGGAAAAAGAGGTGATCAATGCAACGGCAAGGCTGCTGATAGAAATAGGGGTTAGAGTGTAGTTCACTGCTCGCGCTCTCCTTGTGTGAGCGGCACAGGCTTGAGGGACAGTAACTTGGTGTCCATACTCAATTCCTACGCCAGCATTATCTGGTTCAGGTACACGGGTCCCAAGCAAAGCCTGATCTCAGCCACCAGCCAATAAAGATTGACTCGGTAGCTCCCCGATGAGTTACGCTCAGATTGTAATAGTTATCAGACTCAATAGCCATCCCCTAATAGTTGGAGGTGCAGCTTTAAATATGACGGGGATCATAGCCCCAACGTGGAACGAGCCCTTGCTCAATACCCAAGTGATCGAGAATGCGCGCCACCATAAAGTCAACTAAATCGTCAATCGACGTTGGCTGATGATAAAAACCTGGCGCAGCTGGCATAATAGTGACGCCAAGCTGCGACAGCTTATGCATATTCTCGAGGTGGAGGGTTGAAAATGGTGTCTCACGTACGACCAACAGCAGCTGGCCACGCTCTTTAATCACCACATCGGCGGCACGCTCAATAAGGTTGTCCGACATACCGTGAGCAATCGCAGCGACACTGCCAGCCGAACAAGGACAAACCACCATCTGCTTTGGTGCCGCCGAGCCCGAGGCAACCGGAGAGAACCAATCATCTTTACCACACACCACCAGTTTGTCTGGCGCGCAATTAAGCTGTTTTACTAGCGCTTGCTGCGCAGCTTGTGGGTTAGCTGGCAACTTTAGCTCTTGCTCAGTCGCCAACACCACGCGCGCGGCTGAAGAAATCAGCAGATAAACTTGATAATCGGCGGCGAGCAAACACTCTAGCAAACGCAGACCGTAAGGAGCGCCGGATGCGCCAGTAAAAGCTAAGGTGATGGCTTTAGGTTTGTTGTTACTCATAGTTACTCAGTTCAGTCGGCGAGTTTCGCCAATAATTTGCTGTGAATACCTTCGAAGCCGCCATTACTCATCACCAACACTTTATCACCCGGTTGCGCACTGGCAACAATGTCGGCCACCAGTTGATCAATGTCATGCGCAACTTGGGCGGGTTGATAACACTGCTCAGCAACATCGGCAACAGACCAATCGATATTATTCGGTTGATAGAGAAACACGCGATCAGCTTTGGCCAATGACGCGGCTAACGTATCTTTGTGCACACCACGTTTCATGGTTGCACTGCGCGGTTCAAGTACCGCTATAATTTTATCCTTGCCGACCTTGTTACGTAAACCACCTAAAGTCAGTTCAATCGCAGTGGGGTGATGAGCAAAATCATCATAAACGGTCACACCGTTAACCTGCCCTTTTAACTCTAGTCGGCGCTTGGTATTAATAAAGCTTGCCAGCGATTGACAGGCGAGGTCGGGGGTAACGCCAACATGGCGCGCCGCTGCAATCGCCATCAAAGCATTATCGACATTGTGATCGCCGACTAAATCCCAACCGACTTGACCCACTTTTTTACCCTGGAACAAAACATCAAATTTAGATCCATCACGCTCAAGCTTTTCAGCCTGCCAATCACCGCCTAAACCACTGAATTCGGTTTCGCTCCAGCAACCACGAGCTAAAACATCGCTAAGCGCCTGATCTTGCTTGGGAGCGAGAATACGACCATTACTTGGTACAGTGCGAACTAAATGATGGAACTGACGCTTAATGGCTTCAAGATCATCAAAAATATCGGCATGATCGAACTCAAGATTATTCATCACCAAGGTACGAGGGTGATAATGAACAAACTTAGAACGCTTATCGAAAAAAGCGCTGTCATATTCATCGGCTTCGACCACAAAAAACATACTCTCACCCAAACGTGCCGAGACTCCGAAGTTACCCAACACGCCACCAACAAGAAATCCAGGTTGATAACCACACGCCTCGAGGATCCACGCCAGCATACTTGATGTGGTGGTTTTACCATGTGTCCCTGATACGGCAAGCACCCAACGATCATGGAGTAAAAACTCCTGCAGCCACTGTGGGCCTGAGGTATAGCGCAAATTGGTATTAAGTACATGCTCTACGCACGGATTACCGCGGCTCATGGCATTACCGATCACCACTAGGTCAGGCGCAGGATCAAGCTGTGAAGGATCAAAGCCTTCTATTATTTCAATACCTTGTGACTCTAGTAGTGTGCTCATCGGCGGATAAACGTTGGCATCACTACCCGTCACTTTATGCCCCAGTTGACGAGCTAACACCGCTGCGCCACCCATAAATGTGCCGCAAATCCCCAAGATATGAATATGCATAACCGACCCTGTTTTAGGCGAAAAATAATCCGCTCATTATGGCGGCAAAGCGCTAAAAAGCGAACTACTTTGACTATCGATTATCATGATAGTCAAATCACTTGGTTACTCTTCAGCCACAAGTCACTACTAGGCAAACAAAATGTAAGTTGTTCTTTAGTCGACAAATAAATTGAGATCTCAAACAGTTAGTTCATTACCAATAAAAAGATCTTACTTTTACACTTAGGCTTGGGTAGTCATTCACGATCCGCAGAGATCTGTCCACCCCATCCCCCTATCATTGAGCGACTTTTTTTAAAGGAAAAATCCATGTCTGGAATGCGCACCCTTGGCGAGTTCATTGTTGAAAAACAAGCGGACTTCCCCCACGCTAGCGGTGATCTATCATCCCTACTCTCTTCAATCCGTCTTGCTGCTAAGATTGTTAACCGTGAAATCAACGCGGCTGGTCTTGGTGACATTACTGGCGCTGTCGGTACGGCGAACGTACAAGGCGAAGATCAACAGAAACTTGATGTCTACGCTAACGATAAATTCAAAGCCGCTTTAGAAGCACGCGATCAAGTGTGTGGTGTGGCCAGTGAAGAAGAAGATGAGGCAGTAGCGTTTAACAAAGAACTGAACAAAAATGCCAAATACGTGGTGTTGATGGATCCACTTGATGGCTCGTCTAACATTGATGTGAACGTTTCTGTTGGTACGATTTTTTCTATCTACCGCCGAGTGTCACCGATTGGTACTCCACCAACACAAGAGGATTTCCTCCAACCAGGCCACAAACAAGTCGCGGCGGGTTACGTGATCTACGGATCCTCCACCATGTTGGTTTACACCACAGGTAATGGCGTCAACGGCTTCACTTACGATCCATCGCTAGGTACCTTTTGCCTTTCACACGAGAACATGATGATCCCACAACAGGGCAGCATCTACTCAATCAATGAAGGTAACTATATTCGCTTCCCACTTGGCGTAAAAAAATACATTAAATACTGCCAGGAAAGTGCGCCAAGCGACAATCGCCCTTACACCTCTCGTTATATTGGTTCACTGGTTGCAGACTTCCATCGCAACCTGCTTAAAGGCGGTATTTACCTTTACCCAAGTACGCAAAGCCACCCGAACGGTAAGCTGCGCTTGCTGTATGAGTGCAACCCGATGGCTTACATTATTGAACAAGCTGGCGGCGTGGCTTCTGATGGTGTTAACCGCATCATGGACATCAAACCGACGGAGCTGCACCAACGTGTTCCTTTCTTTGTTGGCTCAAAAGATATGGTTAAAAAAGTAGAGCTATTTTTAGAGCAAAATCGCGAACCATCATAATCTGCCAAGCCAGTTCCAAAAGTAAAAGAGTCGACCAAGGTCGACTCTTTTTTTGTGTGCTGACTCTTTTATCCGCTTAAGTGTGTTAGCGGGTTAAAAGTTTGTTAGCCGGTTAAAACTGTTAGTCAGTTAAAGCCTTGAACCCGCTGTCGAGCTGCGCCCTGACATGTAATCTTGTTGAAAGAAAGGATCGAGCTTGTCGCAGATACCTTGGTAAGGTTTACCCGTGACACCGAGCATGTAAGCATTTTGAGCGCAATATGTCGCTCTACCCTGCTCGTAACCATTCTCATAAGCCATATAGAGCTCTGGGGTGAGATAACCATCACTGTCGAGCTTGGTCAGTTTACTTTGTGACTGCTTCAGCCAGCCATTTTCAGCGCGTAGCTGACCGTAATCGATCCAGTCTTGTGCAGCATTCGACATTGGGGGTGGCTGAGTACTACAACCTGCCAGTAATAATGTCATTAATAGTAATTTCGTTTTCATCGCTCTCTCCTTCATCGTTGATTGGCCGACTAACCAAAGTGATGAATGAACAACTACCTATACCTTTTGACACCAATCTCCAGAAGCAATCAACACGTCCAGGTGACTGGCATCTTGGTAAAAATAGATCCAAGCCAGTCCAAATGGTGTGTCAATTTGCTCTCGTCGATAAGTCACGGGGACATCTTCGAGCAAATCAAGCTGCTCAAGTGTCGCCTCATCAATCAGATAAACTTCACCAACAATGGTACTACGTCCTTTTGTTACGGCTGGATACGGGCCAAGATCATATAAACTGTAAATAGGTGGCGTCATGTGTGTGCCAAGCCATTGTGCTTGGGCCATCAGATGATGGTTAGCTTCCCCATGGCGTAACGTGCCATAAACAAAAACTAAATGTTGCATCCCTACCCTGCCTTTTATGTTCCTAATCAAACTCAAACTGGTATAGCACATCTACCGCGCTGTCGACTCCGGACATCGCTTCTAAATAGAGATCCTGCATCAAACGATAGCGCACCGTAAACTCACCGACTGAATCAAATATTCCCACGCCATATTTCACTTGCAGCCCTGGTAAAATATAGCCGCTTACCGTCACTTGCGAATCATCACCTGAACCCGCAGTATCAAGTTGAAGATCTTGGACACCAAAAGCTTCACCGATTTCACCCACCACGCGACCACTTTTCGCTAAACTAAGGCCGATTAAGGTCGTGGTCATGGCATTGCCGCCCGTTTCACCATCAATGTCTTGCCCACGCAGTAAATAAGACAAAGCGTTAGCTTGAGGCATCGCCGGTTCAGAGAAAATCGTCACCGTCGGTTCACTGGCTGGCCCACTCACTTTGACCCCAGCGGTAACGTCATCTCGCGTATTTTCCGGATTACGTATCGCGGAGATCTGAACATAAGGTTGATCGACCGGACCATTCATTAGAATTTTGCCCTCATTGATCAGCAAATCTTGGCCAAATGAGCGATAAGAGCCGTCGGTAATATTGATTTCACCAGTGACAAATGACCCTTTGTCTTTTTGAGCCACGTTAAGCTGACCAACTAAACCGCCTTCTAGTCCAAAGGCGGACAATTTAAAGTCATCACCAATCTTGATATTGATATCGGTTTCAACCGCAAAAGGCACAGAGCTCTGCTCATCGATTGGTTCCAATTGTTGATTCAAAATCACCTGATCTTTCGATACTCCCACCGCACTGGATGGTAACTCTTCAACTAAGATACGCCCCCAAGGCAGCGCAATATCCCCATCAATTCGCGCATAATTTGGCGTGGCAGAGATGGTCATGTCAGGCTGAACTTTGATCTTAACCATAGGCGGAAGGTCGACTAACAGCTCTTGGGCGTAAACGCGCACATTGGTGCTCCAATCTTGCATATTTTGCCAGTCAGCATCACCGGACAACTCTAACTGGCCGTCGGGTGTATTCAGCGCCGCCGCCAAAGAGGCTTGATAGCCATCAAAGTTAAGCAACACACGACCAGACTCAATTTCAACCGGAGAGATCTCCCCTTTAAGCTTAATGTCATCGACCACAAACCGCCCTTTAACCTGAGGTTGAAGAGCAGGTCCAGTAATCGCTAAGTCTGTCGAGATATTGGATTTGAGCTGACTAAACTCACCAATGAGCGGGGCGAGGAAATCAAGATTAAAGGTCGTCAGTTGCAAGCGACCATCGAGTTGCTTGTCTTGACTTAAAACATTGGCAATCGCGACATTGCCAGAAACATCACCATTGTCCGTGACATCAAGCAGCCAATCGGCCTGTAACTGGTTGTTGTCGAGCAGGGCATTGAGCGCCACTGACTCCCAGCCGATACTCACCGCTTGCTCTAACTCTTGGGTCACTTGACCTTTCGGTAGTTGCAGCGCCGCCTTGATATACGGCGGCAAGTCTGGTGCCCACTTAGCGGTTACTTGCGCATTTACTTGCCCTGCAACCACAGTTTGCTTCGGTATCAGCATCGCGATTTGATCAAAATTAAAGTGCTCAAGAGAGAGCGTTGCTTCGCCACTTTGACCGACATTGATGTCTTTATCTAGACATAAGGTTGAATCCGCTTGCTGCCAACAATGAGCCGCCACCGAGACTTGCTCAGTCGCCATATCAAAAGCTAAGGCTGTCGATTGAGCGAGACGCCACTCACCCTGCTTCGAGGACAACTGCATCCGCTTTAAATCGCCACGCCAAGCCAGTTCGGGCTTATCGTCAAGAGCGCCGGAAAGGGTTAACTGGGTCGAAGCAATATTTGAGCTAACATCAAGAATTAAATCATGCGCTTGCTGGGAGCCATTCAAATTTAACCTGAGATCATCAACCATATAATCTTGATAATGTGCTTGTGTGACTTTGAGCGCTAAACGTCCTTCAGGAGTCGGGAGTGGCGTCACACGCCCATTCAATGTCACCTTCTCGACCTGAGCTTGCTGCTGCCAATCAATCGCGTCTAGCTCTAAATTAAGGCCAATCTCTGGTGCTTGCAGTGCACCACGTAGTTTGACGTTACCACGCGCTCTGCCTTGCAGATCAGGCAGCGTTTTGATCATTTCAGGAAAATTGATCGCCAAGTCCATCTGCCATACTTGGCCAAGCTCGCCTTGCGCTTCAATTTTATTCGGCCCATGAGACAAAACCAAACGTGGTGTCTTGACCATCAACTCGCCGTTGCCCGCATTGTCGGCAGCACTCAATGCCCCTTCAATATTGAGCGGATAGCCACGCAGTAAACCATCAATATCCAACTTAGGCAGCTCAACATTCCAACCGCCCTGCTTGGTCAAACGACCAGTAGTAGAGACAGAGCCACTAAGATCGCCTTCCGCATCTGGCCATTGCAAACCCGGCTGAATATGGCTGATGTTTAGATTCGCCGCCCAATTGATTGGCGCTTGCCAGTTGGCCATCACATCCCCTGTCAGGCTGCCCCCCAAGGTCGCCATATCAACCCGACTTAGCTCAATGTGCGACAAATCCCCTTTGCCTTCGAGTGACAAAGAGAGATCAGGTAAGGCTTGACCTTTGATCTCACTATTAAGTGCTAAGGTATAGCCCTCTAGAGATCCACGGCTTTGCAGCGAGTCTAGCGCAACAAAATACTCCCCTTGGCCAGTGAGAGGCCATTGCACGTCAACGTCCGATAGTTGGACATCAAAAGGGAGCTCACGACGCAGCGGTTGCAACTGGGCATGAATATCGCCTGTCGCTAACCCATCAAACACTGCCTTCACATCCAAATCGGCGACACTGCCACTGGCTTTAACAACCACCGTTTGTCCTTTGGCTACCGGCTCTTTAACCGTGGCGTTAAGGCTAAGTGTCAATGGGTAGTCACCAGCAAGCTTAATATTGGTGGCAAGCTGGGCATTCACTTGCGGCATATCTAGAGTTAAGTTTTTGACATTGATCTGAGATTGCTTGGCATTGGCCACCAAGGCTAAATGATTGACAATCACGGGGGTCGCTTGTTCAAGCTTGAAATCACGAATATCTAAACCGAGCAATTCAATTTGCAGCGGTAGAACCACCTCAGGCAGCTCGATAGTCTCTGATGGCTCATTTGTCGCGCTCGAAGCAGTGCTCTGCGCTTCAACACTCTCCTTGTCAGCTAAAGCGACACGAGGCGAGATCAGTGCCATTTTATTGATTCGCAGGCGGTTACCTTGAAACGAAGCACCGGTGGTAAACGAGCGCCAACCAATCTGATGGCCAAGAATATCGAGTTCGATATTGCTCAACGCCAAGCGAGCAACACTGATCGGGATAGGTGAAGTAATCACGCTAGATGATGAAGAGGGGTCACTCGTCTGTGGAGCTTGATCAGAGCTTGGCGGCAATTCAGGCATCGAAAAATTCAAACCGTCAATCGCCAGTTCATCCACACACACTCCCGGCTCGGTCAGACAGGCGGGATTGATCGCCAATGTCAGCGTTTGTGCTTGCGTCGAAATATTCAACTGAGGATCATCAAAGCGTACCTTGTTGAGCGTAAAGCGCGGCAACACCGCACCGTCAGTCGACTCAATACTTAGCTGTGGCAGGGCTTTTTCGGCTCCCCAAACAATCAAGTTCAAGCCGGGATTGGTCAACAGTAGCATCGCTAGTGTCAGCAACAGCATAAACAACAAGCTGACAACAGAGAGTGAGAGCCACTTCGAGCACTTGATCACCACTTTAATCATAACTCTGGTCCTAAGGTAAAGTGGATTTGAAATTCATCGCCTGGCGCCGCATCCAATCCCCATGCAAAATCTAAACGAATAGGACCAACAGGTGATGCCCAGCGCACCCCGACCCCTGTACCGCGTTTTAATTCTGGTTGGTCATTAAATGCATCGCCAACATCATAAAATAGCGCGCCCCACCAATTTCCGTAAACACGATACTGATATTCCAATGAACTGGTCGCCATATATTTCGCCCCGGTTAATGCACCACTGACATCTTTCGGCGAAATCGACTCGTAACCATAGCCGCGTAAATTATTATCGCCACCAGCGAAAAAGCGCAAAGAAGGCGATAACTTGTCAAACTGTTCAGCAAAGTTTGCGCCGCCATCAAGACGGAAAATGCCGCGATGATTGTCGCCAATACTACGAATCCAAGTCATGCCACCTATTAAGCGAGTGACACGCGTTTCCGATAACAGGCTAGGATCGCCATACTCAAGCGTAACACTTTGGCGATCGCCCCACATCGGCATCGCACCACCACGAATACGCGTACGCGATAAAGAGATGCCGGGCAACACAAACTGACCGCTATCATCTTGTATACCTTGTTGGTAGTTCTCAATCAAATAGCGCACGAACAGGGTTCGCTGCCAACCACTGTCCATCACCCAATGACGCTCTAACGCAAGATTAGATTCCAAGCTTTTGGTATCGCGGCTATCGAGATTCTTCATGCCATACTGAATACGGTAGTACTGTTTTAAGACATCATCGAGCGGGATGCGATAGCCAGCGGTCACTGTCTGCTCGGGCGCGGATAGAGAGAAACTGCTGTCAAAACTGTGTCCACGACTATTAACCCACGGTTTTTTCCACTTCAGCGTGCCACGAACACCCACATCGGTCGAATACCCGAGACCCGTTTCCAATTGATTACGTGCTTGCGGAGCCAAAGAAACTTTCATTGGCAATTCTCTTCCTTGCCCAAGCTGGCTCAAGTCTGGCTCGACAAACACCGATGAGAACCAATCGGTATTCGACAGGTTCTGATTGTACTCCCCCACCTGAGACACCAAATAAGGATCTCCGGATTGATAAGGCGCCAGCGATGCGACTCTGTCCTCTTTTATCTGGCTCCCCGTGATAACATTCTCACCAAAGTGGTAACGAATGCCGCTATCAAAGTGAAGACGAACAAAGGCTTGATTAAGTTCAGGGGCAACTTCCAAACGACTAAGCTGATAGCTGCCTTCAAAATAACCATGCCGCAGGGCCAGATTACGAATCGCACTTTTCAACGAGTCATACTGGCTATGCACCAGAGGCTGTCCTTGTTTCAACCCACTGTTTTCGATCAAGGCGCTAAATTCAGGATCACGGCTAGCTTCGCCGCTGATCTGAATATCAACCAACTCAACTAACACCACTGGACCTGGGTCAATATTGACGGTCACTCGGTTTTGATCGTCTGACACAACAAACTCGTACTTGGGATGGTAATAACCTAGCGCGTTAAGGGCCTCGGTGAAATTACGTTCTAAGCGCGCTTGAAAGCGTAAACTGACTTCGTAGTCATCTGGTGGAATCGCCGACAAATAAGCATCAACATTATCTAATAAGGCGCCTTCAATACCTTTGATATCCAAATCAACGCCTTGCGCCCAACTGACAGGCGCAAACGTAAGGAGTGAGATTAGGACTGGTAAAGGCTTTCGGATCATGCTTAATTATCTGTCTACATCATTTACAAGAATAATAACGCCTGTACAAATAGAAGTCTGTATGAAAACAGTCAATTAGGCGGTCTTTATAAAAAAACTCATTAAGGATGTTTATCATGCTCGACAAACAAAGCCTAATCTCGGCGCAAAATGCGCTACCTGGCCGTGAGACGCCAATAGCGATCGACGATGTTCATTTCGTTAACCAATCCAGTTTGACCGCAGAACCTGCGCAAGGTTGCGAAAAAATCTTACTCGGTATGGGCTGTTTTTGGGGCGCTGAACGACTGTTCTGGCAATTGGAGGGAGTGATCAGCACCAGTGTTGGTTACGCGGGCGGCTATACTCCCAACCCAAGTTATCAAGAGGTGTGCAGCGGGCAAACAGGCCACACTGAAGTGGTACGTATTGTCTTCGACCCAAAGAAAATAACCCTCGAGCAACTACTGCGTACTTTTTGGGAGAGGCATGACCCGACTCAGGGAATGCGTCAAGGCAATGATTTAGGGACACAATACCGTTCAGCCATTTATGTCTATAACGATGAGCAACAACAGCAAGCGCAACAGTCGAAACTTGCGTATCAAGCTCTGCTCGGAGATCAAGCGGACAATATCACCACAGAGATCACGGCTGCTGGTCCATTTTATTACGCCGAGCAGTATCACCAACAATATCTAGCCAAAAACCCTGATGGCTACTGTGGTTTAGGCGGAACTGGTGTTTGCTTCCCCGCATAAACGAAAAAAGTCGCCTCCGGGCGACTTTTGACTAACAATCACTTAGTTATGCAGAAAGCGACTCTATTGCCTGATTGATCTCTTTAAACGTCATCAGTTTTTGTTGATCCCGTACATCAGGCAACAACACCTTGCCATTATCAAAATCAAACTCTCCGACACCTGCAATTGCGAACTGACCTTTAAACAAAGTTTTAACAAATCGCGCAATCTGTTGTGGGTGATAGTTGGGAAATTTACGCAGCATAGCAACTCCAATATCCTTTTATGATACGACCGATAAAGGCCGCGTCGCTCTTATCCTTAGAACGTGTCAGGATTATACCTGATGACGTTCCAATGTGAACCATTTTGTTAACAAAATGATCTATGCTCACGCTATTACAGCGATTTTTACCCGCGATAAAAATTTCGGTATATACTTTTTTCGCTTACATAAAAGGAACAATATAATGAAAACGAAAACTTTACTTGCTCTGGTAATCGCATGCTCTCCAAGCTTTGCTTTTGCACATAACATCGCCATCGGTCAACCAGTGGCTAGTATTGAAATCGCCAGTCATGGCGAAATCGTACTCAATGGTGACCAGACCGAGTTCCAAGCTTGGTCGAGTCAAGACATGCTAGGAAAAGTGCGGGTTATCCAAGCCATTGCGGGTCGCAGCAGTGCTAAAGCGATGAACGCGCCATTAATGACCGCGATTACCGCAGAAGAATTCCCGCAACAGAGTTATCAAACCACCACCATCATCAATCAAGATGATGCGATTTGGGGAACGGGTTCATTTGTGAAATCGTCTGCCCAAGACAGCAAAAAAGAGTTTCCTTGGTCTTCAATGGTGCTAGATAAAGAAGGCCGCGTGGCCAAAGCTTGGCAACTCGCTGAAGAGTCATCGGCGATCATTGTGCAAGACAAACAAGGCCAGGTTTTGTTTGTCAAAGAAGGGGTATTAAGCGACCAAGAGATCGAACAAGTCATTCGCTTAATCAAACAAAACATCTAGGCTAACGGCTTAACTTTCGCCTTTTAAATGGAATTGTTATAGTATAACAATTCCATTTTTTATCAGTGTCGTTGTTGTGAATCGAGCAAGTCTAAAGCCTACCCGCTCTCACACGGTTGCCTTACTGGCCATCGTGATGTTGCTATGGCTAAACTTCGCTTATATCGATCATCAATACGATCGCTCATCAACACACCATAGTCAGCACGACTGCCAGCTTTTTGCTTGTGGATTACATGGCGCAAGTGCCGCCGTGGCGACGTTAACGATCACACCGTTAACCAGTATCAGAGCAACATCACCAGTCTTTCATTTCTTCCTCGTCAGCATTTGGGCCTACCATGCCCGCTCTCCACCCAAGGTTGATTATAGTTAAGCAATAACACAACCCAACTCACCGCTGTAGGTGGCTTTAAACACGACTATTAATCAGGACTGACAATGAAAAACCTTACTCCCATTGCCCTTGGCATGACTCTCGCTATCAGCGCTGTCGCACACGCTGAAGAAGGCTTTCGCCAACACGATGCTCACGTTCACGGGCAAGTCGAATTTAACATCGCTCAAGATGGCTCCGATTTATTATTTGAAATCACGGCGCCAGGTGCTGATGTGGTAGGCTTTGAGCATGCGGCGCAAACGGATCAGCAGCAACAACAACTCAATGCAGCCGTGACGATTCTCAATCAAGCAGACAAAGTGTTTGTTCTGGCCGACAGTGCTGGCTGTCAGTTGATTGACCAATCGGTGACTCACACGCTCGGTGAGGATGACCACGACCATCACGACAATCATGACAATCATGACAATCATGACAATCATGACAATCATGACAATCATGACAACCATGACCATCACGACAACCATGACGATCACAAACATGATGAACAACATCAGCATCATGACGAGCATAAATCAAGCCACGGTGAATTTACCGTCCAGTACCACTACCAGTGTGACAACATTAAGGCGTTAAACAACATCGAGACCCAGTGGTTTACTCAGTTTCCGAGCACTGAATCAATCAAGGTCAACCTGTTGACGGATACCAAACAAGCTGCACTCGAGTTACATCAAGATCAAACAGCGATCTCATTCTAATGACAACCGTGGCTCAGTCTGGCTGAGCCACCTTGCATGATTGGACATCAACAATGGACATAAAACCCCATCACTGTGTGGTTGAACTCAACCAAGTGAAGTTTACTTGGCCTAGTAATGACAAACCGACATTGGATATCCCCTCTTTGTCGGTAAAGCGCGCAGAGCACCTTTTTATCAAAGGGCCGAGTGGATGCGGTAAATCGACTTTACTCGGGCTGCTGACTGGTATTCATACTGCCACCTCAGGCAAGGTGTCCGTACTGGGAGAAGCACTTTCATCCATGACAGGTAGCCAGCGCGATAAGTTTCGTGCCGACAATATAGGTTATATTTTTCAACAATTTAATTTATTGCCATACCTTAATGTCATTGAAAACGTCACTCTACCTTGTCAGTTTTCATCGCATCGACGCCAGCAAGTCGAAGGGGACTTAATCGCCAACGCAAAAGCTTTGCTCGATAAGCTGCATCTGCCCAGCTCACTCCTGAATAAACCGGTAGCCGAGTTAAGTATTGGTCAGCAACAGCGAGTCGCGGCAGCGCGCGCTTTGATCGGTCGCCCCAACATCATCATTGCTGATGAGCCGACGTCATCACTTGATTTTGATAATCGCAGCGCGTTTATTGAGTTACTGTTAGAACAAGTCAATCAGGCGAATTCAACGCTATTGTTTGTCAGCCATGACCCGACCTTAGAAGCTTTCTTTGACAAAACGATTAACCTCCAACAGTTAAATCAAGCCGGAGGCTACCTATGACCCCAACGCTAACATTGGCTTGGAAAAGCGTCCGTAACCGTAAAGTGACGGCGATTCTGAGTATATTGACCGTGGCTATTTCAGTGATTTTACTACTTGGCGTGGAGCGAATTCGCACCGAGGCCAAAAGCAGCTTTGCCAACACCATTTCTGGTACTGATCTGATTGTCGGCGGCCGCTCGGGACAAGTAAATTTATTGCTTTACTCAGTCTTTCGCATCGGTAATGCAACCAATAATATCGACTGGAAAAGCTATCTAGAGTTCAGCCAGCACCGCGCTGTAGATTGGGCTATTCCTATCTCACTCGGAGACTCTCACCAAGGGTTTCGGGTCATGGGAACCAATCATCAATATTTTGCCCACTACCGTTATGGACAAAAGCAAAACCTAGCCTTTACGCAAGGCCGAGAATTCAATGGTCTTTTTGAAGCCGTAATTGGCGCAGAGGTAGCCCGCACGCTTAACTACCAGATTGGCAGCGATATGGTCATTGCCCATGGCATTAGCGATGTGGGTTTTAGTCGTCACGATACCTTACCGTTTAAGGTCGTTGGTATCTTGGCCCCAACGGGCACGCCGGTTGACAAGACGGTGCATGTTTCATTACAAGCTATTGAGGCGATTCATGTTGGATGGGAAAGCGGGGCCAACTTAGGCAATACCCCAAGTGCCGAGCAACTGGCCAGTATCGACTTTCAACCCCAACAAATTACCGCCATGATGCTAGGTTTAAAGTCAAAAATTCAGACCTTCGCGCTGCAGAGGCAAATCAATACCTACAACAAAGAGCCGTTAAGCGCTATTTTGCCGGGCGTTGCCCTACATGAGTTATGGGCAATGATGTCGGTGGCAGAACAAGCCTTGATGGCGGTCTCGGTATTTGTGGTCGTGGCAGGACTGCTCGGTATGCTATCGAGTTTGCTGACGAGCCTGCAAGAGCGTCGGCGTGAAATGGCGATTCTGCGTGCCATGGGCGCTCGGCCTCGTCACGTATTTAGCTTGCTCATTCTCGAAGCCAGTGTATTGACCTTTATCGGTCTCATTGTCGGGACGATCGGCTTATATGCGATGTTGACGTTGGCCGCACCACTGATTCAACAGACCTACGGCATCAATTTATCACTAAGCGGTTTATCCTATTACGAGCTTTTACTGTTAGCAGCTGTACAACTGGCAGGAACCACCATAGGATTTATTCCCGCCCTTCGTGCGTATAGACAATCACTTAACGACGGAATGACAATCAGAGTATAACCAATGAAAACCATTAGCCTATTACTTATCACCCTCATGACATTCGGTGTAACCAGTTTTACAACTCATGCCGAAGAGACCTTAACGCTCGACTGGATTGACTTAATTCCAGAAAGTGAGCGCAACCAGTTTGATTCCTATGGCATGCCAGCCGTCGATCACTCCACAGATGTAATGAAACAGTCCAAAGTTGGCGGAATCAGGCCGGAGCTTAACGGCAGTAAAGTGAAAATACCGGGATTTGTGATCCCATTGGAAGGGGACGAAAACAACGTCACTGAATTTTTGCTGGTCCCTTACTTTGGCGCGTGTATCCATGTGCCACCACCGCCGCCAAACCAAATCATCTATGTCCGCTTTCCTAAAGGCGCGCCCGTGCAGCAGTTGTGGGATGTTATTTATGTGGTAGGCACACTCAAAACTGAAACCGTCAGCCACGAGTTGGCAGAGACTGGCTATGTGATTGAAGGCACAGAGATTGCTGAGTACGATGATCTGTAAGTGTTAAAAAAATGAGCCGCCTGTTAACGCCCTTTTTTATGCCAAATAGCTAGATAGATAACCGAGTATGGCTAGGTAACAGAGTAACAATAGGGCGATTGACAGGTGCTTCTTTATTTTATTGTCATTAAAATACTTCATAAGCCCCTCAAAAGTAACGATAACAATTTTAACAACTTGTTATCATTTATGGTAGCGATATTTTTATAAACTGGCTCACAGTCTTTGTGTGGCGGGCTTGGCGCTTCCGAGGTAAAGTAAACACTTGAGTTAACAATCTGATGGCTAAGGAAATAGCATGTCTGAGACCAATAAGCCCGTTGTCCTAGAACACGAAGCCGAACCACCTCGGCGCCAAGAAAAAAAGTCTAGCTACATCAAAGACAGCGCAAGCCGAGTTCTCAACATCGCTCAAACCTACGGTCTAGATGCCCTACTGCAAACCGAGAAGCCAGAAAAAAACGCCTTAGAACGCGCCCTGATCAGGGAGAGGAGACGCAAAGAGTTACGGCAGAAAAATCTTGAGCAAATCCTGAAGCTCGCCCACATTTCCTGCAAAGACGAAATGGCTGGTGATCCCGAACAAGATTGGCTGTTACGCTTTTTCGATATGGCGCAAGAAGTGCACAATCACTCAATGCAACGCCTGTGGGCACAAGTGCTAAAGCGAGAGGTGACCAATCCAGGCTCAACCTCGATGAAAGCACTGAAAGTTTTACAAGATATGACGCCGAAAGAGGCGCAGATTCTTCAGCGCGCGTCCTCTTTGGCCTGCAGTTTTGGTGGCGACAATAGCCGTAAGTTATTAGTCGGCTATCGAGCGCAGGGGGGCATCTTTAGTTTCGGTAAGCGTGCCACCACCAGCAATATTAATGTCGGCAACTTCCAACTGCCCTACTCAAGTTTATTGGTATTGTTTGAGCTAGGATTGATGCATGGCACGGAATTAGAATCTGGAGAAATTGAACTGGATTCACCGTTACCACTGCTTTATCAGGGTAAGCAGCTATCATTACAGGCGCACAGCAAAGGCGTAAGGTTGCTCTACTATCGCTTTACACCCACGGGCAACGAGCTGTGCAAATTGCTCGGAAACAAACCCAATATGCAGTACTACGATCAGATGGTTGCGATGCTCAGCCAGAAATTTATCGCCAATACGGAAGTGGAAAGCAGTATTCATCATACGGTGTAAGCGCTATCTGCAAAACCCTATCGTCTCCACACCACAAAAAACGCCAACCTTTCGGTTGGCGTCATTATTGGCTTATCACCCAAACAATGGGCGCTGCAGATTCAAGCTTGACTGTTATTGCGCTTTGAACGCTTTAAATGCGTTAATCAAACCATTGGTCGAGCTGTCATGTGAATTGATCGCGGTATCATCGGCAAGCTCTGGCAAGATTTGGTTTGCTAGCTGTTTGCCTAGCTCCACACCCCACTGATCAAAGCTAAAGATGTTCCAGATAACCCCTTGCACAAAAATCTTATGTTCGTACATTGCAATCAAGTTACCGAGTGTACGCGGAGTGATCTGCTTAACTAGGATAGAGTTCGTTGGACGATTACCTTCAAAGACTTTGAATGGCGCGAGTGTCGCCGCTTCTGCTTCGCTCTTGCCTGCTTTCGCAAACTCTGCTTTAACCGTTTCTTCTGACTTACCAAAAGCAAGGGCTTCCGTTTGGGCAAAGAAGTTAGACATCAGCTTCTGGTGATGATCACCAGCAGGATTATGGCTAAGCGCTGGCGCAATGAAGTCACATGGGATCAACTTAGTGCCTTGGTGAATCAGCTGGTAGAACGCGTGCTGACCATTGGTACCCGGTTCGCCCCAGATAATTGGCCCAGTCTGGTACGTCACAGCATTACCATCACGGTCAACGTATTTACCGTTCGATTCCATGTTGCCTTGCTGGAAGTAGGCAGCGAAACGGTGCATATATTGATCGTAAGGTAAGATAGCTTCAGACTCTGCGCCGTGGAAGTTGTTGTACCATAAGCCAAGCAACGCCAGAATCACTGGAATGTTGTTTTCAAACTCTGTCGCGGCGAAATGGTTATCCATTTCATGCGCACCGTCCAATAGCTCAATAAAGTTGTCGTAACCAACCGCTAGTGCAATAGAAAGACCAATGGCAGACCAAAGAGAGTAACGACCGCCAACCCAGTCCCAGAACTCAAACATGTTGTCTGTATCGATACCAAACTCAGACACAGCGCTCGCATTGGTCGACAGTGCTGCGAAGTGTTTAGCGACATGCGCTTGATCGCCAGCAGTCTCTAGGAACCAATCACGAGCAGAATGTGCGTTTGTCATGGTTTCTTGAGTGGTGAATGTCTTCGATGCAATTAGGAATAGAGTGGTTTCAGGGTCTACTTTTTTAAGCGTTTCAACGATGTGCGTACCGTCAACGTTTGAAACAAAGTGAAGATTTAGATGGTTTTTATAAGGCGCTAGTGCTTCAGTCACCATATAAGGGCCTAAGTCCGAACCACCAATACCGATGTTAACAATATCTGTGATCGCTTTACCCGTATAGCCTTGCCACTCACCGCCAATCACGCGCTCAGTGAAAGATTTGATTTTCTCTAGTACAGCATTAACCGCTGGCATCACGTCTTCGCCATCAACCATAACCGGTTTGTTGCTGCGATTGCGGAGCGCGGTATGAAGTACAGCGCGATCTTCGGTTTTGTTGATCGCTTCACCACTGAACATCGCTTCGATGGCTGCTTTTAGCTCAGTCTCATTAGCTAGAGCAAACAGATGATTGAGCGTCTCTTGGTTAACTAGGTTTTTAGAGTAGTCGACAAGAATATCGTTGCCGAAACGTGCTGAGAAGTTGTCAAAGCGAGCCGGATCTTGAGCAAATAACGCTTTCATATCCATATCTTGTGCAGATTTGAAGTGCGCAGTTAGCGCTTTCCAAGCTTGTGTTTGCGTTGGATTGATATTTTTCAACATGGTGTCTATCCCAATGTTACAGTAGGTTCTATTCCATTCAGCCTAGCGACAACTGGTGGAATCCCCGATTAAGCAAAATAATAATATTAGGTATGTTTAGGCAAAATGCCACTAATACCAGTCGCGACAAATAGATGGTCAGATAGTTGCGCAGGAAAAATCGCTTAGAGCAAGGCATAGATTACAGCTAGCTAGTTGACCTACCTACAAAATCTATAACGACGCTATCAGCGATTTTAACTAGCAAGAATGACCAGACATTTATTCTGATTGGTATAACTACCTTTGTAATTTTTTTTCAGGCGAATATTATGACGCAGGCGACTTACGCTCACATTGAGTTAGGTCACGTTCCCTGCTTCAAAACTAAACAAACACCCTACTCGCAAGTAAGAGCTTACCATTAACCTTAGCTAAGCTTAACCATTAGACGCAAATCATCAAATATAGGTTGCCGTATGTGGACTCAAAAAACACTGAAAATTAGCGCACGTAAGCGTGGATTCCATCTAATTACCGATGAAATTGAACAACAATTACCGCAAATAGCAGATTATTCTGTGGGAATATTACAGTTATTTATTCAACATACCTCGGCCAGTTTGACCATCAATGAAAACGCAGACCCGACCGTCAGACACGATATGGAGCAACATTTTAACCATTTTGTGCCAGAGCGGGCATCTTACTATCAACATACATATGAAGGTGATGATGATATGCCTGCCCATATCAAGGCCTCGACGTTAGGTTGTAGTGTCATGATTCCAATCAGCAACGGACGCTTGGCTTTAGGAACCTGGCAAGGTATCTATTTGGGGGAGCATCGAGATCAGGGCGGTAGCCGACGTATTGTTGCCACTTTTCATGGTCAACTATAGATACAAGAAAGCTGGCTTATTATGCCAGCTTCGTGATTTAAGGCATGTTGTTAAAGCAAGTTACTGGGAATATTCCATATCGACGCGTGATGTGAGTTTAGTCACCAGCTCATAGGCAATCGTGCCAATATGAGAAGCCACCTCTTCAACCGGAAGATCTTTCCCCCACAAAATGGCTTCATCGCCAACACAATCGTTCGCGTCTGGACCGAGATCGACGGTGAGCATATCCATAGAGACACGGCCAGCGATCGGCACTTTGCGCCCATTGACCCATACCGGTGTGCCATTGGGCGCCATTCTTGGGTAGCCATCGCCGTAACCAATCGCAATAACGCCGATTTTGGTATCTCGCTCACTTGTCCAGATACCACCATAACCAACACTTTCGCCAGCTTTAACTTCACGTACCGCAATCAAGTGCGACTTGAGCGTCATGACAGGCAGATAGCCCATCTGCTGCGCATTTCTATCCCCAAATGGCGAAACGCCGTACATTATAATGCCCGGACGTACCCAATCCATTTGGCTATCAGGCCAGACTAGTAGCCCTGCCGAGGCGGCCATTGAGCGTTCACCTTCACACCCTTGGGTCAAAGACATAAATAGTTCGATCTGTTGAGTGGTAGTCGGTTTATCCAGTTCATCAGCACAACCAAAATGACTCATATATCGCAAAGGTTTAGCGACATTGCGGCACTTTTTCAAACGCTCCACAAAACCATTGTATTGCTCAGGGCGGACCCCTAAACGATGCATTCCACTGTCGATTTTTAGCCATACCACAACCGGTGTCTCAAGCTGAGCTTGCTCTAGCGCCTCAAGTTGCTCCTCACAATGCACCACAGTTTGGATATTGTTGGTCACCAGTACTGGTAAGTCTCCTTGAGAGTAAAACCCTTCGAGCAACAAAATCGGTTTCACGACACCACTAGCACGTAGTTGCAACGCCTCTTCAATTCTGGCGACGCCAAACGCATCCGCTCCTTGCGCGCTTTTCGCAACATGACGCAGACCATGACCATAACTATTGGCTTTCACCACCGCCATGACTTTGCTGTGCGGTGCTTGCTGCTTTATTTGCACTAAGTTGTGCTTGAGTGCGGTCAAATCAATGTAAGCCGTTGCGGCTTTCATATGCGTCATAAATTATTCGTCGTCCATATCAAATGAAGGGCCTGCATAATTATCAAAGCGTGACCACTGTCCTTGGAACGTCAGGCGAACCGAACCGATTGGACCATTACGCTGCTTACCCAGAATGATTTCGGCGGTGCCTTTCATTGAACTATCTGGGTTGTAGACTTCATCACGATAGATAAACATGATCAAGTCAGCATCTTGCTCGATAGAGCCCGATTCACGTAAATCTGAGTTTACTGGGCGCTTATCAGCACGTTGCTCTAGGGAACGGTTCAACTGCGACAATGCTACGACAGGAACATTCAACTCTTTGGCCAAGGCTTTCAGTGAGCGCGAGATTTCAGCAATCTCCAGTGTACGGTTATCTGACAGCGCAGGGACGCGCATTAATTGCAGGTAGTCGACCATGATCATCGACAGACCGCCGTGATCGCGAGCAATACGACGAGCGCGTGAACGTACTTCGGTGGGCGTCAAACCTGAGCTGTCATCGATGTACATGTTCTTCTTCTCCATCAGGATTCCCATGGTTGAAGAGATACGCGCCCAATCTTCATCATCAAGCTGACCAGTTCGAATTTTGGTTTGGTCAACACGCGACAACGAGGCCAACATACGCATCATGATCTGCTCCGCGGGCATCTCTAGCGAGAAGATCAAAACTGGCTTTTCTTGTTCCATCGCTGCGTTTTCACATAAGTTCATCGCAAAGGTGGTTTTACCCATCGACGGACGTGCGGCGACAATGACAAGATCCGAGCCCTGCAAACCCGCCGTTTTTTTGTTGAGATCAGTGAACCCAGTGTTGACCCCTGTCACACCATCTTGTGGTGACTTGTACAATAGCTCGATACGCTCAAGGGTCTTCTCAAGAATATTGTCAACGTTCTGTGGGCCTTCGTTCTCGTTGGTGCGTGCCTCTGCAATCGCAAATACTTTACTTTCTGCCAGATCCAACAGATCTTCTGAACTGCGCCCTTGTGGGTCGTAACCTGCATCGGCAATTTCGTTAGCAACCCCAATCAAATCACGTACTAAAGCGCGCTCAGCAACAATGTCTGCATAAGCATTGATGTTAGCCGCGCTCGGGGTGTTTTTAACCAAATCGGCAAGATAAGCAAAGCCACCGACGTCGTCGAGTTGCTCACGCAGTTCAAGGAACTCCGACAGTGTAATAAGATCGAGCGGTTTGTTGTCTTCAAGAATCGACTTAACTGCTTCGAAAATAAGACGATGCGGACGGCTGTAGAAATCTTTCGCGACAACACGTTCTGAAACCGTATCCCAACGCTCATTATCAAGCAGCAAGCCACCGATAACGGACTGTTCAGCTTCTAGTGAATGAGGGGGAAGTTTAATCGCATCGACTTGTGCGTCTCTAAACTTTTTGTTTCGATAATCTACTTTCGCTTCGGCCATGGTTCTGCTCAACAACTTGCTCTGGACCGCTAATTATAACGAGAATAAAGCCGATGTCTGTAGTCTGTTGATACTTTGTCACCTAGTGAATCAGATTTAACCTGTTGTTGACGGTATCGTCCTCATTTCGCATTACCATTGTTGCGGTGTTTTTTTAATATTGAGGTCGTTAGTGTCTAAACTTTGGCTATTGAGCATGGGGTTACTCAGCTCAATGTGTGCTTATGCCGATGAACAAGGACAGGACCACTCGGATATTGAAATTCCTTCCCCTTGGGATGCGGAAGTGGAGTTTGGCTATCAGGCACATACTGGTAATTCTGACTCACGCTCACTCAACTCACGCCTCAATCTGGAATACGTTGAAGGCCGTCATCGTACCTATGGCGAGTGGAAATACTACTTGCTGTATAAGGATGGGGAAGAGGACAAAAGGCAATCGACCTATACCGCACAGAGCGACTACAAACTGAGCCCGAAAACCTACCTTTATGGCAGCTTTCGTGGTGTTGATTCTCGCTATACGGCCTATTTCAAGGATTATACCTTGTCGGGCGGTTTAGGTTATCAGTTTGCCAATACCGAACACTTTGTCTTAGAGGTGGAATTTGGCCCAGGTTTTCGCTATCAAGAACCTAACCTAGATGAAATTGATGACGATGACATTATTTTTCCTGAAACCGTGCGCGAAGGTATTTTTAGGGGCAACCTCAATACTCGCTGGCAAGCGTTAGATAGTCTATCGATTGCAGCCGACGTAACCGTCGTCTCAGGCTACAGTAATACCCGGACCGACACTGACATCAGTGTGACTAATAATGTCACCGAAGATATTGCTTTGAAACTGGCCTATTCTCGCCAATACCACGATAAAGTACCAGAAGGGCTAACAAAAGCAGACTCGATCTTCTCGGTTAACTTGCTGTTCCAATTTTAGCTGACTGGCCAGTCAGCCAACACCGAACAATAGGCATAAAAAAAGCACCTGCAAGCAGGTGCTTTTTAAATACGTCGTGAAACTGAATTAGTCAGCAGCAACAACTTGTAGGTTCACAGTAGCGAAAACTTCAGAGTGAAGTTGAACGCTGATCTCGAACTCACCAGTGTTACGTAGTGCGCCTTCAGGAAGACGAACTTCGCTCTTAACTACTTCAACGCCAGCTGCAGTGATTGCATCAGCGATGTCGCGAGTACCGATAGAACCGAATAGTTTACCTTCGTCACCAGCTTTAGAAGCGATAACAACAGCTTCTAGAGCGCCAAGCTTCTCAGCGCGAGCTTCAGCAGCAGCAACTTGTTCAGCAGCTTTTGCTTCTAGTTCAGCGCGACGAGTTTCAAACATTTCAACGTTAGATTTAGTAGCCATAACCGCTTTACCCTGAGGGATAAGGAAGTTACGAGCGTAACCAGATTTAACGTTAACCGTTTCGCCTAGAGCACCTAGTTTACCGATTTTATCAAGTAGAATAACTTGCATTGTTTAATTCCTCTTTATAAAACGAGCCGATTACTGATGCTTGTCAGTGTACGGAAGTAGAGCTAGGTAGCGTGAACGCTTAATAGCGCGAGCTAGCTGACGTTGGTATTTAGCACTTGTACCAGTGATACGGCTAGGTACGATTTTACCAGCTTCAGTGATGTAGTTTTTAAGAGTTGCTACGTCTTTGTAATCAATCTCTTGAACGCCTTCTGCTGTAAAACGGCAGAATTTACGACGACGGAAGAAACGAGCCATGGGCTATCTCCTGATCTTAAATTTGAGTAATGTTGTCGGCATGCAGCACTAATTTACCTACACCGTTACGGCCGGTTTGATAAGTGACAAAACCACTTACCTTAATGCTACTACCTTGTACTAAACTCTGAGTTAACGCTTGTGACCTAGGCCCACTGACAACGACCGGCATACGACAATAAACTTGTCTCGGAAGGTCAGCCTCGATGATAGTAGAGCGATGCTCTAACCAAAACCGACAGTGTTCGATACCACCTGGGCTTTTGCTACGAATGGGCGGTTTGACAATCGTGCCAGAAAGCTCCATTCGATTGGCCATAAGACAAATTACTCAGCAGCGGCTTCTGGCTTAGCTTCAGCACGCTCTTCGCGACGAGGAGCACGCTCTTCTCGTTGCTTAAGCATGATAGATTGCTCAGTGATCGCCGCTTTAGTACGCATGACCATGTTACGTAGAACTGCATCGTTGAAACGGAAAGCAGTTTCTAGTTCATCGATTACAGCTTGGTCAGCTTCAACGTTCATAAGAACGTAGTGAGCTTTGTGAAGCTTGTTGATTGGGTAAGCCAGTTGACGACGACCCCAATCTTCTAGACGGTGGATAGTACCGCCAGCTTCAGTGATAGAACCAGTGTAACGCTCGATCATGCCAGCAACTTGCTCGCTTTGATCTGGGTGCACCATGAATACGATTTCGTAATGACGCATGGGTTGCTCCTTACGGATTATTCAGCTTCCACAATTGGCTCAGTCGTCCAGAGGAAGCAAGGAACTAAAGATAATTGACTGAGTTTTAAGGAGCACGAATAATACAGAAAGAAACCAGTATAAGCAAGAGAAATGTGGTGGCTTGCTGGCAGCCTAACGTTGAGGCGTAAGCAGCCAGCAAGATCTTGTTCGGAGTGGTTAGCAACTCATCGGAGCGACGATAACTTAGCCCTCATCGTCATCAACATATTGCGCTTGGAGGTAGTTTTGAATACCAGTCATGTCAATTAATCCCAGCTGCGTTTCAAGCCAGTCGACGTGCTCTTCTTCATCTTCCAAGATGGTCAGAAACAGATCACGTGACACATAGTCATGGACATCTTCGGCATAGGCAATCGCATTCTTTAAATCGGGAATAGCCGCCATTTCGAGCTTGAGATCGCACTCCAGCATCTCTTTGACATCTTCACCGATCATTAATTTACCGAGATCTTGTAAATTGGGTAATCCTTCCAGAAATAGAATGCGTTCGATTAAATGATCGGCATGCTTCATTTCATCGATCGACTCATGATATTCCTTATCTGCTAGGTGCTTAAGTCCCCAGTCTTTATACATACGTGCATGTAGGAAGTATTGATTGATTGCAATGAGTTCATTGCCGAGCGCTTTATTGAGATGTTGGATAATGATTGGATCGCCTTTCATGACATTCGCCCTCCTCTTTGGCTCCTATAACTCTAGAAGCAAATGGCACGCTGTCAAAAAGACTGGGTGAAAAACTAGCTGGCTTGTTTAATAACTAAGAACTCGGTTTCGGCTAATATCTGTTTGGTTGGCTTAATACACTTGCCACATTGACTCCCCAGAGCAGTACATTGCTTAATACCTTTAATATCAGTAATGCCCTCATCAATCGCTAACTTCTTAATTTTCTTGTCTGAAATACCATGACAAAGACAGACATACATAGCTAACTCGCTCCGTTCCACCTAACAATCAATAATATAAACGACAATAGTTATCATTACCAATCGTAATTTATGAGAGTTAAGAATATTTCGTTATATCTATTTGTCTATAACCACTGACATTCAACTATTTAAAACTTTACTATACTGAGATGCTTGATTAGTCGATGAACTTCAATGAGTTACAATACAACATTAAATATTTTACTTATAACTAAAACAAAAAAAGGGAAGCCGAAGCTTCCCTTTTTCAGATGCGTGTTCTTCAAAAATGAAGAAGTGTGCAAGTCTTCAACAATTAAGCGAAGATCTTAGCAACAACACCAGCACCAACTGTACGGCCACCTTCGCGGATTGCGAAACGTAGACCTTCGTCCATCGCGATTGGTGCGATTAGCTCTACAGTCATCTTGATGTTATCACCTGGCATTACCATTTCTACGCCTTCTGGTAGTGAGATATCACCAGTTACGTCAGTTGTACGGAAGTAGAACTGTGGACGGTAGCCTTTGAAGAACGGAGTATGACGGCCGCCTTCGTCTTTAGAAAGTACGTATACTTCTGACTCAAACTTAGTGTGTGGGTTGATAGAAGCTTTCGCTGCTAGTACTTGACCACGTTCTACGTC
>NZ_JONH01000014.1 GCF_000711795.1 Vibrio pacinii DSM 19139 | reverse complement strand
TCAATGTTGTCGTTTCCGCTCGACTTGCATGTGTTAGGCCTGCCGCCAGCGTTCAATCTGAGCCATGATCAAACTCTTCAATTTAAGTTTTTTCGGCTCAATGAATACTGACTTCAAAACTGCGCTTACTCGAAAGTAAACGGTAATTTTAAAGCTATTATCATTCCAACAGAATGATAATGAATTGACTGTGCCAAATAGCTACACGTAGCTATTCGTATTGGTCACTCAGTTCATTGAACCCAATGTGTTTCCGAAGAAACGGTCATTGCCTAAGCAATAACCTATTGGATTATCATCAACGAGTGCCCACACAGATTGATAGGTTTATATTGTTAAAGAGCGTTCTTCTTTGTGACTTACGTCACTTCGTAAGAGGCGGCCATTCTAGCGAAATAATCTTTAGTGTCAAACACTTTTTTGCTTTTTATTTCACTTTTAAAAAGTGAAGGCAAATAACTATTTCGTTTCTTTCTGACCTGTCTGACTGGCTTTAAACTCTTATGAGCCCTTGCCCTGTCGACGAGGAGGGATTATAGAGATCACGCTCACATTGGCAAGCGTTATTTTGAAAAAATTGCAAAAATAGCGTTTAAACGCTGACTTTTCGCTCAAAGCCTTATTTATCCAACTTTACCCCAACAAAGCGAACATAATACCCACAGAGTTATCCACAATTGCTATTTTTCAGGCAAAAGAAAAGGCCGCATTGCGACCTTTCTTCTTATATATAGGAGAGCGGATTAGATACCTGAACCGTCCTGTTCATTAGACTCTTCGTGCAGTCCACACTCTCTTTTTAAGCCAAAGAAACGTGTTTCTTCCTCGCTCATGCCTGGCTGCCACTTTTTGGTTGTATGAGTATCCCCAACTGAAAGGTACCCCTCATCCCAAAGAGGATGATAAGACAAACCATGTTGCTCTAGATAGTAATGCACATCCTTATTAACCCAATCGATCACTGGCAGAAACTTAAACACACCATTTTGGATAGATAAAATCGGCAAGCTAGCTCGTGATTTAGATTGCTCGCGACGTAACCCCGAAAACCAAGTCCCTACTTCTAGTTCATCCAAGGCTCGGCGCATTGGCTCGACTTTGTTTATCTTATTGTATTTCTCAATACCCTCTATACCTTGGTCCCATAGTTTGCCGTAGCGCGCTTCTTGCCAATTGGCACTTTCTTTAGATCGATACACTTTAAGGTTTAGGGTCAGTTGTTCACTTAATTGGTCAATGAAACGATAAGTCTCGGGAAATAAATACCCAGTATCCGTCAAGATAATCGGTATGTCAGGTCGCTGCTGAGTGACTAAATGGAGCATAACCGCAGCTTGAATACCAAAACTAGATGAGACCGCAAATTCACCCTCTAAGTTCTCTAACGCCCAAGCAACCCTTTGTTGCGCCGTAAGCTGCTCTAACTCAACATTGATTTGAGCAAGACGAATCACTTGTTCCGTCTTGGTCAATGTAAGCAGCTCACCTAACTTCGGTTTAGAAGCCACTGAATCAAGCATATAAATCCCTCTTAGAAACTTTGACTTCTTGGATAATTCCAGCACGAATCATGAAATCACCAAACCCTTCACTTGCTTCACGCTCTTTTGCCCAGCGACCAACTAGCAGGTCGATCTCTTCAAGGATCTGTTTATCAGTAATGTTCTCTTTATACATCTTCGGTATACGAGTACCCGCTCTATTGCCGCCTAAGTGTAGGTTGTAACGACCTGGCGCTTTACCCACCAGACCAATTTCTGCCAACATCGCACGACCACAACCATTCGGACAACCAGTCACACGTAAAATGATATTGTCTTCTTCAGGCAATCCATGCTTTGCCAGTATACCTTCGACATCGGTGACGAAACCCGGTAAGAAGCGTTCTGCCTCTGCCATTGCAAGTGGGCAGGTTGGAAAGGCCACACACGCCATTGAGCTTTTACGTTGCTCACTAACAGAATCGTCGATTAAGCCATGTTGACGAGCAATCTTTTCGATTGTCGCTTTGTCCTTTTTGGCTACACCAGCAACAATCAAGTTTTGGTTGGCCGTCATGCGGAAATCGCCTTTATGAATTTTGGCAATTTCAGCAACACCAGTCTTAAGCGGTTTGCCCGGATAATCGAGTAAGCGACCATTTTCAATAAAGAGTGCTAAGTGGTGTTTACCATCGATACCTTCGACCCAACCAATGCGATCGCCACGGTCAGTAAATTCGTATGGTCGGCTGTCAGCAAACTTCACGCCCGCGCGTTTTTCTACTTCCGCTTTAAAGACATCAATACCGACACGATCTAGCGTGTACTTGGTTTTGGCATTCTTACGATTTGAACGGTTACCCCAATCGCGCTGAGTCGTCACTACTGCTGCTGCGACCTCGAGTGTTTTCTCTAGCGGGACAAATCCAAAGTCATCTGCACGACGCGCGTAGGTAGAGGTATCACCGTGCGTCATTGCAAGTCCCCCACCAACCAGTACGTTAAAGCCCACCAGCTTACCGTTATCACCAATTGCGACAAAGTTGAGATCGTTCGCGTGCACATCAACATCATTTTGTGGCGGGATCACCACGGTGGTTTTAAATTTACGTGGTAAGTAAGTACTGCCTAAAATTGGCTCATCATCTTCCGTCGTTTCGACCTTTTCGCCATCTAACCAAATTTCAGCATACGCTTTGGTTTTAGGTAGCAGGTGCTCACTGATTTTCTTAGCCCACTCGTACGCTTCTTGATGAAGTTCAGATTCAATCGGGTTAGTGGTACATAATACGTTACGGTTTACGTCTCCAGCGGTGGCAATTGAATCAATACCAATACTGTTAAGCGTTTGATGCATTAACTTGATATTAGGTTTTAGCACACCGTGAAACTGAAAGGTTTGGCGTGTAGTCAGGCGAATACTGCCATAAAGCGAATGCTCAGTAGCAAACTTATCAATCGCCAGCCACTGCTTCGGCGTAATGACTCCACCCGGCATACGGGCACGCAACATCACATTGTGTAATGGTTCGAGTTTTTGCTTAGTTCGTTCGTTGCGAATATCACGGTCATCTTGCTGATACATGCCATGGAAACGAATCAACTGGAAGTTATCTGCAGTAAATCCACCCGTGATACGGTCTTGCAAATCTTGCTCTATGGTACCGCGCAGAAAATTACTTTGAGTTTTAAGACGCTCATTATCAGAAAGTGGCCCTAGCTCTTCGCCTAATACAACTTGGTTCTTGTTTTCAGTAGCAGCACTCATTAGTAAACATCCCTTTGATAACGTTTCGCTTTACGTAGTTCATTAATAAATTCTTCCGCGTCATCGCGAGAAAGCTGGCCTTGTTGCTCAACAACATGCACCAAAGCTTCATGTACATCTTTCGCCATGCGTGTTGCATCGCCACACACATAGATGTAGGCGCCTTGTTGAATCCACTGCCACACTTGCTGTGCATTTTCTAAGATACGATGTTGAACGTAGACCTTTTCTCCTTGGTCGCGACTAAAGGCGACATCCAAACGGTTCAATACCCCGGACTTGAGGTACTTTTGCCACTCGACTTGATAAAGAAAGTCTTGAGTAAAGGTGCGGTCACCAAAGAACAACCAGTTCTTGCCTTGTGCATCGCGATTATCGCGCTCTTGAATAAAGCTGCGGAAAGGCGCGATACCTGTACCTGGGCCGATCATGATCACAGGCGTATTGTCGTCTTGAGGTAGCTTAAAATTATTGTTGTTCTCAACGAACACTTTGACTTCACCGCCCTCTTCTAAGCGGTGAGAGAGATAGCTTGATGCGCCACCAAAGCGTTTTTCATCACCCTGATCGTATTCCACCAAACCAACTGTCAGGTGCACTTCGTCATCGACTTCCGTTTGACTTGAGGCAATAGAATATAGACGAGGCGTTAAACGACGTAATAAGCTAACCAACTCATCGGCAGATAGTTTGGTCTTTTTCTCCGCGAGCACATCGACGACTTGAGTGTTACTCGCATACTCACGCAGCTTATCTTTATCTTCCACCAGCTTGAGCAGTTTTTTGCTTGCTGACAGCTCAGCGAATTTTGTTACCAGTTGCGGATTGGCAGAAGTAATCTCAAATTTGTTAACCAAAGCACTGTGAATAGAAAGGCTTTCACCGTCTACCTCAACGCTTTCGACGCCAGACAGTCCCACTTTAGCGAGAATGGCATTCGCCAACTGAGAGCTATTTTCAAACCACACCCCAAGAGCGTCACCCGGTTGATAAGAGAGTCCTGAACCTTCAAGATCAATCTC
Source organism: Vibrio pacinii DSM 19139 (assembly GCF_000711795.1). Taxonomy (GTDB): domain Bacteria; phylum Pseudomonadota; class Gammaproteobacteria; order Enterobacterales; family Vibrionaceae; genus Vibrio; species Vibrio pacinii. Next base: position 125,858 of record NZ_JONH01000014.1, on the reverse strand, counting down.
AATATGACGAACGTCTTTACCTGAATCTCGACCCGTGATCTTTTGGCTCGTCAACAAAGTTGCCGTATACGGGTTTTGCTTATTATAGAGAGAATGGCCTGCAACAGCCTGACCGACAGGTAACTGCACGATGTCAGCCTCAGAGCCCGAAGCGAGTGCTTGCTTGACAGTATCTAACGCTTTGCTGCGCCATTCAGAGACGGATGCGTCGTAATCGACATCACAGTCGATACGGTCAATAAAAGGTGTCGCGCCCAATTTAGCCAGGAAGGCATCAAAGTCTTTACCCGTTTGGCAAAAGAACTCGTAGCTTGAATCACCTAACCCAATCACACCATATTGAAGATTGACTAACTTAGGGGCTTTCTTCGATTGAAGAAACTCGTGTAATTCAATCGCATTATCTGGCGCTTCACCTTCACCATTGGTTGAGGCAACGATAATAACGTGGGTTTCTTTCGCTAAGTTTTTACCTTTGTAGTCACTGGCATCAAACAACTCAGCGGTGATACCTAGCGCTCTGGCTTCTTGCTCTAGCGCTTCAGCAACGCCTTTAGCATTGCCAGTCTGGGAAGCGTATATAATTGATAACTTACCCGCAGGCTTAGCCGCTACTGCAGCCACAGTTTGACTAACTGAGCCTGAAGCCGCCGCGGTTTGTGTTTGTGATAATCCCCAGAAGTAGCCACTTACCCATGCTAACTGCTGAGGAGATAGATCGGTCATACTCTGCTGCAAAGCGCTCAACTGCATATCATTGAGCGGAGCAGCGATAGATGGTAGTTCTTGTGGCGTGTTTCCTTGAGAGGACACGTTCTTGTTTAAAGACATGGTCTCGACATCCCTATTCATTGCGTGATGATAGATTAACCACTCTCTTTAATAACAAGAAAGAATAGAAGTGAATGTTTTATAACTTTTTGAATTAAAGAACGGAGAAAAAAACCGCAGAAGACACTATTTCGCTTCGACACGAACTTGTTTAAAGCCCACCGCCATCGCTGATTTAGACGCAAGATCAAGGTCCAAATAATGACACTCTTCTCCGTTAGAATCGGTTAATAGCACAAAACCACCACGCGCGTGACGAAATTCAACAATCCAATGCCCTTCCTGTGCGGAAGGCTCGATGATGGCCTCAACTAACTGTTGTTCTCGATATAAGTTTCTTAATTCAGTAATAGTCATGAGATTCCTTTCTCGAGCTGATAGACGTTCCCTTACTAAGCATGGCTAAACACGGAAAAAGTGCTAAATGAAAATCGACCGATATAACAAATAGATATAAAAAAACGCCGCATTATATTGCGACGTTTCTGTTATCAAACAATTGAACCAGTTAAAAGGCGAACTCAGCACCAGCAAAAAAGCCATTGGCAAACACGAAAGGGCCACCAATGGTGTTAGGAAATGCTTCAGATTCCAAGTCAATGACTCGATAGCCACCACGAATCGCTAGCGTATTACTGCCTAACGGTAGACGATATTGCACACCCGCCATCAAGTCGGTGCTCTTGATGCCGCTACTGTCACCAAAATTCATTTCACCAATAATATCGACATTCGTATTGGGGACAGTTAACTCTGCATAGCCATACCAAGCCCAAATGGTTTTATCAAACGTCGCACGAGCGCCATCTTCTGGATTGAGGTATTTAGTATTGGCCAAATCACTGAACGTAAGACCAGCATCAAAGTGCATTAAATCATGCTCTAACACGCGGTAGTAAAGAGTCAGATCTAACTTATCGAACGCAGTGTAATCTGCATCTACTTTAGAGTAACGAATACGTGCGTCCGGCGCATAACGAACATCATGCTCAATTGCCACAAAGACGCTACCTGTCGTATCTGCTTTTTTCCTCACACCATTCACTTTAGTATCTGGTAACCACACTTCAGCGCCGACTTTGGTTGTTAAAGATGACTCTGCATAAGCTGATGCCGAGACAATAGCCGCTAAAGCAATGGTGGTTTTTAAACCCATCAGATAGATTCTCCAAGTAGTGTATCAGCGCCGCAAACCCCGCGACGCTAAAGACGGATAGATACGATTTGGTCACAATTCTATCATAGTCATTACGTTAGCTCGTACGTTTTTATCTACCTTGATTGGGCAACATGGTTCTTGAAAAACCAAATACCGATAGCGATAACAATCAACCACGGCAACAACTTGAGTGCCACACTGAGCATTCCGAGTAGCACCATCACAACTAGAGAAAATGCAACGCCAGCAATCACGGTCACCATGGTAACCCCTGTTACTAACAAGGTTGCGCCAAATACCAATATAAAGATCAATTCAAACATATGATTCTCCTTTGTTTGATTAACTTATATCAGGATATGTGCCAACTTAGAGGAATCTTCAAGATACTGAAAAGTAACAATAAAAAAAGAGCACTAACAAAAGGTGCTCTTAATAACCATTCTGAGTGGTCAAAAATACTCACTACGTAGGTATTTTTTACACATCTAACTGTTGCGGGATCTTCGCCAGTGCCGTTTGAACCACTTCAATACCCGACCCCGGTTTGTGTGCGTTTTCACTAATGTAACGACGCCATTGGCGCGCACCCGGCATGTTTTGGAACAGTCCCAACATATGGCGAGTAATGTGGCCAAGATAAGCACCTTGAGTCAGTTGTTGTTCGATGTATGGATACATCTCTTCCACCACTTGGCGGCGCTTCTTGACGGGTTTATCTAAGCCAAAGATCAACTGATCCACTTCCGATAAGATGTATGGATTTTGATATGCTTCACGGCCAACCATAACACCATCTAAATGCTCTAAGTGCGCTTGAGTATCGGCTAATGTTTTCACGCCGCCATTGACCGCAATCGTCAGGTGAGAGAAGTCTTTCTTCAACTGATAGGCACGCGGATAATCCAACGGCGGAATTTCGCGGTTCTCTTTCGGGCTTAGTCCGGATAACCACGCTTTACGCGCATGAATCGTAAACTGATCGCAACCACCCTGTTCTGAAACGATAGAAACAAAGTCAGTTAAAAACTCGTAGGAGTCTTGGTCATCAATACCAATACGGGTTTTAACCGTCACCGGCACATCAACCACTTCACGCATCGCAGCAACGCACTCCGCCACCAGTTTAGGGTCTGCCATCAAGCATGCACCAAAGCGACCATTTTGCACTCGGTCAGACGGGCAACCGACATTAAGGTTAATTTCGTCGTAACCACGTTCAGCGGCAAGTTTGGCACAGGTTGCCAAGTCTTGAGGGTTTGAACCACCAAGCTGCAACGCCACGGGATGCTCTTCTTGGTTATAAGCGAGAAAATCACCTTTACCGTGGATGATCGCACCGGTTGTGACCATCTCGGTATACAACAAAGTTTCGCTGGTCAGCAAGCGATGAAAGTATCGACAATGACGGTCGGTCCAATCGAGCATCGGGGCAATGGAAAAGCGCTGCATCGGAAATGGTTGTTTAGATTCAGTGTTAGACACCAAGCTACCTCTACACAGTCAGTACCGCTCGTTAAAATTTATATAGCGTGCGCGGTATCAAAAAATAATCGCGCGATTATACACCGCAATAGTGAAAGATTCAGGACAAATCTCGCCCACATCGACGCTTGAGGCTTAATGGCTCTTTTACTGTTTAACTAAACTTAAGGACTAGATAGCATCTGTTGCGATGCTTTAGAGCGCAGGTTTCGCGATGAGATACGTGTAATCCATGCTTGTTGGTATCGTTTTGATTGTAGATAAGGTAACTTATGGCTCTTCAACCGACTTAGGTATGTCGATTGCATACAGAGTAACATACTGACGCGGTTGTCAGAATTTGCCTACCGAGCGACGATAAACCTCGATAAATGGTATATTATTAGAAATGTCCAATGGTAACGGTGACAAGTTTGGATCAACAGTTAGTAAAACAAGTTGAAGAGATATGCACAACAAGAGGGGTTAGGTTAACCACTCAGCGCAAACGAGTATTTGAACTTATTTGTGCTAGCCCTAAAGCCTCAAGTGCCTATGAACTGTTGGAAGAGCTCAAGTTGAGTGAACCTCAAGCAAAACCGCCAACCGTGTATCGCGCTTTGGACTTTTTGCTTGAGCAAGGTTTTATTCACAGAGTGGAGTCAACCAACAGTTATATCCAGTGTGGCTCTTGTAACGCACACAAACATTATTCGCACTTGCTGATTTGTGATAAATGCAGCAACGTTATTGAACTACAAGATGATAGTTTGATAGCCTTACTAGCAGAAAATGCTCAAGCTCATGGCTTTACACCCAATAATCATGTAATTGAATCACATGGTATTTGCCAGTCCTGTTCGACTGAAATGAAATAAAGATATAGAAGAAGATTATGCGCGCTGAATTTGTAAACCCGTTTTTAGCTTCATTGATGAACGTATTAAAAACGATGGCCTCACTGGAATTGAAGCCACAGAAGCCTCGTGTGAAGAAAGATGAAATTGCACGCGGTGACGTATCAGGTTTAATAGGGATGGTTGGCACTCAAAGCCGCGGCTCTATGTCTATTACATTTGATGAAAGTCTGGCATTGGAAATCATGCAAAACATGCTGGGTGAAAGACCTAACGGTTTGAATGATGAAGTGACCGACATGGTGGGCGAAATCACCAATATGGTGACAGGCGGAGCCAAACGAATCCTTGCAGAAAGTGGTTTTGATTTTGATATGGCCACACCTGTAGTGGTATCAGGTAAAGGCCACACGATTCGTCATAAATGTGAAGGTTCGATTATTATCATGCCTTTCACTTCTCAATGGGGTAACGCCTTCATCGAGATCTGTTTCGAGTAAACTCGAACCAGACACTAAAAACGCTTCCAATGGAAGCGTTTTTGCGTTTTAGGCGATGACGCTTCTCTCGCGGAGCACTTGCAGACAATCTTCCACCAGCGCATCAATCGACTTTTCTCCCGCTAGCAAGTCAATCTCTGGATTAAGTGGCGCTTGATATTCTGAGTCAATGCCAGTGAAGTTAGTGATCTCGCCTGAACGGGCTTTCTTATACAAACCTTTCGGGTCGCGCTGTTCGCACACCGCTAATGAGGTGTTAACGAACACTTCCATAAACTCATCGTCAGCCAGCATGTCACGCACCATCTGTCGTTCGTTGCGATGTGGTGAGATAAACGCAGATAGCACAATTAAGCCCGCATCAGCCATCAACTTAGCTAGCTCTCCGATACGGCGAATATTCTCTCGTCGGTCTTGCTCGGAAAACCCTAAGTCACTGCATAGACCATGGCGCACATTGTCACCATCAAGCAGGTAAGTATGATGGCCAAGCTCGGCTAAACGCGCTTCAAGTGCGCCGGCTATGGTGGATTTCCCCGCCCCAGATAAGCCAGTAAACCACAGCACGACTGGTTTTTGCTGTTTTAAGCCAGCACGAAAGTTTTTATCGATAGCGTGCTGATGCCACACGATGTTTTCATCTTTGCTTGGCGTTTCCGCAGTCATAGTTCAGTCCTTTTAAAACGGGAAAAAGAGTGGAATTAGCGTCAACACCAAAGCGGAGTAAACGATAGAAATGGGAATTCCAACTCGAACATAATCGGTTAATGTGTAATTGCCAACGCTGTACACCAGCAGATTGGTTTGATAGCCATAAGGCGAAATAAAGCTAGCACTAGCACCAAACAACACAGCCATAATAAAAGGCATAGGATCAACGCCATACCCTAGCGCCATACTATAGCCAATAGGGAACGCAAGTGCCGCGGCGGCATTATTGGTGACAAGCTCGGTCAAAATCAAGGTGAGCAGGTAAGTGGCAACCAAGGCGCCAAAGACCCCCCAGCCGTTAAACGCTTCGATAAACATTTGTCCTAAACTGACCGACAGACCAGACGACAACATTAATTGAGCAATCGACAGTGCTGAGCCGACAATAACGACGATATCCACCGGAAAACGACGACGCAGTTCACCAAGTTGAATCACTCCGCACAGCAGTGCCGCAAGTAAAAATACCGACAAGCCTTTAATCAGCGGAACAAATTCAAGCAGTGCTAAGGCAATCACCACCGAAAAGCCCGTCAATACTAGAGCCGATTTAGTGGTATCAAGGCGAGCGCTCGAATCTAGGTCGTTAATTTGCACAAACTCTTTACGATGCGCTTGGCGCTCTTGCTCAAAGCGTTTACCCGGCACGACGACTAAAGTATCTCCCGCATTGAGGGTGATATTGCCAAGGCCACCTTGCAAACGTTCATGACCTCGGCGAATCGCAACAACAACGGCATCAAAACGATCGCGAAAATGGCTCGACTTTAAAGTCTTATTACAGAAACTTGCCGATGAGCTGACCACCACTTCGACAAACCCTTGACCATTAAGATGGTGCTGACCAAATAAGGTTAAGCCTTGGATCTCTTGGAGAGTCGCGACGCTTTCAATATCACCACAAAACAGTAAGCGATCGCGCGCTTGCAAGACAAAGTCTGGGTCAACCGACGGGAGTGATTGTCCATCACGCACCACTTCAGCTAAAAAGAGCTTACGCAGCGCACGCAGATTGTTTTCGCTAATGCTGCGCCCCACCAGAGGCGACCCCGGTTCAACTCGAGCTTCAAGAAAGTAAGGCAAATCATCTTGGCTATTATCGTCGTAATTAGGCAGCAGGTAGCTCAGTGGAATCAAAACCAACAGCCCACCAAACAGTACCGACAGACCGATCATCGTCGGAGCAAAAAAACCCAAACTCGGCAGTCCAGCATCTTCAACAAAACTATTGATGATCAAGTTGGTTGAGGTGCCGATCAACGTTAGCGTGCCACCTAAGATCGCCGCATATGAGAGCGGGATCAATAAGCGCGATGGCGCATGTTGTTGATTACGTTTGATGGCGCCAATCAATGACACCACAACCGCGGTATTGTTTGTAAATGAAGACAGTAACGCCGTCGAGAGACCTAATTTCGCGACCGCAATCCCTAAACAACCGTTCGACAATGATCGGCTTACCCAACTGATCAAGCGGGTTTTCTCTAACGCGGCTGACGCTAAGATCAGCAGCACCAAGGTCAATAACGACGAGTTAGTGAAGTTAGTGGCAACATCACCCAGCTCAATCATCCCGGCAAGAAAAGCGATAAACGCCGCGCCTGCAAAAATAAAACTGGGTTTGATTCGCGTGGTCAATAAGCAAGTCACGATCCCCAGTAACATTGCCAATACTAAACCTTGTTGCCACATATACTTCCCTATCGCCTTCGCGGACTATTTCAGTAGCTGGCTAATATCTTTGCTTTCCCAGTGTGGGAAATGTTTGCGCACTAGGGCATTGAGCTCTAGTTCAAACGCCGAGATATCTGTCGCTTTTTGTTCAACCTGAGACAGACTTTCACGTACTAGCCCAGCGCCAACCGTCACATTAGTTAAGCGATCGATAATGATAAAGCCGCCCGTGTCTTGGCAAGCCAAGTAGTCATCTAGAGCCACAGATTCGGTTAGCGTCCACTCACACAGACCAATACCATTAAGTGGCAGCTCGGCTGCGCTATGTGTCGAGAGGTTGTTAATATCGTACTGGTGGCGAATCGCTTCCACTCGACCAACCGTCTTCTTACCGGCTAACTTGATGTCATACTCACGGCCAGGTTGCAGTGGTTGCTCAGTCATCCATACCACATCCGCAAGTAGATGATTACTTGACTCAACACTGGCATTTTCAAGCACAATCAAATCACCGCGACTGATATCAATTTCATCTTCGAGTGTCAGCGTCACCGCAAGGCCAGCTTGGGCTTGGTCAAGGTCACCATCAAAAGTAACAATTCGCGCCACTTTTGATGCTTTGCCAGAAGGTAAGGCTTTAACCGCATCACCGACTTTGACACTGCCTGACGCAATCGTGCCAGCAAAGCCACGGAAATCGAGATTTGGTCGATTAACGTATTGCACAGGGAAGCGGAAATCACCGACTTTTTTCTCGTAGTCGACATCAATGTTTTCTAAGATCTCTAACAAAGGCGGCCCTTCAAACCAGCTCATGTTCGAGCTTGGTTCGACGACGTTATCCCCTTCTAGCGCTGACAATGGCAAGATCTGAATGTTGATCTCTCCATGAAGGTTTTTTGAGAACTCAAGATACTCATCGCGAATCTGTTCAAAACGGCTTTGTGAGTAGTCGACCAAATCCATCTTGTTGACCGCAACCACAAAGTGCTTCAGACCAAGCAAGTTCGAGATGAAGGAGTGACGACGCGTTTGATCGAGCACACCTTTACGGGCATCAATTAAGATCACAGCCAGATCACAGGTAGACGCACCTGTTGCCATATTACGCGTGTACTGCTCATGCCCTGGAGTATCCGCAATAATAAACTTACGCTTTTGGGTCGAGAAGTAACGGTACGCCACATCAATGGTGATACCCTGTTCGCGTTCAGCCTGTAGTCCATCAACCAGCAGTGCTAAATCAGGACGCTCCCCAGTCGTACCAACACGCTGGCTATCATTGTGAACCGCCGCTAACTGATCTTCATAAATCTGTTTTGAGTCATGTAATAAACGACCAATTAGAGTACTTTTACCATCATCAACCGAGCCACAAGTTAAGAATCTAAGCATTGACTTGTACTGGTGCTGTGTGAGGTATCCTTCGATACCAAGCTCTTCAAGTTGAGCTTCAACTGCGCTATTCATTTTCTTTCCTTAGATCTATAGGCCAATGGCCCTAAAAGTAACCTTGACGCTTTTTCAGCTCCATCGATCCTGACTGATCGTGGTCGATCGCTCGCCCTTGACGTTCACTCGATGTTGCGACCAACATCTCTTCGATGATGCCGGTTAACGTGTTCGCTTCAGATTCAATCGCTCCAGTGAGTGGATAACAGCCCAAGGTACGAAAACGTACGCTCTTATGTTCGATCTGCTCACCCGGTTCGAGTTTCATACGTTCATCATCAACCATGATCAACATCCCATCGCGCTCAACCACTGGACGAGTGTCCGACAGATAAAGCGGAACAATTTCAATATTTTCTAGGTAGATGTATTGCCAGATATCAAGCTCAGTCCAATTCGACAGAGGGAAAACTCGGATGCTCTCACCCTTGTTGATCTGACCGTTATAGGTGCGCCATAGCTCCGGTCGTTGGTTTTTCGGATCCCAGGTATGGTTCTTGTCGCGAAATGAGTAGACACGCTCTTTGGCGCGAGACTTCTCTTCATCACGTCGCGCACCACCAAAGGCAGCATCAAACCCATACTTGTTTAGCGCCTGCTTTAAGCCTTGCGTTTTCATGATGTCAGTGTGCTTTGATGAACCATGAGTAAACGGGCTACACCCCATCGCAAGACCTTCTGGGTTCTTATGCACCAAAAGCTCAAAGCCATATTTTTTGGCGGTACGATCGCGAAATTCGATCATCTCTTTGAACTTCCAATCGGTATCGACATGAAGTAGTGGGAATGGAATCTTGCCTGGGTAAAAAGCTTTACGCGCCAAATGAAGCATGACCGATGAGTCTTTACCGATCGAGTACATCATCACAGGATTATCAAACTCGGCGGCCACTTCACGAATAATGTGAATACTCTCCGCTTCGAGTTGCTTTAAATGGGTTAAACGTTCTTGGTCCATGTTAGTTGCTTCCTTTACAGCTCTATGAGCCTGTGGCTAATCTAAATAATGGCGTGAGTTAGGCTGACTGACGCTGCTTGGGATTCACGTGCGGCTGTGGCTCAAACCAAGCCAATTTATCCGACAGTGATACCACTTCACCAATCACAATCAGTGACGGTGATTGAGCGTCTTTGGCAAGGTCAGCGAGTTGAGATAACTGACCTTTAAACACTTTTTGTTGGCGCTGGGTGCCGCGCTCAATGATCGCGATCGGTGTATCGACTCGGCGACCGTGCGCAATCAACTGGCTTTGAATATATTCCGACTTCATCAAGCCCATGTAGATCACCAGTGTTTGCTGACCACGAGCGAGGGTTGTCCAATCCATTTGATCGCTTTCGGCTTTAAGGTGACCAGTAATGAACATCGCTGATTGGGCGTAATCACGATGAGTGAGTGGAATACCAGCGTAAGCGGTCGCCCCTGCCGCTGCGGTAATTCCTGGCACAACATGAAAAGAGACGCCGGCTTCAGCCAAGACTTCTAACTCTTCACCGCCGCGACCAAAGATAAACGGATCGCCACCCTTGATACGCACGACTCGATAGCCCTGTAGAGCAAAATCGAGCAGCAGTTGATTGGTTTTTTCTTGAGGGACACTATGGTGGCCAGCGCGCTTACCCACACAAACTAAAATGCTATCGCTTGGCACCAACGACATGATCTCATCAGCAACGAGATAGTCATAAAGCACCACGTCAGCTTGCTGGAGGAAACGCATCGCTTTAATGGTCAGCAATTCGATATCACCCGGGCCTGCACCAACCAGCGCCACTTCGCCTTTAGCCAGCACACTCGCGCCAATGGCGTTAAAGTCGGTTTGATTGCTACGTTGTGCACGCTGATTACTCACAGGAAATTGAGAAATCGTATCCTTGCTCGCCATAATGTCATCCTTCATCGTTTATGTTGGCATTATGGCGCCCTTGACATATTACCTGAAATTCTAAAATTTCATTTTTTATACCTTTTTATGATAAGGGAAAGTCATCACGATTTTCTCGCTGAGCGTTTTTGAGAGATTATCGACAGATCAGTTCATGCCCGGCGCTTCACGTCACACTTTATCGCTGAGTGAAATCATTGTTTCATCAAGTTTTGTTACATTATGCAGCGTCTAACTAAACGCTATCGGAGCTCAAAATGAAAGTAGCAGTGAAACCTCTGTCTCTTGCCATCCTCGGCGCAATGCTGACCATGGCTGGTCCTGCAATGGCAGATACGATCAAACTTCGTATTGTCGAAACGACTGATATTCACACCAACGTAATGGATTACGACTACTACAAAGACAAACCATCGCAAAAAATCGGTCTTACTCGCGCCGCAACACTCGTCAAGCAAGCTCGTGCTGAAGTAGAAAACAGTGTCTTGGTTGATAACGGTGACTTGGTTCAAGGCAGCCCAATGGGAGACTACATCGCAGCAAAAGGCATCAAAGCTGGCGAAGTTCACCCAGTCTACAAAGCGATGAACCAATTGAGCTACGACGTCGGTAACATCGGTAACCACGAATTTAATTACGGTTTAGAGTTCCTCGCAGAAACCCTTAATGACGCAGATTTCCCATACGTCAATGCCAACGTATTCGATAAAAAAACCGGCGAGCACTACTTCAAGCCTTACATGATCAAGTCACACACCTTCAAAGACGTTGACGGTGCTGAGCACGAAATCAAAGTGGGTTACATCGGCTTTGTACCACCACAGATCATGGTTTGGGATAAGAAAAATCTCGAAGGCAAAGTGTTTGCAAAAGACATCAAAGAGACGGCTGAAGAACTTGTCCCTCAGATGAAAAAAGAGGGGGCGGACGTTATCGTCGCGATCCCACACTCTGGAGTCGCTTCTGAACCACATAAAGTGGGTGCCGAGAACTCAACCTACTACCTAGCAGAAGTCGATGGCATCGATGCGATTGCTTTTGGTCATTCCCACGCGGTGTTCCCGGGGAAAGGCTTTGATAATATCCAAGGCGTCGACAACCAAGCAGGCACTATCAATGGCGTCGCGGCAGTCATGCCTGGTCGCTGGGGTAGTCACGTTGGTGTGATTGATCTTGAGCTTAAAGAGCAAGACGGCAAATGGACAGTGGTTAAGAGCCAATCGCAAGCACGCCCAATCTTTGATAAAGCCACCAAGAAACCGCTAGTTGACGCCGATGCGGAGATGGTAAAAGTACTTGAAGCAGACCACAAAGGCACGCGTGATTTTGTTAATCAACCGATTGGTAAAGCCAACGATGTGATGTACAGCTTCTTGGCCTTGGTGCAAGATGATCCAACGGTTCAGATCGTTAACTTAGCGCAAAAAGATTATGTCGAGCGCTTTATTCAGGGTGATCCTGACTTGGCCGATATCCCAGTGCTCTCCGCCGCCGCACCATTTAAAGCGGGCGGTCGTAAGAATGATCCAGGTAACTTTACCGAAGTTGAGTCTGGTCAGTTAACTTTCCGCAACGCTGCCGATCTTTACCTCTACCCGAACACGCTTGTGGCGATGAAGGTAACGGGTAAAGAAGTCAAAGAGTGGTTGGAATGCACCGCAGGTCAGTTCAAACAGATTGACGTGAACAGCAGCGCACCTCAACAACTGATTGATTGGGATGGTTTCCGTACGTACAACTTTGATGTTATCGATGGAGTCAACTATCAGATTGATGTCACTAAGCCTGCTAAGTACGATGGTAACTGTAAAGTCATCAACCAAGATGCCGAGCGTATTGTTGATCTGACTTACCAAGGTAAACCTATCGATATCAAGCAAGACTTCATTATTGCAACCAACAACTACCGCGCTTACAGCAACAAGTTCCCAGGAACTGGCTCTGACTTTGTCGCGTTCGACTCACCAGATGAAAACCGCTCCGTTATCGCAGCTTACATTAGTCGTGTTAGCCAAGAGAAAGGCCAAGTCACACCAAGTGCGGATAACAATTGGTCATTTGCACCGATCCAATCAGATAAGGCTCTCGATATTCGCTTTGAAACCTCACCGAGCGACAAAGCAGCACAATTTATCGAGCAAAAAGGCCAATATCCAATGAAGCGCGTCGCCACTGACGATGTCGGCTTTGCGGTCTACCAAATTGACTTACAAAAATAGTCTTTAAGTACGCCAAAAGCCGCGACTCTGTTCGCGGCTTTTTTATCTTTCTGCTGGCATAAAATCGGTTAGAATCAGTTCACCTTCCTCCAATCAGACTGCAACCATGTTAGACGGCTTTAAGCAGCAACTCTCAGAATACGGTTTTAACTCATGTGAAATAAACCAACTGTGCCAATCTGCCCAGCTTATTGAGCTCCCCACTCGCCACATTTTGCTTCATCAGGGACAAATGGCCCAAGAGATCTATTTCTTACTTGATGGAATTTGTCACTCCGCTTACCTGACCGAGAAAGGCAAAGAGTTCAGCAAAGAGTTCTATTGGGAAAACGATTGGATAATTGGTTTCGAAAGCTTAATCAAACAGCAGCCCTCCCCCTATTTACTTGAGTCTTTAACGCCCTGCTCGATGATCGCTTTACCACTTGAAACGTTACGAATTTGGCGCGCTGAAAAACAGAGCCTTTATCTTAAGTTACTCGAAACTCAATTAATGCATAAAGAGAACAAAGAACGCTTTATGTTGCTTTACAGTCCAGAGGAACGTTATGCACTGTTTTGTCAGCACTTTCCTCATCTACTCACTCGGCTCAATGACTATCAAATTGCCGCTTACTTGGGAATTACATCGATCAGCTTGAGTCGTATCAAAAAGCGCGCTCAAAGTTAACAATTGTTAATGTCGAACTTGAAGTGAGTTGCTACATTCGCGCTAAACACAGCAGTAAGGCAAAGCAAACATGATCGATTGGCAACTCATTCCTTTTTCACAGCTTGACACCACTCAGCTCTATCAGCTGCTAAAACTCAGGGTCGATGTTTTCGTCGTTGAGCAGACGTGCGCCTACCCTGAGCTTGATGATAAAGATCATCAAGCAGGGGTTTACCATCTTCTTGGCTACCAAAATCAACAATTAGTCGCATGTGCGCGTTTACTACCTAAAGGCGTTAGTTACCCTAGCAGCAGTATTGGTCGTGTCGCGACACTGGCGAGCAAACGCGGCGGCGGTTTAGGTCACCAACTCATCAAACAAGCCATCGCAAGCTGCCAAACACTGTGGCCAAATGAGAGCATTGAAATCGGCGCACAACAACACCTCGCTAACTTTTATCAACGGCATGGTTTTGTCCAAACGTCACAGATGTACCTTGAAGATGATATCCCCCACATCGACATGAAGCTTGAGAAATAGCGTGGTTGCCTCAGCGACTTATAGCGCCATTCTGCTATTGGTGGTGGGAAACTTGGCTGCATCACTGTCAGATGTAGCCGTTAAGTTGCTTGATGGCCAAGTCTCTACGTTTCAATATGTGTTTCTGCGCCAATTGATTTCCACAGCAGTGATTTTTCCTTTGTGGTGGCGACAAACACCAAGCAACAAGCGACTGCATAGCCCCAAACTTAATCTATTCCGCGCCCACCTGATCATCATCGGTAGCGCTTGTATGGTGGTGGCGATTACTCATCTAACGTTAGCGACCGCCAATGCAGTGTTCTATGCAGCGCCGCTATTGATGTTGCCGTTGGCCGTATTGCTACTGGATGAAAAAACGTCGCTAAAACGCTGGGTCGCCTCCATCTTTGGCTTTATCGGTGTGATTGTGGTCTTGCGTCCTTCAGAGTTCCATTGGGCCGCCCTATTTGCTTTGGGCACAACGCTGACGCTAGCACTGTTTAACCTGACCGCACGTAAACTACCCAGCGATCAGGGCGTGATCAGTACCCTTTTCTGGACATCGCTACTTTCATTGCCTGTGTCAGCCCTGCTGGCTTTTATCTATTGGACACCGATTTCACTCACTCATTTGACACTTATCGTCGCCAGTGCGAGCTTAATATTAGTTTACAACGGTCTGGCTGTAATGGCTTATCGAAAGGCGCCTGCTGGCCAGATTGCGATAGCAGAAAACTCAGGGCTAATCTTCATCGTGTTATTTGGCGTGATTGGGTTTGATGAGATTCCAGACTGGATGACGGCACTAGGGATAACAATGATCATTCTCCCCCTAATGCCTTGGCAATTTCTGCGTTACTTGCTGCGACCAAAACCGCCGTCTGACAAGCGGAAAAACATCACTGACTGATTGTTTTTTTCAAGCTGCAGAATATCGAGCTGACCATCATCCGCCAACTTAAATCGCACCAGCTGGCCTTGTTTGATGTAGCTTAACGGTTTATCAGAACCTTCAACTTTAACCAGTGCGTTTAAGTCTGCCATTGCTAATCCATTACTACGGAAAACCTGCGCTAAGGTATCGCCATTTTGCACTTGATACTCTTTCCACGTATCAGCTGAAGCCTGTGACTTTTTTTGATCACTGTTTTGCTCGCTCAAACTGCGGGTGTTGATATCCACATTGACACGCTGAGTCGCTAATGGCTCAGGAGAATTACTGGCAGCACCAGGTGTAGGTGCAGGAATTATCAGTAAAATAACCAATATCGGTATCAGAACCATTAATGCACGCTGATGAAGTTTTGGTAGTGTCTGCCACTTCTCTATGACACGCTGCTTGGTAGTTGACCAGTCAACTGAGTTGAGCTTTGCCTTTACCATCTCAACGTAATCCACTTTCTGTTGTCTGTTCTTCTTTCTGCGGTTCATCGCACCTTGTCTCCAAATGGGCGTTGTTCTAAGTATAAAAACCAAGCCGCTATCAGTATAGGAATTTTATTGATTGATAGTGATAGCGCGGTCAAATTTGGCCGAAACATGGTTAAAAAGAGAGACGGATCTCAGCCTGTAACACCCCACTCGAATGCCCAACGACCATTTCATCATAAGCCCATAACTGGTATCCTTGACACTTTATACACCATAAATAGAGAGACACCATGTCTGAAGTAAAATTTGACACTGTAGAGCAAAAAGCAAGCTACGGTATCGGTCTACAAATGGGTCAGCAACTGGCTGGTTCTGGTCTAGAAGGTCTTAACGTTGACGCTATCGCAGCAGGTATCGCAACCGCACTTGTTGGTGAACAGCCAGCAATTGAAGTGGATGAAATCAACGCTGCACTTCAAGAACTTCACACTCGTATGGAATCATCACGTCAAGAAGCCGCTAAAGTTGCAGCAGCTGACGGTGAAGCGTTCCTAAAAGACAATGCTCTACGTCCAGAAGTAACGGTTCTTGAGTCTGGCCTACAGTACGAAATGATCACTGAAGGTACTGGTGAAATCCCAACTTCAGACAAGCAAGTTCGCGTTCACTACCACGGCGAACTAACAGACGGCACTGTATTCGACAGCTCTGTTTCACGTGGTCAACCTGCTGAGTTCCCTGTAACAGGTGTTATCAAAGGTTGGGTTGAAGCACTTCAACTAATGCCTGTAGGTTCTAAATGGAAACTCTACATCCCGCAAGATCTTGCTTACGGTGAGCGCGGCGCAGGTGCAGCAATCCCTCCATTTGCAGCTCTTGTTTTCGAAGTAGAGCTACTAGACATTCTTTAATTTACTGATTAATTAAAGCAATAATCAACGGCGATACTTTTGTATCGCCGTTTTTTGTCTATGATACTCACAGATGTTGATAAAACGATAGGGACGAATAATGAATAAACGCATTTTACTGGGCAGTTGCCTCACTTTAGCTCTGCTCGGTTGTCAAAGCACTGGCACGCAAGGTGATACCACGCAAGCGAGCAACACTAACTACAATCAATTGGCAACAGCAGCGCTCACGGGTGCTTTACAAGTTTGGGGGCAACAGTCAGGGGCCGCTAGCACTGACTTAGCGTCGACGGTACAACAAGCGTCTGGCGTTACCTCAGAGCAAGCCGTTGGAGGGATTGGTTCGATGCTGGCGCTGGCACAAAGCTCATTAGGAAGTAGTCAAAGTAGCGAGCTCGCAAATCTTATACCAGGCTATGAGTTGCTTGAAAGCAGTGGACTCTCTTCAATGATAACCAATAGTGGCGCAGTAGACAGTGCCTTCGCAGCACTGGGAATGGATCCAGCAATGGTGAGTACCTTCGCACCACTGATCATCAACGCCCTTCAAAGCCAAGGAGCAAGCTCTGCGTTAATGCAGGGGCTATCGAGCATTTGGCAATAGTACATACGCTGTAATCGTGTAATAACGATGTTGCACTTTTCTACAGGCACAAAAAAACCGAGCTAATGCTCGGTTTTTTCGTTCATACGAACCTGATTACTCAGCAGCTTCTTCAGCAGCTGGGCGATCTACAAGCTCAATGTAAGCCATTGGAGCTTTATCGCCAGTACGGAAACCAGCTTTTAGGATACGAGTGTAACCGCCCTGACGAGCAGCAAAACGTGGACCTAGTTCGTTAAATAGTTTTGCAACTACTTCGTTGTCACGAGTACGTGCAAATGCTAGACGACGGTTAGCAACGCTGTCAGTCTTAGCTAGTGTAATCAAAGGCTCAACTACGCGACGTAGCTCTTTTGCTTTTGGCAATGTAGTCTTGATAACTTCATGACGTACTAGAGAGCTAGCCATGTTGCTAAACATCGCTTTACGATGTGAGCTGTTGCGGTTGAGTTGACGACCACTCTTACGATGGCGCATGACCTAATCCTTCTAACTATTATCGATTAATCTTCAGCGATAGACGCTGGTGGCCAGTTTTCTAGGCGCATACCCAGAGACAGACCACGTGATGCAAGTACGTCTTTAATCTCTGTAAGAGATTTTTTACCAAGGTTAGGCGTTTTAAGTAGCTCAACCTCAGTACGCTGTACAAGATCACCGATGTAGTGAATCGCTTCTGCTTTCAGACAGTTAGCAGAGCGAACTGTTAGTTCAAGATCGTCTACAGGACGCAGTAGGATCGGATCGAATTCTGGCTTCTCTTCCTTCTCCTCAGGTACACGTACATCACGAAGATCTACGAACGCATCCAATTGTTCAGCTAGGATAGTAGCTGCACGACGGATTGCTTCCTCAGGGTCTAGCGTACCGTTCGTTTCCATATCGATGACAAGCTTGTCTAAGTCTGTACGCTGCTCTACACGAGCCGCTTCAACAGAATAAGCAATTTTATCCACTGGGCTGTACGTAGCGTCAACCAGTAGGCGACCAATAGGACGCTCATCTTCTTCAGTATGGATACGAGCTGAAGCCGGAACATAACCACGACCACGTTCAACTTTGATACGCATTGCGATCTCAGCGTTGTCATTAGTTAGATGACAAATAACGTGTTCAGGGTTAGCGATCTCTACATCACCATCATGGGTGATGTCACCTGCAACCACAGGGCCCGAGCCTGATTTATTCAAAGTAATGAACACTTCATCTTTGCCTTCGGCAACGTGTACAGCCAAACCTTTAAGGTTTAGTAGGATTTCAAGAATATCTTCTTGAACGCCTTCTTTAGTGCTGTACTCATGAAGTACGCCTTCAATTTCTACTTCTGTTACAGCACAACCTGGCATAGAAGATAGAAGAATACGGCGAAGTGCATTACCAAGAGTATGGCCAAAACCACGCTCTAATGGCTCAAGAGTTACTTTTGCGTGAGTCGTGCTGACTTGTTCGATGTCAACAAGACGCGGCTTAAGAAATTCTGTTACAGAACCCTGCATTGTGTCCTCTCTTTAGTTTAACCTTACTTAGAGTAAAGCTCGACGATCAATTGTTCGTTGATGTCAGCAGACAGATCTGAACGCTCAGGCATACGCTTGAATGTTCCTTCCATCTTACTACCATCTACTTCAATCCAAGTTGGTTTTTCACGTTGTTCAGCAACTTCTAGAGCAGCCTTAATACGAGATTGCTGTTTAGCTTTCTCGCGGATAGAAACAACGTCATTAGCCGCAACTTTGAAAGAAGGAATGTTTACAACTTTACCGTTAACTAGGATAGCTTTATGGCTAACTAGCTGACGTGCTTCTGCGCGAGTTGCGCCAAAGCCCATGCGGTAAACCACGTTATCAAGACGACCTTCAAGAAGCTGAAGTAGGTTCTCACCCGTGTTGCCTTTAAGGCGCGCAGCATCTTTGTAGTAGTTACGGAATTGTTTTTCTAGAACGCCGTACATACGACGTACTTTTTGCTTCTCACGAAGCTGAACGCCATACTCAGATAGACGACCGCGACGAGCGCCGTGTACACCTGGTGCGTTATCAATTTTACACTTGGTATCGATCGCGCGTACACCAGACTTAAGGAATAAGTCAGTACCTTCGCGACGGCTAAGCTTCAGCTTAGGACCCAAATATCTTGCCATGATCTTTCTCCAGTGTTCTAAAAAACGTTATACGCGACGTTTCTTAGGTGGACGACAACCGTTATGAGGGATTGGTGTAGCATCAACGATGTTAGTGATGCGGAAACCAGCAGCGTTCAGTGCACGAACTGTAGATTCGCGACCTGGACCTGGACCCTTAACCATAACTTCCAAGTTCTTTAGACCGTATTCTTTAGCCATTTCAGCACAACGTTCAGCAGCAACCTGTGCAGCGAACGGAGTAGACTTACGAGAACCACGGAAACCTGAACCACCGGCAGTAGCCCATGCAAGAGCATTACCTTGACGGTCAGTGATGGTTACGATTGTGTTATTGAAAGAAGCATGGATGTGCGCTACGCCATCTGCTACTTGCTTGCGTACGCGCTTACGAGCGCGAGTTGGTTGTTTAGCCATTGTACTCTATACCTTCCCGATTATTTCTTGATCGGCTTACGCGGACCCTTGCGGGTGCGAGCATTGGTTTTAGTACGCTGTCCACGTAGTGGTAGACTGCGACGATGACGAAGACCACGGTAACAACCAAGGTCCATAAGGCGCTTGATGTTCATTGATACTTCACGACGTAGATCACCTTCTACAGTGTATTTAGCTACACCATCACGCAGTTGATCGATCTGCTCTTCAGTTAGTTCACTGATCTTAACATCTTCAGCAATACCCACTTCAGCTAGAATAGCTTGAGAGCGAGTTTTACCGATGCCGTAGATTGACGTTAGTGCAATCACAGCATGTTTTTGATCAGGAATGTTAATGCCTGCTATACGGGCCATTATTCACTCCATAGTGTTTCATAAAAGAATTAGCCGCAGCAAAGCCCGTTTAGGATACGCTGCGGAGTACTACTTCTTTTGCACGCAAAAGGTAGGCCGGGGAATATACTCGACACTACCTTATATTTCAAGTAAAAATTTCTGCTTATTAGCCTTGGCGCTGTTTATGCTTTGGCTCACTGCAAATCACGCGAACGACACCGTTACGCTTGATAACTTTACAGTTACGGCAGATTTTTTTAACGGAAGCACGAACTTTCATTGCTAAACTCCGTAGATGAAATCTGAGACTACTGTCGGATTAACGACCGTACCCTTTCAGATTTGCCTTCTTCAACACAGAATCATACTGTTGGGACATCAGATGAGTCTGTACCTGTGCCATAAAGTCCATAATAACAACCACTACGATAAGTAGTGATGTACCGCCGAAGTAGAAACGTACGTTCCACGCGACCATCATGAACTCAGGAATCAGACAGATAAAGGTAATGTAAAGCGCACCCGCTAGGGTTAAACGCGTCATTACTTTATCAATATACCTAGCTGTCTGTTCACCTGGGCGGATGCCGGGTACGAATGCACCTGACTTCTTCAAGTTATCTGCTGTTTCACGCGGGTTGAATACCAACGCCGTGTAAAAGAAACAGAAGAAAATAATCGCTGCTGCATAAAGCATTACATACAGAGGTTGACCTGGGCTAAGAGCCAAAGACACGTCAGTTAACCAACCGAACGCGCTGCTCTCACCATTTTGACCAAACCACTGCGCCAGTGTTCCTGGGAACAGGATAATGCTTGATGCAAAGATTGCTGGAATAACACCTGCCATATTAATTTTAAGTGGCAAGTGAGTGCTTTGCGCAGCAAATACTTTACGACCTTGTTGACGCTTTGCGTAGTTAACGACGATTCGACGTTGACCGCGCTCCATGAACACAACGAAGTAAATAACTGCAAAAGCAAGTACACCAATCAACAACAGAAGAAGTACATGCAATTCACCTTGACGCGCTTGCTCGATTGTTTGACCGATTGCAGATGGCAATCCAGCAACAATACCTGCAAAAATGAGTATCGAAATACCATTACCGATTCCGCGCTCTGTAATTTGTTCACCTAGCCACATTAGGAACATGGTACCGGTTACTAAACTTACGGTTGCAATAAGCGTAAACATGGTTTGGTTGATAACAACCAGATTATCGACCATGTTTGGTAGGCCTGTTGCAATACCAATCGCTTGGAATGTTGCAAGTACAAGCGTGCCGTAGCGTGTATATTGGCTTATCTTACGACGGCCTGCTTCACCCTCTTTTTTGAGTTCAGCTAACGCTGGATGAACTACAGTTAGCAGTTGGACAACAATAGATGCCGAAATATACGGCATGATGCCCAACGCTAATATAGATGCACGCTCAAGAGCACCACCGGAGAACATGTTAAACATTTCTACGATGGTACCTTTTTGCTGTTCGAACAAATCGGCAAGTACAGCTGCGTCAATACCAGGAATCGGCACGAAAGAGCCTGCTCGGAATACTAAAAGTGCACCAATTACGAATAATAAGCGCGACTTTAGCTCACTTAAGCCGCTCTGAGCACTACGAAAATCTTGTCCTGGTTTCTTAGCCATCTGTACCTCGTTCCTCGAGATTATTCCTCGATTTTGCCGCCTGCAGCTTCGATTGCAGCTTTAGCGCCTTTAGTCACACGTAGACCTTTAACAGTCACTGCTTTGTTAATTTCACCAGATAGAACAACTTTTGCAAATTCAATGTTCTTAGTGATAACGTTCGCAGCTTTAAGGCTGTTTAGATCTACAACGTCACCTGTTACTTTCGCTAGCTCAGCTAGACGAACTTCAGCAGACACTAGGCTCTTACGAGAAGTGAAACCGAATTTAGGTAGACGTTGTTTTAGAGGCATCTGACCGCCTTCAAAACCTGGACGGACAGAACCGCCAGAACGTGACTTTTGACCTTTGTGACCGCGGCCACCAGTTTTACCTAGGCCAGAGCCGATACCACGACCTACACGCTTAGCGGTAGTTTTAGCACCAGCTGCTGGTGATAGAGTATTCAAACGCATTCTGATTACTCCTCAACTTTAACCATGTAGTAAACCTTGTTGATCATGCCGCGTACACACGGAGTATCTTCAAGTTCTACTGTATGATTGATTTTACGAAGGCCTAAACCGCGCAAAGTAGCTTTGTGCTTAGGTAGGCGACCAATTGAGCTTTTAGTCTGAGTTACTTTAATAGTTGCCATGGTGTTCTTACTCCGAAATAGATTCAACAGTTAGACCACGTTTAGCAGCAACCATGTCAGGTGACTTCATGCTACCTAGAGCATCGATCGTAGCACGAACGATGTTGATAGGGTTCGTAGAACCGTATGCTTTAGATAGTACGTTGTGTACACCAGCAACTTCTAGTACTGCACGCATCGCACCACCTGCGATAACACCAGTACCTTCAGCAGCAGGCTGCATGTAAACTTTAGAGCCCGAATGGCGACCTTTCACTGGGTGGTGAAGGGTACCTTCGTTAAGCGCGATCGTAGTCATGTTACGACGTGCTTTTTCCATTGCTTTTTGGATCGCTGCAGGTACTTCACGAGCTTTGCCGTAACCGAAACCTACACGACCATTACCGTCACCAACTACTGTTAGTGCAGTGAAGCTCATGATTCGACCACCTTTAACCGTTTTAGAAACGCGGTTAACGGCGATTAGCTTTTCTTGCAAATCATTCGCTTGAACTTGTTGTTCTTTAGCCATCTTCCAACCCTACCTTAGAATTTCAGACCAGCTTCGCGAGCAGATTCTGCTAGCGCCGCCACTCGACCGTGGTATTGGAAACCAGAACGATCAAATGCAACTGCTTCTACGCCTTTTTCAAGAGCGCGCTCAGCAACGGCTTTACCCACTGCTTTAGCTGCATCGATGTTACCAGTGTTCTTAACTTGCTCACGGATCGCTTTTTCTACAGTAGAAGCTGCTGCGATAACCTCAGAGCCATTAGCTGCAATAACCTGAGCGTACACGTGACGAGGAGTACGGTGTACTACTAGGCGAGTTGCACCCAGTTCTGCAATCTTACGACGTGCGCGTGTAGCACGACGGATGCGAGATGCTTTCTTATCCATAGTGTTACCTTACTTCTTCTTAGCTTCTTTAGTACGCACATTTTCATCTGCGTAACGAACACCTTTACCTTTATAAGGCTCAGGCTCACGGTAAGAACGAATGTCAGCCGCAACCTGACCAACAAGTTGTTTGTCACAACCAGTGATCACGATTTCAGTTTGGCTTGGACATTCAGCTTTAATACCCGCTGGCAACTCGTGCTCAACTGGGTGTGAGAAGCCTAAAGTTAGGCCTACAGCGTTGCCTTTGATAGCAGCACGGTAACCAACACCCTTTAGGGTTAGCTTCTTAGTAAAGCCTTCAGTAACGCCAACAACCATGTTATTAACTAGAGCGCGAGCAGTACCTGCTTGTGCCCATGCGTTAGCAACACCTTCGCGTGGACCGAAAGTAAGATTGTTTTCTTCCTGAGCAACAACTACTGCGTCGTTAAGAACGCGAGATAGTTCGCCTTTAGCACCTTTTACAGTAACTTCTTGGCCGTTTAGTTTCACCTCTACGCCAGCTGGAATAGCGACAGGTGCTTTAGCAACACGAGACATAGTCTACTCCTTATTAAGCTACGTAACAGATGATTTCACCGCCAAGACCTGCTTTGCGTGCAGCTCGGTCTGACATCAGACCCTTGGAAGTTGAAACGACGGCAACACCAAGACCACCCATTACAGAAGGAAGTTGATCTTTCTTCTTGTAAACACGTAGACCTGGACGAGAAACACGTTTGATTTGCTCAATTACCGGTTTAGCTTGGAAGTACTTAAGAGTAACTTCTAGCTCAGGTTTTGCTTCGCCTTCAACAGCGAAGTCAACGATGTAACCTTCAGCTTTTAGTAGTGCAGCAATTGCAACTTTAAGCTTTGAAGAAGGCATTTTAACAGAGACTTTGTCTGCTGCTTGACCGTTACGAATGCGGGTCAGCATATCCGAAATCGGATCTTGCATGCTCATATGATTTACTCCAAATGATTAAGTGGCAATTACCAGCTAGCCTTACGAAGTCCAGGAATCTCGCCTTTCATGCAAGCTTCACGAACTTTAATACGGCTTAGACCGAACTTACGTAGGTAACCGTGTGGACGACCAGTTTGGTTGCAACGGTTGCGCTGACGTGATGCACTTGAATCACGTGGAAGAGATTGCAATTTAAGCACTGCATTCCAACGATCTTCTTCAGATGCGTTTACATCGCTAATGATAACTTTAAGCGCAGCACGCTTTTCAGCGAACTTAGCTACAAGTTTCGCGCGTTTTACTTCGCGCGCTTTCATTGAATTTTTAGCCATAACAGTAACCCTTCACCTTACTTACGGAATGGGAAGTTAAAGGCAGCCAGCAGAGCTCGGCCTTCCTCATCAGTACCAGCAGACGTCGTAATAGTGATGTCTAGACCGCGTACTTTATCAACTTTATCAAAGTCGATTTCCGGGAAGATGATTTGCTCGCGAACGCCCATGCTGTAGTTACCGCGACCGTCAAAAGACTTAGCGCTAACGCCACGGAAGTCACGTACTCGTGGAAGAGCGATATTAATTAAACGCTCAAGAAAATCCCACATACGTTCGCCACGCAAGGTTACTTTACAACCGATAGGGTAGCCTTCGCGGATTTTGAAACCTGCAACAGATTTACGCGCTTTAGTGATAAGTGGCTTTTGACCTGAGATCGTTGCCATATCACTTGCTGCGTTTTCTAGCAGTTTCTTGTCGTTGATTGCTTCACCAACACCCATGTTTAGGGTGATTTTCTCGATTCTAGGGACTTGCATGACGCTTGTGTAGCCGAACTCTTTGGCAAGTTCAGCGACTACAGACGACTTGTAGTAATCATGCAGTTTCGCCATAGTAGAACTCCAAATTACTTCTATTAGTTAGAAACGATTTCGTCGTTAGACTTAAAGAAACGAACTTTCTTACCATCTTCGAAACGGAAACCGATACGGTCAGCTTTACCAGTAGCTGCGTTGAAAATAGCAATGTTAGAAACGTCAATTGCTGCTTCCTGCTCAACGATACCGCCTTGGATACCTAGAGCTGGAACAGGTTTTTGATGTTTCTTAACAAGGTTAATACCTTCAACGATAACTTTACCGGTTGCTAGAACCTTAGTTACTTTACCTTTCTTGCCTTTATCTTTACCAGCAAGAACGATTACTTCGTCATTACGACGGATTTTAGCTGCCATCTTACGTGCTCCTTACAGAACTTCTGGAGCCAGTGAAACGATCTTCATGAACTTATCGCCACGAAGTTCGCGAGTCACAGGACCAAAGATACGTGTACCGATTGGTTGCTCAGTATTGTCATTCAACAATACGCAAGCATTACGGTCGAAGCGAATGACAGAACCGTCTGGACGACGTACGCCTTTACGGGTGCGAACTACCACCGCCTTCAGAACGTCACCTTTTTTAACTTTACCGCGAGGAATTGCTTCCTTAACAGTAACTTTAATGACGTCACCGATATGTGCATAACGGCGGTGAGAGCCACCCAGAACCTTAATACACATTACGCTGCGAGCGCCTGAGTTATCAGCTGCGTCCAGCATACTTTGCATTTGGATCATGTTAGTGCTCCGCTAATATATAAAAAAACTAGACCCTCACGGGTCGGGCTGCCTCTTTAAAAGGGACGCGAATTGTACCACCCTTTTTTATGATTGGGTAGTCAAAAAATAAACGGCCCCAAAAATATTTTTTGGAGCCGTTCTAGCTATAGAATAGAGAAGATTACATCTTCGCTTTTTCTAAAACTTTTACCAAAGTCCAAGACTTAGTCTTAGACAGTGGACGACACTCTGCGATTTCAACTTTGTCGCCTAGGCCACATTCGTTGTTCTCATCGTGTGCGTGTACTTTAGTCGTGCGTTTTACGAACTTACCGTAAATTGGGTGTTTTACGAAACGCTCGATAGCAACAGTGATAGACTTATCCATCTTGTCGCTAATAACACGACCTTGTTGAGTACGTTTTACTTCGCTCATTATGCGCCTGCCTTTTCAGTCAAAACAGTTTTCACACGTGCGATATCACGGCGTACAGCTTTCAGAGTATGAGTTTGCTGTAGTTGACCAGTCGCAGCTTGCATACGCAAGTTGAACTGTTCACGCAACAAATTCAATAGCTCAGAGTTAAGCTCTTCAACGCTCTTCTCGCGTAGATCTTGTGCTTTCATCACATCACCTGCTTAGTTACAAATGTAGTTTTGAATGGCAGTTTACGAGCCGCAAGGCGGAACGCTTCACGCGCCAATTCTTCAGGTACACCACCCATTTCGTACATTACCTTTCCAGGTTGGATTTGGGCTACCCAGTACTCAACGTTACCTTTACCCTTACCCTGACGAACTTCAAGTGGTTTTTCTGTGATAGGCTTATCTGGGAACACACGGATCCAGATTTTACCTTGACGCTTAACGTGGCGTGTCATTGCACGACGTGCCGCTTCGATTTGACGAGCAGTCAGACGACCACGGCCAATAGCTTTAAGACCGAATTCGCCGAAGCTTACATCAGTACCTTTAGCTAGACCACGGTTACGACCAGTCATAACCTTACGGAACTTAGTACGTTTAGGTTGTAGCATCTGTCGACTCCTTACTTACGGCCTTTGCGCTGCTTCTTAGGCTTGTCGCCTTTAGGCTCTACAGCGTTAGCTGCTGGCATGCCGCCTAGAATCTCACCTTTGAAGATCCAAACTTTAATGCCGATTACACCGTATTGGGTGTGAGCCGAAGAAGTTGCGTAATCAATGTCAGCACGTAGAGTGTGTAGAGGCACACGGCCTTCACGATACCACTCAGCACGTGCAATTTCAGCGCCGCCTAAACGACCACTTACTTGTACTTTGATACCCTTAGCACCTAGACGCATTGCGTTTTGTACCGCGCGCTTCATAGCACGACGGAACATCACACGACGTTCTAGTTGAGACGCGATGCTGTCGCCAACAAGCTGAGCATCTAGCTCTGGCTTGCGTACTTCAGCGATGTTGATCTGTGCTGGTACACCTGCAATTTTAGCTACAGCTGCGCGTAGTTTCTCTACGTCTTCACCTTTCTTACCGATAACAACACCTGGGCGAGCAGTGTGAATAGTCACACGGATGCTCTTAGCAGGACGCTCGATAATGATACGTGAAAGAGATGCTTTTTTCAGTTCGCTTGTAAGGAACTGACGTACCTTGAAGTCGCCGTCTAGGTTGTCAGCGAAATCTTTGGTGTTAGCAAACCATGTAGCATTCCAAGGCTTAACGATGCCTAGACGAATACCATTAGGATGTACTTTTTGACCCATTGCTTACTCTCCTAGTCTCAAGCGTCTGCTACAACAACAGTGATGTGGCTTGAACGCTTCAAGATACGATCCGCACGACCTTTAGCACGAGGCATAATACGCTTCATGATAGGGCCTTCATCTACGAAGATTTTTGCGACATTTAGATCGTCAATATCTGCACCTTCATTGTGCTCCGCGTTAGCGATAGCAGACTCTAGAACTTTCTTGATCAGGTCAGCAGCTTTTTTGTTGCTGAATGTCAGGATTTCTAGAGCTTGGTCTACAGATTTTCCACGAATTTGGTCCGCAACTAAGCGAGCTTTCTGAGGCGAAATGCGAGCAAAGTTATGTTTAGCTAGTGCTTCCATCATCTACTCCCTAACGCTTCTTAGCTTTCTTATCCACGACATGGCCGCGGTAAGTACGTGTTGGTGCGAATTCGCCCAGTTTGTGGCCGATCATTTCTTCGGTTACAAAAACTGGTACGTGCTGACGACCATTATGGACAGCGATGGTCAAACCGATCATCGTAGGGATGATCATTGAACGACGGGACCAAGTCTTAATAGGCTTTTTGTCTCCGCTTTCCACCGCTTTCTCTACCTTCTTCAGCAAGTGTAGGTCAATAAATGGACCTTTCTTGAGAGAACGTGGCATGGCGATTCCTCTTTATATAGATTACTTATTACGACGACGTACGATGTACTTGTCGGTGCGTTTGTTCTTACGAGTCTTGAAGCCTTTAGTAGGCTGACCCCAAGGTGATACTGGGTGACGACCACCAGAAGTGCGGCCTTCACCACCACCGTGTGGGTGATCTACTGGGTTCATTACCACACCGCGAACGGTAGGACGAACACCACGCCAGCGGTTTGCGCCAGCTTTACCAAGTTCACGTAGCATGTGCTCAGAGTTACCAACTTCGCCGATTGTTGCACGGCCTTCAGATAGAACTTTGCGCATTTCACCAGAACGTAGACGGATAGTTACGTATGAACCGTCGCGAGCAACGATTTGAGCATACGCACCAGCCGAACGGGCTAGCTGACCACCTTTACCAGGCTTAAGTTCAACGTTATGTACAGTTGAACCTACTGGGATGTTACGCATTGGAAGTGCGTTACCAGCTTTAATCGGTGCATCAGCACCTGACTGGATAGCATCACCCGCGTTAACACCTTTAGGTGCTAGGATGTAACGACGCTCACCGTCTGCGTACAGAACTAGAGCGATGTTAGCACTACGGTTTGGATCGTATTCTAGACGCTCAACTTTCGCTGGAACACCGTCTTTAGTACGTTTGAAGTCAATGACACGGTAGTGGTGCTTATGACCACCGCCGATGTGACGTACTGTAATACGACCGTTGTTGTTACGACCACCATTCTTAGAGTTTTTCTCTAGAAGAGGTGCGTATGGCTTACCCTTGTGTAGGTCAGCGTTAACAACTTTAACAACGTGACGACGACCAGGGGAAGTCGGCTTACATTTAACAATAGCCATTTCTCAACTACTCCTGTTATTCCGCGCCGCCAACGAAGTCAAGATCTTGACCTTCTTTCAAAGTAACGTACGCTTTCTTAACGTCGCTGCGGCGACCTTGGCGTAGACCTTGACGTTTGGTCTTACCCTTAGTGATAAGGGTATTTACTGACTTAACTTCAACTTCAAATAGCTTTTCTACAGCTGCTTTGATCTCTTTTTTAGTAGCATCTTGAGCTACTTTGAAAACGATAGTGTTCGCTTTCTCAGCGGCCATAGTCGCTTTTTCAGAGATGTGCGGTGCACGTAGAACTTTTAGGATACGCTCTTCAGTGATCATGCTAGCATCTCCTCAACTTGTTTAACTGCATCAGCAGTCATTACAATTTTGTCGAACGCGATTAGTGAAACTGGATCAATACCAGCTACGTCACGAGCGTCAACTTTGTATAGGTTACGAGCTGCTAGGAATAGATTCTCATCTACTTCGCTAGTCACGATAAGCGCATCAGTTAGCTCAAGCTCTTTCAGCTTAGCTACAAGCTCTTTCGTTTTTGGTCCTTCTACTGAGAAGTTATCAACAACGATTAAACGCTCTTGACGAACTAGCTCAGACAGAATGCTCTTCATAGCACCACGGTACATTTTTTTGTTTACTTTTTGGCTGTGATCTTGTGGTTTCGCAGCAAAAGTAACACCACCTGTACGCCAGATTGGGCTACGGATTGTACCAGCGCGCGCACGGCCAGTACCTTTTTGACGCCATGGCTTAGCGCCACCGCCAGAAACTTCTGAACGTGTTTTCTGAGCACGAGTACCTTGACGAGCACCTGCAGCAAACGCTACAACTACTTGGTGTACAAGAGCTTCGTTAAACTCACGTCCGAAAGTAGTTTCGGAAACAGTTAGTGCATCAGCACCTTTAACCATTAGTTCCATTACTTACTCCTGAGACGTTATGCTTTAACAGCTGGTTTAACGATCACGTTGCCACCTGTTGAGCCTGGTACTGCACCTTTAATAAGAAGCAGATTGCGCTCAGCGTCAACACGTACGATCTCTAGGTTTTGAGTCGTTACACGCTCAGCACCCATGTGACCTGCCATTTTCTTGCCTTTAAATACGCGACCTGGAGTTTGACATTGGCCAATTGAACCCGGAGCACGGTGAGACAATGAGTTACCGTGAGTCATATCTTGAGTACTGAAGTTCCAACGCTTGATAGCGCCTTGGAAACCCTTACCTTTAGATGTACCAGTAACGTCTACTTTCTTAGTTTCGTTGAATAGTTCTACTGTTAGTTCAGCACCAACTTCGAACTCTTCGCCGTTTTCCAAACGGAATTCCCAAAGACCGCGACCAGCTTCAACACCTGCTTTAGCAAAGTGACCTGCTTCTGGCTTAGTTACGCGGTTAGCTTTCTTAGCACCAGTAGTTACCTGGATTGCTGCGTAGCCGTCTGTATCAAGTGTTTTAACTTGAGAAACACGGTTAGCTTCAACCTCAACAACAGTTACTGGGATAGAAACGCCTTCTTCAGTAAATACGCGGGTCATGCCCACTTTACGACCGATTAGACCAATCATTCTTCTAATCTCCCTTAACCTAGGCTAATTTGAACGTCAACGCCCGCAGCAAGGTCTAGACGCATTAGAGCATCAACAGTTTTGTCTGTTGGCTCAACGATGTCGATTAGACGCTTGTGAGTACGAATTTCGTACTGGTCACGTGCTTTCTTGTTAACGTGCGGAGAGATAAGAACTGTGAAACGCTCTTTACGAGTAGGTAGTGGGATTGGACCACGAACCTGTGCGCCAGTGCGCTTAGCTGTTTCAACGATTTCCGCGGTAGAAGCATCGATTAGTTTGTAATCGAAAGCTTTTAGGCGGATACGGATACGTTGGTTCTGCATGAGACAGAGCTCCAAAATTAAATATTACACAAACAATATCGCCACTCAAACTCGTCAAGACGAGAGAATGCCGATTGATTTATGTGAAACCGTAGCATCCAAGATTAGGACGCATTGTCAGTTAATTTTCGATCAACTACCCCTATGTGGCAGAGTCACCTCTGGGAATAGTTATTCCGAAGAATAAGTAGCTAATTGTATTAACCGCGAACATAAGCTGAGTTTACATTACCTGAAAAATCAAAAAGATAATTCAGCTCCTCGTTACTCATTGGTTCACAACTGGCTTAACCAGTGCGCTGCATTATACAGATCACAGTTTTACTTGCAAGGGGCGGATGAAAAATAAACGGCGCGACTTTTGACGATAAACGCCGAAAAGCGGTAAGAAGTTGGCAACTTGAACTCGATATACTTTAAGTTGTCAGTTGCGATTGATTAAATTGATACTAGAAATTGTGCTGCTATTACAAAAAATAAAACGCAGATTGAGTCAGCAACCTGCGTTTTATTTTACGTTATCAAAGTGCAGTCGCGTTCGATTACGCCATACGCTGACGTACCGCTTCGAACAAACACACGCCCGATGCGACAGAAACATTCAAACTTGAAACTGAACCTGACATCGGGATCTTAATCAAATCATCACAGGTTTCGCGAGTAAGACGGCGCATACCATCGCCTTCTGCACCCATGACAATCGCCAGCGGTCCTGTCAGCTTAGCTTGATAAATATCGTGCGTTGCTTCGCCAGCCGTTCCGACAAACCAAATCCCCTGCTCTTGCAATGCGCGCATAGTACGAGCCAGATTAGTCACACGCACCAATGGAACGGTTTCCGCCGCGCCACAAGCCACTTTACTCACTGTGGCAGTAATATTGGCTGACTTATCTTTGGGTACGATTACCGCCGCGACTCCCGCCGCATCAGCATTTCGTAAACACGCACCGAGATTGTGTGGGTCTGTCACCCCGTCTAACACCAACAAAAGTGGTGATTCTTGTTGGGCAATGATGTCGTCTAGATCGTTTTCGTTAAGCTGCTTGGCCGGTTTAACTCGCGCCATGATCCCCTGATGATTAGCACCACGTGCTTTGTCGTCGAGAGTTTTGCGCGTCATCTGTTGAATCGACACACCACACGTTTGCAGATCATTTAAAATCGGCATTAAGCGGTCATCTTGACGACCTTTAAGTACGAACGCTTCAATAAAGCGTTCAGGTTCGCGTTCTAATACCGCTTTCACAGCGTGAATGCCGTAGATAAATTCGTTACTCATTAATCAAAACCTATTGGTTGTTCGCTACCGCTAATTACGCGTCGTCCGGACTGCGTTTGCTTGTTTTTGGCTTACTGTGCGGTTTCTTCTTGCGCGCTTTTTTGACCTTGGGCTTTTTCGCTTCACCTTGACCTGCGACTTTATCCGGTCGTTTAGTCGGTTCCACTTCCGGCGTAGCTCTTAAGGCCGCTTTGCCTCCTTTGCTCGCCGTACGCTTTTTTTCCTTGGCTTTGAGTTGCGCTTCTACCGCTCGTTTTTTGGCTGTTTTGCCTTTGCCGCGTAGCTTACGGCTTGTTCCAACTAATTCAAAGTCAATTTGACGATCATCTAAGTTGACGGACAGCACTTTAACTTTGACCGCATCGCCAAGACGATAGATAGCACCAAAGCTTTCGCCAATCAGTCTTTGTCCAATCGGATCAAACTGGTAGTAATCATTGTCTAACGCAGAGATATGCACTAAGCCATCAATGTGCAGTTCACTTAGACGAACAAAGAAACCAAAACCGGTGACATTGGCAATCACACCATCAAGCTCTTCACCGACATGATCTTGCATGTATTCACATTTAAGCCAATCCGACACTTCACGTGTTGCATCATCAGCACGGCGCTCAGTCATCGAACATTGCTCGCCGTAGAAGTCCATATCATCAAATGAGTAGTGGTAACCTCCGGTTGGCGTCCAACGATCTTGGTTACGCCCCTGCTCTTTTGCAATCAAATATTTAATTGCACGGTGAAGCAACAAGTCTGGATAACGACGAATCGGTGATGTGAAGTGGGCGTAGCGTTTCAGTGCCAAACCAAAGTGACCACAGTTATCTGCATTATACACCGCTTGTTTCATCGAACGCAGTAGCATGGTTTGGATCAGCTCTTTGTCTGCACGCTCACCAATCTGTTTAATGAGGTCGGCATAGTCAGTTGGTGAAGGCTCTAAACCACCATTGAGGTGCAGACCCAGCTCGCCTAAGAAGTCACGGAAACCTTGTAAACGCAGTTCACCGGGTGATTCATGAATACGGAACAGTGCTGGTTCTTTGGCTTTCTCGACCAAAGATGCCGACGCAATATTGGCTAAGATCATGCATTCTTCAATCAGCTTATGCGCATCGTTACGAATCACAGGTTCAATACTGTCGATTTTACGCTCAGCATTAAAGATAAACTTAGTTTCGATGGTTTCAAACTCAATTGCACCTCGATGTGCACGTGCTTTTTTCAGCACCTTGTACATATTGTGCAACTCTTCTAGGTGCGGTACCACGGGTTCATAACGGCTACGCAGTTCTTCATCCCCTTCAAGGATGTCATGCACCTTGTTATAAGTGAGTCGAGCATGCGAATTCATTACCGCTTCATAGTGCTTATAACCCGAGAGCTTGCCGCTGTCTGAGATGGTCATTTCACATACCATACACAGACGATCAACTTGTGGGTTTAACGAACACAGGCCATTCGACAATACTTCTGGCAGCATAGGGACAACCTGTGATGGGAAGTAAACCGAGTTACCACGGTTGATGGCTTCTTTATCGAGCGCTGTACCTGGGCGGACATAGTAGCTTACATCAGCAATCGCGACCCAAAGGCGCCAGCCGCCGCCTTTCTTCGCTTCACAGTAGACCGCATCATCAAAGTCGCGCGCATCTTCGCCATCAATAGTCACCAACGGCAATTGGCGTAAATCAACGCGGTCCACTTTAGCTTCTTCAGGAACTTCCTCGCCCAAATCGGCAATCTGCTTAGTCACTTCTTCCGGCCAATGATGCGGAATTTGGTGAGTACGGATCGCAATCTGCGTCTCCATACCAGGGGCCATGTTTTCCCCTAACACCTCGATAACCTTACCCATCATGCCACGTGAGCGTGAACCACGGTCGGTAATTTCAATCACCACCACATTGCCCATACGCGCACCGGCGCGGAGATCGTTCGGGATCAAAATATCTTGGTGAATACGCGAGTCATCTGGCACAACATACGAGTAGCCGTATTCCATAAAGAAGCGGCCAACGATTTGTGTTTGACGCTCTTCTAAAACGCGCACCAGTCGACCTTCCTTACGGCCACGCTTAGAATTATCAGTCGGTTGTACTAAAACAAAATCACCATGGATAATGTTTTTCATCTGGTGGTGTGGCAAAACAATATCGTTATCTTTGCCGACACTTCCTTCTGGACGAACCCAGCCATGACCATCTTTATGACCAATCACGTAGCCTTTAACCATCTCTAGTTTTTCTGGCAAGGCGTAACACTGACGACGAGTAAAGACTAATTGACCATCTCGCTCCATGGCGCGTAGACGACGGCGCAGACCTTCGTAGTGTTCCTCTCCTTCAAGCTTTAATGCTTCGAAGATATCGTTACGATTCATCGGTACGCCAGCTTGGTTTAGAAATTCTAAGATAAATTCTCGGCTCGGGATCGGATTTTCATAATTTTCCGATTCACGAGCGGCAAATGGGTCATTATGGGTATTGTCTGACATAGGCACGCCTATTAGTAGAAGGAAGGTAGTTAAAACTAGTATATCTGACTCATAGAGTAAGCTACAGGTAAGTCGAGTTAAAAACGAAATTTTTAATCGTTTTCATCACTTAGCATAATTCTATTGGTAGAAAAGTGTGTTAATAGAAAAGCAAAAATGCCCAGCATTCGCGTTGGGCATTAAGTCGAGTCGCTAATCAGAGTGCAGTATGGTTAGCGAAAGGTGTTACCAGAAAGTGTCGCGTTTTTTAGCGCGCGCAATGATGTTTTGCGGCATTCGGCGCTCTAAACCTTGGCGTAATACATTGATTCGTTTGTGCGTGCGTTGATCAGCCGTCACCGAATTATAAAGCCAACGATAGGCGTCTTCGTAATCAAGTGGACTACCATAGTCACGCAACAAAAGTTCGGCAAGATGAATGCGAGCATTGAGGTTACCCATTGCGGCGGCTTCGCGCAGATAAGGAATCGCGCGTTCTTTGTCTTGTTGGACTAACGTTCCGCGTGAATAATAACGACCAATTTGCTCAAGCGCTGCTGGCAAACCTTGGTGCGCAGCATTCTCCATATAATAGAGCCCGAGTTCGACATCTTGATCGACACACACGCCCCAAGCAAGCATATCACCGTAAAGAAACTCATACGCTGGCAAGCTGATGCGTGTCGCACGGGCAACAATGTCTTCGATCAACTGGCAATTGTCCGCTTTTACGCGTTCAAGATGTTGATTGTCATTAATCAGTTTAATTAGTTCGGCTTCGGTATAGATAGGTACAGGCTCACCGATTTCAGGCAAGGTATTCGCCTGTACCACTGAGGCACTCAACGCCAGTACCATCGAAGCTGCTAACTGTCTTAGCTTCATGTTCTGCACTCTTAACTTCGACTAAAGATACCTCGATACCACTCTCAATAAACGCTTAAACGTATCAGCCCTTATTGAGAGTAATATTGAGCAGCATCCTGATTTGCCACTAAAGCGGCAAGCTTGATACTAGTATCGGCAACGGCTGCTAACTCTTTAATCAAAATTGCCGTCACATGGCAAATTGTTGCCGTAACCGCATGAGATTTCAAGAAAAATGGTCATAAAAAAACCAGCGACTTAGCGCTGGCTTTATAACTATTTGAAATCAATCAGAGATTAAGATTCGAATGGATGAACCTTGATGATTGTTTCATTACGATCTGGGCCCGTTGAGATGATATCAACAGGTACACCCGTCAGATCTTCAATACGCTTGATGTAGTCAAGTGCCGCTTTTGGTAGCGCATCAATTGACGTCGCACCGAAGGTGTTTTCAGACCAACCAGGCATGGTTTCGTAAATTGGCGTCGCTTCTTCAAAGGCTTCAGCAGCCATTGGTGACACTTCTAGAATTGAGCCATCTTTCATCTTGTAACCAGTACAGATTTTTAGCTCTTCTAGACCGTCGAGAACGTCAAGTTTGGTCAGACAGAAACCAGAAAGCGAGTTGATTTGAATTGCACGACGCATCGCTACGGCATCAAACCAACCAGTACGGCGTAGACGACCTGTTGTCGCACCAAACTCATGACCAACAGTACCTAAGTGCTTACCTACTGGGTCTTGCTTGTCTAGACCATCGTAGAGTTCTGTCGGGAATGGACCTGAACCAACACGAGTACAGTAAGCTTTGGCAATGCCAAGGATGTAACCGATATGACGAGGACCAAAACCAGAACCTGCTGCAACACCACCTGCGGTAGTGTTAGAAGAAGTTACATACGGGTAAGTACCGTGGTCAATGTCAAGAAGCGTACCTTGTGCGCCTTCAAACATGATTTTATCGCCACGCTTACGTGCTGAATCTAGCTCGTCGGTCACGTCAATAACCATTGAAGTCAACAGTTCAGCATAACCTTTGGCTTGCTCTAGAACGTCATCGTAACTTACTGGCTCAGTTTTGTAGAAGTGCACTAGTTGGAAGTTATGGTATTCCATCACTTCTTTAAGTTTCTCAGCGAACGCTTCCATATCGAATAAGTCACCAACGCGTAGACCGCGACGAGCAACTTTATCTTCATAAGCAGGACCGATACCGCGACCAGTCGTACCAATTGCTTTGCTACCACGAGCAAGTTCGCGCGCTTGGTCCATCGCAATGTGGTATGGAAGAATCAGTGGACATGCTTCAGAAATGAAAAGACGCTCACGTACTGGAATGCCGCGCTCTTCAAGAGGCTTCATTTCTTTCATTAACGCTTCAGGTGAAAGTACAACACCGTTACCGATAATACATTTGATATTATCGCGCAGGATACCTGATGGAATTAAATGAAGAACGGTTTTTTCACCGTCAATGACTAGAGTGTGACCTGCGTTGTGACCGCCTTGGTAGCGAACCACATACTTTGCATCTTCAGTTAAAAGGTCAACAATTTTACCTTTACCTTCGTCAC
This sequence comes from Vibrio pacinii DSM 19139, assembly GCF_000711795.1. Classification (GTDB taxonomy): domain Bacteria; phylum Pseudomonadota; class Gammaproteobacteria; order Enterobacterales; family Vibrionaceae; genus Vibrio; species Vibrio pacinii. The sequence continues at coordinate 89,087 of NZ_JONH01000014.1, read as the reverse complement.
CCCATTGGGTGCCTAGAACGACTACGTTATTTCCCATCTTTCCAGTTCTGATTGCTAATTAAAAATGGATTCTAGCACTGAATCACACTTCTTGCAGTCATTTTTTAAACACACCAACCCTAGTCAAGACTAAATTATTGACTTAGCATAATTTAAGCGCAATTTTTCTACGATTATTCTATTCGTCGGCGTAAATTTTAATGCTTAGCTTGCCAGCAATATCGATACAGGCGCGATACATTCCAGAACTGTTCATCGCAAAGTGAACCTCACCTTGGCTATCAATCGCGATTAAACCGCCTTCGCCACCCATTGCTTTAAGCTCACCCTGGATAACACTTTCACTTGCTACATGAACATCTTGCTGTAAATAGCGCATCCGCGCAGCCACATCGCTCGCCACCGTTTTTCGAATAAAGAATTCGCCCATGCCTGTGGTCGACACCGCCACATTGCCATTTTCGGCATAAGTGCCAGCACCGATAATGGCTGAGTCACCGACACGGCCATATTGCTTATTGGTAATGCCACCAGTACTGGTCGCCGCAGCAAGGTTACCATCTTGGTCAAGAGCTACCGCACCGACAGTACCAAACTTTTTGTCGTCGGGGTATTTCGATTCAGAGAGCGCAAACAACCCCTTTTGTTTCATCGATTGCAGTTGCTCATAACGTCGGTCAGTAAAGAAATAGTCTTGCTCTGTAAATGCATGACCGTGCTCGAAAGCAAACGCCTCGGCACCTTCGCCAATCAGTAGCACATGATGACTTTGGTTCATCACATCACGGGCCAGTTCAATCGGGTTCTTAATATGGCGTACGCCAGCAACCGCACCGGCATCAAGCACTTTGCCATGCATCACAGAGGCATCCATCTCAACCATCTCTTTGTTGGTCAAAACGGAACCTTTACCGGCATTAAAATTGGGCGAGTCTTCTAGCACTTTTACTGCGGCAACCACCGCATCTAACGCATCACCGCCCTGCTCTAACACCTGATGACCACGACGAACCGACTGCTCTAAGTCATCTAAAATAGCGGCTTTCAGCTCGTCGCTCATCTGCTCACGTAAAATTGTCCCTGCGCCGCCATGAATTGCGATGGCAAAAGGTTGCGTCATAGTGTCTATCTCGATAGGAAAACGTCACCCATAAATAACAAAAAAGGCGCCCCTCGCATAGCAGGAAGCGCCTTTTTCAGTCACTCACTAAGCGATTAGTGAGAGCCGCAGCTACCGCCACCGCAGCAGCCTTCTTTTTTCTCTTCACCATGGTCGTGGCCTTCGCCACCACAACAGCCACCTTCGTGGTCATGGTCATGATCGTGACCACAGCCGCCTGCTTGATGCACATGGCCGTGTTCGATCTCTTCTGCTGTTGCTTCACGAAGCGCAATCACTTCAACATCAAACGTCAACGTTTGGCCTGCTAGCATGTGGTTACCATCGACAACCACTTCATCGCCGTCTACTTCTGTTACTTCAACAGGGATCGGACCTTGGTCAGTATCCGCAAGGAAACGCATGCCAACTTCGATTTCTTCAACGCCTTGGAATACTTCAGCAGGAACGCGCTGTACTAGAGCATCGTTGTGCTCACCGTACGCTTCTTCAGGAGAAACAGTCACAGAGAACTTCTCGCCCGCCTCTTTGCCTTCAAGTGCGGTTTCAAGACCTGTGATTAGGTTGTCGTTGCCGTGCAAGTAATCAAGTGGCGCGTCCACTGTCGATTGATCAACAACCGCACCGTCTTCAAGTTTTACTTGGTAAGCAAGACTTACAACTACGTTCTTTTCAATTTTCATATTAACTCCAAGGAGAATTAGGACCCTACTTGATTAAGGTCTGTAAACTTTCTATCGGGGTATTATGGGGATGATTTATAGAAACACAATCAATCTGGTTTAAAAATCCCGATCATTGTTTGTCCGCTGTGTTCGGTTTTATCGACAGTTTGCGGTGTGCGTTGGTCTTGGTGATGACACTCAACACACTCAACTAATTCAATATTATTCTCTATCCACCAACGTAAGGTGTCTTGTGCTGCACATTTAGGGCAACGTGCTCCGGCAATAAATCTTTTTTTCATGTTACAACTCTATTATTGGACTAATCCCAGAAGTTTTTAGCTTGTCGATCGCTTTCTAATTCACGACCGAAAATCTCTTCTAGTTCTTTACGGGCTTCTTTGGCTCTTGAGGCCAATTGTTTATCATCATTATGCTGAGGAAGTAACTCTTTAAGCATCGCATTATCTAATTTTCTGAAGTGCGCTTCTGCACGCTTAGCTTGATAAGGGTGCATGCCCATACTGACTAATGCCTGACGACCTAAGTCGAGCGCGCCTAAGAAGGTTTCTCTTGAGTAATTATCTACCCCATGGCTTAACAGCTGATACGCTTCTACGCGACTGCGTGCACGAGCGAGCAATTTAAGTTGCGGAAAGTGCGTTTGACACAGTTCGATGATTTTCATGATTTCATCTGGTGAGTCGGTACAAATCACCATGGCTTCGGCTTTATCAGCACCCGCCGCACGCAGCAAGTCTAATTGAGTCGCATCACCATAAAAAACCTTGTAGCCGTATTTACGTAACAGCTTAATCTGGCTGGCATCACTCTCTAATACCGTGACCTTGATTTTGTTGGCGTACATTAAACGGCCAATGATCTGACCGAAGCGACCGAAACCGGCAATAATCACGCGTGGCTGCTTGTTGATAACATCACTTTTCAGTTGTGTTTCTGTCTCAATGTTCAGCCGTCTTGCATACCATTTACTTTGCGCCATTAACAGCAGTGGCGTCGTCACCATCGACAAGCTGACCACAACCAATAAAAACGCCGTTTGTTGCTCATCAAGCAGACCTTCGCTGCTTGCGGCGGTAAAGATCACAAAGGCAAATTCCCCGCCTTGACTCAAAATCGCCGCCATTTTGCTACGAGCTTTGTCTCGACTACCGGCGAGCCTTGCCAACACATAAAGAATAAAGCCTTTCACTGCGACCAAAGCAAAGACCGCTGACAGTACCGCGACTGGCTGCAACGCCAGTAACCCTAAGTTGACCGCCATACCAACAGCAATAAAAAACAGCCCAAGCAATAACCCTTTGAACGGTTCGATCGCAATTTCAAGCTCGTGTCGATATTCACTTTCCGCCAGCAGCACACCCGCAAGGAAGGTCCCTAAAGCCATTGATAAACCGATGCGCTCCATCACCAGAGCGATACCAATCACCAATAACAGCGCCGCCACGGTAAACAACTCACGTACACCGCTCAGCACCACATAGCGAAACAGCGGGCGCAGTAAAAAGTGACCACCGAACAGTAAACCGACAACCCCAGCTAGCATCCACAATGCATCTAACCAATCGCCCGCGGTATTCCCCGCCAGTACGGGCAATACCGCCAACATTGGGATCACCGCGATGTCTTGGAACAGCAACACCGCAAAGCCTGACTGACCCGTTTCACTGCCGGCCAAGCCTTGTTCATCAATCACACGTAAAGCAATCGCCGTTGACGAGAGCGCCAACCCCATACCAATCACTAAGCTGGTTTGCCACGATGTCCCGACGGCATAAGCAATGCTCGCGAGGACTAACGTGGTGATCACCACTTGGGCGCCACCTAAACCTAAAATAGGCCCCTTCATTTGCAGCAGTTTTTTCGGGTTAAGCTCCAAACCAATCAAGAACAGCAGCAGCACCACGCCAAACTCAGCAAAATGGAGAATCGCCTCCACATCGCGAATTAAACCCAGCCCCCACGGGCCGATTGCGATGCCAGCTAATAAATAACCGAGCACCGAGCCCAAACCGAGACGCTGAGCTATCGGTACAGCAACGACTGCTGCAGTGAGAAAAATAACACTACTTTGGAGAAAATTACTTTCCACTACCATGAGCTTCTCCTTGTGCCGATTCAAATACCGCCAATGGGTCAAGCAACCAGTGCCGATAAGCCTCCGCGTGTTGATAACGTTCCACTTCATCAACATTGCGCGCCCAATAGAGCACCAGAGGTTCAATCCAATGCATCTGACATAGCGCTGCAGTCAATTCGAAAGGTTGCAGAATTTCGGCCAAGGGATAGCGGTTATAACCACTGCGGCCAAACGCCTCTTGTTTGCCACCGGTAGTAATGACACTACGCCAGTATTTGCCTTTTAGTGCTTCCCCTTTACCAAAGGCGAACCCTTTGCCAAGCACTCTGTCGAGCCACTCTTTCAACAGCGCGGGGCAGGAATACATATAGAGAGGGTGATGAAAAACTATCACGTCATGGCCATCAAGCAACTTTTGCTCGGCGACAACATCGATAAAAAAATCGGGGTAATGCGCATAGAGGTCATGCACAGTAACATGCTCAAGAGACTCTATTTTCTTGATCATCATCTGGTTAGCAACCGACGCCTGTGGCTCAGGGTGAGCGTAAAGCACTAGCACTTTCGGTTTATTTGCGGCTGTCGTCTCCATTCCTTCGACTGCAATCCTTATCTTACTTATATGACTAAGATGATTTTCATCGTTATCAGATTGTTATACGTGGTTCACCAGAATAACGCAATAATCGACATAGTGAGCCAACTGCCCTACTATTCGACCCATCACGAGCAAAGATATAGCAAACATTATGATAACCTTCTCTGGCATCCAACTGCTGCGTGGCGGAAAACCTCTGCTTGAACAGGCCTCAGCAACTATTCAACCGGGCGATAAAGTTGGCCTGGTCGGGAAAAACGGCTGTGGTAAGTCGACCTTATTCGCCCTAATTAAAGATCAACTCTCCATTGATGCTGGCCATTTTTCTAAGCCCGCTCATTGGGAACTGGCTTGGGTCGCGCAAGAGACCCCGGCAATAGAGCGTAGCGCGATTGAATACGTCATAGATGGTGATCGTGAGTACCGTGGCCTCGAAGCGGATCTTGCCAAGGCAGAACAGCAAGACAACGGCACTTTAGTCGCAGAAATTCATGGCAAAATAGAAACCATTGGCGGCTATAGCATTCGTGCCCGTGCGGCAGAACTGCTTGATGGTTTAGGTTTCAGTCAACAGCAAATGAGCTGGAGCTTAACTCAGTTCTCTGGGGGGTGGCGTATGCGTCTCAACCTAGCTCAGGCTCTACTGTGTCGCTCCGACTTATTGCTGCTCGACGAACCTACCAACCACTTGGATTTAGACGCGGTAATGTGGCTTGAACGTTGGCTACAGAACTACCCGGGCACGCTTATCTTGATCTCGCATGACCGTGATTTCCTTGACCCGGTCGTCAACCGTATCATCCATGTTGAAAACCAGCTCCTCAATGAGTACACCGGCAACTACTCGTCTTTTGAAGATCAACGCGCCCAGAAACTGATGCTGCAACAAGCAACGTTTCAGAAGCAGCAAAAGCAAATGGCGCACATGCAAAGCTACATTGACCGCTTTCGCTACAAAGCATCCAAAGCACGCCAGGCGCAAAGTCGCATTAAAGCGCTCGAACGGATGGAAAAAGTGCTACCTGCGCAATTTGATAATCCATTTAGCTTTGAGTTTCGCAAGCCCGATGCGTTGCCAAACCCGATCATTATGATGGATGAAGTCAGCGCTGGTTACGATGACACCCTGATCTTAGAAAAGATCCGCCTTAACTTGGTGCCCGGCAGTCGCATTGGTCTACTTGGTCGCAATGGCGCTGGTAAATCAACCTTAATCAAAATGCTCTCACGCGATCTCAAACCACAAGGTGGCGATCTCACTTATTCGCAAGGGGTTAAGATTGGTTACTTTGCTCAGCATCAACTTGAGACACTGCATCCAGAAGAGACGCCGTTGCAACATATGATGCAAATCGCCCCCGATAAGAATGAGCTGGAATTACGCAACTATCTAGGCAGTTTTGGGTTCCAAGGTGAAAAAGCACTTGAGAAAGTCGCGCCATTCTCGGGCGGCGAAAAAGCGCGCTTGGTTCTGGCACTGATCGTGTGGCAAAAACCGAACCTATTACTGCTCGATGAGCCAACCAACCACCTTGATCTCGACATGCGTCAAGCGCTGACTTTCGCTCTGCAAACCTTTGAAGGGGCAATGGTTATCGTCTCGCACGATCGCTATTTACTGCGAGCCACTACCGACGACCTCTACCTAGTCCATGACCGTCAAGTCGCGCCCTTTGATGGTGACCTTAACGACTACTATAAATGGCTAACTGAGCAGCAAAAGCAAGAGCGTCGCGACGCCCAAGCCGATCTACCTGAAAAAGACTCAACCAATAGCGCGGCGGCGAAAAAAGAGCAAAAACGCCGTGAAGCTGAGTTTCGTAAACAAACGGCACCAATTCGCAAGAACCTGACAAAACTGGAAGCGAAAATGGATAAGTTAGGGGCAACATTGGCCGAGGCTGAAACTCAGCTCTCTGACAACTCACTTTATCAAGCCGAAAATAAAGCTAAACTTAATCAAGTACTCGCTAGTCAAGCCAACAGTAAAAGCGCGCTTGAAGAAGTCGAGATGGAATGGATGGCAATCCAAGAGCAACTAGAACAGATGGAACTGGAGTTCGATAATCAATGAGTTCAGAGCACGTTAAAATTTCTCTAACACTAGAAAGGCTATGGCAATTCAGCTTGCAATACTACAGTGTGCGAGAAGTAAAATCAGCGTGCTTAACTTTACAAAATCAGTACAAAGGTAACGTCAATCTGCTGCTCCTTCTAAAATGGCTTGATGAGCAGCAGGTGAGTTTTTCAGAGCAAGATTGGCACCATATTGAAGAGTGTCTTGGGCGCAGTGAAGCGTTATTGCTCAACTATCGTGAACTGAGGCGAAAGCTTAAATTCCACCTCCCTGATACTCTCTACCGCGAATCACTTCAATTTGAGTTGCAACTCGAAAAGCAGCAGCAATCTGATCTGGTCGATTGCGTTAACAGTATCACACTGCAGGTTAATCACAGTGAACCGTTAGCCCTGCGCTACTGTCGTCAACTTGGCGGAGAACCGCTCTATTCAGTGTTCGCTCAACCTGTCGATAAACGAGCTAACCCCTAGAGAAACCACATGACTCAATTTGTTGCGGCTAAAGGATTAGCCAACCCGCACCTGCAAACACTCGTCCCGCGCTTTATTCGTAAAAAGGCGTTGTTTGAGCCCGTGTGGCAAACCTTAGATACTCCAGATGGGGACTTTCTTGATATCGCTTGGAGCGAACCGATGACCTCACAAGCGTCCCAACACAAACCTCTGTTTGTGTTGTTTCACGGTTTGGAAGGATGTTTCTACAGTCCGTACACTAACGGCTTAATGAACGCCTTTGCCCAGCAGGGTTGGCGTGCGGTCATGATGCACTTTCGCGGCTGCGGTGGTAAACCCAATAAGCTTGCACGCGCCTACCATTCGGGCGAGATAGAAGACGCGCGTTTCTTCCTCGAATACCTTGATGAGCTTTTCCCGCACCAGACTAAAATAGCCGTGGGCATCTCTTTGGGCGGCAATATGTTGGCCAACTATCTGGCTCAATATCGAGATGAACCACTGCTTGATGCGGCAACCATCGTCTCAGCACCATTAGATTTATCCTCTTGTTCAAAGCGCATAGAGCAAGGCTTTTCTAAGCTGTACAAAAACTACTTACTCGCTTCGCTGAAAAAGAGCGCGCTACAAAAACATCATCTGTTAAAAGGCGAGCTTGGTCTTAGTTACCAACATATCAAGCGAGTCACTAAACTGTATGAGTTTGATGACCTGATCACCGCACCACTGCACGGATTTAAAGATGCTCAAGACTACTACCAGCAGTGTTCAGGTATTCATCGCCTCAAACAGATTCAACTGCCAACCCAGATTATTCATGCCAAAGACGATCCGTTTATGACCGAGGCGGTCATTCCTAAATACGTGCTGCCAGAAAACATCGACTATCGGCTTTTTGACCAAGGCGGACATGTCGGATTTGTCAGCGGCAGCGCACTCAAACCGCGCTTTTGGCTTGAAGAGGCTCTGCCCGCCTACTATCAAAGTTTGGCAGTTTCAGCATAATCGCGCCTTATTCCATTTCCGAGCATAAAGTAACGAGGTATTTATGATCGTTCCATGGCAACAAATCGATCCACAAACGCTAGACAATCTTATCCGTGAGTTCATCTTGCGTGAAGGCACGGATTACGGCGATGTGGAAATTTCTCTGCAAGACAAAATCGACCAAATCAAAACCCAGCTTGAATCCGGCGAGGCCGTTGTGGTTTTTTCAGAGCTGCATGAAACGGTTGATATTCAACTCAGACGCCAACTTTAGCTTTTAAAGCACATCATACCGTGACGCTAAGTTAAAGCATGGTATAGTGGTAAGCGTATACAGGATAGTTATTTACAGACAAGGTTTGTCATGTCAGCAAAACACCCAATTATTGCCGTAACTGGTTCCTCCGGAGCTGGAACGACAACAACATCAGAAGCGTTCCGTAAAATGTTCAACATGATGAGCATTAAACCCGCTTGGATTGAAGGGGATAGCTTCCACCGTTTTACCCGTCCAGAGATGGACGTCGAAATACGCAAAGCACGTGAACAAGGTCGCCACATCAGTTACTTTGGCCCACAAGCGAATGATTTTGGTGCCATCGCCGAGTTCTTTCGTAAGTATGGCCAAGAAGGGATAGGCCAGATGCGTCGTTACCTGCATACCTTCGATGAAGCAGTGCCTTATAATCAAATGCCCGGCACCTTCACCCCTTGGCAAGATCTTCCGGAAAATTCAGACGTTCTCTTTTATGAAGGTTTGCACGGTGGCGTGGTCGATGGTGAAGTCAACGTCGCGCAACATGTCGATTTCCTAATTGGAATGGTGCCGATCGTCAACTTAGAGTGGATTCAAAAGTTTGTTCGTGATACTCGCGATCGCGGCCACTCACGAGAAGCGGTGATGGATTCGATTGTTCGTTCAATGGACGACTATCTGAACTACATTACTCCGCAGTTTTCGCGCACCCACATTAACTTTCAACGTGTCCCTACGGTCGACACCTCCAACCCGCTCAACGCTAAAGGCATTCCAAGTTTAGATGAGAGTTTTGTCGTCATTCGATTACGTGGTATCAAGAATGTCGACTTCCCTTATTTACTCGCCATGATCGATGGCTCATTTATGTCACGCCATAACACACTGGTTGTGCCAGGCGGTAAAATGAGTTTCGCCATGGAGCTAATTGTCAGGCCGATCCTGCAACAATTAATTGAAACTGGAAAAATTGGCTAGAGCTCACAGCTAAAACACGATTACTTTTCATACCGTGATCATGTGCACATTTTTGTATAGTAAAACCTTATCCGGAACCGATTAAAATCAAGAAATCGTTTTCGAAAAAGGATACTATTTGTTACCGAAACACAAGTTGGCTTGCAGCATTTATAAAGTGCTCTTATCCTAGCAAGTCTTAATCTAAGGCTTAGCTACAACATGGAAAGCAGCAAGCATACCCTGCAGAGGAAGTGAGATATTATGGTTCTAGGTAAACCTCAAACCGATCCAACATTAGAATGGTTTCTTTCACATTGTCATATTCATAAGTACCCATCAAAAAGCACGCTGATCCATGCGGGCGAAAAAGCAGAAACTTTGTACTACATCGTAAAAGGTTCTGTGGCGGTACTTATCAAGGATGAAGAAGGTAAAGAAATGATTCTTTCTTACCTCAACCAAGGCGACTTTATTGGCGAACTTGGCTTGTTCGAAGAAGATCAAGAACGTACCGCATGGGTTCGAGCAAAATCTCCTTGTGAAGTCGCGGAGATTTCATTCAAGAAATTCCGTCAGCTAATTCAAGTTAACCCAGACATCTTAATGCGTCTGTCAGCGCAAATGGCAAGTCGTCTACAAGTGACAAGCCAAAAAGTCGGTGACCTTGCGTTCCTAGACGTTACTGGCCGTATCGCGCAAACGCTACTTAACCTTGCAAAACAACCTGATGCGATGACTCACCCAGACGGTATGCAAATCAAGATCACTCGTCAGGAAATCGGCCAAATTGTTGGTTGTTCTCGTGAGACTGTAGGTCGTATCTTGAAGATGCTTGAAGAGCAAAACTTAATTTCTGCCCACGGCAAAACTATTGTTGTGTACGGCACACGTTAATCTCAATTAACGTTTAGAAATGTTAAAAGCCATCAATGTTTCCATTGATGGCTTTTTATTTTTTTGGACTCATGTCATTCCAGAAGTAACGGACAAGCTCTACGGAATGTGGGCTTTGAGTGTGTGGTGATTAGATTCTGAATCACGCTCGTGCCTCGCTGTTTAGAATGACACTGGCTATCACGACTTATTGATAGCAGAATGACTAGCCATTCGTACTCTCGAAAATCTTATCAGCTGATGCCGCAACAAACCCCGGGTAAAGTTCACCATTGCTCATCGGATAGCGCTTAGCAAACTCATAGAAACCGCCCGGTATAACTTGAGCACCATCGGCAAAATCGACCGACACTTTGTCAGCCATGGTCGACGATTGCTCAAGCAGTACTTCTGGAGAGCCTTTCACTTCACCGCCAAATTCATTGATAGTGAAGCCCGATTGACGCAAATGGTCATTGACCGCCGTCACTTCATCAAATGCCTTCAACTGATTAACGCTGACAGTAAAGTGATTGGCACCATATCCATGCGCGGCCAGCCATGAGGCATACTCACTCTCAGTCGCAAGCGTTTGATAATCGGCAAAACTTAAATCCCATAAACGCCCACCATACAAGAACTCATGACCTTTTAGCTTACTGTGATCCAATTGCTCAACCAGCTTAGCCACGATCGTTTGCAGCGACTCAGAACACTCTTCTACTTTCAGCTCACTGATAAAGACCTTAGGCTGTTTTGGGTCGGGGTGTTCAAAGTGTTTAGCCACCAGCTTTTTACTTTCAAACAGGTAGTCACCACACGGCGTATAACCGATATCCAAAAATGGCTGCGCTAGCGTTGCAATGCCCAAAGGCGCAACATTAAACGTTCGCAGCGCAATATGATCGTTGATCAATGCTTCGTCTTCTTGCAGCAATTGATGCACTTTTTCAGCAGATGGACACAAGCGTTGAATATAGTCATTCCATAACGATTGGAATAAAACATCTGGCGTCATAACGCCTCCTTGTTGGGGTTGTTTACGTTGTGAGTATCAATAAAAAAAGGCTATCGGACCGACATGTCCAGCGAGTCAATCCGATAGCCTTGAGCCTGTGACGTTGTAGGCCCCGATATCGGGGCAACAAGGGAATCCCTTATTATTAATATTATTATGGAGTTACAGTTCAACACCTGGGCTCAACGTCGCGGGAAGCACGGTCGCCTCCCCTTCCATTGAAGCCATAGGGTAAGCGCAGTAATCCGCGGCGTAAAAAGCACTAGGGCGCAAATTACCTGACGCACCCGGACCGCCAAATGGCGCGTCACCGCTTGCTCCCGTAAGTTGACGATTACGGTTAACAATCCCGGCACGAATATGATCGACAAAATAATCCCACTCGCTATCTTGGGTTGAGACTAAGCCTGCAGACAGACCAAAACGGGTATCGTTGGCAAGCTCGACCGCTTGTTCAAGCGTCTGATAACGAACCAGTTGCAGAAGTGGACCAAAGTACTCTTCATCTGGCAGTTGCTCAATCGCCGTCGCGTCAATGATGCCAGGAGAAACAAACGCCGCTTCGCCCGCTTTCGCTTCCACTAAGCTTACGCCACCAAGCTGTTGTAAATTCGCTTGGGCATTGAGAATAAAGTCTGCGGCCGCTTTAGAAATTTGTGGACCCATAAAAGGGGCAGGTTCAGCGAATGGTTGATCAACACGAATTTTCTGCGTAGCTTCGACCAACTTGCTAACCAGGATATCGCCTTTTTCACCAACCGGAACATACAGTCGACGAGCACAGGTACAGCGTTGACCAGCACTGATGAAAGCTGACTGGATAATGGTGTAAACCGTCGCATCAACCTCACCATAATGTTCAGAGATCACCATCGGGTTGTTGCCGCCCATCTCTAGTGCCAACATCTTATCCGGTTGACCAGCAAATTGGCGATGCAAGATATGCCCCGTATTAGCACTGCCGGTAAACAGCACGCCATCGATACCTTTGGCGTCAGCAAGCGCAATACCGGTCTCTTTGGCACCTTGAACTAGGTTGATAACCCCTTTAGGCAGGCCGGCTTGCTCCCAAAGCTTCATGGCAAACTCACCGGTTAACGGCGTTTGCTCAGAAGGTTTAAATACCACGGTATTACCCGCGAGCAACGCTGGGACAATGTGACCATTAGGTAAGTGGCCTGGAAAATTATACGGACCAAATACCGCCATCACCCCCAGTGGACGGTGGCGCAGTACAATTTGATTGCCCGCCGCTTCACGCTGTGACTCACCAGTACGCTCGTGGTAAGCACGGATAGAAATCGCAATTTTTCCGGCCATTGCTGCCGCTTCAGTGCGCGTTTCCCAAATCGGTTTACCGGTTTCTTTGGCAATGATTTCAGCGATATGTTCGCTGTTGTTTTTTACTTGTTGTGCAAAGGCCAGTACCACGGCTTCACGTTCTGCGAAGCTGAGTTTTTTCCAACTCAAAAACGCTGTGCGCGCAGCACTGACTGCGGCATCAACTTGAGCCGGAGTGGCGCTGTCGCCTTGCCAAACCACCTCATTGTTGTATGGGCTTAGTGAATCGATTGGCTCGCCTTGTCCTGCGACCCACTCTCCTGCAATCCAATGTGTCATTACTCTATCCTTTGTTTACTGAGGCAACATACGCACGAAATCACCATCACTGACGTGCAGCGCTTGAGCTACCGCTGGTGAGATAATCACAGAGCCAGACTCTTTGTCATACGCGGCTTTGGCTGCGGTGGCGCGGAAGTTTTCAAATGAAGTGTTTGAGATCAGGCAGTCTTGCGAGCTACTGTGCTCAGCCACGGTGACTTTAGCGCGGATCGAGTGACGCACCGACTCGATATGACGCACGTCACACTCAACCGTTGGGCCACCATCGAAGATGTCGACGTAGTTACGACAGGTGAAGCCTTCTTTTTCTAACAGTCTCAGTGCTGGTTTGGTGTTGTCATGTACTTGACCAATCACCGCTTGCGCCTCTTTGCTCAGCAAGTTGATGTAAATCGGTAGTTTTGGCATCAAATCAGCAATAAAGCCTTTCTTACCAATTCCGGTCAAATAGTCGGCCATGGTGAAATCAATCGAGAAGAAGTGCTCTTGCAGCCACTGCCAAAATGGTGAGTTTCCGTCTTCATCAGAGACACCACGCATCTCCGCAAACACCGTTTTCGAGAAACGATGCGGGTGCTCTGCCATCATCAGGAAGCGACATTTCGACATCAAACGGCCATTTAGCCCCTGACGAAATGAAGGGCGTAAAAACAGGGTGCAGATTTCACTGCAACCTGTGTAGTTGTTACCAAAAGTCAGTAGCTTGACCGTGTTATTAACACCCAATTTGGCTGACGAGTGCACGATGGTGCTAATGTGGTACGAATAGAAAGGGACGTCCCAGCCTATTGATGCTTCAATGCCAGTACAGCCAGCCACCTCATCGGTTTCGCTGTCATAACCGACCATAAGGTAACCTTCGTCCCCTGGTTGACTCACGTTCGGCTTGGCGAAACTGTATTCTGAATGAGTAATACGATTGGTTAACAGTTCTTCGTTAACCGGTAGAGATGTGAATCCGTGACCAGATTCAACGGCACATGTGTGCAGCGCGTCGTAATCCGACAGTGCGATAGGGCGAACAACCAGCATCTATACTTCCCTCCTGATGCAGGATACCAATGCGACCGTTCATCTGCTCGTCCTTGCTGAACACATGAACGGTAGCACTGGTATAGGGAGGCTTATTAAATTATAAGCCTCCGATATTGTTATTAATTATTCAACTAGCGTTGCTAGAGCTTTATCTAGACGAGCTAATCCTTGTTGGATTTCTTCTTTGGTGATCACCAGTGATGGTGTGAAACGAACCACGTTTGCACCGGCAACCAGTACCATCAAACCTTCTTTGCCCGCCGCGACTAATACATCACGGGCGCGGCCTTGCCATTGTTCGTTGAGCGCGGCGCCTAATAGCAGGCCTTTACCACGGATTTCAGCAAACATGTTGTATTTATCATTAAGCTTAGCCAGACCTTCGCGGAACAGAGCTTCACGCTCAGCAACGCCCGCCAGCGTCTCTGGGGCGCTAACGATATCGACGACAGCTTCAGCCACAGCACAAGCCAGTGGGTTCCCGCCATAAGTCGAGCCATGCGTGCCTACTTTTAGGTGCTCAGCCAGTTTCTCTGTCGTTAGCATAGCGCCAATCGGGAAACCGCCGCCAAGCGATTTTGCTGTGCTTAGGATATCTGGCGTGATGCCAAGACCTTGATAGGCATAGAAATGCCCCGTACGGCCGTTACCGGTTTGCACTTCATCAAAAATAAGCAGTGCATTGTGTTTGTCACATAACTCACGCACGGTTTGCACGAATTCATCCGTCGGGGCAATGATGCCACCTTCGCCTTGCAGCGGTTCCATCATAATGGCACAAGTGCGATCAGAGATGTGCTCACGCAGCGCATCAACATCGTTGTAAGGCAAGTGAGTCACGTCACCCGGTTTCGGGCCAAAACCATCAGAGTAAGTCGACTGACCACCAACCGTTACAGTAAAGAATGTGCGGCCATGGAAACCTTGTTGAAAGGCGATAATTTCTGATTTTTCAGGGCCAAATTTGTCAACCGCATAACGGCGAGCCAGTTTCAAAGCGGCTTCGTTCGCTTCAGCGCCAGAGTTCGCAAAGAACACTTTCTCGGCAAAGCTGATTTCAGTAAGTTTTTTCGCAAGACGCAGCGCAGGCTCGTTAGTCATGACGTTACTAAGGTGCCAAAGTTTGTTGCCTTGCTCAGTTAAAGCGTTAACCATCGCAGGGTGACAATGACCCAAGCAGCTCACGGCAATACCACCAGCAAAATCGATGTATTCGTTACCTTGCTGGTCCCAAACGCGAGCACCCTCGCCTTTTACTGGGATCATTTCCATTGGGTTATAACAAGGTACCATTACCTCATCAAACAAACCGCGTTCTACATTCATTTCTACAGTCATTGCACATTCCCTCTCGATACCGCATGCATAGCGAATATGGTGTCCTTACTTCGATTCAATGAAATAAGATATTGTTTTGCTTGTTAGCAATTACGGCATTGTATTTACATTTAATTAACCATTTCAATAGTGATTTGTTCTTTTTGGCAACCGCTATGAAGCCGAATAACCACCACCGTTGAGTATTTATGCATCATGCCATCGCTTTTATGAAGCAATATATTCTTATAACAAAGATAAGCTTAGGTTAATCATAGTCTCAATAAGGGCTTGAGCGTAGGCGTCACAAACTCTGCGCATACTTTTTCACAAAATATCCGCCAGCTGAATTATGAAAGAAATGTTAAGAAAGGTGATCTTGCTCAGGCTTTGTCGCCCACCGAAAACTTACAAATGCTGTTTTAAAGCGCGCTTCGAGCGATAAAGTTGGCAAGGATTTGGTGACCCTGCTCTGTTTTAATCGACTCTGGATGAAACTGAACCGCATCAATGGGTAAGGTTTTATGTTGGTAACCCATAATTTCATCCATCGAGCCATCAGCCAGTTCCGTCCAAGCCGTCAGTTCGAAGCAATCGGGTAACGTGCCATTTTTTACCACCAGTGAGTGGTAACGGGTGACCGTCAGCGGATTATTCAGACCAGCAAAGACACTGCGATTGTTATGGCGAATCGGTGAGGTTTTACCATGCATCACTTGGCGCGCTCGCACCACTTGACCACCAAACACCTGTGCAATCGCCTGATGGCCCAAACAGACGCCAAGAATCGGCAATTTACCGGCAAAATGTTCAATCGCGGAGAGTGAAATACCAGCTTCGTTAGGCGTACACGGCCCAGGAGAGATCACTAAGTGACTGGGCTTAAGTTGGCTGATGCCGGCAATATCGATCTCATCGTTGCGCACCACTTTGACCTCTGCGCCTAACTCACAGAAGTACTGATAAAGGTTGTAAGTAAACGAATCGTAGTTATCGATGATTAACAGCATGACATCACAACAGGTGTTGATAAATTTCCATATAGGGACGGTATTGTGCCGCACCCGCTTGGAAAGGCAAGTGGAAAGTCAGTAATTGACCCTGTGCATACCATCAATGAATCTTTCGTTACTTTATAAGCCGGATGTAAGCAGCGTTGTTACAATCTGATCCTTGGTAGTTATGAACCCAGATTTTAGCTCCAGTAGTAAACGCCGTTAGTGCTGTCGCGTAGGCACGTTTGTGAATCTCGTTAGAGGAGGTCGCACTGCGAGGAAAAGTAATAACATTGGGACATACACCTTCACCGCCTTCAATCCAAATAGTAAAAATATCCTGATTAGAACTGGTGTTAGCAATCGATGTTATGGTTGCGCCTTTGACTAGATATGTGCCTGCTGCATTGGCAGAAAACGCAAAAAGCATCAACAGAAAACCAATATATTTCATCCCGCGAACTACCTGTAATTGATTGCGTATAATTTACACCAATGACCGCGGCTTCCCTTCCATTTCTCACTTTGTGCAGGTAAGCCGGAAATCACAACCGGACTTTTTGCTTGATAAGCCGCGATGATCATACTTAAGTTGGCTTCAAACCCGGGGTCTCCCTTATTGATCCAATAGCCATAGCATTCTTTAATTGGCTTCTCGATACGAAAAGTCACATCCCCTGCGCCATATTGATTGTAGGAAATGACAGAAGAGATATAAGTTACCTCTGACCCGATATAGCTTGCGGCCATAACAGGCATAGCCAGTAAAAGTATCAGAGCGAGTAGGTTGCATCGTTTAAAGTTCATACTAATTTCTCAAAATATGTAAGTAACTGGCTTTGCACTTAGTATCTGACTCATCAAAATAAAGGTTGATCCTATTCTGCGAGCTTAGTGCTGCCAATAAAGTGGCGTAGACGGCCTTATTGTTTTCTTCGTTCTTTGACCATTGAATCCAAGTCCCTGCAGGGCATTGAGACGTGCTTTTATCTATTTGGAAAGTGATTTTTCCCGGCAAATATGTTGACTCTAATACGGTGACTCGGGCTGTAACAAGCTCTAGAGCCTGGCTGTGAAAAGAAGCACCGAATAAAAGAAACAATCCCAAAACATATTTTGTCATCGTTAATTGAGCCTTAGTGTGTTGACATCTTCACCATCACCCCAGCGAGAGCAAGTGTTCATTCCCGTCACCGTCACTGGCCGACCAGAGTTGTGCGCACTCAATAACATTGAATACTGCAACATACCGGATGTGGAATTTTCGTCTTTTATCATCCAATAGCTATGCGTGGCACACTCAGGTTTTCCTGTCGCTTTCTGACCATCGACACTGAAATAGACCAAGCCATCGCTCGCTCTAACGATAACCCAATCTACGGTCCCAACTTGCGTACCCGCGAAAGAAGGGAGCGCACATAATGCCAAGAGCATCATTAATATCTTCATTTATTCAAACCTTATTGCATCGATCTGGCACAAGTTATTACTAGAACCTGTCCAAATTCTGTCGTTATATACTTGGAATTTTACCCTCTGCTTGGTGGTATAGGCCGTCAGCAAAAATGACACTAAGGTCTGATACCCCGGCGCGCTAGGCGTGAGCCATACACCTGCACTGCATTCACTGAGCCCGGTTTTAAACCAAACGGCAACATCTGCTCCTTCAAAACGATCTTGAGCGCCAAAATCATCGTAGGCATACATTCCATCAATCATTCCGACTGAACTATTCACAACAGCCGCAAACGAGGCGAGAGGCATGAAGAGTAGTAGCGTGAATATGGATATCGATTTCAGTGTGTTAATCATTAGCAATACCCACATAAACAGGGCCTGGTGCTGAGCCATAGTATGGCAACGTCTGGCAGGTATACTGATCGCCCGAATAATACGTCGCGATTCGCTTACCTGTCGATTGCGCGGTTAACAATACGCTAAGCATACCTTTACAAGACTCTGGGCTTACGCCTTTCCAATGGTCTTTAACACTGCACATCACGGTGTAATCTCCACGATAGCTGGTGAGTACATTGACCGTTCCATTGGCGTATTGAAGTACATTTTTGACCTGTCCAGTACAGGAAATATCTGCAAATACATGGCTGCTCATCAGCAGGATTATAGAAATAAGTAGTTTTTTCATAACGTCATTTAACCCTTGTGACCAATCGTTTAATACATCATTTAAGTGGGGGCGGGTTGCCGAGTGTAATATATCGAGCGATACACCAATGCTGATTGAAGACCAAAGAATCATCGTAAGCGACGGCGACTGGCTTCCCTGCCATATAAGCACTTAATAGCATTGAATAAGCGGCGCTATCTTTGGAAACAAAACGAAGGGTATCGCTATACCAAGTTGGACACGAACCGGCCTTAGTAACACCCTTTAAAGAGAACCAAAAATTGGGCGGCCGCCAAGTTGGATGAGCATCACCATCGTGGGTACGAATAAACTCCACTTCACCGCTGACGAAACGAATCTCTGCCAGCGCCGGTGCGGCAAAAAAGCAACTCACAACTAAATAACGCCAAAACCATTTCATAACTCACCTCGGCAATACTCAACCCAAACCTGACTGCTGCCACAGCCACTTTTCACCACACAGTCGATGGGTTTGTTTTCTTTGGACATATGTAAAAACCATGAGTACATGGCATAAAAATGAGGAGAGTCCATATCTACTCGGAAGTAGCGCGGTTTAACACCAGCACATGTTCCATGCTGAGAACCTGCTGCAGGGCCATTAACATGAAAATCCCCATCCGTTCCCATATGAAAGTAAGAAGGCACGCCCATCGAAATCCAATCGCCATCTTTTTCGGCATTTACTGCTAGAGCTTGAAAAGAAATAAAGAGTAATGCGCAAAAAGCCAAGATCTTGTTCATAGTGAAATTGCTCTTATAACTGGAGCCCGGTGGGTTCCTGATGCCTCACACGCATCCCAATAATTGATACTAACGGGCTGTTTGGCCACTCGGGCAGCCAATACCAAACTCAATACGTGATTAAACATCGGGTTTCTTGAATCAATAATAAATCGGTTGGCGTGAGCGGCGCATTTTGGCTTCTCAGGCATATCCTCCGGGATATAAATGAGTAACTCCGTATAAGATACGCCCGTAGGGGAAGTATTTGATTGTGGGTAAATGAGCACATTAGAGATCTCACTATTGAAATTAAAACTTTGAGTGGCAAAAACACTTTGACTTAATACCCACAAGCTAAGCATAGCCACCGCTTTGACTATTAAATACTTCACTATTTCGCTTCCATTTGAACGACATAATCTAGACGGAAGTGGTTGCTGTCACTACACTCCCCTCGCGCCTTAATCGCTTTACCTGTTGATTGTGATGCCAGCACTAAACTGAGCACGGCATCAGCAGCCACCGCTTCATTTTTTCGCAAAAAGATGTAAGGCGCTTTTTTACAACTTTCGGCGCCCCATCCATCCGCGACTTTAAAGTAGTAGGTACCGTTTGACGTTATGTGAATTCGTTCGACTAAATGCGGTTCTGTCCACTCGGCAGAATAAGCGACAGGGCACATTAGTATCGAGATAATAGCCATTAGTTTCTTCATCGTAATTCCTTTAATAAATAACCGCATAGTCGACTTGACAATCTTTTGAACCAAGAACAATTCGGATAAAAACTTCTTTATTAGCCGAGTGAGCAGTCAACAGCATGCTATAAATATTTTTAAAGTGAGGGTGCGATTGTTTAAGCGTGAAATAAACTCCCTCGCCCAACTTACAATCTAAGTCACCGGTAGGTTCCTTGACGACTTTACCCGGTGGAGGGAACTTAATGCTGCCATCTCGGTGCAAGTAAATATTATCAATGACGCCCACGCAGCCTTTGCTTATGCATCCTTCAAATGGTGGGGTACCCGCACTGGTAACAAAAGACAGTAAAGCTGATGTAGCAAGTAGCATTAATCGAAAAGTGATGTTTGTTTTTGTATTCATTATTAGAAGCCTAAATGGATATTTATCTACTTATCAAGAGGCAAGGCCTTAACTACAAAATAGTTAGGTATTGAATTTTACAGTAGCTGTTAGCAGGGAAAACCACAGTATCATCTACTGTCACCATTACTTTTGAACCACTCATTTTTGCTGACAGAAGCATAGAGAGAGCCGTCTCATTCCCGTCAGGTATTGTAATTGCATAACTGGTTGATGAATAAGCACTGCAATTAATTTTTGAGTCAGCATCGGTATTAATTATTTCAAACCATGAGTGCCTGCTCCATCGAGGAGCAAAAGAGTTAGTAGCTCCGTGATATCTTATTTTTCCTACATCACCAATAATGTCAAAACGAGCAGCATAGGTTGAAACAGAAAATAAGGTACACAACAACAAAAGGAAACTAGCAATTTTCATAAACAAACTCTCGTCACTATTGATTTGATTTTTATAAGTTAACTGATTTTACGTGCACTAAGACTGGGATTTGCTTCCTTCCCTCAATACACTTAACTAATCCCCGCAGGAAAAATAAAACCTGACACTGTCAACTTGTAATCATAAAAACCGGAGTAAATAACTATTCATTTGGCAAAAGGCAAGACCTGACCCCGTTAATTTCATTCTGTTCACATAAATAAAATCGTCAAAAACAAGATAATTATTGGTTTTCTTTTATTTTTCGCATACCTTTAAGATACACTTCATAATTATATACATCACCTTCATCACCAGTTTCTGCAAAGAATTTAAACACCTCCCCCGCTAATTCCAACTCTTTCATATCCGTTGACCTGGCTAATATATAGGATAATTCTCTTGTAACGTAAGCCTTATCCAACTCATATGATTTTTTGAGGTATTCTTTAGCTTTCAAACACCAATCTACTGGAGGTTTCTTTGACATCGTAAATTTCAAATAATAACTCCGACCAAGAATAATCATCTGGTTAGGGTCACTCTCATTATAAAAAGGGCTAGATTCTATGATCTCTATTGCTTTATCTACGTTTTGCTCAACCACCCCTCCATTGAAGTAAATACTCGCTTCAATTAAAAAAGCAAAGTTTTTATTTTTCTTAGAGATAACCGCCAGTTCATTCAAGAATTTTTCCTTACTATAATAGTTACTTAGATAATCTATATTATCTAAGTAGAGAAATATTCCATCGACAACCGCCGCATCATCTTCTGACGAAAAATCATCCAAGAAACATGTCTCTAACTCCTTTGCACAATAGTATTTATTTTCTGGTTTAAGCCAGTTGGTATCTCCCTCGGAGAATACTTGTGGTGACATAAATAGTACTAACAAAAAAGCTAACATTTGATACATAAGTTATCCAAGTAAACTACGGGGTCAGGTCTTGCGTTTTGACACAATGCAGTTGCCCCGTGAATCACGCGATGTCACATGATATAACGTATTAGCAATACTCGCCCCTTAATCATCGGCTCATTTTCTCTCCCTGAAAACACCACACCAAATACCTAAACTAAACCACCCACCTAACAAACCAAAAAAGGCAAAAAGCAAGACCTGACCCCATTAATTTTCACACTCGAAAATATCTAAGTGGTATTCTCCTGTATCTTCCCAAGCATAAGGATATAAAGCTTTTTCACCTTCACTTATAATTAAATTAACTGCTTTGACTATATTAAAACTATAACTAGCTCTTGTATTCTTAGTGTCTATTAGCTTCATTAATTCTTCAACCAAAATTTCAAACAATTTACTTTCGGGTTCTGAACTAGAAAATAAAATTCCATTTTCATAGATGGAAAGCAAGTTAAAAACAGATGTACAATTTTCAGAGGTTAGTTTAACTACACCATAGAATATAACTTCATCACTACTTATAACTTCTTTTTCAAACTCGAAATTTAATAAGCCTACATTATAATCTTTTTGCAACGCCTTGCTTAAAGCAAAGTGACGAACTAAACGTGTATTTTTTTTCCAGCAAGGGCTAACAATAAAGCAATAAACGTCTTTTCCGCTTGAAGAAAACTTATCGCTGATTGAATCAAAAATAATATCAGAAACACCTTTCCAATGTGAAAAACTAGCTGATGCAACCATTAGTTCAGTTACACTAACCTCTCCCTGAAAATTAGCGGCCCCATACCGATTAAATTCGTAGTCACTACTATTTATATCTGCAATATATCGTGTGGTTAAGGTATTCATATTTCTAATACTCATAATGTCCTTTGGTACCACCTTTTCCATGATTGTTAAAATGTGCTTTATCGTATGATCCGCCGTCTGGGAAATTATGTCCAGCAGGATGATCCTGCACTTTCTTGCCTCCACCAAAATCATACTCAGTTGCTGTTCTTCTGGTATCTAGCCCATCCGCTTTCAAATTCTTCGTATGAGTATTGTGTGTTTGACTTGTTGGGATACCTGCTTCTCGTTTAGCAGCCCTCATTGCAGCCCTTTTAGATTTAAACTTTTGAACATTTTTGGGTTCTATACTCTTTGTAACAGCATCCTTAAGTTTATTAGCCGCTTTAATCTTTTTGCTAGCAATCTTACCCGGAATACCGCCAACCGCAGCAGCCGCTTTGACTAAATCGCCTTCGCTAGCTGCATCTAGCGCTTCTTTAACTCCATTAAAAGTATCGGCTGCCGCACTAATAGCGCCTCCCCACGGAGTCATTTCCGCTACAGCTCGCGTTACCTCTGGATCTGGCCCAGGAAGTCTATTAGCAAAGTCCTCATTGCCCCATTGATGTTTTTGCGGTGGAGCATCTGTCGGTTCTACCTTAGGCTCTTCTTCCTCCTTTTTTTTAGGTGGAGTACGAGGTGGGGTGGCTGGCGTATGACGATTTCTATCTCTATTGTTTCGTCCATCCCATCGTCCCGTTCTTCTTCCTCGTAAATCTCGCGTTGTACCGTCCGTATTACATGTACCGCTCCCTTCCCAGAAATAACCCGTCGGATCCGTATACTTGAGCGGATTATTCATCACATACGCATAACGGTTAAAGCTGTTGGTCACGTACGGAGCCTGAACAATCGGATCCGGGCTAATAAATCTTGCCAACTCCTGATCGTAAACCCGACCATTCATATGCACTAAGCCAACTTCTGTGATCTCTTCGTGGCCGGTGTAACCGCGGTTAGTCATCGCTTGTTGCACCACCTCCAGTGGGCCATCTTCACGCCACGCCACTTTACGTTGCTTACCCCAAGTATCGTAACTGCGGCGCTCAACCACCAAACCATAACCATCGGTGATCATATCGACCGAATTCAAGGCATCGTAGTGCAGGTAGCGTACTTGTTTGTCTTTGAGCTTATTGTCTGTGTCTTTTACCTGAGTATTGAGCGCAATCAGCTTACCGTCGGCGTAAATAAAGTGCTTATGCTGCACAATGCCCGTATTAGTATCGGTTACGCGCTCATAACTCTTACCAAAGTAGAAGGTTTCAATCCTATCGCTGTTCTTCTTCAGATAGCGGTTATGGTTAGCATCGTAGAAGAACTCGACGGTTTTCCCATTACGGGTGATCTTGGTTGGCTTGTTAAACTCAGACCACTCCAACTCACGCTCACTATGCTGACTGCCATCCGCCCATGCGCGTAACATATTGCCATTGTCGTCGTACTGATAGTTGAGGCCATTAGCTTTGGTCACTGCATGCGGGCCTGCTTGCTGATTACTGTAGACGTAATCGCCAATGCCCGTCTTAAACATCAGGTTGCCCAGTTTGTCGTACTGGTAAGTAAATGGACCAGCGAAATCTGGGTTATTGACACCGTGCTGAGTTTTATCGGCCAGCGATACGCTATTGCTGATCACACGGTCTATGCCGTCATACTGCCAAGTATCGGTAATCCCCAACTGCTCATCGTAGCGATAAGTCACGTTGTTGTGGTTATCGTAACGATACTGAAGAAAACGAATATTGCGTCCGGCATTGGTGCTGCCGCTAATTCGCGAGTCAAACAATACATTGGCTTTGTGGGTCGTGATGTAGCTCGGCCTACCTGTGTTCGCATCATGCTGGTAGGTATTGACTAAACCATTACCCAGCGTTTCCGATAGCGTATGGTCATAGGCATCGGTTTCACGGCGTTGCCAATAGTAAATGTATGCAGGATTGTCGAGTGACGCCTCTAGCTCTGATTGGGTCAAAATCAGATTTAGATGATCCGCCTGGCTCGACTGCTGAGTATTGTCACACGCTTTGCGCTTATCGGTATTGAGCTGTTCACCACCCAGTTGGTTGGCGTATTCACAATACAAGCCACTCAAATCCGCCACTTTCTCCGACATGGTGATCAACTGATTGGCTAAGTCGGTGTAGAACTGGTAGCGCGTGCTTGCAATGGTCGCGGCCTGAGACAAATCGACGGCTGCAAACAGTAGCTCTGTACTGGTCTGGTTATCCGTTTGAGCAATATAGATGTCTTTATTACTCATCAAGTCTTTCTGACCATTATTGTCGTAATCGGTCAAGATAAAGTCGTGCGATTGAGTTAAGCTTTGCCCAGAAAACTCATCAACCGATACTGGATGAAGCGTCGCGTCATAAGAGCGAACCCCAGGCTTGGTGTTGTTTGCCAGTGATGTCGCTAAACGATAGATAGCCCCTTCTAAGGTAATATCGAGTGGAATAGAAACATCATCATGCAGAATCACCCACGTCGCCGGACGTAAATAGCATTCGCCTTGGTCGTTACACCACTGCTTATAACGGTAACCTTTTCCTAGTAACGCTTGAGAAGATGCATCTAAGTTATGCACGTTAACGGTTTTGCTGTTGTACTCCGCCGCTTTGTCGGTGAAGAAGCTCTCTTGCGTTGCGTAGCGTTCTGCTTTGGTCAAATACTCCGCCGCTTGAGCAATCGCTTGATCAAGCAACTGTTTTATATCTTCGCGGAAACTGGCGCTGGTAAATGCCTCGTCGGCGTAGCTCTTGGGGCTTCGCACCGCAGCAACATAACCATGAGGATTGTAGACATACTCTAGCGCGAGTCGGTCGGCACTGGTTGACTGACTGAGTAACTTGGCCGCTCCGGCTAAGGTGGTATCGACCCCATTCGGGCGTACTTCTCGAGCAACACGTTCAAACTTGTCGTAAAAATAGTAACTACTGAACTTCTCACCGTTAACTTTAACCGCCACTTCTTCGGTTAATCCGGCGTCATTGTAGTAGTAATCGGTCTCACTGCCGTTACCAGCAAAACCAGACAGTGTTCCCGTGGCGCCACGTTCATCATAGCGCCAGGTCGAGACCTTGCCGCCCTCAACTTGCTTCGTTTTACGGCCCAAACGATCATATTCGATGGTGGTGACGGTACCTTTCGCATCTCGCTTGTAGATGAGCTCACCCGCCGCGTTGTAAGTGTAAGACCACTGGCCCATATCCGGGTCATCTAGGAAGCTGCGGTGACCTAAATTATCGTAACGGATCTGAGTAATGTTGCCTGCTGAATCGGTACTGGCTTTCAGCTTACCATCTGGATAGTACTGATAGGTTTGATAGGCACCATGCAGCTCATCTTTACGTAAGATGTGGCCCATAACATTGGTTACCGTACTGTGGTCAAAACCACGCGCATCTTTAACTGTGGTTTTGTAACCTTGGTAAGTCGTTACAAAACTCGCAATCCCACCGCCATTGGCCGGTTCTTGCTTCTTAACCTCGCGGTTTAACGCATCATAATCAAACGTGACGATAGGCGCAGGAGCTTTAATGCCAACAAATTGCGGTCGAGTCACACTAAGTTTGCGACCGTTGCGGTCCCAACGGGTATCCACCACCACTAACTGCCCACTAAAGCCAGTGTGCAGTTTACGGATTTCCCGCCCCGCATAGTCGAAGTGTGTCGTCACCTGACCACCTGAAGCGGGGTTGGTGGTCACACAACTGACGGTTTGGCTGATAGCATATGGGCCACACTGACTGCCAAGCTGATACTGGGTGCTATTAGTATTGCCCGCTCCTGGCAGGGTTTCACTGGTTACGCGCCCAAAGGCATCATAAGCAAAGCGGCTTGTGCGCCCTTTCAGCGCACTGACTGATTGGGTTAACAAGCCTTGCGCATTAAACTCTGTCGAAGTTCGATGACCGAGCGCATTGGCTGAAGAGATGGCATACAAGCCTTGGCTGTCATACTGTGTGGTAGAGGTTCGTGCGGGTAGATCTGTCCCTTCGACGCTCTGTGAAATCACATTGCCCCATTGGTCATAGCGATAGCGGTTGGTGATGCTCTTTCCGCCCGAGGCAATATCACTGCTCGACTCATAATCAGAGCTCTCTACCGTGCTAGCCACCAAGAAGCCATGATTGTCATAGCTATAGGTGTTACTGATGGTACGCTCTAAGTTGGTGGTGTTATCGGTTAAGGTCGAAGTTGAGCTGGCAACAGCACCAATCTTCCAGAAATGATCTCCGGTTTCCGTTACCAATTCAGTACGGGTCAACTTAGAGGTGCTGAACTCCATGTTGCCATCGTTATCTGAATCACTAAATGAGTAGCTACCACATGACTTAGGCTTAGCATCACTGAACGCGCTGCTTGTCGTGCTAACGAGCTGCCCCGTGTAGACGGTGAGTCCGTCAAGATCGGTTTGCGAGCCTGTGCGTTGGTATTTGAAGTAGCTATTGTATCGTTGTAAAACGAGGGGAATATCAACGTCACTGTGAATCAACACTATGTGGTCGTTCGGCTTAAAATAGATATCGCCGTTGGAAGCGCAGTATCGGCCTAATCCCGCTTTAAATGTACTCAGTAATCCAGCCAGATTGTCGATGTTACTGACACTGGTAATATCATAAATGTGATGGTTGTTGTTTACGCCGGTTGATAGGTAATCAAATTGACTGCGACTCGTAAACTGCCCCGCGCCTTCAAGCTCGCTCGAGATCACCGAGGTTTCATCAAGCAAGTTACCAAAGCGATCCAAAACGCGAGTAATGGTCTCTTCCCTTTCGATCGCATCACTGTTTAAACCGTATTTACGTTTTACTATCTTATCTGCGTAAACTTGGTAGTACTTGGCTCCGTAACCTTGACGAGTGTGCTGCTTGTACTGATAAGCACTTTCAGAGACTTTCTTACCATTCTTTGTCACTACAATCGATAACGGTTTGCCCGCAACTGCAAGCCTGTCTTGTTCAAAAGTTGTTCTGGTTACGGTAACCACATCTGCGGTTTCGGTTTCGGTGATGGTTTTGAAGCCCAAGAAGCCGCCACCTTTCAGGTGCGTTTTCGCTCCTGCATATTTGTAGCTGTAGTTAGTGGCCTTATAGCCTTTGGGTGCTTTTGTTACGTTCGAAACTAGGTAACGTCTTGGGGTGACGACTTTGTATGGATAGGAACTAGTGGCTCCAGTAGTGGTATACACGCTATTATCCACCGCGGCTTTATAGCTCACCGTATAGTCAACACCCACTTCCGAAAAACGTGTAATTTTGTCTTGTACATGTTGCGATGATTGACGAATATGTGCTTTCGCATTATTCCCATCGGAACGTGTTAGTACATCTGTCCAGCCGTCACCATTAACGTCTTGTACTGAATATATTTTTGCTTGAGCATCAAGGAACACACCAGTAGAAAACTGATTATTCTTGCTATTCTGGTAAAAAGTTCGGCCATAACCTAATTCTGGGTAACCATCATTGTTTAAGTCAGCAAAATACACACTCTCTTCATGTGAGACCTTGTGATGGCTAATAGCAATCGGCGAATTAAAGGTTTTCCCATTAAACAGATGAACATACAGAAGACCTTTCGAGCTCGGTGAGCCCATAACCGCATCTAGATAACCATCGTTATTGATATCGGTGAAGGCCTTTAAAACACGGCCACCAGCCTTAGGAAGAGTCTGCCAACCTGAACCCGTCACTTTGTAGCGATAGCCATCGTTCGCGACATCAAACTTATGTCGATCATCAATCCCATCGCCGTTGATATCAATCACTAGATATCCAGATTGCGCTTCTTCCTTTCCATCACCATCGAAATCGCCGTAATTGGTGCCACTTGAACCGTATTTACAACTGGTACCAGAACAAGTGTTGAATTGACAGTAGTAGCCAAACTGTCCGTTGCCTTTGTTATATGAACTTGCTGCATTAACCTGACACTGGTTTACTTTAACTGAAGGCGCTATGACACTACCATTTAAACTAAATGACTTAACATTGGCGTGAGTTTTTCCATTCAATCCTTTGACCGACATAATATCATTGGAATCACGACTCAACTCACCATAAGCCGTCCCTTTACCATCGCCATTGGTATCGAAATATCTAGGACTATGGAAGCTAGTGTTTGACGCACCGCTTAGACTCAGATTACTACGCCCAACCCAAGTAAAACTAATATCGCTCGAACACAGACCATTAGCACAATAATTAATCTTAGTTAGCTGGCTTCGAGCGGTATAAGAAGACTTCTGATAAGTCAGGCCATAGGTGCCAATTTTGTTCCCGGTGCTGTCAAAGGTCTCAACCAGCTTTAAGCGTTCTGCCCTGTTAAGCAGTTTACCACCAAGATATTGCGAAGTGCTGTCTGGCCGATTTTCATAGACAAAGTTGACTTTCCCGCCAATGTAGTCGATTTGAGCAAGCTTATGCTTACCGGCACTATTGTTCTCGCTGTAGACGAAATTGATATGGTTGGCTTTGCTGGCATCGGTAATTTTGTTTAACGCCCACTTGTATACATGGGCTTGTGATGGGAGCTCTACACGTGAATCTTCAGTCACACCATACTCGTATACAGAACCATCTTTGTACCAAACTTTAAAGCTCGCCGGGCCATTACCCGCACGACCAAACGACACAACTTTAGCGTAGCCGTTATTCTCTACTCTGTACTCAGTGAGGTTCTCTCCATCGCGGCCAGAGATTGCGACTAGCCTTTGGCCATCAAGGCAAAAGCGATCATCTGCATTAAAGTTAACGCCTCCCCAGCGCCCATCTTTTTCAAGGTTTTTTCCACAACGAGCAATCGATGACATCCCACCTAAGCTCCACCCCATGCCCAACATGCCGTTGGGTGAGTCACTGCGATATTCTAGGCTAAGAGAAGGTTGATGGCCTGCGCGACCTGGCGCGACAGAAATAGGCAATGAGTAACTCGCTTGCCCACCAGAAACCGAAAACTCACCAGATAACTCTATGCGCTTACCAGCATCAACGGTGAGTGACAAAGCGGGTTGAGAGAAAAGCATCGATAATATTGATGCTAAAAATACGGCGAATGTGCGAGTGAAAATGGGTGATTTATTATTGGCCACTGAGGTTGTCCCGAATTTCATTATCAGCAACGAGAATTCCATATTCGATTGCTATTTTATTTATTGGTGTTGATTAATTGACTGCAATTGATTCAATCGCTGCTTTAAGTCTTTAAGCTCTGGGGGAGAGGGATACTCCTCTCGAATATTAGTTTGTGAGAACTCGGCAAGCTCTCCTTTCAATAAAGGCAAATCCGTTCTTTCGGCTTCAATTAATCCATGAGCAACCGTTTGTTGCAGTTGAATAACCGGTGTAGGGAAGTTGACGTCGCGACTTAATAGCTCTGGCGAAGCGGCTTCATTAAACGGCGCCTGCAGCGTGCTATCACCAGTAACCTGATGAGGCTTAAATAAGGGCGTTTTCTTAGGGAAGATCAAGAAAAATCCTAAGGCAACCAATACGGCGAGTGCGATACCCAGCTTTCTATGCATGACGGTTTAAAATGTGCGTATTTGCTTTTATTGTTTTACATAAATATGGATACGTCACACACCTTCAATAAAACCAGGAAATGTTACAACCATAAAAAATAGATTTTGATTATATATTGAACTTCATAGATATCAATAAGAATATCTATTTTTTAATATTGCCTAAGCCTTAAGTTTAATTAACATTCTTTAATATAAATGAACAACTCAATATAGATAAGGATATAATTATTAAGTACTTACTAATTAAGATTTTCGGCATTTATATGGTTATTGTTATTTACAATTCGATTATTTAAAAAGCCGCCGCAAGTGCGACGGCTTTTTTTCATCAACGCACTACTTACGACGGCGCCACAGCGCGAGGCCGAACAGTGACATCATAGCGCCAAAGCTAAATGAGCCAGCCATGTTCAGTTCAAGAACCGCCGGATCGTGGTCTGATGAACGGAAGTGGTCGTTGTACTTAGGCAGGTCACCTTTGTACTCATCGTTGTAATCAAACAGCGTCGATTCACCGCCATTGATGTGCCAGTCGGTGGCATCAACAAAGTGCTTCTCAAGACTTGGACTAATCAACAGATGATCCAGTGCGCCAACCTCATCGTTGAATGAGTAACTCCAACTGTTTGGATGCGCTTTCGCCACCGCGTTGATGTAGCCGTAGTTGTGATTAATCACCGCTCCTTCATCACCGTACTGAGCCTCGCCACTAATATAAGTGTTACGTGCTGCTTTGATGGTTTTGCCGTATTTCTCTTGGCTGTAATCCGTTAGCACCAGCATTGGGTCTTCCATGCCGTATGAGTTCATATCACCCAAGATCACTTTATGACCGTCGATCTCTTTTAATGCATCCCCCAGAGCCACTGCCGCGGCAACGCGGAAGTTCTCACACGAGCCTTGCTTATCGAGATCTTTGCCCCCTTGACCGCCTTGATCAATCGGTGCGGCGTCTTCCCAACACTTCGAACCTTTCGATTTAAAGTGATTAATCGCAACCGTGATGGTCTCTTTGCTGCCTTTGACTTTAAACGTTGGTGCCAGTGAATCACGTTGGTAGTTCTTACCGTCTTCGATCACTTTACCTTTGTCGTCTAGCACCTCAGGGGCTTGTTGGCTTGGCATCGCGATCACACGTGACTCTTTAAGCTTGACCACTTTAGGACGGTAGATCACACCAGTGGTGATCACGTCAGTACCGATAGAGTCATTTTCATCCGCCACTTTATCGCCATTACTGTCGACGCTGACAAACGCGTAGCGATCTTTCTTAGCATCAATCTGTTGGTTAAGCTGTTCAACCAGTTGGCGAATAGCGCCGCTGTCACCAAAACCGTTGTTCTCGATTTCCATCAAGCCAATGATATCCGCATCAAGACGCAAGATGGCGTTAACAATCTTAGCCTGCTGTACTTCAAATTCTTCAAAGCTATTGGCACCACGGTTATTACCATGTTGGTTAGCATCACCACCAAACGGCGAGTTGAAGTAGTTCAATACGTTGAAGGTTGCGATACGCAGATCGCCCTCTTTCATCTCGATCTCATCCGTACGAGGATCGTTGCGAACAAAACTTTCACTGGTCAACGTATTGGTTGGGATAAGACGATAATCACCGTAACTGTAGGTGATCACCCCTTCGAGGCCAACAATGGTGTCGTCGACACGGATGTAGTCTTCGGTTGAGCCGTCTTGATCAATGTCGCTGCGGCCAAATTGTGGGTAGTAAGGAATTTGACCATTGGCCGCTTTCGCATCTGACTCAACGTATAGGCGGCGCTGTGCGTTCTCGGTACTTTGCAGTTTTGCCAGTTCAGAGCCTGCGGCAAAGTTCTGGTTTGGCTGCATGCTGATACGACCTTGTGCCAATACCATGTTGTTGCGACGCGACGCGTAATCGTAGCCGAAAGTGCGAGTGACGCGCATATCAAGCGCCTCTGTCGTACGGACTAACATCCCTTCGTAGCGCTCTAATGTGCGATCAAAGTTGCTATCGGTCGCGAGCAGTTCAATATCGGTTGCGCTTGGCGCTGCTTGCTCGCCTTGCTTAAGCCATTGGTTATTTTCAGCTTTTAGCTGTGTATGATTGTAGTATTCCTGCACTTTACCTTTCACACACACCACATCACCCGCTTGTAGCTCAGAGCTCGATTGATTAGTGTGGACGAACAAACCTTCAGAGGTCTCTGGGTTGTAATCATCGGTCATTGCTTGCAGGTAGAAACCTTTGGTTAAGCCTGTTGTCACGGCACTTACGACGCCTTTAACAAAGAACTCTTGATCGGTGATGTATGGGTAACCACTGATGAAGGGCGAGGTATCCCCTGTACCTTGAATATCTTGAATTGAAGTAAAGGTTGGCGTTTGGCCATCTTGAGTACAAGCAAACGGCTCGGGCGCAGTGCCGCCATCGAGTGTGCCTAAACCTTCAATGCTGTCTTTAGCCAATGATGACCATTGCGCTAGATTGTGAGAAGAAGAAGGGCTCATCGCATCTGAATTACGCACGAGCGTGGTGTCTTTAGCGAAATCCACCCCGCCCATATCACCTAACAGGTCATGCACTGCGCCATCTTTGAGCAATGCCACCGGATCATTGCCGTTAAAACCAGCCACTGCACCATTGAGTATATCGGCCACCGCTTTGATGTCATCATTGGCGCTGGTGTGCGCTACAACCAGCACACTTTGCGCTGCCAAAACTTGACCATTGAGCGACAACTTACTGCCCCACTCACCGTTACCATTGGTCGATTTAGCCAGCTCATAGCCATCAAGAGAGACCGAGCTATCACCCGTATTGGCAATCTCAACCGCTTTGTTGTTGCTGCCACCTTCTACATATTGAGAGATGATGATGTCCGCCATTGCTGGAGACGAAAGCGCACCGGCGATCACTGCCGCGAGTAGCGTTGGAGTTAATTTTTGTTTCATGTTATCCACCCTGCATCGCTTCCAATGTTGAACAACAACCAGAAAGCGTGTTCCAAATCACTTTTCGTGTGATTACTTATTAAAAAACCATGCACAGTGTTGATGTTTTTTATGAAACTAAAAATTACATTCAGTGACAGTGAGATTTCGATCTCATAGATATGGTGAATAATTGAAGCGTGGTCAAATTTTCAACATTTGATGATAACAGAAGTATTAAATTTAAGACTATCACCTTGAATTAATTAAGCTTTAGCTAATAAATAGAGTCTTTACTCAGTCTGTGGTTTTATTCTCGCGATCAAAAAAGGCGCATACAATGCGCCTTAAATGACCAGCAGAAATTATCGACTAGTTTAAGCGGTTACGCTCATCGTCGTCTTTATCTTTATGCTCATACTCCCCTTCAAAGGTCGACCCTTGATTGGAGTTATCACGATCAAATGGGTTTTGTTCAAACGGACGTTGACCAAATTGCTCACCATGAAAGCTGCCGTGAAAACCACCACCGACCGATTTCACCACCATTTTACTCATCAAGTATTTGGCGATCGCGGCGCGAGGTGCTGGCAGTAGCACTAACATACCCAATGCATCAGTCATAAAACCTGGCGTAAGCAGTAACACACCAGCCACCGCTAACATCACGCCTTCAAAGATCTGCTGCGCGGGCAACTCCCCTTGCTGCATCCGAGTTTGTACCGACATTAAGGTTTGCAAGCCTTGGCTGCGGACCAACGACGCACCGGCAAACGCCGTGAGCAAAACTAAAGCGATGGTAGGCCACAGCCCCAAATAACCACCGACTTGAATAAATAGACCTATTTCAATGATAGGAACGAAAATAAATAGCAGAAGTAAGATAGGAAACACACGCCCTCCTTTGTTGAACTCAGTGTACGTGCTCTGGGTAATGAGCTCAAATTAAAGCGGTAAAAATTCGTGTCGACAACGCAATCATAACGTTCGACATGAGTACCACTAAAGAGTTATTTGTACCCTGTTCATAGTTTGCAAATCTTTCACTAAATAAAAGCAAAAAAGGTGATCAAGTTACTATTTTTATGCGCTAGGTACAGTATTATGTGCCACATAAGTCAGGACGGATTATACAGCCAAAAATTCTGCCGAATGGATTCTTAAACTACAGAATGGCTAGAAGCAAACCTTAATATCAGAATAAATCTCTAAGGATCCTGTATGGCTACCCTAACTGATGCCCCTAAAACGGCGAATCAAGCGACTCGTATTGAAGAAGACTTACTCGGCCAACGTCATGTCCCTGCTGACGCTTATTACGGCATTCATACGCTCCGCGCGATGGAAAACTTCAATATCTCCAACATGACCATTTCCGATGTACCGGAGTTTGTCCGCGGCATGGTCATGACCAAAAAAGCGGCTACGCTGGCAAATAACGAACTCGGCGTGATCCCAAAAGATGTCGCTCATTATATTCTTGAAGCGTGTGACCTGATGCTTGAAACAGGTAAGTGCATGGATCAGTTCCCTTCAGACGTTTTCCAAGGCGGCGCTGGTACTTCGGTCAACATGAACACCAACGAAGTCATTGCGAACCTAGCACTTGAGCTGATGGGCAAAGAAAAAGGCCAATACCAGTTCATCAACCCCAATGATCACGTCAACAAAAGTCAATCAACCAACTGTGCTTACCCAACTGGTTTCCGTATTGCGGTATACAACAGTGTCGCCACACTGATTGAAGCGATTGAATACCTTAAAGGTGCTTTCGAACTGAAAAGCCAAGAATTTAAAGGCATCTTGAAGATGGGTCGTACTCAGCTACAAGATGCTGTGCCTATGACCGTTGGCCAAGAGTTCCACGCTTGGGCGGTGACTTTAAACGAAGAGATTCGTGCCCTTGAATACACGTCAAAACTACTGCTTGAAATCAATCTAGGTGCAACAGCAATTGGTACTGGCTTGAATGCGGCGCAAGGTTACCAAGCCGCGGCCGTCAAACATCTTGCACAAGTCACTGGCTTAGATGTGGTCCCTGCAGAAGATTTGATTGAAGCGACATCAGATTGTGGCGCTTACGTAATGACCCACGGCGCACTAAAACGTCTCGCGGTAAAACTGTCTAAAATCTGTAACGACTTGCGCCTACTCTCTTCAGGTCCTCGCGCGGGTCTCAACGAACTCAACTTGCCAGAACTGCAAGCCGGTTCTTCTATCATGCCTGCCAAAGTCAACCCTGTGGTTCCTGAAGTGGTGAACCAAGTGTGCTTTAAGGTTTTGGGGAACGACAACACAATTTCATTTGCAGCTGAAGGCGGTCAGCTCCAGCTTAACGTGATGGAACCTGTCATTGCGCAAAGCATGTTTGAGTCGATCTCAATCCTATCGAACGCTTGTGTCAACTTACGTGACAAGTGTATCGACGGCATTACCGTTAACAAAGAAGTGTGCGAAAACTACGTTTACAACTCTATCGGTATCGTCACTTACCTTAACCCGTACATTGGCCACCACGAAGGTGACATTGTCGGCAAGATCTGTGCTGAAACGGGTAAGAGTGTACGTGAAGTGGTTTTAGAGCGCGGCTTACTGACGGAAGAAGAACTCGATGAGATCCTTTCCGTTGAGAACTTTATGCACCCAACCTACAAAGCGAAACGCTACGAGTAATTGTACGGCTTGGTTAAAAGGGTCCTTGCGACCCTTTTTTAAGCGCCAAGGCGATTAACCACGCTCATGACATGGCTTTAGTTTTGCCATTCCTATTATCTAACTATTTAGCTCCTGAATGGTTAGATAATCAGAATCACAATTCACATCGAGAGGTATCAATATGGTTGCAATCGAACTCATCGTCGTTCTGCTCTTTATCTATTTAGGAGCAAGAATTGGCGGCATTGGCATTGGCTTAGCAGGTGGCGCTGGGGTTATCGCCCTATCTTTGGTTTTAGGCGTACCGACTAGCCAAGCGTTTATTCCGGTAGACGTTATTCTTATCATCATGTCTGTAATTACCGCGATTGCCGCAATGCAAGTGGCCGGTGGTATGGACTGGTTAGTTCAACTGGCAGAAAACTTCTTGCGTAAGCACCCCGAGCGCATCACCTTTTATGCGCCGATTGTGACTTTCCTAATGACGTTAATGGCGGGCACAGGCCACACTGCGTTTTCAACCCTACCTGTCATAGCCGAAGTAGCAAAAGGCCAAGGCGTGCGTCCTTCTCGCCCATTGTCGATAGCGGTTGTCGCTTCACAAATCGCGATCACCGCTTCGCCGATTTCTGCCGCTGTGGTTGCTTTTGCTGCGATGCTGGCACCAATGGGTGTCGATTACTTAACCCTACTTGCCGTGTGCATCCCTACCACTTTTATCGCTTGTATGATCGGGGCCTTTGTTGCCAACTTCATGGGCGGTGAGCTTAAAAATGACCCTATCTACCAAGAACGTCTGGAACAAGGCTTAATCAAGTTAAGCACTCAAACTCAGCGTGAAATCTTACCAAGCGCAAAAACAGCGACTTACATCTTCTTAGCCGCAATCGGTTTTGTTGTCTGCTACGCGGCAGCGATTTCAGGTTCAGTCGGCCTAATTAAAGATCCCGCACTCGGTCGTAACGAAGCCATCATGACGGTAATGCTCGCCGCTGCCGCCGCGATTGTGCTATTTACCAAAATTGATGCTGCCAAAATACCATCAGCGGCGACGTTCCGTTCAGGCATGACCGCTTGTGTCTGCGTACTTGGTGTGGCTTGGTTAGGCTCAACGTTTGTCAATGCACACGTTGATAGCATCAAAGAGGTTGCAGGTGAACTACTGTCTGACTACCCGTGGATGCTCGCCATGGTGCTATTCTTTGCGTCAATGTTGCTGTACTCGCAAGGCGCAACCACCGTTGCTTTAATGCCAGCAGCACTGGCGATTGGAGTGGCTCCCCTCACTGCCGTCGCCTCGTTTGCCGCGGTCAGTGCGCTATTTGTATTACCAACTTACCCGACTCTGCTCGCCGCAGTAGAAATGGACGACACGGGATCAACTCGTATTGGCAAATACGTATTTAACCACCCATTTTTTGTTCCTGGCGTGGTCACCATCGCTTCAGCAGTCGCGCTAGGCTTTGCTTTTGGCGGCCTTTTAATCTAGTCACAAAGAGTAGTAACACAAATAAAACCTAGGGAGCTTCGGCTCCCTTTTTATTTTACCAAATTAAATAAAACCCAGCTCACAGTCTATTTTTGACTTTAATCAATAAAGTGGCCAAAAGATTTTTATGCATTTAAATTCCCGGCTTTGAATAAAATTCCGCATAATTTTCACCTGCGCGAAAATCGTGTATCAAAACCTAGTAACTAGGTATTTTTGTGGAATATTAATCCGTCTATTTCAAACAAATAATCGCTGTATTTATCACCACTACTTCTTACCTAAATCCAGTACTTATTTTTTGTGAAGATCACCAAAGTTACGTACCTCGCATTGCTTTTAAAATAGAGTCAAAGGGTGATTAAAACCCCAACAATTAATCCCTAATACCAATAACTTACTCTACAACGAGTTATTTATTTTATAACTATTAGTCGCTGATTCACTTTTATTTATTGGTATATAGATAAAAGTAAGGAGATCGCTATGACAACTCAAACTGTAACGACCGAAGAGAAAAAAGGCGGCTTCTTTGCCAACTTTAAGTTCCCTTCAGCCTACACCATTCTTTTTGTTCTGATTGCGCTAGTCGCAATGCTGACTTGGATTGTTCCCGCAGGTCAATATGACCGTGTGATGAACGAAGATCTAGGCCGTGAAGTTCCTGTAACCGGAACCTACCAACCTGTTGATGGCAACCCTCAAGGTGTTATCGATGTCCTGCTCGCCCCCATCGATGGTTTCTATGACCACAATAGCTACGAAGCCGCAGCTATTGACGTTTCACTGTTCATTTTGATTATCGGTGGCTTCCTTGGCCTAGTGACGAAAACCGGCGCTATCGATGCTGGTATCGAACGTGTCACGGATCGACTCAAAGGTCGTGAAGAGTTGATGATCCCGATTCTAATGGCGTTGTTTGCCGCCGGTGGTACCGTTTATGGTATGGCGGAAGAGTCCCTCCCTTTCTACACCTTATTAGTGCCTGTGATGATGGCGGCTCGATTTGACCCTCTGGTCGCGGCAGCAACCGTGTTACTTGGCGCAGGGATTGGTACTCTGGGCTCAACCATCAACCCATTTGCAACCGTCATTGCGGCTAACGCAGCAGGTATCCCTTTCACCGATGGTATCGTACTGCGTGTGATTGCCCTTCTGATTGGCTGGGTTATCTGTGTCGCTTACGTCATGCGCTATGCCCGCATGGTTCGTCAAGATCAATCTAAATCGGTGGTTTACGACAAGTACGAAGAGAACAAAGCGCACTTCTTGGGCAACCAAACTGGCGAACGTCTTGAGTTCACCGCAACACGCAAACTGATCCTGAGTATATTTGGCGCCTCTTTCGCTGTGATGATTTACGGTGTATCGGTTGCTGGCTGGTGGATGGCAGAAATTTCAGCCATGTTCCTCGCGTCAACCATCATCATAGGTTTAGTCGCTCGAATGAGCGAAGAAGACTTTACCAACAGCTTTATTGATGGCGCTCGCGACCTATTGGGGGTAGCACTGATCATTGGTATCGCGCGTGGTATCGTCGTGGTAATGGATCGCGGCATGATTACCGACACTATCTTGTTCTCAGCAGAGCAAATGGTTACTGGTTTATCGTCGGTGGTGTTCATCAATGTGATGTTCTTCTTAGAAGTACTGTTATCGTTCCTTGTTCCTTCAAGTTCAGGCCTAGCGGTACTGACAATGCCAATCATGGCTCCCCTCGCGGACTTTGCTGGCGTTGGTCGTGACTTAGTCGTCACAGCGTACCAATCTGCATCTGGGCTAGTGAATTTGATCACCCCGACGTCCGCTGTCGTGATGGGTGGCTTGGCTATCGCCCGCGTTCCTTACGTACGTTGGGTCAAATGGGTCGCACCGTTACTGGCTATTTTAACGCTGTTCTGTGTTGCAATGCTTAGCGTTGGTGCACTTCTCTAAAGCGATTCTTTTCCTAACCCTAGCTCACAGGAAGTGAGCCCTTTCAAAGCCGCCTAGTGCGGCTTTTTTGTGTTTAATGCATCGAGATGCGAGATGCGAGATGCGAGATGCGAGATGCGAGATGCGAGATGCGAGATGCGAGATGCGAGATGCGAGATGCGAGATTATTGTGTCTTTTTAAGGGCGTATTCTGTCAACAAAATAACGTTTTACAATGTCGATAAATAAATCAACTCCCATTCTAATTAGAAAAACTATCTTTGCTAATGAATTATATTAATCAACTCACTTTAAAATATTTAATACCGACAAATATTAATATGTGACCTAGACAACAATTATTACCAATTGTTTTGTTACCAAACGATTAATTCGCCCATCAAAATCACTTATCTAGGGAGTTTGAGTGCATATTTCCATTTTATTAAGTCTATTGTTAGTGCTTTTTTATTGAATATTCTTCCTTCGTTTTATTATTTAACTAGGCCAATGCATATTTCGCTGCATAAACTTCCACAACAAACGGCTAATTAGGGGTTTTACAGCAAAATAACAACTGCATAGATATTGTTAAAACCCTTACACAGCAAGGGCTGAGGCTTAAAAAACGTTCTGTGATTGACCTCTAAGATTCCCTCACCAACAAGCGTAATATGAATTTCAGACACAAAATAAGTGAATAAATAAATTCACGCTAATATTCCCTACAAATTAAATATTAGTTTTTTTAAAAAAATAAAACTGATTATAAAATAAGAGAGATACGATCATGAGTAAGTTATACGTAGGTTCTGAAATCGGTCAATTACGTCGCGTTCTGGTACACCGTCCTAGACGAGCTCTGACTCACCTAACCCCATCTAACTGTCACGATCTGCTATTTGATGACGTATTGGCAGTTGAACGTGCAGGCGAGGAGCACGACGTATTCACTCAAACTCTGCGCGACCAAGGTGTCGAAGTCTTACTATTAACTGACTTGTTGGCAGACACGCTCGCCGTCGCCGAAGCCAAAGATTGGCTACTTAACCAGCAAGTCTCTGATTACCGTTTGGGCAAAACGTTCGCGAACGATGTGCGTTGTTACCTAGGTGACTTACCTAACCTAGAGCTGGCTAAAATCCTTACTGGCGGTCTTTCATACGCTGAAATGCCAATGAAATCTTCTTCTATGATGCAAGGTTTACACGCTCCAACCGACTTCATCATTGAACCACTACCAAATCACCTATTTACACGTGATACCTCATGCTGGGTTTACGGTGGGGTTTCTATCAACCCAATGGCAAAAGCGGCTCGTCAACGTGAAACCAACCATGTTCGCGCTATCTACCGCTGGCACCCAAGCTTTGCTGGCCAAGACTTCATTAAGTACTTCGGTGACAACGAGCAAGTGAACTACGACAACTCAACCATCGAAGGCGGTGACGTACTGGTTATTGGTAAAGGCGCGGTTCTTATCGGTATGTCTGAGCGTACAACGGCACAAGGCGTTGAGCACTTGGCATCAGGTCTATTCAAACATGGTCAAGCCAAACAAGTGATTGCCATGGAGCTACCGAAACACCGCTCTTGCATGCACTTAGACACAGTAATGACGCACATGCGTGAAGATACTTTCTCTGTATACCCTGAAGTAGTGCGTAAAGATGTTAAATGCTGGAGCCTAACTGGCGATCAATCTGGCGCAGTCAACGTCAAAGAAGAAGGCTACTTCGTGACTGCGATTGAAAAAGCACTCGGCGTCGACAAGCTAAACCTCATCACCACTGGCGGTGACAACTTCAACGCAGAACGCGAGCAGTGGAACGATGCAAACAACGTTCTCACCGTCAAACCAGGTGTGGTTGTCGGCTACGAGGGCAACACTTACACCAACGAAAAATACGACAAAGCAGGCATCACAGTACTTCCTATCCCAGGTGATGAGCTAGGTCGCGGTCGCGGCGGCGCTCGCTGCATGAGCTGCCCAATCGAACGTGATGGTATCTAATTAAGTACTTATTAGGCTGGAGCGACCATAGTGCCTGCTCCAGCCCCTGTAGAGAGATTCAAACAATGACTAAACAAACTGTAGTTGTCGCACTAGGTGGTAACGCTTTGCTTCGCCGTGGTGAGCCACTTGAAGCTGAAGTACAACGCCAAAACATCGAAGTCGCCGTCAAAACGATTTCTGAAATCGCGAAAGAATACAACGTGGTACTGGTACACGGTAATGGTCCACAAGTTGGTTTGCTTGCCCTGCAAGGTTTGGAATACAAGAAAGTCGCGCCATACCCGCTTGATGTCCTTGGCAGCGAAACACAAGGCATGATCGGTTACATGCTGATGCAAGAGTTTAAAAACCAGATGCCAAACGTCAACGCGACTTGCATGTTGACGCAAATGACCGTCGATCCTAATGATCCCGCGTTTGCAGACCCAACCAAACCCATTGGTCCTATTTACGAAGAAGCGGAAGCTCGCGAGTTGGCAGAAAAGTACCACTGGACAATCAAGCCAGACGGCAAACACTTCCGCCGCGTGGTCCCAAGCCCACAGCCAACGGGCATCATCGAACACGATGCGATCACTAAATTAATTGATGCCGGCCACCTTGTTATCTGTACTGGCGGCGGTGGTATTCCGGTGAAACGCGAAAACGGCAAACTGGTGGGTGTTGAAGCGGTGATCGACAAAGACATGTCGGCTGCATTCCTCGCCAAACAGCTCGATGCTGATGCTCTGCTAATCCTCACTGACGCAGACGCGGTTTACCTTGATTGGGGCAAGCCAACACAGCATGCCCTGCGCAGCACAACGCCAAGCGAACTGGCGCAGTATCAGTTCGATGCAGGCTCTATGGGACCAAAAATTGAAGCGTCCTGCGAGTTTATCAAGCAAGGCGGCAAAGTTGTCGGTATCGGCTCTTTGCAAGATGGTCTGCGTATTCTGCAAGGCACAGCGGGTACCAACATCACTAAAGGTTAATGACAACGTTAAGCAATACCAATCATTCAATTTAACAGCGCTTTCTTATTTTCTTTTCCCTGCAACCAAGAAAGCGCCAAACGATAAAAAGGAAAACACCATGGCTTTTAATCTACGTAACCGTAACTTCCTAAAACTACTAGACTTTACTCCACGTGAAATTCAACACATGTTGGATCTTTCAGCGGAACTGAAAAAAGCAAAATACAACGGCTATGAGCAACCTCGTCTAAAAGGCAAAAACATTGCGCTAATTTTCGAGAAGACCTCTACTCGTACACGTTGTGCATTTGAAGTTGCGGCTTTTGACCAAGGCGCTCAAGTCTCTTACTTAGGCCCATCGGGTTCTCAAATCGGTCACAAAGAGTCAATGAAAGATACAGCACGTGTGCTTGGCCGCATGTACGATGGCATCGAATACCGCGGTTTCGGTCAAGAGATCGTAGAAGAGCTCGGCGCCTACGCTGGTGTGCCAGTGTGGAACGGTCTAACCGACGAATTCCACCCAACTCAAATCCTCGCGGACTTCCTAACCATGACCGAACACGGCCGCGGCAAACAACTACACGAAATCAAGTTTGCTTACTTAGGTGATGCGCGCAACAACATGGGTAACTCCTTGATGGTAGGCGCTGCGAAAATGGGCATGGACATCCGTCTTGTCGCACCTAAAGCGTTCTGGCCAGAAGAAGCATTAGTGGCACAATGTCGTGATATCGCCGCAGAAACTGGGGCTAAAATCACCCTAACTGAAGACGTACAAGAAGGGGTTCAAGGCTGTGATTACCTCTACACTGACGTATGGGTATCAATGGGCGAAGCGAAAGAAGCATGGGCTGAGCGTATCAATCTGATGATGCCTTACCAAGTCAACATGGACATGATCAAAGCCACAGGCAACCCAGATGTGAAATTCATGCACTGCTTGCCTGCTTTCCACGGCGAAGATACCACGGTAGGCAAACAGCTTGCGGCAGATTACCCGCAACTTAAAGATGGCGTTGAGGTAACCGATGAAGTGGTTGAATCTAAGCACTCTATCGTATTCGATGAAGCAGAAAACCGAATGCACACAATCAAAGCCGTAATGGTCGCAACACTAGGCGACTAAATTATCGAGTCTTCATGGCCATTTGCCAAACAGGAAATGGCCAACAAGATTACTCTCGATTGCCAGCACAATAAGTGACAACCGATGAGTATTTTTGCAGGGAAATGCGGGTGGCGTTCAGCGACGTACAAAAACGTACTGAATAAAGCCCGCATTTTTTTTCATCACTTAAAAGCCAAATTCATCCCTCAAACGCTCCGAAGCAAGATCTGACAACGGTTGAAAAGTCATAGCTAAAATCAGCTAAAATCGCATAAAAATCCAATTCATGGATAGTTTCCGCAAACGCTTGCGTTGGTGATTTTTGTCCGTATAATCCTCGGCAATTTGTCTAGGAGTACATCAATGTCGCAGCCATTAGCAACCTATCGTTGTTACCTAACGCGCCCTAAATCAGGGACGTTCGCTGTTTCATTTTTCTCCACCGATCCTTTACTAGCCTCCTATTTTTAGGGGGCTTTTTTTTGTCTGTCATTTACGACGAGGAATACAGCTATGGCGCATTCGTTATTTAACAAGCACATTATCTCTATCCCAGAGCTCAGCCGTGAAGAGCTTGAGCTTATTGTTGACACTTCTGCACGCTTAAAAGCAGAGCCGAATCCGGAGCTACTGAAAAATAAGGTTGTTGCCAGCTGCTTCTTCGAGCCGTCGACCCGTACTCGCCTCTCTTTCGAGACCGCAGTACAGCGTTTGGGCGGCACAGTGATTGGGTTTGATAACGGCGGCAACACATCCCTAGCGAAAAAAGGCGAAACGCTGGCCGATTCGGTTCAAGTGATCGCTTC
Organism: Vibrio pacinii DSM 19139; assembly: GCF_000711795.1. GTDB lineage: Bacteria > Pseudomonadota > Gammaproteobacteria > Enterobacterales > Vibrionaceae > Vibrio > Vibrio pacinii. Next base: position 45,460 of record NZ_JONH01000014.1, on the reverse strand, counting down.
GTACGTAGATGCATTCGTGATGCGCCACCCACAAGAAGGCGCGGCGCGCTTGGCTTCTGAATTCTCAAATGGCGTACCGATTGTCAACGGTGGAGACGGTGCAAACCAGCACCCAACTCAAACGTTGCTCGATCTGTTTTCGATCTACGAGACTCAAGGCACACTCGACAACCTCAACGTCGCCTTCGTGGGTGATCTGAAATATGGCCGCACTGTGCACTCACTCACTCAAGCGCTAGCAAAATTCAACAATGTGCGTTTCTTCTTTATCGCCCCAGAAGCCCTCGCGATGCCAGACTACATCTGCGAAGAGTTAGAAGAGGCAGGCATTGCGTTCAGCATGCACAGTAACATCGAAGAAGTCGTTCCTGAATTGGATGTTCTTTACATGACACGCGTACAGAAAGAGCGCTTTGACGAGTCAGAATATGCCCATATCAAGTCAGCGTTCATCTTAACGGCGGCAACGCTGAGCGAAGCGCGTGACAACCTCAAGGTGCTTCACCCACTTCCTCGTGTCGATGAAATCACCACTGATGTTGATAAAACCAAGCACGCTTACTACTTCGAGCAAGCGGAAAATGGCGTCTACGCACGTGAAGCGCTACTCGCCCTTGTCCTTAATGACACACTTTAATTAGCAGGAGAATCATCATGGTGAAACAAACTCAACTTCAAGTAGAAGCGATTCGTAACGGCTCTGTTATCGACCATATTCCTGCCAATATTGGGATTAAAGTGCTTAAACTGTTCAAAATGCACAAAACCAATGAGCGCATCACAATTGGTCTTAATCTGCCATCTTCCGCGCTTGGCGGCAAAGATTTGATCAAGATTGAAAATGTCTACCTGACCAAAGAACAAGCCAATCAATTGGCACTGTATGCACCCAAAGCGACGGTCAATCAGATTGAAGAGTACAAGGTAGTCAACAAGCTTAATCTTGCACTCCCAGAAACGATTGCCAGCGTATTCGAATGCCCGAACAGCAATTGTATTTCTCATGGCGAACCGGTAGAAAGCAAATTTAAGGTGCAGCAAAAGCAGGACAATGTGCAGCTAAAATGCCACTACTGTGAAAAAGTATTCTCACGCGAAATCATGACCGAAGCGCGCTAGCCCACAAGCGCTTGCGTCCCTCCTAAATCTGCAATTCATGACTGGATATTTATTCTTATTGCGGAATAAATATCCACTTTCACTCAGCATTTATATCTAACAAAACAATAGATAACTAGTTGTTTGTTTGGCGATCGCTTTCACAAAGCCACATAAGATTTGGTGTTATTATGCGAAGACTTAAAAATCACCGCAGAAGTGATACCAATTAGACCCAGTCAATACACGTTTAGATTGGTATAAGCGCTCAAAATCCCACAGCATTTATATGGAGTTATGTGCTGATAGTTACATGGACGAATCATCCTACGTCATGTTTTATTGAGGAGTTCCAATGAGTGAAACTCTAAACGCAACCACCGTTGATTATAGTGAAGACAAAACACTCACAGCGGCCTGTAAACGTCTACTGCAACAACAGAGCTTTAGCACTCAGAACGAGCTACGCGAAGCCTTGGTCAATATTGGTTTTGAAGGCATTAGTCAGTCCACCGTATCTAGATTGCTCTCGCAGCTGGGAGTGATTAAGGTACAAAACGCGTGCGGCAAAAAAGTCTACTGCATTACGGTTGAAACCGCCCCGGTGCGAGTCGGCTCTTCGATCTCGTCACAAATCGAATTTATTACCCACAATCAAGCGATGGTGGTAGTAAAAACGCACCCTGGCAGCGCCCAACTGGTTGCTCGCTTGGTCGATATCGATCCTCATACTGAGATTCTCGGCACCGTGGGCGGCAATGACACTGTGCTCGTCATCCCAAAAGATACCGACAACATCGATGCTTGCGAACGTGTCGTTCGAGCCCGTTTAGGCGTTGCTTGACCGCAGCTCATGCGCCATCTCGATACCGATTTGGAGATGGCGCCTCAGAGATAGCGAAACTCTAGGTGAACTTTCTTCGCCTAAGTTGAAACTAATTTGCCCTTTCCCCTGTCTGATTGAGTTAACATGACTCAAATTTAACTCTTGTGACGGTTCTATGCGCTTCGCCTTCTCCTTACTTCTGTTGTGTTTTAGCTTTCTCTCTGCGCCCGCGATGGCGTTGTTTGATAATAGCAATTCAACACCAAGTTTTGCCAATAACAACAATACCTTCGTTGCTGTCGATGATGCGTTTCGCTTTAACGCCTTACAACAAGGCAATCGCGTATTTCTCGATTGGCAAGTAAAAGACGGCTACTACCTCTATCAACATCGTATTTCCGTGAGCGGTGAAAATGTCACTCTTGGCGATATCGAGATGCGCGATGGTCAGCCATACAAGGACGAATTTTTCGGCGAGGTCAACATCTACACCACGCCGCTGTTTATTGAAGTGCCATTGAGCGATTATCAGCAAGGCGCTCGATTAATCGTCCAATACCAAGGGTGTGCCAAGGCAGGATTTTGCTATCCACCTGAGACGCGTGTGGTCGACATTACTCGCTTTGAGTTTGCCGACTCAACTCAGCTGACGAGCAAACAAACGGCGCAAGCAGCGCCAGTTGTCCAAACACCAGCGCCATCAACATCGTCACCGCAATCGAGCGAAGCAAACCTTGCTTCTAAACTAAGTGATAGTTGGTGGACGCCACTGCTGTTTTTAGCATTAGGCATTGGCCTTGCGTTTACTCCGTGCGTGCTACCGATGTACCCGATTTTAACCAGTATTGTCTTAGGCCGAGGAAAGCTCAGCCATGGCCGCGCACTTGGCCTAGCCTTTGTTTATGTACAAGGTATGGCGTTAACCTACACACTACTGGGTTTGGTGGTTGCGTCGGCAGGGCTGCAATTTCAAGCCGCCATGCAACACCCTTATGTTTTGATAGGCTTAAGTGTACTGTTTGTCGCACTCGCACTGTCAATGTTTGGCTTGTATACCATTCAGCTACCGAGCAGCCTGCAGACTTGGCTCAGTAACCTCAGTAATAAACAGCGAGGCGGCAGTTCGTTGGGCGTGTTTGCTATGGGGGCGATATCAGGCCTAGTTTGCTCACCATGCACCACCGCTCCCCTGTCAGGCGCGCTGCTCTACGTCGCACAAAGTGGCGATCTCCTGACGGGGGCCATCGCCTTGTACGCTCTGGCATTGGGTATGGGTATACCACTGATGTTGGTGGCCGTATTTGGTAATAAACTGCTGCCTAAAGCAGGCAATTGGATGGATCGCGTGAAAACGCTGTTTGGCTTTATTCTCCTTGCTGCGCCCATCTTCCTTCTTGAGCGTATCTTGCCAAGCCTTTGGGCTACCGGTTTATGGTCAGCGCTTGGTATTGCGGCATTTGGCTGGCTGTATCATGTCAAAAACTCACTGCCATTTGGCGGTTGGAAGCAAAGCGTGATTGGTATTATTGCCGTACTGGGATTATTCGCGTCGGCGCAACCTGCGCTGCACTACTATTTTTCGCCGCCAACTGGCCAATCACAAAGCAAAATTGAGTTCATTAAAGTCAGTAATGTGGAACAACTGAAACAGCAACTCGCTAACGCTAAGCAAGCTGGTAAGCCGGTGATGCTCGATTTCTATGCCGACTGGTGTGTAGCGTGTAAAGAGTTTGAAAAATACACCTTCCACCAGCCAGACGTCGAATTCAGGCTCAAGGACTTTGTCTTGCTCCAAGCCGATGTCACGCGCAACCAAGTGGAAGATATTGCTCTACTTAAAGAAATGCAGGTGCTCGGTTTACCTACCATTGAATTTTGGGCGCCAGATGGCTCACGAGTCGTGAACGGGCGCATCACTGGATTTATGGATGCTGCGACCTTCTTAGCGCACCTAAACGACCACAATCTGTAATACTCAGTTGGCTCAATAACACTAAACTCGCGCCATGGTCACTGACCGTGGCGCTGAGCTGGCCTCCCAGACCCACTCACTCTCTACTCACCCTGATCACTTCATTTCATGCTCAATATGTATTTATATGCAATATTGCTAATAAAACCCGATACAGTTCAGACTTTTAGCGAATAATTATTGTCCACAATCGTAAAGCTGATAATAATTCTATTAACCAAACCTTCATAAGTAGTTAACGTCATGGATTCGACCTACACCATCATCATCGCAGATGATCACCCGCTGTTTCGCAATGCTCTATTTCAATCGGTGCATATGGCGGTCAGTGGTGCGAACTTGTTAGAAGCCGACTCTCTAGACGCACTGCTGACACTGTTGAAAAAAGAGGACGAGCCTGACTTGCTGCTGCTTGACCTGAAAATGCCAGGGGCCAATGGCATGTCTGGCTTAATCCATCTGCGAGCTGAATACCCTGACTTGCCGATTGTCGTGGTCTCAGCCAGTGAAGAATCAACGGTCGTCACTCAAGTAAAAAGCCATGGTGCGTTTGGTTTTATTCCTAAGTCGAGTGATATGCGCGAGCTGGTCAGTGCGCTCAATCAAGTGCTCAATGGCGAACCTTTCTTCCCTGAAGGCTCGATCACTAACCATGCAGCTTGCAATGATTTAGCGACTAAAATTGCCACTTTAACGCCACAGCAGTACAAAGTCTTAGGAATGCTCTCTGATGGCTTGCTTAATAAGCAAATTGCTTACGAACTAAATGTATCTGAAGCAACAATAAAGGCCCATATGACGGCAATATTCCGCAAGTTAGGTGTAAAAAACCGCACTCAAGCCGTCATCTTACTTCAACAGCTTGAATCTGAAATATAATTCACCTAATCATCACATAGAACCACCCGTTTACTGCTACACTGAACAAGTCAGTTCACCACTGCGCTATCCCTCTGTTCCATTACTCTGGGAGTACCCCCTTGCTCAGCATCTTAATCACTCAATTCGTTGTTTTATGGGCCGTCATTGACCCCATCGGCTCTGTTCCTGTCTATCTGTCACAAACACAACATTTAACCGCCAAACAACGCCGGTTAGTTGCACTTAAAGCGGTCGCCATTGCGACTGGCGTGCTGTTATTTTTCCTTGTCGCTGGTCAGTTATTGCTTGAAGCGATGCAAATTCCCTTACCCGCTTTTCAAGCCGCCGGTGGCTTAGTATTACTGCTGTTTGCTTTGACGATGATTTTCGGTGAATCCAAGCCAGAGCAAGAGACGAAACTCTCTATCGATATCAGCCATTCCGATCTGGCAGACTTGGCCGTTTACCCATTGGCGATTCCCTCGATTGCCTCACCAGGTGCGATGATGGCGATCGTAATGCTGACCGACAACCATCGTTATTCATTGTTCGACCAGAGCCTAACCGCGGGTGTGATGGTGTTGGTATTAGTGATTACCCTATTGCTGCTGCTCGGAGCCACTCATATCCAAAAATGGATTGGTAATGTTGGCGCCGCCATCATCAGCCGCGTAATGGGCCTGATACTTGCTGCGGTTGCAGTGAATAATTTGCTGATGGGGATCAAAGATTTCTATCTTGGTTAATAAAAAACCACCCACTCAGTAATGAAACGTTAGACTTTAGGCTAATTTAACAGACCGTTAACATCACAGTTTTTTATCATTTACTCACTAAGCGTCCGTTATACGGACGCTTTTTGTTTTCATGCTCGCGACTAAAGTTGAAAAGAGTTCTTGCCCAACCCTTGCTAATGTAGACATTGAAACATTTTATTAACAACAAACACGTAAGGAGACGGCAATGGCGTTTGATAGTCAGGAACGAGCCAAGGCCTACTGGGATAAGAACGTAAAGCTGATGATTTCACTGTTAATCATCTGGTTTGTCGTTTCATTTGGCTGCGGCATTTTATTTGTCGATCAGCTTAACCAAATTCAAATAGGCGGTTACAAGTTAGGCTTCTGGTTTGCACAACAAGGCTCTATCTACACCTTCCTAGGTATTATTTTCTACTACGCGTGGAAGATGCGTCAGTTAGATCGCGAATTTAATGTGGACGAGTAAGGAGTAGTTCAGATGGATTTGAAAACAATCACTTATCTTGTTGTAGGTGCCACCTTTGTCCTTTACATCGGTATTGCGATTTGGGCGCGTGCCGGATCAACGAAAGAATTCTACGTAGCAGGCGGCGGGGTCCACCCGATCGCGAATGGTATGGCCACGGCGGCAGACTGGATGTCTGCGGCATCATTTATTTCTATGGCAGGCTTGATCGCCTTTATGGGTTACGGCGGCAGTGTCTTCCTTATGGGCTGGACTGGCGGTTACGTACTCCTTGCACTGCTACTTGCACCGTACTTACGCAAGTTTGGTAAATTTACCGTACCTGAGTTTGTCGGTGAGCGTTTTTACTCAAACGCTGCACGTATCGTGGCAGTTATTTGTCTTATCATCGCCTCGGTCACTTACGTTATCGGTCAGATGAAAGGCGTAGGTGTTGCCTTCGGTCGCTTCCTTGAAGTGGACTACTCAACGGGTCTTTTGATCGGTATGTGTATCGTCTTCATGTACGCAGTAATGGGCGGCATGAAAGGGATCACCTACACGCAGATAGCGCAATATTGCGTACTCATTCTTGCTTACACTATTCCAGCAATTTTTATCTCTCTGCAACTGACAGGTAACCCAATTCCGCAAATCGGCCTAGGGAGTACCATGGCCGGAACCGATGTCTACTTGCTCGACAGGCTCGACCAGGTGGTCACCGAACTCGGCTTTACCGAGTACACCACCCAAGTCCGTGGCGATACGTTAAACATGTTTGTTTATACTATGTCTCTGATGATCGGTACGGCAGGCCTACCACACGTAATTATCCGCTTCTTCACCGTACCAAAAGTACGTGATGCGCGTACTTCTGCAGGTTGGGCACTGTTCTTCATCGCGATTTTGTACACAACAGCCCCTGCCGTTTCTGCAATGGCACGTCTAAACCTAATGGATACGGTTAACCCTGCGCCAGGCCAACACCTTGCGTATGATGAACGTCCTGACTGGTTCAAGAATTGGGAAAAAACCGGTCTGCTAGGTTTTGATGATAAGAACGGCGATGGCAATATCCAGTACACATCAAATGCGGCAACCAATGAGCTCAAAGTGGACCGTGACATCATGGTACTGGCTAACCCAGAAATCGCCAAGCTACCAAACTGGGTGATTGCACTGGTTGCAGCGGGTGGTCTAGCCGCAGCGCTTTCTACCGCAGCGGGTCTGTTGCTGGCTATCTCATCGGCGATATCCCATGACTTGATAAAAGGCGTCATCAATCCAAACATCTCAGAGAAGAAAGAACTACTGGCGAGTCGGATCTCGATGGGTGTGGCGATTGCAGTGGCTGGTTATCTCGGACTCAATCCGCCAGGCTTTGCCGCAGGTACGGTTGCTCTGGCGTTCGGTCTGGCGGCATCCTCTATCTTCCCTGCGTTGATGATGGGTATCTTCAGTAAAAACATCAACAAGGAAGGCGCTATCGCCGGTATGATCGCTGGTATTACCATCACACTATTCTACGTATTCCAACACAAAGGCATTCTGTTTATTGCCGATTGGAAATACCTAGAAAGCTGGGGCAGCAACTGGTTCCTAGGCATCGAACCAAATGCATTTGGCGCTATTGGTGCACTGTTTAACTTCATCGTGGCATTCGCAGTATCAAAAGTAACGGCTGAGACACCACAAGAAGTGAAAGATTTGGTTGAACATGTCCGTGTACCTGCTGGTGCTAGTGAAGCCGTCGACCACTAATAATAATACTCAACACACAAAAGCCCCGTTCGGGGCTTTTTTATTCTCTGTTTTCAGTTACCGTAATCAAAGTCTGTTGTAGCAAGGAAGCCAAGATGTTCAAAAATAAGCACTTAATCATCGCGTTACTTATCGCACCTATCCTATCGATCATTGCCTACTTCGGCACGGATGTGGCACTAAGTGAGAAGCCACATGCCGCACAAGAGGGAAAAAGCTATAAACTAGCGGCCAAGTCTAACTGTCGTTATACCAGTGGCTTGTGTGATATGAATAACGGAGAGTTTAAAGTGCAATTTCGCTCAGAAAAGGTAACCGCACAAAGCTTAGACTTATCACTGAAGTCCGCTTTTCCGTTAGAAGGGGTCAAACTGTCTCTGGTGGCACAACAAGAACAAATCGCGCAACCGCTTGATATGCAAGCAACCGATAGCAGTGGCAAAAAATGGTTCATTTCATTGCCAACCTCTGCCTCTGAAGAGAGCTGGCTGCGCGTAGCCATTCAAGCCGACGGCGCGCTCTACTATGGCGAGACCCAAACCCCGTTTGTTAGATACGAAACGTTGTTTACCGAGTAACAAGTTGCGAGTGATTTTTTCAAGGTTGACGTTTTTACGTCAACCTCTTAATCAACAATGACAATACCGCCATTTCGAACAGCAAAGTCCATTGCTAGACCCGATTCAACACCGCTCTTAACTTAAGTGGCTTAACTGGCTTAGCAATAAAGCTAAACCCATTTGACTTAATCCCATCCAACATATCATCGGTACGATCAGCGCTGATAATGACGCCGATAAAGCGAGCGCCTAAACGCAGACGGCATTGCTGCAGCACTTCTAACCCCGTACGACCGTGGTCTAATCGGTAGTCAGACAAAATCACATCCGGAACCCAGTCGGTCTCTATCTGTTGTAAGCTTGAAACCAAATCGACCGCGGTACGAACATCACACCCCCAACGTCCAAGCAGATTTTCCATCCCGACTAAGATATCTTGCTCGTTATCGACACAAAGCACTTTGAGATGGCTAATATCAGAATGGTTGACGATCGGTGCCAGCGTTATCGGCTCAATCACTTTTTCACCGCGCGCTAAAGTAATGGAAAAAACGCTGCCTTTACCGGGCCATGAACGCATGGTGATCTGATGACCTAATACATGGGCGATCCCTTTCGAAATGGCCAACCCTAACCCCAAACCTTGATCAGAACGGACTTGACTGCCGCGATTGAATTCCTCAAAAATTTCTTGTTGTTTATCCTCATCAATACCCACACCGTTGTCCCATACATCAATGCGAGCTTGACCACCAATACGGCGCACACCGAGCACCACTTTCCCTTTAGGGTTGTAGCGAAACGCATTAGTCAGGAAGTTTTGCACTACCCGACGTAATAACTTCGGATCAGACTGGACAATCAAGTGACTCGGTATCATCGAGAACTCAACCCCTTGCTGCTTAGCCAGTGCACCAAACTCCGCATTGAGGTTCGCCAGAACATCGTTAATCGCAAAACTGTGCACCTGAACGTCTAACTTACCCGACTCTAAACGCGAGATATCGAGCAGATCACCAATCAAGTCTTCCGCCGCGCCCAAAGCACTTTCGATATATTGCGACAACTGCTTTGCCTCTGGATCTTTCGCCACTTCAGACAGAGAAGAGGCGAACAGCCGCGCAGCATTGAGCGGCTGCATCAAGTCGTGACTCACCGCTGCCAAAAAGCGTGATTTGGATTGAGATTCATGTTCAGAGCGCTGAGTCGCCGCAACGAGTTTTTTGTTCAACTGCTCAAGTTCTTGAGTTCGCGCTGTCACTCGCTCTTCAAGGGTTTCGTTCGCCTCTTTGAGTGCCTGCTCTGCATCTCGGAAGACCGTGATATCGGTAAAGCTCATGACAAACCCGCCGCCCGGCATCGGATTACCTTGCACCTCAATCACTCGGCCATCAGGTCGCACGCGAGAAGACGTATGCCGCGACCCTTGCTCAAGATGATATACCCGGCGACGTACATGCTCTTCTGGGTCACCTGGGCCACATAAGCCCTGCACGGCATTGTGTCGAATCACATCCGCAATCGGCCTGCCTACCTGAATCAATCCAGCCGGAAAAGTAAATAACTCTAAATAGCGCTGGTTCCAAGCCACCAAACGTAATTGCTTATCGACCACCGCAATGCCTTGACCAATATGTTCAATCGCCCCTTGCAGTAAGCCACGGCTAAAGTCATACAGCTCCGACGCTTCATCGACAATGGTCGCGACCTCTTCAAGCTGCATATTACGACCTTGCAAGGCCGAAGTAAGGACTAACTTAGCCGATGAAGCACCAAATACCCCAGCCAAGACCCTTTCAGTATGGCGAATCAGGGTTGATGGCGCTTGCTGGTTGGGCATTAAGGTTTCACGTTGCTGTTGCCAATACTGACGAAATGCGCTGCGTACTCGCTGGCGACCAACAAAACGCGACGCCAACATTTCTAACTCACCGACTGTGACACGGCTTTGATACAAGCTCATATTTTCACTTTCAGGCAAGGGAGTACCAATGAAGGAGGCCGACTGTAAGCGCTCACTAAGGCTAGCGCGCGTAAGCATTGAGACCACCACATAACACAAACTGTTGAGCGCAACACTCAGCACAATGCCCCAGTCGGAATTTTTGACTTCCAGCGCTTGCAGCCACTCAGGTGGCGTAATCATCCACAGAAGAAAATTGTTTTCTGCACTGCCAGCCAACATGTCGGTTTGACTCATCAAGGTGATCAGCCACAAGGTAAAGCCGACCGCTAAACCGACATAAACCCCTTTACGATTGCCTTGGCGCCAATACATACCGCCGAGCAACGCTGGTGCGAATTGCGTGATCGCCGCAAACGAGAGAAAGCCTATCGCTGACAGTGAGTGAATACTTCCTAACACTTGATAAAAGCCCCAAGCGCCAAGGAGCAGTAGCAGAATTAAGCCACGGCGAATGACGAGTAATAACCCAGAGAAATGACGATGAGTGCGTTGCGATAAGCGCATACGACGCAATAAGAGCGGCATCACCAAGTCATTGGAGACCATGATCGCCAACGCAATGGTCGACACGATCACCATGCCACTGGCGGCTGATGTGCCGCCCAAAAACGCGAGTAGAGCAATATCTGATGCGCCGACCGCCATCGGCAAGCTGATCACATAGGTATCCGGACTAACATCGGTTAATAGTGCCTGCCCCACCCAAGCAATCGGCAACACAAACAGCCCCATCAAAATCAGATAGACAGGAAATAGCCAACGCGCGGTGTGTAAATCTTGCGCACGTTCGTTTTCGACCACCATGGTATGGAACTGACGCGGCAGACAGACTATCGCAAGCATGGTTAGTACGGTATGAATCAATAAGGTCGGAAAGTTAGGCGCTTGATAGGTTTGACGCGCCACCTCAAGCAATTCGACATCACTGCGCTTTAACGCCAGAAAGAGGATAAACACACCAACAACCAGAAACGCCACCAGCTTAATGATCGATTCAAACGCAATCGCCATCATCATTCCGCGATGGTGCTCGGTGTTGTCGATGTGTCGAGTACCAAATAACATGGTGAACATGGCTAAAGCGAGCACCACAAACCAAGACACATCAAAGCCCAAACTTTTAAATTGGACCGATAAATCAGGCGCGATGATCTCGAGCCCCATGGTAATGCCGCGCAGTTGCAAAGCAATGTAGGGCAAGATGCCCGCCACCGCAATCAAGGTTACCGCAACGGCCAAACCTTGTGATTTACCATAGCGAGCTGCAATAAAATCCGCAATCGAGGTAATGTGTTCACGTTTCGCCGTCAGAATTAACCGCGCAAGAACTCGCCAACCCAAAGTAAAGACTAAAATCGGCGCGATATAGATAGGAAGGAACGACCAAAGGTTACTACTTGCTTGCCCTACCGTGCCGTAAAAGGTCCATGAGGTACAGTAAACCGCGATTGATAAGCTGTATACCCAAGGGCGCCAACTAGCTAGCCACGAAGGGCGTCTATCGCCGTACCAAGCAATAACGAACAATAAACCGAGATACAACAGCGATACGGTGATCACCAGCCAACCCTGCATCAGATATCCTTATCTTATTTTGAGTTCATGGATCGCAATAAAAAACAAACCCTCTCCAGTCGGGAGAGGGTTTATTTAACTAAGGATACGCAGTCAACTCAATCAGATAGGGTTAATTCTGTGCATTAGGCTCCGCTTTAAGCGCTTGCTTAACATTATGTGGCTGAGGATCTAAACGAATAAATAACGCTAATCCCCCCATCGCCGCCATGACCCAAAACACATTCGCTCCCCAATTCTCATAGCCCCAACCACTTAAGGTAGTCATTAGGGCAATAAAAGCCCCCAAAGGAATGGCATTGTAGAGTGCTTGCAGAGCCACCATCTTACGTTGCTCGGAATGCTGGATGTACTGGATAGCCGCAATATGAGCCATGGCAAACGTCACCCCGTGTAACAATTGGATAAGCACCAAGGCCAGTAACACAGTGGTTGATGCCGTAAGCCCCCAACGGACAATGACGCCAATCGATGCAACCATGAACAGTGCGCGCAAGCTCCATCCCGAAAACAAACGCTTGCTCAGCGCAAACACGGCAACTTCGGCGACAACCCCTAAACTCCACAAGTAACCAATAATATCTTCTGAATAACCCGCCTCTTTCCAATAGATAGAACTAAAACTGTAATAGGCAGCGTGGCTTCCCTGAATCAGAGCGGCCAAGATCAGGAATTTGATCACTGGCAACTCGCGAAGTAACTCGGTCAATTTTGGTCGTTCGGTGTTTTCTTCACTGGTTGTCACTGGCATTGGGTTGATACTGCGCAATGAAAACAACAGCGCAAACACCACCCCGGCCAACGCGGTATACAAAATCATGTCACTGCCATATTGAGCCACTAAAAAGCCCACGACCGTTGAACCCGCAATAAACGCAACCGACCCCCATAAGCGAGTACGACCATAATCGAGCATGTTAATACGCGCATAATAGTTTGCCATCGAGTCAGACAATGGCACGGCCGGACCACAGCACAAGTTAAACAATACAGTCGCCAACGCCATTAACCAGAAGCTTCCCCCGGTGAAAAAGTGAAAACCGATAAACAAAATCGAGGCGAAACTCAACCAACGCAATGCTGGCATCAAGTGTTCGACTTTATGAATGCGTGGCGTCAGGAGCATATTGGCAAGACAGCGCGTGGCAAAGCCAATACCAATTAACAAGCCGATATCCGTTGCCGATACCCCCTGCTCTTCAAACCACAACGCCCAAAATGGCAAATAGACACCATAGGCAAAAAAGAAACCGACAAAATACTGGGAAATCCAACCGTAAGGGGAAGGGGTAAACATGATGACCTCTTGAAACAAAAATGTGGGGCGACGGTATTATCGTTGGCTTGGTTTGAATTTAAAAGGGAACAATTCGCACCAATGCGTTTCCTTATTGTCAATCAGCGGCAGCAGTTCGACCAAAGTCGTCTGGCACAACGCGTCAAATGCGGCACACTGAATAGATACAGAGTTTGCATTGTGGGTTCGCTATGCCAGAAAAATTTAATATGCACTCCCCTCCATTTGATCGTCTCAATGTATCGCAACAAAAGAAATTGAGAGGATCATTGGATGTCGCTTATTTTCGCACCAGTGAGACCCTTCTAAAGCCGGGCGCTGAGAGCCAACACCTGCATATTTTGATCAAAGGTGCCGTCGAAGAGCGCTCGGAAGATAATAAAGAGATTTTTGCCCACTACGCCAATGACGATCTGTTTGATGTGCGTTCGTTGTTTGATGACACCATCAAGCACCGCTATATCGCGCTTGAAGATACCCTCTCTTATCTGCTACCTAAGTCGGTATTTCTTGAGTTGTATCATGACAATGGCCAATTTGCCGCTTACTTCGACAACAACCTCGCTCGTAGGCAAGCCCTGATCGAAACTGCGCAGCAGCAGCAAAACCTGGCCGAATTCATTTTAACCAAGGTGGATAAAGAGATTTATCATCCGCCGATGATTTTCTCGCCGGATCAACCACTTAACCAAGTAACGCAAACACTCAAAGACAACGGCCTTGACTCAGCATTGGTCAAGCTCAACGACAATGACATCAGGCTTATCGACAACCAACACGCGCTGCCTTACGGTATTATTACTCGCACCAATATGCTGCACGCGGTGATGCTCGATGACCATCCACTCGATACTCCGGTCGGCAAGATCGCCACTTTTCCCGTAGTGCACGTCGAAAACGGCGAATTTCTCTTTAATGCCATGATCAAGATGACGCGCCAGCGCATGAAGCGCGTGATGGTCTCCGATGGCAAAGAAGCCGTCGGCATGCTCGATATGACACAGATTTTAAGCGCCTTTTCAACTCACTCGCATGTACTGACCTTAAGTATTGCTCGCGCCAGTAGCATCGAAGAGCTGGCATTGGCTTCCAATCGTCAGCGCCAGTTAGTTGAAAGCCTACTCAATAACGGCATTCGTACCCGCTTTATAATGGAGCTGATTTCAGCCGTTAATGAACAGATCATCGAAAAAGCCTTTGAGCTGATTGTTCCCCCTGCCCTTCACGATCACTGCTGCTTGATCGTTTTAGGCTCTGAAGGCCGCGGGGAACAAATCCTCAAAACCGATCAAGACAATGCCTTAATCCTTAAAGATGGTTTTGAGTGGCATCAATGTGCGGCAGTGATGGATCAACTGACTCACACGCTGCAGCAGCTCGGTTACCCTCTATGTCCCGGCAACGTGATGGTCAACAACCCTAAATGGGTCAAAAACCAGCGTGACTGGAAAAAGACCATCAGTCACTGGTCAAAACCGACCTCAGCCGAGCATGTCATGGACTTGGCGATTTTTACCGATGCTCACGCGGTAGCGGGCAACAAAGCGTTACTTGAGCCCATTGGCCAACACCTTAAACAAATCATGTTAAACAACATGTTAGCGCTGCAAGACTTTTCGCGTCCGGCGCTTCAATTTGCGTTACCGTTAACCCTGTTTGGCAATGTTAAAAAAGACAAAGATGGCCTTGATGTCAAAAGTGGTGGCATCTTCCCTATCGTCCATGGCATTCGCACCTTAGCCCTTGAGTATGGCATTGAAGAGAAAAACACCTTTGAGCGCATTGAAGCACTGCGCAACAGAAAAATCCTTGAACCCGAAACGGCAGACAACCTCAGTGAGGCATTAAAACTGTTATTTAAGTTGCGCTTAAATCAGCAATTGACCCATCAACACAGCCACAACCGTATTGATATTAAGCAGATCGATCGCACCGAGCGTGACTTGCTCCGTCACGCTCTGCACGTAATTAAAAAGTTCAAGCAGTTCTTGGGCTACCATTATCAAATACGAGATTAAGGGTTTACGATGAATTGGCTTCAGCGCCGGTATTGGTTTTACAAACTCAAGGGCTCGCCCTATCAGTCTTTGTTTGACTCTGTCATGAAGGGTGAATTTGTGTCACTTGATTGCGAGACCACCAGCCTCGACCCCAACCGAGCCGAGTTAGTCACGATTGCGGCTACCAAAATCATCGACAACCGAATCATAACCAGTGCTCCATTTGAGGTGCGCTTACGGGCACCACAATCGCTCGATTCTGGCTCAGTGAAAATCCATAAGATTCGCCATCAAGACTTAGCCGATGGTATTGATGAAAAACAAGCGTTGCTCCAACTGCTTGAGTTTATCGGCAAAAGACCATTGGTCGGCTACCACATTCGCTATGACAAAAAGATCCTTGATCTGGCGTGTCGAAAACAGCTTGGTTTCCCACTGCCAAACCCTCTGATTGAGGTGAGCCAAATCTATCATGATAAGCTTGAACAGCATCTACCCAACGCCTATTTCGACCTCAGTTTGGACGCCATTTGCCGCCACTTAGACTTACCGCTGCAAGACAAACACGACGCCTTGCAAGACGCCATTGCCGCGGCGCTGGTGTTCGTTCGTCTGACAAAAGGTGATCTCCCTAGCCTAAATCTGCCCTATACCCGCTAAGCTATCCTTAGATCTAACTCTCAATTTTAAACATAGATCCTTCATTTATAAGCAGATTATTCGTTCTCATCCTAAAGTCTAATTGTCGAATCCGCGCCTGTGCCTGAAAGTTATAGCCATAGGGATTTTTACGACGTTAGGGTCAGGGGACCCGATCGTTTTAAACGGACACTTGCTCAATTCGTTACGAATTAAGCACAAGGAGATAAGCAATGAGTGAAGCCCATATCTATCCGGTGAAAGAGAACATCAAAAAAAATACCCACGCGGATATCGATACCTACCAAGCCATGTATCAACAATCGGTCACCGATCCGGTTGGTTTTTGGAGTGAACACGGCAAAATTGTTGACTGGATCAAACCTTTTAGCCAAGTAAAAAACACCTCTTTTGACACAGGCCACGTTGATATTCGTTGGTTTGAAGATGGCACACTGAATGTTTCCGCCAACTGTATTGACCGTCACCTCGCAGAACGTGGCGATGAGATCGCGATCATTTGGGAAGGGGATGACCCGAATGACGACAGCACACTCACTTTCAAAGAACTGCACAAAGAAGTGTGTGAATTTTCTAATGCCTTAAAACAGCAAGGCGTACGCAAAGGCGACGTGGTTTGTCTTTACATGCCAATGGTGACCGAAGCGGCCGTGGCCATGCTCGCATGTACCCGAATTGGTGCGGTGCATACGGTGGTCTTTGGTGGTTTCTCACCAGAAGCACTTTCTGGTCGTATTATTGATTCCGATGCCAAAGTCGTCATTACAGCAGACGAAGGTGTTCGTGGCGGTCGCGCCGTACCCCTGAAGAAAAATGTCGATGAAGCGCTAACCAACCCAGACGTCAAAACCATCGAGAAAGTCATCGTTATGAAGCGTACTGGCGGTGATATCGATTGGCATGAGCATCGTGATGTTTGGTGGCATGAAGCAACCGCGAATGTCTCTGCTGATTGTCCGCCAGAAGAGATGAACGCCGAAGACCCGTTGTTCATCCTTTACACATCAGGCTCAACGGGTAAGCCAAAAGGTGTTCTCCACACCACTGGTGGTTACCTAGTCTATGCAGCAATGACGTTCAAGTATGTGTTTGACTACCAGCCTGGTGAAACCTTCTGGTGTACTGCCGATGTCGGTTGGATTACCGGCCACACTTACCTGATATACGGGCCGCTGGCTAACGGCGCCAAAACCATTTTGTTTGAAGGTGTGCCGAACTACCCAAGCACCAACCGTATGAGCCAAGTAGTCGATAAACATCAAGTCAATATTCTTTATACCGCACCAACTGCGATTCGCGCCCTAATGGCAAAAGGCAACGAAGCAGTTGAAGGCACTTCTCGTAGCAGTTTGCGTATTATGGGGTCAGTCGGTGAGCCTATTAACCCTGAGGCATGGGAGTGGTACTACAAAACCATCGGTAATGAGAAGTCACCAATCGTCGATACTTGGTGGCAAACGGAAACCGGCGGTATTTTGATTGCGCCGCTACCAGGAGCAACCGATCTCAAACCAGGTTCAGCAACCCGACCATTTTTTGGTATACAGCCTGCTTTGGTGGATAACATGGGTAACATCATCGAAGGTGCAACCGACGGTAACCTTGTTATTCTCGATTCATGGCCTGGCCAGATGCGTACCGTTTACGGCGATCACGACCGCTTTGAGCAAACCTACTTCTCAACCTTTAAAGGGATGTACTTTACCAGTGATGGTGCTCGTCGCGACGAAGATGGTTACTACTGGATCACGGGTCGTGTTGATGACGTATTGAATGTCTCAGGTCACCGTATGGGTACGGCTGAGATTGAATCAGCGCTCGTTGCACATCACAAAATTGCCGAGGCGGCAATTGTCGGTATTCCACACGACATCAAAGGCCAAGCGATCTACGCTTACATCACCCTAAATGATGGTGAGTACCCAAGCGCAGAGCTGCACAAAGAAGTCAAAAATTGGGTACGTAAAGAGATTGGTCCAATCGCCACACCAGATGTGCTGCACTGGACAGATTCACTACCTAAAACTCGCTCAGGAAAAATCATGCGTCGTATTCTACGTAAGATTGCCACTGGTGATACCAGCAACCTAGGCGATACTTCAACGCTAGCCGACCCAAGTGTGGTTGATAAGTTGATTGCAGAGAAAGCAGAACTGGCGTAAAGCTAATGTTCTAAAACTCAAGCCACCATCTGCTCAGATGGTGGCTTGTTTTTTTAGTCACCCCAACCTATGTTTGCTGAGGTATGTACATCGATATTTATAGGTTTACATAATCGAATGTGAAGAACGGGACAGCAATCATCAGCAACGACCATACAATTAGAATGACGTGCAGAATATCGTTCTCAGAGAACCATATTTTCTTGTGTCTCCAAAGCAGATCACCAATACCTGACTTCCACCATTTATCCATGAAATAGTACGATGCGTAAATCAGAGCCCAAGAGATCATTAGCAACAGATCGTAAGTTGCACCAGTTTTGATAAAGGTTACGGTGTTGATACCGATGAAAGCGATAAAGCTTGGCAATGACGCAACACACATAAACTCAAAGGTGATCACCGATTTCGTTGCGGTTAATCCACCCCATAGTACGAGAATGGTGTAACCCACGGTCAAGATAGCGGCATACCAAATGAAGATATCAAACCAAACTGACTCCGGTGGTATTGATGAGTAAGCAATAGCAACCGTCATGGCATTCATACTCACCTGTTGGAAGATAACGTAAATCACCTCCCACCATGTGGTCCATGAACACTCTTCACGGTGTTTGGCTTTGAGTTCGTAACCTAGAGCTTGATAGCTGGTGCCGGCAATAATCGCACCGACGCCCCAAAGGATCATCGAAATACCCCACCAAAAGCGCGACATTTGACCATCTTGCATCACTAGGAATTGAACACCGACTAAGGTAACAATAACACCCAGCAGGTAGACCCAAAACGTAGACGAAGGTTGGCTAATATCGACTTCTTTGCCTAGAATATTGTAGCGAACCAACGGCTGCTCTTCACCCCAGTTTTCCTTAGTCAACGTAGGGTGCTTAATATCATGAACTTTCTCAAAAATAGACATTTTGAATTCCTCAAAATCGTCGAGGTTCGGTGAACCCCGACCCGGCTAAATTAATCTTCGTGGTTAGGAATTAGAACAAGCTTGCCAACATGTTTGCGGCTCACCAGTTCTTGTTGAGCTTCAACGATGTCTGAAAGTGGGAAGGTTTTTGAAAGAGCAGGCTTAATTTCACCTTTTTCGATAGCTTCAATCAGGCTCGGGAATACAGGCTCATCCCAACCAGTACAGCCAACAAGAGTCAAATCTCTTAGGTACATAGTGCGGAAATCTAGCTCTACGATTGGACCTGCGATTGCACCAGAAGATGCGTAACGACCACCACGCTTAAGCATTTTTAGGTTGTTGACAAAGTTCTCGCCAGCCACGTTGTCAATAATGATATCAACCGACATTTCACCCAGAACGTCTAGGGCATTTTTACCAAAGTCGATGACTTCATCAGCGCCGTAAGAACGTACACGTTCGATTTTATCTTCACCCTCTGCTGCAGCGATAACGTAAGCACCACGACGTTTTGCTAGCTGTACAACGGCAGAGCCAACGCCGCCAGAAGCACCAGCAACATACACGCGATCCCCCGCTTTTACGCCTGAGCGTTGAACCATATTTTCAGAAGTTGCGTAAGCACATGGAATCGTGCCTAGTTCTGCGTCACTCCAGTCACACTCAACTGGGAAGACTTCACTGGCTGAAATTTTCACGTATTGGGCAAATGCACCGTCAAAATCAGAAGCCATCCAGATGTTTTCACGCGACTCAAAACCTTGGTGACGAATACAAGCACGAACGAGAACACGTTTACCCACTAGGTGTTGATCGGCTTCATCTTTTGCTTCAACCACTAGGCCAGCACAGTCGGTCCCCTGGATGAATGGGAACGGAGTCGCTTCACTCCAGCCACCGTCGCCTTCTTTTGCAGCTTCGCCCTTCTCATTATCATCGTCCGACATATCATTGGTGCTTGTCGTTACTTTTGATGAGTACCAACCAAGACGAGTATTGATTTCAGTATTGTTTACACCAGCAGCCAAAACCTTAATGAGTACTTCACCTTCGCTGATGATCGGCATTGGTACATCTTTATACTCCAGCATTTCATAGCCACCGTTACCCATAGTAACCACAGCTTTCATTGTTTTTTGACCGTCTTTAATTTCAAAACGGTTCTTATCATTATTAATATTCATTTTAAACATAATATATCTCTTTATTTTTGGCATGATTAAACTCATGCTTAATTAAAATTCATTTACAGGGGAGTGTTATTTATCTTTAGCTGTCTGCTAACTGAGTATTTATTTCATTAATTTCAGTGGTACTCGCTTTTTTTTGCTCTCGCTTATAGAGCATAGTCATCGCGACACCAAATAGACCAACGATCATGCTAACAATAAAGTAAGCTTGGTATCCACCCTCGTTGCCGTATGTGTCCCATAAAATGGTATTCATTTCTGGAATAATAATATCAGGAATATAACCAACTACCGAAATAACACCAATGGCAGTACCCATGATTGCTGCGCTAATTTTTGACTGACCAAGAAGCGACCAATACGTTCCGCGAATAATATAAGAGAATAGACCAGTAACCATTACTAAAGCGGTAATTAAAAAGGCTGATGTTGAGCTTGGCACAATTACTAAACCGCCCAAACAAAGAACACCACCTAAAATACCGGCTGCGATAGTATTTGCCTGGCCAAATTTATCAGCTAGGAAACCACCAAGGACACCACCAATAGGACGCATCCAAAGTAGGCCTACCATCATAGAACCAACCGTTACAGCATCAAAACCTAGCCCTGTTTGAAGGTAGCCGCCAATATAATAACTGGTCCAAAAAATGGTATAGCCCGTAAAAATAATCATACCGTGTAGGTAGACAAATTTATTTTTAAAGACTTTACCAATATCTGAAAGGTTGATTTTACTTTCTTCACTAGAACTCGCGGCAGCGGCTGCTTCCTTATCTTCTTTGACAAAGATAATAATCAACACTGCAACAACAACCAAAGCAATAGAGTACATGTATACGACAGATTCAAGCGCAAGCTTTTTATCGCTAAAGTCAAGACTACCACCAAGCACTGAAGTAAATATCATTAGCGCGATACTTGCTAATGCAGCTTCAACTAATCCTCGACCACCATCTAAAATGCCGAAGAAACGCCCTTCTTCACCTTCTTTTGCCAACATTTTAGTTATTTTCAAATGTGCTCCCCAAAAGGTAAACACAGAAGAGAATCCCCAAATAGCAAAAATCATTAGCACGCTTGTGTAACTAGGCACTTGTGCGAACCAGAAACCACCAGCCGCTGTGCCTAATAAAGAAACCGCCAATAATTTTTTGGCCGAAAATTTATCACACAGAACACCACTCGGAAAATATCCAATCAGGAAGACAAAACCCAAGATAGTATAAATAGTGTTCATTTGTCCCATTGACATATTAAACACTTCCAAAATAGTTTCTTGGTATTGTGCTTTTAAGTACACCAACGGAAATATCGCACCACCCGCTAAAATAACCAGTGCAAACTGAAAATACCTTGCTAAGTTTTCATTTTTCATATTATTGACCTAAAACCTGCACTTTTGTTATTAGAATGCAGATTTAAATTATTCCACGTAGAGTAGGTATTGAGGTGTAATTAAAAACCACACCTCAGATCATTTACACAAACAACTATTTATATCTATTTGATGTATTTGTGTAATAAATACAGTTTAGTTTGAGAACTGGCTAAATACAGATTCTACGGCGTAGGCACCAGGATCTTTTGTGCCAGATAGGCTGTCACTGTTCAGGTAAGAAGAGCGTCCGGCCTTAGCACTGTTCATAGTAACCGTTGATTCTGCACCCGCTTTCGCTGCATCTATGGCGGCGTTAAAGTCTTGGTTTACCCAAGCTTCAAAAGCTGGATACAGTGCATCAATCATTGTACGGTCGCCTGGTTTAGCGCCGCCGTAAGCCATCATTTGACCTAGACCTTGCTGCATTGCTTTAGCAAGAGAGCCATTTTGCTCAAAGTCGCGACCTGCTGCTGTGAACATAATCGACAGTAGAACACCGGAAGAGCCACCCATTACAGATGTCAGACAATCTGCAATCGTAGTGAGTAGTTTAGCGTTGTCTTGAAGTGGTAAATTGTTTGCTTCTAGTTGCGCGAGCACTTTACGTGCACCAGCGGCAAACGTAGAACCGGTATCAGCATCACCCACGATTGAATCTAGGTGGTTGAGCTCTGCTTCAATATCAATCACTGACTGACACACTTTACGCAGTACTACGGCAACCTCTTCATCGTGAGAAGGCTCAAACACCTTTTTCTCAATCAGATTTTGACACTTAGTGATTGGCACTTCGCGTCGCGCAACCATACCCGGCCATGCATCCGCTTCAACTTCAGCGGTCAGTGCGTTGGCGATCTCATCATCAAGTTGGATAGCAGAAATTGAGAAACCTTTCATATCGATAGCCGTCACTAGAGCACCCGTTACGATAAGTTTAGTGTTGTGACCAAGCTCTGACTCCATGACTTCTTTCGTCACGATATTCATCTCGATAGGAGACAGACCACCCAAGTTATTCACAAGAATTGCGTTTTCTTTAATTGGTTTCGCTTCTACGATTTTTCTGACCATGGTAGCAACCAGTGCTTTAGCCTGTGGCAGATCGATGGTTTCGATACCAGGTTCACCGTGGATGCCTAGGCCCAATTCAGCTTTACCTTGTGCAATACGATCGTTGCTTTCACCTGGCAGTGAACAGCTAGTCAGGGCAACACCAATTGAAGCGGTCTTTTCACACGCCTTTACCGCCGCTTGTTTGACTTCTTCTAGTGAACCGCCGTTTTCAGCCACGTAACCGGCAACTTTCTGCACAAACAGCGTACCAGCGATACCGCGTGGCTGTGGGTTACCTGGGATCGAGATGTCATCGCCAACAACAATCAAGTCAACCTTGCGGCCCATCTCTTTGGCTTTTTCAACAGCGAGACCAAAGTTTAGACGATCACCGGTGTAGTTTTTAATGATAACAAGACAACCAGCCTCACCCGTTACGTGAAGAATCGCGTTAAGTACAGCGTCAACACTAGGGGCTGCAAATAGGTCACCACACACCGCGGCAGTGAGCATACCTTTACCAACGAAACCTGCGTGTGCCGGCTCGTGACCAGAGCCACCACCACAAATTAGGGCAACTTTGTCTTTGCTCCAGTCGTTGCGCGCAACCACTTTAATGTCATTGTCGAAATCGAGTAGCGTGAGGTTTTCTTTCTTCGCTGTGTACAATGTTCCATGAATTGAATCTAGAACAAATGAATCTTTAGTATTTAAAATTAAGTCAGACATCTTAAACCTTTATTAATTAGGGAGAGCGTTACAAGTTAATTCACATTAATGCGTGAGATTATTGACCTAGCTGATGCGCGGTCACAATGGCAGCGTAGACAGCATCAGCTGTTACTGGGAATGGCATGTTGTGAATGGTTTCACCTTCAGCCGTTGCACCTTCAGCCACTTCACGTAGTTTGTCGTGATTTAACTCTTTCACACCCATGTCAAATAGGTTGGTCGGAAGTCCAACTGAGCGACAGAAATCAAGAACCGTATTGATCTCTTCCATCGGAGCATTTTCAAGAACAAGTTGCGTTAGCGTACCAAATGCCACTTTTTCACCATGGTAAAGATGATGACACTCTTCGAGCTTGGTTAGACCATTATGGATAGCGTGCGCGGCTGCAAGACCGCTACTTTCAAAACCAATACCGCTTAGGTAAGTATTCGCTTCAATAATGTTTTCTAGTGCGGTGGTACTCACCCCATTCTCTGCTGCGACTTTCGCTTTAAGGCCGTCAGCAAGCAACGTTTCATAACATAACTTAGCCAAGGCTTGCGCAGAGCGAGTTGGTGCACCGCCCGCCATAGTGGCTTTGCCTGAAGTCATGTTTGCGCGAGCTTCAAAATAGGTTGATAGCGCGTCACCCATACCAGCAACAAGCAAACGCACTGGCGCTTTAGCAATGATGGCGGTGTCCATAACCACCATATTTGGATTCTGTGGGAAGAGTAGGTATTCGCTAAACTCGCCTTCTGGCGTATAAATAACGGCTAGCGCACTGGTTGGCGCATCGGTTGAAGCAATAGTAGGAACAACAACAACAGGAACTTTAGCGTAGTAAGCCACCGCTTTTGCTGTATCAAGAGTCTTACCACCACCAATACCGATGATCACATCATTTTTCTGCGTTGATGCAATATCGATAATACGGTCGATTTCTTGACGAGAACATTCGCCATTAAATAGCTCCATAGCATGAGCCATCTCATTTTGCTCGAAGCTTTGCTTTACCGTCTCGCCGACTAAACCAGTGACGAATGAATCAGCAATGGCAAGAGGGTTTTCGCCGAGTGCTTTTACATAACCAGCAATAGAACCAAGAACATTTTCACCTTGAACGTATTTGCTTGGGCTAATGATTATTTTATCCATGGGGGTGAGCCTTTTCTGTTTTGTTTCAACGTTGAGGCCACATTAAGAACAATCGCGTCATTACCAAAGAAAACTCTATTGAGTTAAGTGTGATTATTTGATTGTCTCGTCAATTCAAGCATGGCAAAGATTAAATTCTCAGCCCGAAATAGATAAAGATCACATTAAATGAAAATCAAGCCACAAAACGTTCCAAATAGAAACAAAGCAACAAAGAAGCAAGGTTCCAAAATGAAACAATCCGCTTTTTTTGATAGTTATCAATGTCTGAATTAAGATGTTCACAGTTCAACTTACTACAGAATAAAAATGAAAGGTCTTATAAACAGCGCCAATAATGTTGCCTTAGAGCAAGTAAAGGGATTGGTCGCGTCGCGTCAGGAGCTAAAGCTAAACGAGCAACCTCGCTATGTGTGGCATGAGTTATCACCTAACCAAGTAGCTCTTATCTCAGGGGGGGCTTCGGGACATGAACCTCTTCATACGGGCTTTGTTGGTAAAGGCATGCTAACCGGTGCTTGCCCTGGAGAGATTTTCACACGTGTAACCCCAGACCAAATCTACGAATGCGCAAGCAGAGTCAATACAGACCAAGGCGTTCTGTTTTTTGTGCAAAACTATATCGGTGACATCATCAACTTTAAGTTGGCAACCGAGCTACTGCATGCCGATGATATCCAAGTTGGTTATGTGTTAATCGATGATGATGTAGCGGTTTCAGACAGTTTATTCACTCGAGGACGTCGTGGCGCTGCAGGCACGGTACTACTTGAAAAGATTGTCGGCGCTGCAGCACAACAAGGCTACTCGTTAGAGGCATGTGAAGCGCTCGGACGCAGAGTTGCCAATAGCTGTCGCTCTATTGCTGTCGCATTGAAGCCATGCGCCGTTCCAGCATCAGGCATACCTACATTTACTCTTAATGACGGCGAGGTAGAATTTGGCGTGGGTATTCATGGCGAGCCAGGTTCCGAGCGATTTGATTACACCAATGCCGATGATTTGGTTGACAAGATGTTTGATGCTTTGAAAGAGAATTCAGACTTTGAGCGCAGCGTCAGTCACTGGAATCGAAAAGACGGAGTATGGGATGAGGTTGACTCTAGCATAGCGAAATTTGAACCCAATCAAGATTATATCGCCATCGTCAATGGATTAGGCAGCACTCCAGTTTCTCAGCTGTATATCGCATACAAGCAATTATTCAACAATTGCCAAAATGAAAACTACCATATCGCACGTAACATGGTCGGTAACTACTGTACGGCTATTGATATGCAAGGTTTCTCTATCACGCTGTTAAAAGCAGATAAAGAGATGATTGAGCTGTTTGATGCCCCGGTCGATACAGCAGAACTTCGTTGGTAACTACTTGTGAGCGTAAACCAAATGATGCAGATAGAAAAACAGCATATTATCGATTGGATCGAGCGTTGCGCCAAAACATATCAAGAAAACCAAGTTTACTTAGATGGGCTTGACTCCGATATTGGTGATGGAGACCATGGCTTCAATATGTCTCGTGGGTTTTCTGCGGCGGCGAAAGATCTCGAAACGCTTCATAAGCAAAGTATCTCCACCATTTTAAAAAATACCGGTTTGAGCCTGCGCATGTATCTTGGTGGTGCAAGTGGTATTTTTTACTCAACGTTTTTCTTCTGTGCCTCTCAATCTGCGGGCAGTCGGACTCACCTCTCATTAGCTCAACTCTTTGATGCGCTTAAACACGGCGCTGAAGGAATCGTCACCAGAGGCAAGGCTCAAAAAGGGGACAAAACCATGTGCGACGTTTGGCTTCCTGCCCTTGAGGTTGCCAAGTCACAAGCTGAAACTGCGCTTTCAACCGATGAGTTGCTCGATCAAATTCTCAAAGTTGCGCAAGAGGCCGCCATTAGTACGGTCGATATGCAAGCGAAGAAAGGCCGCGCTCAACAACATGGTAAAGAGAGTATCGGCTATCAAGATCCCGGAGCGACCTCGACACTACTCATGATCGAAGCACTGATCACTACGTTAAAAAATAAACTAGATTAATATCGGCACGGACGGCCTGTCTTGAATGTCTGTCCAGAGGCTCATCTGCCTCAAGATGAGCCTTTCCAGCCACTTACTTTTCTTCGAACAGTGGCAACAGTTGGTATTTTTTTATTTTGCGCCACAGCGTAGTTCTACCGATATCCAAGGCATTGGCCATGTCTTGCATTCTGCCATCAAACTCTTTCCAAGCCTGAACAATCGCACGCTTTTCCACCTCTTCCAATGTCATCGTTTTGACGACCCGAGTCACAGACTGCTCATCAATGAGGGATTTAATATGCTCGGGAATATCTTGCTCGGTAATTTTATCTTGGTTACGGTTTAATAAGATACGATTCACCACATTCTTGAGCTGTGAGACATTGCCACTCCATGCGAAGTTAACCAATAAATTCATGATTTCCCGGTCAAAACTCACTGAAACATGATGCTGTCGTTCAAATAGATTAACGAACCTCTCGACTAAACTGACAATGTCTTCTCTTCTCTCGCGCAGAGGCGGAATATACAGCTCATTGGATGACAGCGCATAATAGAGCTGACGTGAAAATAGGCCTTGTTCCATCCGCTCCCTGAGATTTTGTGAAGAACTGGTAATCAGTTGAAGGTTGATTTTGATGCTTTGCTGAGTATCACTTCTGGTCACAAAACCACTATCAATAAACTTTAATAGTGCAAGCTGGAGTTTCATGCTGAGTGACTCGATATGACTGATGTACAACGTGCCATTGTCTGCCAGTTCAAACTTAGAAGGTCGCTCTTCGCCCTCGCATACGCCGAGAAGTTGCTCGGCTAACTGATCGGCTTCGAAAGAGTTGCAATTGAAACTGACAAAGTCACCTCGGCAGTAGTGACTTTCATTGTGCATAACCAAAGACAATTGACCTTTACCTACCCCCTCTTCACCCGTAATTAACACAGGTTCACGCGCTTCGAGCAGCCTTCGAGCAACAGAGATGGCATGCTGCATTTGAGGCGAATGATAGTTAAGGCTGTCAAAAGAGTGTTGAATATCGCTCACTGCATTGCGCCTATACAGAACGTTAGTATGATCGACCGGGTGAATGAAAAGCAGGTTTGTGCCGTCAGATGAAAATTGATAGGTGACAACAGCATCAACAAATTGGTTGTCTATTTCGAACGTCGTTTGATGACGACGAACACTCTCCCCCTGCTCGATACTCCGAGTTACATCGGGCGAAAATCGTACAGCGCGGAGCATATTACGACCGAGTAAAGTATTTGCATCGACATTGAGTAAGGTACCCACTTGAGGACTGACATAAGATATGATTTGTTCACTATCCCAAGTGATAACGCCATCTTCCATATAATCAAGTGCGGCATTATGAGCCGACAACAGGCGGTTCATAATCTTCTGCTCGCTTAATATATGGAGCTGTAAACCAACCTCCTTCGCACACAACGAGGTTATCATCACGTTATCTCGGCACGCCGTATCGGCGTATCTGACCATTGCTATCGTGCCAATTAGCTTGCCGTAAGCATCGATAATCGGAGAGGCAATGGTCAACATATCATGAAGACCACGTTTGAAGTGCTCATAGCCGATGACTTCGCTCGGCATGCACGTTTCAATACAGAAACTGACCGCGTTGGTGCCGATTTTGTCTTCAGTAAGGAAGCTCCCTTCCTTAATCCCCAACTCCTTCATTTTTAGGTTTAACTCTTCATCACCAATGGCATACATCACACAACCATTATCGTCCGTCACAAACAGGACAATCTTTTCCCCTTCTAAAAGGTCGTAGTTATCTTCCAAAGCACGTATTGAACAGTTAATGATTGACTCAGAGCGACGTTTCATTGAAGCGAGCGTAAAACCTGAAGCAATGTGCGGCTTTGTCCATTCGTAAGCATTCATCAATCTTGCGCAGCGCTGCCAAGACTGAAAAACAAGAGAGTTAGAAAATTCGGGGGAAACCCATTGGTGTTTCTGAAAAAACTCCCAACGACTTTTACTATCTTCTAAGGAGTGCACGATAACGTTTCATTTTGATGTTCATCATTGTGGAAAATTACCAACAATGGACAACAACTTTCCTGATCGAAATCACATTAACCGCTTGAGTAGCATCACTGGCCAAAATACTCGATTGAAATGTGAGGTTAACCAATTCGAAATGTTTCATTATGAAACCAAGCAAAAGGCCATTACGTTCCAGTTAGAAACAAAAGATATATAAAAGGACCAAATAATGTGACAAAAGCATAGTTTTTATCAGCAGAATGGTTAAAACACCAGCCTTTTCTAATCTCGCTCAAAGTTCAGCACCCTAGTGGTTATTGAGACTAAGCCAAACCGACGCTTGGTGATAAGGTGGTCAGTAGAGAAAGCTGCGTTTATCGACATGCTTTCGATGACATAAAGAGTTCAAATTATCGCGAAATGCACTCCTACACTGTCCAAGTTATTTCATCAAAGTCAAAACCAATAACGACCACTTACTATCAACACCAACCATGACTTTCGACTTGCTTGGAAAAACATCTAAGTTAATGATATATAAAAATAAGTCTAATTGAGCATGAACAGTAAATTACGCTATAAAGTATTTATTCCTCCTTTTATGTTATTAGTTATCGCCGTACTGGCCAGTTTTTTAAACCTACCTGGTTTCTTAAAAGTCACGACAATAATCAATGATTGGATTTTAAATAGCTTTGACTGGCTGTTTTCAGCGGGCGCATTTTTTATGGTCATCACTTGTATCGCCGTGTTTATCTCTCCGCTAGGTAAAGTGGTTATCGGTGGAGAAGGTGCAAAACCTCTACTCAGCAAATGGCGCTGGGGCTCGATCACGATCTGCACCACAACCGCCGCTGGGATGTTATTTTGGGCGACAGCAGAACCATTGTTTCACCTTTATTCGCCTCCAACCTCATTAGCAATAACCCCAGGATCAAGAGAGGCGGCAGAGTTTGCTTTGTCGACCATGTATATGCACTGGACGTTCACTCCATTTGTTATTTACGCGGTTCCAGCTCTTTCATTCGCCTTAGCATTTTATAATCTCAGTCAACGTTTCTCGATCAGTGCTTCACTGCAACCTATATTAGGCCGCCGTTGCTCACATAGTATTGGCGGTATTGTCGATTCAATTGCAATGTTTGCTCTTGTTGCGGGGATGGCGTCTTCATTAGGAACCGGCGCTCTGGTACTCGCGAGCGGCGTATCTAATTTGACTGGCTTTACTAACGGCTCACTATTGTTGGGTCTTGTCATTACACTTATTGTCGTCTCTTTTGTCGCCTCATCGGTATCGGGGCTACACAAAGGGATCGCGCGACTCTCTGCGGTGAATACGGCTATTTTTATACTCATCGCCTTAGTTGCATTCTTATTCGGCCCAACAAAAACCATCGTTGTGAATGGCACGCATGCACTGGTTGACTATGCATCTGAGTTTGTCACTCGTAGCTTCTCTCTCAATTTAGATCCAAGTGATGGTTGGGCAAAAAGTTGGACTGTCTTTTATTGGGCCAACTGGTTAGCGTGGGCTCCTATTGTTGCCCTTTTCTTAGGCAAGATAGCGCGAGGACACTCAGTAAGAGCATTCATCGTGGTCAACATTATTATTCCTGCCTCCTTCTCACTGATTTGGATGGCCATCTTTTCAGGTATGATTTTGGAACTCGATCTCAGTCAAAATGGCATGTTCTACGCGCTATTGAATCAAAGTGGAGAGGGTGCGGTCGTCTTCGGGTTGTTAGAGCAGTTGCCCGCTTCAACGCTATTGATTGGTTTGTTTATCTTTATTGCATTTCTGGCTTACGTGACAGCGGCAGACTCAAACACTGAAGCGATTTCGTCATTATGCCTAGAGACACAAGCAACAGAAGAGAACGCAAGTCCACTAAAGTCAAAACTAAAAATCTTGTGGGGAACCATTATTGCGCTCATTGCTTGGTTCATGACCGCCTTCTCAGGGATTGATGGCATCAAAATGATGTCCACACTCGGCGGATTACCCGCACTGTTTGTTGTGCTGGCGATGAATCTCTCCCTTATCACTTGGTTGTTCAAAAGTTTTCGACCTTCAAACAGTAAGTCATCAGCTCTTTCATCAGGGCAAACTTACTGTCAATAACAGCTTTGATGCGGCTTGAGGGAAACTTCAAGCTCGCATTCTCGCCCTTATCCTCACTCGAAATGTTACCTTGGTTGCAAATTTCCGACGCCAAGCTGGGAGATTAGACCAGTAAATTGCTGCGATTTGCGCTGAATTAGCTATAATCTGGGTCTATTTCAAAGATTCGCTACTTTTTCAACCGAATTTAGTAGGCTGAATCCGCGATAATATGGGAATATTCCAATTCATCTCATGAAGTAGGAAGATAGCAGCACAATGACAGCAAACTCACGCATTCTTGTCTTAAATGGTCCAAATCTAAACCTATTAGGTCTACGTGAACCGGCACATTACGGTTCTTCTACCTTAGCGCAGATTATCGACACATTAACCGAACAAGCTCATGACGCAGGTGTAACGCTAAAACATCTGCAATCTAATCGTGAATATGAGTTGATCGAAGCGATTCATGCCGCCTACAACCAGGTGGATTTTATCATCATCAACCCTGCCGCTTTTACCCACACCAGTGTGGCGTTAAGAGACGCACTGCTTGGCGTTGCTATCCCATTTATCGAAGTACATTTATCCAATGTGCATGCTCGAGAGCCGTTTCGCCATCACTCTTATCTGTCTGATAAGGCACAAGGGGTGATTTGCGGTCTAGGTGCACAAGGTTACCAATTCGCTCTGTCTGCTGCGATTAAACATCTGCAAGCTCAATAGCAGCACAACAGTAAAGTACGAAACACTCTGCAGTTCAGTATTGAGCTGTCTTATTCACAAGATAAAAGAGAAAGAAAAGATGGATATCCGTAAAATCAAGAAGCTTATCGAGTTAGTCGAAGAATCTGGCATTGCTGAGCTAGAAATTTCTGAAGGTGAAGAATCGGTGCGCATCAGCCGTCACGGCGCTGCAGCTCCAGCGCCTATTCATTACGCACCAGCACCTGTCGCGGCTCCAGCAGCAGCTCCTGCTGCTCCAGCGGCAGTAGAGCCTGCAGCACCAGCGGCGCCTACAGGTCATCAGGTTCTTTCTCCAATGGTGGGGACTTTCTACCGTTCACCAAGTCCAGATTCGAAATCTTTCATTGAAGTGGGTCAAAGTGTTAAAGCTGGCGATACGCTGTGTATCGTTGAAGCAATGAAAATGATGAACCAGATTGAATCAGACAAGTCAGGCGTGGTAACGGCTATCCTAGTAGAAGACGGTCAGCCAGTTGAATTCGACCAACCACTTGTTGTTATCGAATAATAGAGGCTCTCTCTCATGCTAGATAAATTAGTCATCGCGAACCGAGGTGAAATTGCACTTCGTATTCTTCGCGCATGTAAAGAACTTGGGATTAAAACGGTCGCGGTTCACTCAACCGCTGACCGTGATCTAAAACACGTACTGCTTGCTGATGAAGCAATCTGTATTGGTCCTGCTCGTGGTATCGACAGCTACCTAAACATTCCGCGCATCATTTCAGCGGCAGAAGTGACTGGCGCAGTCGCCATCCACCCTGGTTACGGTTTCCTGTCCGAAAACGCTGACTTTGCTGAGCAAGTCGAGCGAAGCGGTTTTATTTTCGTCGGCCCGAAAGCAGACACCATCCGCATGATGGGTGATAAAGTGTCAGCAATCACGGCCATGAAAAAAGCGGGCGTACCTTGTGTACCTGGCTCTGATGGTCCACTTGACGGCGACGAAACGAAGAACAGAGCCCATGCTAAACGCATCGGTTACCCAGTCATCATCAAAGCCTCTGGTGGCGGTGGTGGTCGTGGTATGCGTGTGGTACGCAGCGAAAAAGATCTTGTTGAAGCCATCGCAATGACGCGCGCAGAAGCGAAAGCCTGTTTCAACAACGATATGGTTTACATGGAAAAATTCCTAGAAAACCCTCGTCACGTTGAAGTGCAGATCATCGCTGATGGTCAAGGCGGAGCCATCCACCTTGGTGAACGTGACTGCTCAATGCAGCGTCGTCACCAAAAGGTTGTTGAAGAGGCACCTGCGCCAGGCATCACTGAAGAAATGCGTAAATACATCGGTGAACGTTGTACGCGTGCCTGTCTTGAAATTGGCTACCGCGGCGCGGGTACGTTTGAGTTCTTGTACGAGAACGGTGAGTTCTACTTCATCGAAATGAACA
This sequence comes from Vibrio pacinii DSM 19139, assembly GCF_000711795.1. Taxonomy (GTDB): domain Bacteria; phylum Pseudomonadota; class Gammaproteobacteria; order Enterobacterales; family Vibrionaceae; genus Vibrio; species Vibrio pacinii. The sequence goes on along the minus strand of NZ_JONH01000014.1, from coordinate 12,828 downwards.
CGCGTATTCAGGTTGAGCACCCAGTGACCGAAATGGTGACTGGTATCGATCTCATCAAAGAACAACTGCGCGTTGCAGCGGGTCAACCTTTGTCATTCACACAAGATGACATCAAGATCCGCGGCCATGCCATCGAATGTCGTATCAACGCTGAAGACCCAGAACGTTTCTTACCTTCACCAGGTAAAATCGAACGCTTCCACTCGCCAGGTGGCATGGGGGTTCGCTGGGAATCACACATCTATGCAGGCTACACAGTGCCTCCGCATTACGACTCGATGATCGGTAAGCTGATCACTTACGGTGAGAACCGTGATGTGGCGATTGCTCGCATGAAGAATGCCCTAGGTGAAATGATTATTGAAGGCATCAAAACTAACGTGACTTTGCAAGAAAGCATCATGAATGATGAAAACTTCCAACACGGCGGTGCTAACATTCATTACCTAGAGAAGAAGCTCGGTTTACAATAATTGAGATTCAACTTACGCTAATAAAATGCTCACTTCGGTGAGCATTTTTTGTTTACGCCGCTGCGATTCGTCGATAAAAGCTGCACAATTCTGCTAAACTCTGCGCCAATTCACTTTAATCAATGTAAGAGCACAATCCCATGCCTTGGATTCAAATTAAACTCAACGCGACCAACCAAAACGCTGAACAGATTGGCGATATGTTAATGGAAGAGACAGGGGCGTTATCTGTCACCTTTCTTGATGCTCACGATACTCCGGTATTCGAGCCTCTGCCTGGTGAAACGCGTCTGTGGGGCGATACTGATATTCTTGCGCTGTATGACGCTGAAGCCGATACCAACCTCATCATCGAACAAACCAAACTAAGCGGTTTATTGCCTCAGGATTTTGCTTATAAAGTCGAGCAGTTGGAAGATAAAGATTGGGAACGCGAGTGGATGGACAACTTCCACCCTCTCAAGTTTGGTCAGCGTCTGTGGATATGCCCTAGCTGGCGTGATGTACCAGAGCCTGATGCGGTCAATGTTATGCTCGACCCTGGCTTAGCCTTTGGTACAGGCACCCACCCAACGACTGCATTATGCCTTGAATGGCTAGAGCAACTAGACCTAAGCGGTAAAACCGTCATCGACTTTGGTTGCGGCTCTGGCATCTTAGCGATCGCTGCGATCAAACTGGGCGCCGAAAAAGTCATCGGCATCGACATTGATCCTCAAGCATTGCTTGCTTCAAAAGATAATGCCGAACGTAATGGCGTCGCTGACCAACTGAATGTTTACCTTCCCCAAGATCAGCCACAGAATCTGGTCGCTGATGTGGTGGTCGCCAACATTCTTGCTGGCCCACTGCGTGAACTTTCGCCAGTCATTCAGTCATTAGTTAAGCCAAATGGCCAACTGGCGATGTCGGGTGTGCTCGATACGCAAGCCGAAGATGTTGCTAATTATTACCGTGATGCGTTTCACATTGATCCTATCAAAGAGCAGAGTGAATGGTGTCGCATCTCGGGTCGTAAGCAAGGCTAGACAAGACTTTGCGAGCTAATTGACTGATTTTTAGGCGTTTTACAAAAACAATTTGTAAATGCTCAAATATTAGTCTTTTCACGGCGCAAAAAAATGCGTAAAATGCGCGCCCTTGCTGGTTCACAGTGTGAAGACGTTTTGAAAATCGGAAATTACCAACTAAAGAATAATCTCATCGTTGCTCCTATGGCAGGTGTGACCGATAGACCGTTCCGTGAGTTGTGTCTCCGTTATGGTGCAGGAATGGCCGTCAGTGAAATGATGTCGTCAAATCCTAAGCTATGGAAAACGTCTAAATCGAAGCAACGCATGGTACATGAAGGCGAGTCAGGTATTCGCTCGGTACAAATTGCTGGAGCCGATCCACAGCTGATGGCCGACGCTGCTCAGTTTAGTGTTGAAAATGGTGCGCAAATCATCGATATCAACATGGGCTGTCCAGCAAAGAAAGTGAACAAGAAGCTTGCCGGCTCTGCATTACTACAGCACCCAGACATCATTAAACAGATTCTGCTCGCGGTAGTGAACGCAGTCGATGTTCCTGTGACATTGAAAACTCGGACAGGTTGGGACACAGACAATAAAAACTGCGTCCAAATTGCGAAATTAGCCGAAGACTGCGGCATACAAGCTTTAGCGCTCCATGGGCGTACCAAGGCTTGCATGTACAAAGGTGAGGCGGAATATGACAGCATTAAAGCGGTCAAGCAGGCAATCTCGATACCGGTTATCGCTAACGGTGATATCGATAGTCCAGAGAGAGCCAAGCATGTACTGGAGTACACCGGTGCAGACGCTTTAATGATTGGGCGCCCCGCACAGGGACGTCCGTGGATTTTTCAGGAAATCCAGCATTTTTTGGAAAACGGCACCACGATGCCTGAACTTCCGAATTCGGAAGTAAAAGACATTCTGCTCGGTCACGTTCATGCTCTCCATGAATTTTATGGTGAGTACTTAGGTCCCCGCATCGCGCGTAAGCACGTAGGTTGGTATTTAAAAGAACATGAGCAAGCGAGTGAGTTTCGCCGTACCTTCAACGCACTTGATGCAGCCGAGCTGCAAATTGAGGCATTAGAAGGTTACTTTGATTTAGCCTGAATAGTTGGCGTTTCAGCTAGGCGACAAGTAAGTTCAGCCCGATGAAGATAGAGATTCTATTTGATTAGGCAAGATTTACGCAGTCAACCACGCTGCGACGACATATATGACGGGTATAACGTTGCATCATAATTAAGAGAAGAGCTAGACCGAATATGTTCGAACAAAATCTGACTTCAGAAGCATTAACAGTAACTACAGTAACGTCACAAGACCAGATTACTCAGAAGCCTTTACGTGACTCTGTTAAAGCGTCTCTTAAAAACTACTTGGCTCAACTGAACGGTCAGGAAGTCACAGAACTATACGAATTAGTTCTCGCAGAAGTAGAACAGCCACTACTAGACACCATCATGCAATACACTCGCGGTAACCAAACTCGCGCAGCAACTATGATGGGTATCAACCGCGGTACTCTTCGCAAAAAACTTAAGAAATACGGCATGAACTAATCGTTCATTCGTTACTTATCGATAAAAGCCGGGCTCACTTTGTGAGCCCGGCTTGTTATTATCAGAAATATTGATAATAGGTCAATAATTCATCAGTTTGTGATCTCTCGCAATTGCTTATGAAAAAGTGACCGATATAATGAAAAATCACACTGATTTTTGAGCGCTCTATATGATTGATATGCAAAAGGAAGAATGGCTAAGCATGATGCTTAGAGAACTACCTGATCGCTTATTGATCGTAAATGCCGCAGGAATCATTGTCGATGGCTTTGGTGGGGCCTCTTCATCAACTAGCCTGACTCAATCCCAAACCATCAATCATCACTATCGTCAGTTGTTATCACAGCCTGTAGCAGACACGTTCACCACTCACTTAACGCAAGCACTCACTAGCGGTCAAAAACAGCAATTTCACTATGCGATGCTCGCCTGTGATCAATTGCAGATGTCGATAAAGCAATTAGAAGCTTGGGATGGGGAAGAAGAAAAGTGGTTTGAAGCCAATCTAAAACCGATTACGCTTGCTAATGGTGCTCAGTATGTGTTGTGGCAAGAGCGTGAAATCACCCAAAGCTACTTAAAACAGGTCGAATTAACTAAGCTGGCCGAAACGGACGAATTGACTGGCATATTGAATCGTCGCGCCTTTATGATCAACTTAGAGCGGGCGTTCAATCAACCTCAGCCACAAGCTCTCACCTGCTTAATGATAGATATCGACCACTTTAAAGAGATTAACGATCAGGTTGGTCATTTATCTGGTGATGAAGTCATCACTCAAGTCGCTCATCTCTGCCACAAAATGATCCGTGCCAGTGACTATATTGGCCGTTTGGGGGGAGAAGAGTTTGGTATCGTACTAACCGATATTAACGCAATACAAGCGTACGATATTGCCGAGAGAATTCGCCACGCCATTGAGTCAACACCATGTCATGTTGATGAGCACATCATTTATCCAACCGTGAGCATTGGTATCGCTGAACTGAATGGTCAAGTGTGTTCGGTAAGAGAGCTGCTAGTGCAAGCCGATAAAGCGATGTACTACTCGAAACAGACTGGGCGTAATCAAGTCACGCTATATTACGATAACCTGCCGACAATTAAGACCAACGCTAAATTGAAAGCCAAGATACTCAAAGCCTCTTAGCGTTCAATATTGCTATACCGAGTTGGGGATGGAGACTAGGCGTCGTTAGCATCCAACGCCGTCAGAATAGAGCAGTGGCTTGCATCATCATTATCATGGCCACAACAAGCATCATTGATTTTCTTTAACGCGCTGCGTATGCGTGTCAGTTCATTAATTTTTTCATCAATCACTAACAATTTAGCACTGGTGATGGCCTTCACTTCAAAGCAACTGTGCTCAGTCGCCTCCAGTTTGATTTCTAGCAACTCGCGAATCTCATCGAGACTCAAACCTAAATCCTTCGCTTTTAGAATAAAGCTGACTTGTTTTTGGTTTTCTTGGTTATACAAACGATAGCCTGACTCACTGCGACCCGCTGGCTTAAGCAGTCGATTTTTCTCATAAAAACGCAACGTGTCGGCGGTTACATTGCAGCGTTTTGCCAATTCTCCAATCTGAAACATAAACTTCCCTATTAACGCTTTCGTTACGTTTGCCATCCAAACTCGCGGTTTTTACAATTATTTTTGCGATGCCAAACGATTGCGCGAGCTTTTTTGTAATAAATTAGTTAGAATGTGCGCCATCAAACTCAGAGACTGACTTTTCATCATTGATGATGGCAAAGGTCTTTACCAAAACTGGCCAATATCTTACCTTTTCTCGATAACAAAGCGTAAGAACAAGTTCATTTTTGGCAAATATCTTTATTACGTATTAACTCTGTGACTTTGAGGAAATGGAAGCATGACTATCGCTCGTCCTATTCGCCGCGCTTTGATTAGCGTATCAGACAAAACTGGTATCGTAGAATTTGCCAAGGCTCTTGCTGAGCGTGGCGTAGATATTCTATCAACAGGTGGCACAGCCCGCCTTCTAGCGCAGCAAGGCATCTCAGTAACCGAAGTCTCTGACTACACCGGTTTCCCTGAAATGATGGACGGTCGCGTGAAAACGCTTCACCCAAAAGTTCACGGTGGTGTGCTTGGTCGTCGTGGTCAAGACGATGATGTGATGGAAAAGCATGGCATCAACCCAATCGACATGGTTGTTGTTAACCTTTACCCATTCGCAGAAACCGTTGCTAAAGAAGGTTGCACCCTTGCTGACGCGGTTGAGAACATCGACATCGGTGGCCCAACAATGGTTCGCTCTGCAGCAAAAAACCACAAAGACGTCACTATCGTCGTGAACGCACACGACTACGACCGCGTTATCACAGAGATGGATGCTAACGATAAGTCTCTAACGCTAGAAACTCGTTTCGACCTCGCTATCGCTGCATTTGAACACACTGCGTCATACGATGGCATGATCGCCAACTACTTCGGCACTATGGTTCCATCTTACGGTGCCTCCTCTGCAACAGAAAGCAAGGAAGGTGATGAAGAGAGCAAGTTCCCTCGCACGTTCAACCAGCAGTTTATCAAGAAGCAAGACATGCGCTACGGTGAGAACAGCCACCAAGATGCCGCTTTCTATGTAGAAGCCAACCCTGAAGAAGCTTCTGTATCAACGGCTCGCCAGATCCAAGGTAAAGCCCTTTCTTACAATAATATCGCCGATACTGACGCAGCACTTGAGTGCGTGAAAGAGTTCGACCAGCCAGCTTGTGTCATCGTTAAGCACGCTAACCCATGTGGTGTAGCACTCGGTAGCAACATCTTAGAAGCATACGATCGTGCATACAAAACTGACCCAACGTCTGCATTCGGCGGCATCATCGCCTTCAACCAAGAGCTAGACGCTGCAACAGCAACCGCTATTGTTGAGCGCCAGTTCGTTGAAGTGATTATCGCCCCTTCGGTTTCAGCTGAAGCGGTAGAAGTTGTAGCGGCGAAGAAAAATGTTCGTCTGCTTGAATGTGGTGAATGGTCAACCAAGACAACTGGTTTTGACCTGAAACGCGTAAATGGTGGCTTACTGGTGCAAGATCGCGACCAAGGCATGGTGAGCCTAGATGACCTTAAAGTGGTTTCTAAGCGTCAACCAACGGAAGAAGAGCTAAAAGATGCCCTATTCTGCTGGAAAGTCGCCAAATACGTAAAATCTAACGCGATTGTTTACTCAAAAGGCGACATGACGATTGGTGTTGGCGCCGGCCAAATGAGCCGTGTTTATTCAGCCAAGATCGCTGGAATCAAAGCTGCTGACGAAGGTCTGCAAGTTGAAGGTTGTGTGATGGCCTCTGACGCTTTCTTCCCATTCCGTGACGGCATTGATGCTGCAGCACAAGCAGGGATTAAGTGTGTGATTCAACCAGGCGGCTCTATGCGTGATGATGAAGTTATCGCAGCTGCAGATGAACATGGTATGGCGATGATCTTTACTGGTATGCGTCACTTCCGTCATTAGAAAAAGGTCCTAGTTCCTAGAGACGAGTTCCTAGGGATAGGAGGCGAGTTGCTAGCACCTAGCTCCTGGAGAGGACTCTCTCGGAGCTAGGCGAAATAGCAATGACTTGTCGTCATTCTGAACAGCGAGGCACGAGCGTGATTCAGAATCCATTGACGCGAATGTAATTACTAGATTCCAGATAACTCGTTCCTCGTTTCTGGAATGACAAAATTTAGTTTTAAGGAATTAGATATGCGAGTTTTAATTATTGGTGCTGGCGGTCGTGAACATGCGCTAGGTTGGAAAGCAGCACAAAACCCAAATGTTGAGACAGTCTTCATTGCACCAGGTAACGCAGGTACTGCACTTGAGCCTAAACTGGAGAACGTCAACATTGGCATTGAAGACATCGCTGGTTTAGTCGCATTTGCGCAAGAGAAGAAAATCGAACTCACCATCGTAGGCCCTGAAGCGCCATTGGTTATCGGTGTGGTTGACGCCTTCCGCGAAGTAGGCCTACCTATCTTTGGTCCAACTCAAGCGGCCGCTCAGCTTGAAGGCTCGAAAGCCTTCACTAAAGACTTTTTAGCACGTCACGATATCCCAACGGGTCACTACGCAAATTTCACTGAGATTGAGCCAGCACTGGCTTACGTTCGCGAGCAAGGTGCGCCTATCGTGGTTAAGGCCGACGGTCTGGCGGCTGGTAAAGGTGTTATCGTTGCAATGACCCTTGCAGAAGCCGAAGACGCCATTAAAGACATGTTGGCAGGTAATGCCTTTGGCGAAGCGGGCAGCCGCGTTGTTATCGAAGAGTTTCTTGAAGGCGAAGAAGCCAGCTTCATCGTTATGGTTGATGGCGCTAGCGTGCTTCCTATGGCCACCAGCCAAGACCACAAACGTGTGGGCGACAAAGATACTGGCCCCAATACTGGCGGTATGGGTGCCTACTCTCCAGCGCCAGTGGTAACACCAGAAATCCACGACCGTATTCTTGAAGAAGTCATTTATCCAACCGTTCGCGGTATGGATGCAGAAGGCGCACCCTACACTGGCTTCCTCTACGCGGGCCTGATGATCGATAAAGACGGCACACCAAAAGTGATCGAATACAACTGCCGCTTTGGTGATCCAGAGACGCAGCCTATCATGATGCGTATGGAATCGGATCTTGTTGAGCTATGTTTAATGGCGATTGACGAGAAGCTCGACGAAGCAGAATCGAAATGGGATCCACGCGCGTCTATCGGTGTTGTTCTTGCCGCTGGCGGTTACCCTGCTGATTATGCAAAAGGTGATGTTATTTCACTGCCAACAAGTGAAGTTGAAGGACAGAAAATCTTCCACGCGGGTACGACAAATAACGAGGCTGGCGATGTTGTGACAAACGGCGGTCGTGTTCTTTGTGCCACGGCACTTGGTAACACAGTTTCTGAGGCTCAGGAACGCGCCTACGCGTTAACTAAGCAAGTTAGCTGGAACGGAATGTTCCATCGCAATGACATTGGCTACCGAGCGATTGAACGCGAACAGCAGCAATAAGCCTTAAGCTTCGAGCAGCGTATAATTAAAAAGGCTTGGTCATAAGACCAAGCCTTTTTGCTGTTTGATATTTTGATTGAAGCACTCTACAACTCGTCTTCAATCAAACTAGGCTGCTCGATACAGTCATGATCATCATCAGCGAGCATCAGAAGCTGATTAACCACAATCTTGCTATTGCGTGTGGTACCCAAAAAAGCGACGTAACTGTCTAGCGTCGAAAGGCGATTCACTACAAAACTTGGCAATGTCTCATTAAATTCAACTTGGTCGTAGCTTCGTCCCGAGCAGGTCTCAAAGGTCGAACCATCCCAATAGCCCTGAATTAATTTTAATCCATTACTTGATTGGCTTTTAGTCAGCTGTGGGATATTGCGCGCTTCTTGCTGTAGCCATTGCAACTTATCATTTTTAAGCGGCAGTACCTTACCATCAAGGCGATACTGCTGATAAATCGCATCACCTTGCTTATCGAAACGCACATGAATACGGTACGGCACTAAAACGAGGTTATCTTTTAACTGCTCACCTTGGCGAATCAGCTCTCTTAGGTTGCCATCACTCCAGCGATAGTCGCTTTGATACCAACCATAGTCTCCGGCGCTGACATAGTCTCCGGCAGAATAAGGAAAGGTCGCTCGCTCGGTATACCAGTATAAGCTGGTTGCATCACCGATGGTTTGCCCCCCTGTGTAGTTGGAAAACTGCTCAAGACTAGCGGTTGTCACCTGTGATGAACAGCCAACAACAAGAGCAGTAACCAATACAGAGGTCAGTAATTTTTTCATCGTCATAAAATAAATATACGCCAAGATAGAGACTACCTTGGCGTATTATATACAGTTTGAGTTTAAAACTCTGGATTCAGTAATAAATTATTTTACTGCATCTTTAAGTGCTTTGCCTGCTACGAATGCTGGTACGTTTGCAGCAGCGATTTGAATTTCAGCACCAGTTTTTGGGTTGCGGCCAGTACGAGCTGCACGGTGGTTAACTTTGAATGTACCAAAACCAATTAGTTGAACCTGGTCACCCTCTTTAAGTGCATCAGTCACACCATCAAGAGTTGCTTCAAGAGCAGCCTTAGCTTGTGCTTTAGATAGGTCTGCTTTTTCTGCGATAAAGTCGATTAATTGGGTCTTGTTCATTAGGTTTCCCTTCTCATATGTTATCGAATTCAGCTCACTCTAAAGCATAAATGCCCCATCTGGCAAAGGTTTGTAAGCGATCTTTCGCTCTCATGACGTACTTTTAACCATAATCTGAGTATTAACTCACAATTTGTTACTCTATCAACAAACGTTAATACTTGTTTTTAACCACTTTTAGCCTTATTTATTAACCTGCAAAAGCTCAAGATGCCTGTTATTGTGGGGCTTAAAGCGAATATAAAACGCTCATATCAATAATGCACAGGTAAGAGAAGCACCCCTTCTCTTGCAAAGTTAGATGCGAGTGAACTGACATAGGACATTTATGTTTCTGCTAACTCTATACGTTTCAATTGCCATTGGCGTATCGTTTATATGCTCCGTTTTAGAAGCGGTGTTACTGAGTATTACACCAAGTTACTTAGCTCAGCTTCGCCAACAAGATCACCCTGCTGCCGATAAGCTCAGCAAGCTTAAAGCAGATATCGATCGCCCCTTAGCGTCGATTCTGACTCTGAACACCATTGCGCACACCATTGGTGCCGCCAGTGCTGGTGCTCAGGCGACTGTCGTATTTGGCAGTGAGTGGTTGGGGGTGTTCTCTGGCGTGTTAACCCTAGGTATTTTGGTGCTGTCGGAAATTGTGCCAAAGACCATTGGCGCGACTTACTGGCGTCAACTTGCTCCGGCAGCGGCAGTTGTACTGCGCTGGATGGTGTGGGCACTGACCCCGTTTGTGTGGTTTTCAGAGCAAATCACCAAACGTCTTGCTCGTGGCCATCAGCCACCGAAAATGCGTGACGAGTTATCTGCGATGGCGATCTTAGCGCGTGAAAGTGGCGAGTTTGCTGAAGGTGAATCAAAAATCCTCACCAACCTGCTCGGCATTCAAGATGTGCCGGTCACTCAAGTGATGACGCCGCGCCCGGTGGTATTTCGTGTCAATGCAGAAACAACCATTGATGATTTTCTCATTGAGCATAAAGATACCCCGTTTTCGCGCCCATTGGTGTATAGCCAATCGAAAGACAACATCCTTGGCTTCGTCCATCGACTTGAGCTGTTCAAATTGCAGCAAGCTGGTCACGGAAGCAAACCGCTTGGCACATTTATGCGCCCTCTGCATGTGTTGCTGAATACCATGAGATTGCCGAAAGCATTTGAACAGATGATGACCAACCGCCTACAGCTGGCAATGATTGTCGATGAGTACGGCACCATTCAGGGTATTTTGACATTGGAAGATGTCTTCGAGCACTTGGTCGGAGAGAAAATTGTCGATGAAGCCGACCACGCGACAGACATGCAAGAGCTCGCTTTTGAACGTTGGGAGCGCTGGAAAGAAACTCACGGCGTGATTGAGAGCCGCGATGACGATGAGGACGAAGATGAATCGGCCGCTCAAATCGAGGCCAGCCCAACAGAGGATCAACCCCTGAATCAGAGCAAAGAGCCGTAGACCCAGTGGCGAGCTTCGAGAAACTCGGAGCTCGTCGCTAATAACCTTCTAAATTTGAACCCCAATATTACTCACGCCTTCATCGCGCAACTCAGAACGCAGGTCTTTAATCAGGTCAATATCACGCTCTTCGGCTTCTCGTAACGGCCTAAAAATCGCCCACTGAACATCCCACTCAGCACAGACCGATTCATTCTGCTTTTGGTTTTCATTAGTGATCGCTTCACCGCTTTGCGCTTCTTCTAGCTGGGCAACAGTCATGACTGACTGCTGACTGACCTTATGCATGTTTTCATACAGATAATCGCGATCAAGCAGGCCGTGTAGCAAATGAGACAAAGAGACACAGGCATCAATCGCCGGGTAAACACCATAAAACTCAAAATCTTCCGAGCTTGGAATGATCTCTTCTAACTTCTCTAGCTGATGCTCAAAGTTAACCTTGGCGGTTTTTACCGTCAGTTGCTCCCAAATACTATCGATAATATCGCGATAGACTCGCGCTTGTGCAAACTGGGTGCTATCACAAAACATGGCGTAGTTTGGGTACATGCGTTCACACAGACAGGCCATAAAGGTAATCTGTTTCCAGGGTTCTAACTTCTCAAGGCGAAGTTGAAGAGGATTCTGTAGCATAGAGACTCATTGGTTGCTGAAATAGACAGCGAGAGTTTACTTGATAACCAACAGGGAAAAAAGCAAGCTGATGAACAATTTTACTCATAACCTCTACCTGATGACGGAACACAACGACAAGTACCAGCAGTTACTTGAGCAAGCCGCACTGCCCGACTTAGCGATCACCTCAGATCCAAGCCAAGCAACCATCCTACTCGCTTCACCACCCAAAGCGGCCAAGCGCATCAATGAGTTCTCGCATATTGAGTGGATACAGTCGATTTACGCTGGTGTCGATGCTCTCGTCCCCAAACTCAATCAATTTGAAGGCCAACTGACGAATGTCAAAGGCATCTTTGGCCAGCAAATTAGCGAGTATGTTCTGGGGTATTGCATCGAGCATTATCGTCACTTTAATCATTACCGCCATCAGCAGAGCCAATGTCAGTGGGCGCCCAAGCCTTATCAATCGCTAACCGGAAAAAAGATGGTGATTCTGGGCACAGGATCAATTGGCGCCTACCTTGCTCAAGCGGTCAAAACGTTGGCCATTGAACCTATCGGAGTCAATCGTAGTGGCATCCCAACGAAACACTCCCCTTTTGCTGCCACCTACCATATTCAAGAGCTCGCGACCGCCCTCGCGCAAGCCGATATTGTCGTCAACACCTTACCCAACACTCCAGAAACTCATCATATTCTGAATAGCGAGAGTTTAGCCCACTGCAACAATGTACTGCTGTTTAATGTTGGACGAGGTAATGCGATCCACCAAGCGGGGCTGCTCGAAGCGCTCAATAATGGCGCCGTCGAGCACGCCTTTGTTGATGTTTTTGAACAAGAACCTCTCGACGAGCAACACCCTTATTGGCAACAGGAGAACCTGACCATCACTCCTCACATTGCCGCCGTTAGCTTTCCAGAGCAGGTTATCGAGATCTTTGCTGACAATTACCAACGTTGGCGAGATGGCTTTAGCTTGGTCAATACTATCGATATCAATAAAGGTTACTGATGCCTTGGCAATAAGCCACCTCAATAACCGATAGAAATAGATTTAGAATATGGATAGGGAAATTCATGGATAAACAACCTTGCGTATATATATTGTCTTCGGCCAATCGCAATGTCCTTTATATAGGTGTTACTAGTCAACTTCAGCAACGAATTTGGCAACACAGAACCAGTATATCTGACTCTTTCACCTCAAAATACAATGTCAATTGCCTTGTATTCTACGAAATACATCAAACTATGGAGGCGGCTATTTACCGTGAGAAACAACTCAAAAGCTGGCGCCGAAACTGGAAAGATGAGCTAATCAAAAGTATTAATCCATATTGGCGGGACTTATATGACACTATTTAGTTACTATCACAACTGACTTCACTCCGAACCCGTAGAGTGAACCACGAAAGTCAAAGCTCGTCATCCTGAACTCGTAAAGTGAACACGAGAGCCAAGCTCGTCATTCTGAACTTTGAGGAACGAACGTGATTCAGAATCTGGGTTTACTACACTTTCGCTGCGCA